>CAVFVA010000006.1:481-2019 GCA_963625835.1 Clostridium sp. AF37-5 | reverse complement strand
AAATATGAAAAAACTTATGATGGCAAAGAAAGGCCCTTTGGTTAGATTAGTAAGCCTTATAATGCAAATATTTGTTATTTGTCCTTTGTTATTTCTAGTTTTGATTGTTCCCACCTTTGCGATTGCCGACGCCGCAAATTTAGAAGACAAATTCTTAGTTTTTAAAATTGTATTTTTACTGTGCAATATATTATATATTATAAGAAATAATATTGTTAAAATTTACGATAACAAAATAATTATGCGTCTTTTTTTGTGGGATAAAAAAATCGTTGAATTTGAAAATATAAGTGGGTTGCGGATCATCACATATAAAGAACTGCGAACAATGATGTTTAATGCAAGCAGTACCGATCCGTTGGTCACAAATGCACTTTCGCTTATTACACCGATGGGTAACTTTGTTACATTCAAAAATAAGTTCGGAAGAGATGTTATTATAGGTGTTTGGAGTTATAAAAAACTGTACCAAATACTGAACGAACATATAAATGTTCCTGTTAGAGAAGACATCGAGAATGAA
The DNA here is from genome assembly GCA_963625835.1 of Clostridium sp. AF37-5. Classification (GTDB taxonomy): domain Bacteria; phylum Bacillota; class Clostridia; order Oscillospirales; family Acutalibacteraceae; genus Eubacterium_R. Next base: position 1,496 of record CAVFVA010000006.1, on the reverse strand, counting down.
AATTTGAATGCTTCGGATGCGCCCAACAATAATAAGATGCAGGATATAAAACCCCAATCCGAAAAACTGCATGCTTCAAATAATGGCAGAGGCGTGTATAACATGCTTATTAAAATGCCTTTGGGTGAACACATAAAAATGTTCTTTAGATATTTTTATGCAACAATATTGGCACCGCTGTTCTGTGTTCTGCTTTACGGTTGGTTGTGCAAGCATGCGGAAATGGAAATCGGAATACCAAGGTTCGTTTGGGTGATTTTATTCATTATAAGTTCTGCCGTTGCTTATTATCGGATTATCAGTGTCAGAGTAGATACGGGAAAAGCCGTAATCAGGCTGAATTTGTTTGATAACAGTGATAAAAATGTTATTAGATATAATGGCTTATCTAATTTGGGCCATGTAAATGATATCGGGGAAATAGAGCAATTAAAAACGGATAAATCCAAATTTGCGATTGTTACTCCGTATTATGAAAATCATATTGATAAAATAATCAGATTTGATTTGAAAAATAATATTACCGTTGCAATATCCGTGAGCGACCCTGAAACTCTTTATGAGGTGTTAAGTAAGAGCGAGCTGTCGGATTAAGGCTTTACTATGATGCGGTGTAGCCCGTGAGGGCTGCACCGTTTCCCTTATTTCAAGCGGTTTTCAGCGATTTTTCACGCATTTTTTCCATTGCGGTAAACTTGCCCCGCTTTTCGAGGACAGAAAAAAAGAGCATCAGGCGGAACAGTTCTCGACTCGTATCCCAGAGCCCTTTGTTCACATATTCGGTTGTACTCAGCTCGCATTTTTGGGCTTTGGATTGAATTTTTTCTTTCTATCTCGCTGTTACACGGAATTCAATCCGTGCCGACAATTTACTTTTGTTTTCATACATATGAATGCCCTCTTTCTTATTTTTGGGTGTAAAAAAGCCGATGAGAAATTTCCCATCGGCTCGTTGCTGCTATTTGCTTTTTAACTGAAATTATCTCTCGAAGGGGCGCACTCCGTAAAGAATAAT
>CAVFVA010000006.1:0-444 GCA_963625835.1 Clostridium sp. AF37-5 | reverse complement strand
CAGTTTAAGCGAACTGATTTTGTTCGTGGTGCATTAACAAAAATCTGCCAATACGCAAGTATTGGCAGATTTTTTAATAGTGCAACGGGCAAAACTCAGAAAACTTAAACCACATTCTTCTTTATGGAGTGTGCCCCAACTCACGGTCTTTTTCTTTCGGGAGAATATCCCTGATATATACTTTTACGCTACGATATACTTCATCGAACTGTGGTTTGCCCACATTTCCGGAAAAGCGGAACTTTTCATAAGAGTGCCGCAAATCATCTGGTCTGTGTAAAAATCCGTTGAAGGAATCCAAGTTTCTACCGCTGGCTTTCAGAGTATCAAGAACATCGGCTTTATTAAATGCAAAGACTTTTGAGATATAATAAAGATCAACAATATCTTTTATTCTGCGAAACACCTTATCCGTGGAGATTGCCGAGATTTTATCGGCAATCA
>CAVFVA010000005.1:77124-90818 GCA_963625835.1 Clostridium sp. AF37-5 | reverse complement strand
TCTGTTGAAGATACCTGCATTGGGTGCGGATTATGTGTCAGAAACTGCCCTGTAGCCGCCATTCAAATCAAAGACCGCAAGCCTGATTGGATTAAGAAGCAATGCGTAATGTGTCTGTCCTGCTTACATCACTGTCCTAAATTCGCAATTCAATACGGCAAAAAAACAAAGAAGCACGGGCAATATATTCATCCGTAAAATCTTTTGCGCAGATAATGCGTTGCTTTATTTCTATTCGCCCTTAATGCGTTTTAATGCCGTTTTTTCAAGTCTGCTTACCTGAGCCTGTGAAATGCCGACTTCTTTGGCAACCTCCATTTGTGTTTTTCCCTGCATAAATCGCAAATACATTATTGTTCGTTCGCGCGGTTCAAGCTTTTTTAATTCATCCCTTATTGAAATTTCGTCTACCCAGTCCTTATCGGTTGAATTGTCGCCGACCTGATCCATAATATATATCGTGTCGCCACCGTCGCTGTAAACAGGCTCGTACAGTGAAACGGGGTCAACAATTGCTTCTAACGCAAGAACGACATCGCTCTTCTTCATTTCAAGCTTTTCGGCAATTTCCTCTATCGTCGGCTCTTTGCCTTTTTTGTTAATCAGTTGTTCCTTGACCTGCATTGCTTTATAGGCGGTATCTCGCATTGAGCGACTGACACGCACAGGATTGTCGTCCCTCAGATAACGCCTGATTTCGCCTATGCACATCGGCACGGCATATGTTGAAAAGCGCACATCAAGCTCAAGATTAAAATTATCAATCGCTTTTATAAGCCCTATAACGCCTACTTGAAATAAATCGTCCATGCTCTCGCCGCGGTTTTGAAAACGCTGCACAACGGAAAGCACAAGCCTTAAATTGCCTTTGATGAGATCTTCTCTCGCTTTGCAATCGCCGTTGCGTGCTTTCTTGAGCAATTCACTTTTTTCACTTTCCTTGAGCAACTTTATTTCACTCGTATTTATTCCGCAGATTTCTACCTTGCCGTATTGCATACATCAACCACCGTTTAATCGTTATGTACACAATTATTATTGCCTTAATTGTTGCGGATTATAATAAAAAATCCCGAAGCATGCATATGCTTCGGGATTTAAATTTTATTTGGTTTTTGATGTGGCGGTTTCGGATGCCTTCTCTTTGTAGCTTTCAAGCATTTGCGAAATCGATTTTTGGTTCAGGGAATCAACCTTATCGTATTTTGTTGCGTCCTTATCATCAAAATCCGATCCGTTTGTGTTAACAAGCGTAAGCGAAAGGGTGCTGCCGCTAACGGTGAATTTATAAGTGGCTTCCTGATTTGATTTTGTATTTTTCAAAATCAGTTTATCGCCCTTAACGCTGTATTCGCCGTCAAACGAATAGGTGGATATGTACGATGAATAAGTGCCGTCTTCAAAAAACTCATATGCCGAAAGACCGGGAGCGGTTTCACTTTGCCACTTTCCGACAAGCTTACCCTTGCTTGCTTCGCCGGCTATGTATGAAACAGGATTTACATCATTAACCGTACATGCAATCGTGCCCACAACCACGCATGCAGCCACAACGGCAATAACTATTGAAATTATAAGTTGCTTTGTTGTGAATATGTGCTTTGGCTTTTTGATCTTGGCAGGCGCTGAAGCTTCCTCAGCGGTTTCGGTTAAATCTTTTGTTTCTTTAGGATCGCTCATAGATTATTTCAGTCCTTTTCTTCTTAAAATCGAATCGATTTTATCTGATGAATCAAGCAGGGAGGAAACCGACATATCGTGGTTAAGAGTGTCGAGGAAATATGCAACGTATTTGGAAAGGTCAACTGATTGATACCACTCTCTGGAAAGTAATTCGGGAGTTTGATAAACGCCGTTTGTGGTGAAAACTTTTTCAAATACGCCGTTTTCGTATGCCTCGTCAAATACGCCGAGACCGTTTGCAAAAAGACCGAATGTGGTGCAAACGAAAATTCTGTTTGCGCCGAGACCTTTAAGCTTTTTGGCAACCTCAAGCATCGATTCGCCCGATGAAATCATATCGTCAACAATAATTATATCCTTGCCGTTGATTGGTTCACCCAAATATTGATGTTCAACAATCGGGTTTCTGCCGTCAACAACTTTTGTAAAATCTCTTCTTTTATAAAACATGCCAAGATTAACACCGAGTTGGGTTGCAAAATAAATGCATCTTTGCATTGCACCTTCGTCGGGGGAGATAACCATAAGGTGATCTTTATCAACCTTAAGATCGTCAATGCTGTTTACAATTGCTTTAATCATTTGGTATGTAGGCATAACATTTTCAAATGATTTGTGCGGAATTGCGTTTTGAACTCTTTGGTCGTGTGCGTCAAATGTGATGATGTTTTCAACGCCGAGATCAACAAGTTCTTGCAATGCCATTGCGCAGTCGAGAGATTCGCGGCTGGATCTTTTATGCTGTCTGCCCTCATAAAGCATCGGCATAATAACTGAAATCCTTTTTGCCTTAGACGATGCTGCGGAAATAACTCTCTTAAGATCCGCATAATGATCGTCGGGAGATTTCGGAACTGTCATGCCGTACATTTTATAGGTTACACTGTAGTTGAAGCAATCTGTAACGATATAAAGATCATAGCCTCTTACGGTTTCATTGATTACAGCTTTGCTTTCGCCGCTTCCGAAGCGGGGGTTGGAAATTGCTATTTTATAGGTTTCTCTTTGATAGCCGTAGAAAGCAATTGAGCCTTGGTGTTCGATAGCCTGATTCTTTCTCCACTGAACAAGGTATTGATCAACCTTGTCTGCGAAGGCTTCGCAGCCGGGCATTGCAATAATGCCGAGAGGACCGTAAGGAATTGTTTCTACATTTTGTGCTGTTAATCTTGCCATTTTATTTCTCCTTATTTCTGTTGAAACAAAAGGGCAAATCGTTAAAAACCCGCCCAATTGCTTTTACGGTGGTATTTTACAACATTTATAATATGTTGTAAACCTTATTTTTAACTTTTTACTATTTTGTCATTATTTGCTTTTTTGCGGCGTTTTACGGCGAATATTGCCGCAGAGCAAATAAGCGCGCAGGCACTGATGCCGCCGCCGAGATAAATGCCCTTGGGTCTGTAAACATATTTAACCGTGTGCGTGCCCGGTTTTATCATAGCGCCGAGCTGGCTTGAGCCGATTTTAAATGTTTCGGTTTTTTCGCCGTCAATATAAACAGACCATCCTTCATCGTAGGGAACAGACGAATAAAGTATGCTGTTTTCGCTTGCCGTAACAGTTCCCGAAAACATGGTGTCGGTGTGCTCGGAAACATCCATTGCCCCCTTTCTTAATTTGTTGTAGCCTAACGTTAATGCATTTTGGTTAATGCTGTATGCATAAATTTCATAGCTTGATTCGCCCTGAGGCAGCGAAGCGCAGTCGAGCGACACAGTAAGCGAATCACCTTTTTGACAGTATCCCAAATCAATAATATAAGGTGTTTCAATGCTGTATGTTTGTGAGCTTTCGCCGCCGATAACGCTTAAATTGGTTATTTTGCTTGCTGTAACATAAAGATAAAGATTGCCGTTTTCCGCCGCTTGAATCGTAACATCCGTTTGCGCATATGAAGCATCGGTTGTTTTGTCTATCCATTGGGTGCCCTCTTGGGTAACATCCTCGCCGCTCATGCCGGTGTATGTTGTGGCGGTGTAGTTTACAGGAATAAACACATTTGTATAGCCGGTTGCAAGTGTGAAGAAATCCGATTGAACCTCAAACGGGTTTCCCTCGGCGGTGCTCCAGGTGCTCACGGCTTCGTTAACGCAAAATACTTTCGGCAGGAAATATCTGTTTTCGTAAACGGTTGCTGCCGAATTTTCCGTTTCGTAATATTTTGCATACAATTCGTTCGAGGGTGCGATTTCCTCGTCCCTGTGAATTAAATATTTGATGTTGTACATCATATTGTAAACCGGGGTTTGCGTGTTGTATGTGTAGCTGTTTATTCTGTTGCCGTACATCCCGAGGCTGTATTGCGATCCTGAATAATCTTCATATGCCATTGATGAAAATATGCTCATGCCGTTATAGCCGTAAAGGCAGTCGTCCATTCTTGTGTTAAGGCTGCAAAGTTCTGTTCTGTAATCGGATTTGTCATTTTCGGCGATATAATTAACAGCCTCACGGTAAGTGTCGTAATTTGAAATGTAATTCGATTGCTGCTGATTAAAACCGAAAGCGGCAGGGTCGGCTATAACGACTTCGCAAAACGCCAATGCGGTGATGAGCACGCCGGCAATGAATTTTGATATCGAATTTTTCGCAATAAGAACTAAAATTCCTGTGTAAACTATTAAAAAAGCAGCGGTAACATAAATTGATGTTTCACTGATTTTTTCGGTGGGTAGCTCGCTTGCAACTGCAATCACTCCTGCCCAAAACAAGCCGCAAAGCACGATTTCGCCGATCTTAATATCATTGATATGCATAAGTGCTTTAAACGCTCCAATAAGCAAAATAAAGCAGTACATATAAGAAAATCTGTATGGCAAATCATTCGGAAAATGAAGTGCATGCCAAAAGAAATTTGCGTAATTGTTGTTAAACGAGATGAAAAACAGAATGATAAGTAGCCCGTAAACAGTTTTTTCTTTAAATCTGATTTTACCGTTTGCAAAGTAAAGCGGTAAAAGTATAACTGTCAGTACGGATGTGTAAACATTAGGCAGAACATCGTTGCCGCTTGATCTTATTGTCGTTTCAAGCGCGGCAAAGTGCGTTTCTATAAAATCAAACAGTGTAAAGTATGATTGCACAGTAGTCGGATTGTTATCCGAGGTTGCACTGCAGCTTTTAAGAATAAAATAAACGGGCACCAGAACAACCGCGCAAATCATTCCTGCCAAAAGCGAAAAGGCGGCAAATCTGAGCGTGCGGTCAACAAACCTGTAATTAAGAAATTTTTTCACGGAGAATTTTTTTGTGAATATTTCTTTTTCGCTTAAAAGTTTAGAATTGTTTTTTGTGAGGAAGCAATATGCCATGAAATATATAACCGAAAAAATGCAGCACATATATCCCATATAGTAGCTTGAATAAAGAATGTAAATAAGTGACAGAAGATAGAGCTTACCGCTGCCTTTATTTACTAAGTTTTCAATGCCGAGTGTAAGAAGCGGCAGAATAATCATGCCGTCAAGCCACATGATATTCCAAAAATACGCAAGAAAATACGCCGAAAACGCATAAAAAATTCCGAAAACAGCCGAAGTCGGCGAGTGCCTGTTAAGGCTCTTTTTCAAATAAAATGTGAAAGTGCCTGCAGAACACATGCATTTTGCAACCATGATTGTTGTGATTGCATAAGCCATGTCTTTGCGGTTAAACAAAAATAAAATTGCGCTGAACGGGCTGGCAAGGTAATTAAAAAAGTTTCCCAAAAAGCTTGAGCCTCCGCCCGAAGTCCAACTGTATGCAAATGATTTGAAATTGGTTACTCTGTCGTAAAGTTCAACGAAAAGCGGTCCGTATTGGTGGTATAGATCCATGCGAAGCACGGTAACATCGCCAAAAGGAAAAGCGTTGAAAACAGCAAGTATGAAAAGCACCAGCAAAAGTGAGATGCCCATTGAAAGAAATACAAATCTGTTTGAAAAGAATTTTTTGTAAACTCTGCCGCTTTTAAAGCTTTGAGCCGGTTGCATGCAGTCAAACACAAGAATTCTTGAAACAGGGTAATTTATAACCGCAACAATAATAAATGTGAAAAACCAGGCAAGAAAGCCTTCACGCCCCAGCATTTTGCCAAGTGATGAAAGTGCGCCGAATATTCCGAGATGAAGTGCGGCACTTATAGCAGAAAAAATTATTTGCTTTAAATTATCGTTAAGTGCATTGTCACGGTAAACAAAAAGTTTTTCAAGCAAAAACAGCGCAATTTCGCCGATTGCAAATGCAGTCCAACAGGCTGTTGCAGTGCTCATACCCAGAAGCTTCAGCACCTGCTTTGATGCGATTAATACTAAAAATGAAAGAATTATTGAAATAACATAATTAACCGTTTCGCCGTTCATAAACGAATTTGTGAATCGGCTTTTTTTGCATTGCGTAATATCCATAAAAATCTCCGTATCAATTTATATTTTAATATTAACACACGCCGAAAAAATCTTCAACCGAATAATGTGTAATATTGAAAAAAGCTTGTTCATATATTTTCATTGAGGTGAGATGATTGGCATTAAATTCGATTATCCCGTGCCTGTCGGACGGTATAAATAATTCCTTGGCTCTGCTTCCTGCCGAAGTACTCAATTGCATAACGGAGCTGAGAATAAGAAAAAATCTGCCTTTGGTAACAGTATTCGGCAATCGTGTGTGCTTTATAACACCGCAGGGTAAATTGATGAATCATATTTCCGAATATGCTTACACGGTTGGTGAAGATGAATTTGATTTGATTTTCAGGCGGCTGTGCAATTATTCTGTTCACTGCGAAATTGATAATATGATAAACGGCTTTATAACCGTGAGCGGAGGAAACAGAGTCGGCGTTTGTTCGTCTGCCGTTACAAACTGCGGCAGAGTAACCGCTGTTAAAAATCCAACCTCACTTAACATAAGAATTGCCAATGAAATCAAAGATTGCGCCAAGTCGGTGCTTAACACTGTTTATGTAAACAAGCTGCCGAGTATAATCGTTGCCGCTCCGCCGGGAGGAGGCAAAACCACATTTTTGCGTGATTTTGCAAGGCTGCTTTCAAGCGGATTCAACAATAAATATCGCAAGGTTTGCATTGTTGACGAGCGAAATGAAATTGCCTGCTGTGATTCCTCCGGCGGCTTTGCCGACATAGGGCTTAATACTGATGTGATTTGTGGCTTTCCCAAGGCAATCGGAATCGAAAATGCCATTCGTTCGCTTTCGCCGGAAATAATTGTGTGCGACGAAATATCGTCCGAAAAAGAAATCAAGGCTATGAAAAACGGCTTTTTGAGCGGTACGGCGTTTGCGGTTTCCGTGCATGCAGGCAGTATGCTGCAGCTTATGAATAAACAGATTGTGCAAGATTTAATTGATACGGGCGAATTTGAATATACCGTTTTTCTTAAAAACTATACGGATGAGCTCGAGATAACTCAAGTGGGTGCACAATGAAATATGTCGGCTTGCTGTTCATGAATGCGGCTTGTGCGTTCACAGGTGTTTTTGCCGCATTCAGACTCCGTGAAAAAAGCCGTATATCGCGCATGCTTATCGAAATGGCCGGTATGATTGAAGCAATGCTCTCGTTTTCTGCAGAGGATTCCGTTAAGATTGTTCGTGCCCTCTCAAATGAGCGCACCCTTTCGGAACTTGTTTTTCTGAAAAATATGGATTTTGAGAATATCGTTGTTTCAACCTGCCTTGATGAAAGTGATAACGAAAGAACGGCATTGCTGTTTAAAATGCTCGGCAGCACGGATGTGCCGTCAATGATAAAAAATATTGAAGCATATAAATCCGGAATGGAAATCAGCGCACGAAAATATGACGAATATTGTAAAAGTCATGCAAAATTATTTGTTGCTTTCGGTGTGCTCGGCGGTTTGCTTTTAACCGTGCTTACTGTATAAATCAAATCGGGGTCGCTTATAATTCGGCAAAATGCCCGAAAGGCTATGTGTAATTATGGATGTTAATTTTATTTTTAAAATTGCCGCAATCGGAATTATTATTTCCGTGCTCAACACTGTTTTGGTGCGAAGCGGGCGAGAGGATCAGGCAATGCTGACCACGCTGGCAGGAATAGTAGTTGTGCTGATGATGATTATTCCGCAAATCAGCGAGCTTTTTTCAACGGTTAAATCGTTGTTTGATTTATGAGTCGCATAATCGGTATCGCGCTTGTTGCGCTCGTTTTTGGCTTGTTTTTAAAGCAGCATAATAAAACGGCTGCGATGTTGCTCACTCTTGTTTCGTCCGTGTTGATTTTCTTTCAGGCTGCTTCGTCACTTGCCGATATTATGAATGAGCTTAAAAGTATAACGGCGGGCATTTCCGAATCTGCGGCGTACATAAAAATTATGTTTAAAGTGCTCGGTATTGCGCTCGTAACGCAAATCGTTGCAGATATGTGCCGTGATTCAGGTGAATCTGCACTTGCGGGGCAAACCGAAACAGCTGCAAAAATTGTTATTGTTGCCGTGGTGCTGCCGCTTATTCAGGCTGTTTTAAAGGTGATTTCTGGACTTGTAGTATGATAAGAAAAAAATTTATTTGCGCATTTTGTGCGCTGTGTGCTTTGTGTGTGATATTGAATACTCCGTTTGCAGTATTTGCCGAGGAAGAACTAAGTCAATCGGAATATGATAATGTGCTTTCTGACTACGATTTATCGGCTTTTGATGAGCTGGACGGAGAAAGCGTTGCCTTTTTGAAAGAACTCGGGTTACTTGATTTTGATTATAAAAATCTTTTGGATTTTTCGTTTTCCGATGTGATTGCCGTGTTCAAAAGTATGGCAGAAAATTCAATAAAAGCTCCTCTGCGAGGCTGTGCGGCTGTGCTTCTTATAGTGATGCTTTCCGCACTGTTTCAAGGTTTTAGGCAAACCGTTGAAAACGGTGAAATGTCAAGTGTTGTGTCAACTGTAGGCGCAATTGCCGTTTCGCTGATACTTGTTGCCGAAATTAAATTCACGGTTTCCGCTGGATGCGCTGCAATTGAGGTTTGCGCAAATTTTATATATGCGTTTTTTCCGGTATTTTGCATAATTGTTGCTGCCTCCGGCAGCACCGTTACCGCATTTTCAACAAACACATTGCTTCTTTCGTTGGCGCAGATATTAAATTTCATCTCCCAAAATGTTTTCGTACCGCTTTCAAACTGCTTTTTGGCACTCGGTATTTGCTCCGGTATCAGAAATGAATTAAATCTCGGCGCGCTTATTTCAAATCTGAAAAAATATTTGATAACGGCTATTTCCGTTTGCTCGGGTGCGTTTATTTCCGTGCTTTCAATCAAAACCGCAGTTGCCTCACGTGCAGATGCAATCGGCTTGCGCTCGGTGCGCTTTGCCATAAATTCTGTTGTTCCCGTTATCGGAAGTGCAGTCAGTGAAGGTCTGCTGTCCATTCAGGCGTATTCTTCGCTGATTCGCAGCAGTGTGGGTGTAGCGGGCATTGCCGCAGTGGCTGTTTTGTATTTGCCGCCGATTTTGCAAGTGATGTTTTGGAGACTGTTTTTAACCCTTTGTGCTTCGGCTTCCGATATTTTCGGCGATAAATCCGTTTCCTGTGTTTTAGGCGCGTTTGCTGATGCATTTTTGATTATGAATGTTATTCTTGTGCTTTGTACCGTAACAACTGTTATTTCAATCGGAATTTTGATTGCCGCAAAAGGAAGTGTGTGATGAGCTTTATAAAAAACTGGATTTTTTCTGTGTGCGCAACATTGCTGCTTGCCACGGTTTTATCTCTTGTTTCGCCGCACGGCGGCATGGGCAGATTTTATAAGATCGTAATTTCGATGTTCGTGTTTTTTGCGTTATTATTTCCGTTCACCGAGTTTAACGCAGCGGATTTCAAAACGGATCTTGATTTTGAAAGTGAATATCAAAGCAATGTTCTGAATTCGGCGCAAAACCGGATTGCAACGGCAGTTAAAACACAGCTTGATGCAGTTGGATTCGTCGACTGTACGGTGCAATGCCTTGCTTCTCAAATCGGCGACGAAATTGAAATTGAAAACGTGACCGTCTATGCTCCTTCAGGCAGTGATGATGCAAAAATTAAATCCGAAATATTGGATTCGCTCGGAATTGCCGTTAATGTTGAAATCTCGGATTGAGGAAAACAAATGAAAAAGAATTTTTCAAAAGAAAATTTGATTAGATTTTTTAGAGATGAAAACTCAAAAAGAAAGCTGATTGCCGCATTGGCGATAATCGGTGTTGCAATGATTTTTATTTCCGAAGTCGGCATTCAAAAAAACGATTCCGATAATTCACGGTCGGTCGAACTGTCAAGCATAGATTATGCCGAATATGTTGCCGATTTAAACAAACGGCTTTCCGATATTATCGGCAAAATTGACGGAGTTGGCGAATGCAGCGTTATGATAACTATGCAAAGCACGCAGGAAAGCGTTTATGCAAAAAACAAGGAAAATTCCCAAAACGGAAGTTCTGTTTCCGAAAACAGCGAATATGTTATATATGACTGGGAAAACGGCGATTCGCCTTTGCTGATAAACGAAAAAATGCCCGGCGTTGCCGGTGTTGCCGTTGTTTGCAGCGGCGGGGATAGTGTGCTTGTGCGCGAGAAAATAATAAGCTGCGTTTGTGCTTTATTTAATATTCCGTCAAGCCGTGTTTCCGTTTCAAAATTAAATTCCGAGGGTGGTAACTGATGGAAGAAAAACATGAATTAAATGAATTCGGCGAATTTGCCGAGCAGCCTGAAATTACCGGGCTCATGCCCGATGATAAAATCGGCAGAAAAAAATCAAAACGCAAAAAAATCGCAGCGTCGGTTTTCGTGCTGCTTCTTGCCGTGGGAATAGGCGGCAATTGGATGCTTGAAAGCAGCGATGTTTCCTCAAAAATAAAAAGCGTTGCCTCAAGCACCAAAACGCTCGGTGAGGCAACGTTTGTTGATGCAGTAACCGAGCAGTCGTCCGGCGAAAACGAATATTTTTCATCTGCAAGGGTAGATAGGCAGAATGCAAGGGATTCGTCGCTTTCACAGCTTCAAAGCGTTGTTAATTCAGCCGAGGAAAGTTCGGATGCCAAGAACACTGCGGCTGAAAAAATTGCAGATATATCTTCGTATATTGAGATTGAAAACAAAATTGAAACTCTTGTGCAGGCTAAAGGCGTTTCAAATTGCCTTGCCGTTGTTAATGATGACGGCAGCAGGGTTGATGTGATAATAGATTCCGAAGAACTTTCGGACGACTTGGCACTTCAAATCAAGGAAATAGCCGTAGCTCAGCTAAAGTGCGGATTTGAAAATGTTACAATCATTCAATCTAAAAATTAAACAGCGGTGATTGTATTAGTTGTCATTGCCGTTACATTAAGAGCTCGGCGCAGATTTGCGCCGGGCTCTTAATTTTATAAATTAAGTCTTGTATAAATTTGCGACGTATGTTAAAATACTAAAAGCAAGGAGGCTCAGATTATGGAAATATCTAAGCAAACTCCCCAAGGCGGGGTAATTATATCTGAGGAAGCGGTATCTTCAATCGTAACCAATGCCGCCAAAGATGTTAACGGCGTAACGGGGTTTTCAAATAAGCCCGACGATGTTGTTTCCACTATAAAAAAAGGAAGCTTAAAGGTTATGAGTCCCGTTCGTGTTTTTCAGGACGGGGATGATCTTGATATCAGCGTTTACGTTAACATTGCAAGCGGAATCAAAATTCAGCCTGTTGCCGAGGAAGTGCAGCGCGTTGTCAAAGAAGCTGTTCAGAATATGACGGGCAAGCTCGTTTCCAAAGTTAATGTTATTATTGCCTCTGTTGAGGATGATGAGCCGGAAAGCTCCGATGCACCTTGTGAAACTGAAGAGTAATTAAAATTCGGCTGAAAGTATTATATTTTCAGCCTTGTTTTTTTATATTTTATCCCGCCTCGGCGGATTTGAAAGGTTAATGTATGAATCGCAGTGAAATGAGAGAGCAGGCTTTTATTCTGCTTTTTGAAAAAGAATTTTTTGCAGATCAATCTTGCGTCGAGGTTGAGGAGGCTTTTGCCGAAAATTACGCTCCGCTTTCGGATTATGCAAAAAAAGCATTTGAAAATACATATGAAAAAAAAGAAAATATCGATTCTGTTATTGAAAAATATCTTAAAGGTTGGAAAATCGGCAGATTGCCAAAGGTTAATCTCGCAATTTTGCGCCTTGCCGTTTATGAAATTATGTTTGAGGCAAGCGTGCCGAACAGTGCTGCGGTAAACGAAGCTGTTGAACTTGCCAAAAAATATTCCGGCGATGATGATTACAGCTTCATTAACGGCGTTCTCGGCAGCTTTTTGAGGGACGGAAAAAATGTTTGCGGGGATTGACACAAGTAATTACACAACCTCAGTCGCCGTGTTTGACGGCGAAAATATTATCCAAAAGAAAAAGCTTTTAAAGGTAAAAAAAGGTGAGCGTGGGCTGCGGCAAAGCGACGCTCTGTTTCAGCATACGGTTAATCTTCCGGCTCTTATAAACGAGCTTAAGTCAGAAATCGGTAATGCAAATATCAAAGCGTTCGGTGTAAGCAACCGACCCAGAAATGCAGAAGGCAGTTATATGCCGTGTTTTTTGGCAGGCATGTCGGCAGCGGAATCTGCTGCGGCGTTTTGCAATGCGCCGCTTTTTAAAACATCGCATCAGGTGGGGCATATCTTAGCTGCTCTTTATTCAGCCGGCAAGTCCGAACTAATAAACGACCGCTTTATAGCATTTCATGTTTCGGGCGGCACAACGGAAGCCGTGCTTGTTACGCCGGATGACGATGAAATTATTAAAGCGCAGATTGTTTCCGAAAGCACGGACCTCAAAGCCGGTCAGGCGATAGACAGAACCGGTGTTTTGCTCGGTCTTGATTTCCCGTGCGGACCGGCTCTCGAAAAGCTTTCATACGAAAGCAATACAAATTTTAAAATAAAGCCAACAATGCTCGGAATGAATTGTTCTCTTTCCGGAATTGAAAATAAAGTGAAAAAAATGATAAGTGATAATTGCCCGTCACAGGATGTTGCAAAGTTTGCACTTTGCAGCGTTGCCGAATCACTTTCTGCAATGGCTCAGGCTGTTGTTGATAAATACGGCTCAATGCCGATTGTTTTTGCCGGCGGCGTTTCGGGCAACAAAATGATTGCCGATATGCTCGGCAGCAGGTTCGGCGCATACTTTGCACAGCCGCAGTTCAGCTCGGACAATGCAGCGGGAATCGCGATCTATGCTTATCTTAAATCAATTATACAATGATATGAATGTTTTAACTGTATCACAAATAAATACATTTGTTAAAGCGGTTTTAGACGAAAGACAGGAACTGCGTAATGTTTACATAAGCGGTGAAATCTCGAATTTTACGCATTATTTCCGTTCGGGTCATATGTATTTCACCTTGAAAGATGAAAATGCGCAAATCAAGGCGGTTATGTTTTCTTCGTGTGCCTCAAAGCTTAAATTTAAGCCCGAAAGCGGAACGAAAGTTATTTGCAGAGGTTATGTTTCTGTTTATGAAAAAAGCGGCGAATATCAGCTCTATGTTGACGATATGCAGCCGGACGGTCTCGGAGCTCTCAATTTGGCATATGAGCAGCTTAAAGCAAAGCTTTTTTCAGAGGGCGTTTGCAGCGATGATGTAAAAAAACCGCTTCCGCGTTATCCGCGCAAAATCGGCGTTGTAACATCCGATATTGGAGCCGCAGTAGAGGATATTAAAAATATTACTGCGCGCAGATGGCCGCTTGCGGAGGTTGTGATTGCACCCACTCTTGTTCAGGGCGCAAATGCTGCACCTGATATAATAAAATCAATTATCCGCCTTGATAACGCAGGCGATATTGATGTTATTATTGTCGGCAGAGGCGGCGGTTCGGTTGAAGATCTTTGGGCGTTTAATACCGAAAGTGTTGCACGAGCCGTTATCAATTGCAAAACTCCGATTGTTTCTGCGGTAGGACATGAAACGGATTTTACGATTTGCGATTTTGTTGCCGATTTGCGTGCGCCAACACCGAGTGCGGCGGCAG
>CAVFVA010000005.1:38651-77114 GCA_963625835.1 Clostridium sp. AF37-5 | reverse complement strand
AGAAATCATTTGCCCCGATATCGAAGCGGAAATCACTCGCTGCGATAATTTAAAAAATATGATTTCACGCCTGGAAAATGAAAAAATCAACGATGAAATGCAATATCTTTCGGATTTAACCGAAACGAGCGTGCTTGCAAGTTCTGAAAACTTTTTAAAAGAGCATTGCGATTATGTTGCAGAACTTGCGTCGCGTTTCGGCAGTGCATTTGATTTAACGCTCGGCGACAAAGAAAATAAATTTGCTTTGCTTCTCGGTAAGCTTAATGCACTCAGTCCGCTTGCCGTTATGCAACGGGGCTATGCTGTTGTCAAAGAGAAAAACGGAAAAATAATAAAATCCGTTTCACAAATATCTGCGGATAAAGAAATTGAAATAGAATTTTCGAACGGCAATGCCGTTTGCAGGGTATGCGAGGTAAATCAAATTGAACGATAAAGAATTAACATATGAAAGTGCCGTAAAAAGACTTGAAGAAATAGTTGCGGCGCTCGAAAATAAAGAAACTCCGCTTGATGAAAGTGTTAAGCTTTTTGAAGAGGGAACAAAGCTTGCCGCGTTTTGCAACGATAAATTAAAAAACGCAAAACAAAAGGTTACAACGCTTGATAAGGAGTGATTTGATGACGGAATTGGAATTCAATAATATTCTTGAAAATGATATTGCAATAGTCGAAAGGCGGCTTATTGATTTGCTTCCCGATTGTAGGGACGGACAAGATGAGGTTGTCGAAGCCATGAAATACAGCCTTTCAAACGGCGGTAAAAGGCTTCGTCCGGTGCTTTGCCTTGAATTTGCAAAAGCCTGTGGGGCAGACAGATTTGTTGCTCTTGAGCTTGCATGCGCTGTTGAATATGTGCATACATACAGCCTTATTCACGATGATTTGCCATGTATGGATAACGACGATATGCGCAGGGGTAAGCCGAGTTGCCATAAGCAGTTTGACGAAGCAATCGCGCTCTTGGCAGGCGATGCCTTGCTGACGCATGCGTTCCAAATCATTGCCGTTTCAAATATTGACGACGATAAAAAAGCACTTGCCGTTCAGCTTCTTTCTCAAAACAGCGGTGTTGAGGGAATGCTCGGCGGTCAGGTCATAGATTTAAAATACGAAAGCGAATCACCCACATTAAAGCAATTGCTTTCAGTTCACAGGCTTAAAACCGGCGCGCTTATTTCGGCTGCCTGCCTGCTCGGCTGCATTGCCGCAGGTGCGTCCGATTTAAAAATCTCAGCCGCTTCACGCTTTGCTTATAATTTAGGTATTGCATTCCAAATTAAGGACGATATACTCGATGTTGTTGGCGATAGCTCCGTTCTCGGTAAGCCTGTCGGTTCGGATGAAGCAAACGAAAAAGTAACATATGTTTCACTTGTCGGCATAGATAAAGCACAGCAGGATGTGAAAACATTAACCGATAACGCCGTTAAATGCCTCGGCGCATTTGAAAATACGGAATTTTTAGAGCATCTTGCCGATAAGCTGGTTAATAGGAATAAATAATTTTGCGGCAACTTTTTTGAAAAGAGTTGATAAATTTGTCTGTTCTTGAGAATGTTAATTCTCCGAAGGATTTAAAAAAACTTGATGAAGCGCAACTTAATCAATTGTGCGCCGAAATCAGAGAATATATGATTAAAACCGTTTCGCAAACAGGAGGGCATTTGGCGTCAAATCTCGGCGTTGTTGAACTCACCGTTGCGCTGCACAAAGTTTTTAACAGCCCAACCGATCAAATTGTTTTTGATGTCGGTCATCAATGCTACACGCATAAAATCCTTACCGGTCGTAAGGATGAATTTAAAACATTGCGCACCGAGGGCGGAATAAGCGGTTTTACGCGCCCTGTTGAAAGTGTGCACGATATTTTTTCAAGCGGTCATTCAAGTGTTTCAATTTCCGAAGCCGTCGGTCTTGCAAAAGCGAAGCAGATAAAAGGCGAAAAGGGCAAGGTAATCGCCGTGATTGGCGACGGTGCTTTAACAGGCGGTCTCGCATATGAAGCACTTAATAACTGTGCCGGTGACGATCACAGCAATTTGATTGTTATTCTTAACGATAATAAAATGTCCATCAGTGAAAATGTGGGCAGTATGTCCAAACACTTAACACATGTGCGCACCTCTAAGCGATATTTTACTTTTAAATCTAAAATTCGCCATTTGATTGCAAGAATACCCAAATTGGGCGGTCAAATCAACAGGGCTTTAACCAATATAAACGGTCAATTAAGGCGAAAAATATATCACAGTGCAACCTTTTTTGAGGACCTCGGTCTTCGATATTACGGTCCGATTGACGGGCACGATATGAACGAGCTTATTTCCGTGCTTGAAACGGCAAAGGCACACAATCATTCCGTACTTGTGCATATAAACACCGTTAAGGGCAAGGGATATAACCCGGCGGAAAAAAATCCCACACAGTTTCACGGTATCGGCAAATTTGATATCAATACCGGCGAACCGTTTTCCGGAGGGGAAAACTTTTCCTCTGTTTTCGGCAAAATTATGTGCGATTTCGCCGAGCGTGATGCTCGCGTTTGCTGCATAACCGCCGCAATGGCGCCCGGAACAGGTCTTTCAGATTTTGCAAAAAAATATCCGAAACGCTTTTTTGATGTCGGCATAGCAGAACAACACGCCGTCACATTTGCGAGCGGACTTGCCAAAAACGGAATGATTCCCGTTTTTGCCGTGTATTCCACATTCTTGCAAAGGTCTTACGACCAACTTATTCACGATGTTGCAATGCAGGATCTTAAAGTGATTTTCGGCATTGACCGAGCCGGATTTGTAGGTGAAGACGGCGAATCTCACCAGGGCGTTTTTGATGTTTCGTTTCTCAATTCCGTACCGGGACTTTCGGTTTATGCGCCGTCAGATTATGAAGAAATGGCAGTTATGTTTGTGCGTGCCCTTTATAATGATAAAGGTGCCGTTGCCGTAAGATATCCGCGCGGTCAGGCAGGTGTTATGCCCGAAAACTACAACTATGATAAAACCGATTATTCTGTTTTCGGCGATAAAGGCAGCAAAAATTGCATAGTAACATACGGCAGAGAATTTTCTCAGTGCTTTCAGGCATATGAAAAGCTTGAAAACACCTGCCTGATTAAAATAAACAAAATCAAGCCGCTTCCTAATGAGGCGGTTGCCGCAGCTGCCGATTCAAAAAATGTTTATTTCTTTGAGGAAAGTGTAAAAACAGGCGGCATCGGTGAAATTTTCGGCTGCGCACTTGAAATGCTCGGTGCCGATGTGAATTACAGGCTGATTGCAGTTGATGATGAATTTGTTAAGCAGGCTTCTGTTGATTCTCAGCTGAAGAAATATCATCTCGACAGCGAATCGGTTTTAAACGAGGTAAATAATGAGTAATAAAATAAGGCTTGATGTTGCCGTTTTTGAAGCCGGCTATGCCCCAAGCAGGGAAAAAGCCAAAGCAATCATAATGGCTGGTCAGGTTTATGTAAATAATCAAAAGGTTGATAAAGCCGGCACGGAAATTAAAACAGACGATGTGCTCGAGGTTCGCGGCAGCACGCTTAAATATGTCAGTCGCGGCGGCTTAAAACTTGAAAAAGCCATGCAGTGCTTTCCTATCCTGCTTTCCGAAAAGGTTTGCATGGATGTGGGCGCGTCAACCGGCGGCTTCACCGATTGTATGCTTATGAACGGTGCAGTCAAGGTGTATTCAATTGATGTTGGCTACGGTCAGCTTGCGTGGAAGCTCAGGTGTGATGAAAGAGTGGTTAATCTTGAACGCACCAATTTCAGATATGTAACAGAGGAACAGATTAAGGATAAAATAAATTTTGCGTCGGTTGATGTTTCATTTATATCATTAAGCCATATTTTACCTAATCTTAATCGCTTTTTAAGTGACGACGGCGAGGCTGTGTGCCTTATCAAGCCTCAGTTTGAAGCCGGCAGGGAAAAGGTTGGCAAAAAAGGCGTTGTGCGTGATAAAACCGTTCACGCCGAAGTAGTTCAAAAGGTTATAGGACTTGCCTGTGAAAACGGCTTTTCGGTTTGTGGGCTTGATTTTTCACCGGTCAAAGGTCCGGAGGGAAATATCGAATATTTGATTTATTTGAAAAAAAGCGAAAATCCCAGGGTTGAACCCGGAATTGACGCTGAATTTACTGTTCAAAAATCTCATGAGGAATTAGAATGATTTTTTCTGTTTTTTCAGATTTAAACAATCCCGATAAATTAGCTGTTGCAAAAGAATTGCTTAGTGTGCTTGACGGCACAAATTGCAAGGTTTGCTTTGACAGCAGGTATAAAAATGCGCTGGAGGGTTGTGATTGCAGCTTTTTGCCGTATGATGAAATGTATAAAAACTGCGATATAGCAGTTGCGGTGGGCGGAGACGGCACAACCGTTAAAACCGCCAAACATGCTGCCGTAAACGGTAAACCGGCACTCGGTATAAACGGCGGCAGACTCGGCTTCTTAAGTGCTGTGGAGCGAAATGAATTATCTCTTATAAAGAGAGTGCTTGACGGCGATTACAGCGTTGAGAAAAGAATTTTGCTTAAAGCAACCGTCAGCGAAAACGGTATGCTCCGCGAGGAAAGGCATTGCCTTAATGACGCAGTTGTTTCAAGAGGCGATTTTGCAAGGCTTATCGATGTTGATGTATGCTCGTCAGGCAGGGAAATGCTCACCGTCAGGGCGGACGGTATTATTGTTTCAACCCCAACCGGTTCAACAGCATATTCTCTTGCGGCAGGGGGACCGATTTTAAGCCCCGATCTCAATTGCTTTGTGGTAACGTCAATTTGCCCTCATTCATTGATGGACAGAAGCTTGGTTGTAAATTCAAAAAACACACTTGATATCACGGTTGTAAGTGATGTTCAAAACAACGCAATGTTAACCTGTGACGGTGAAGAACCGATAGTTATAACCGGCAAATCAAAGATTTCCATTTCGCTTTCGCCGTATACGGCTCGGCTTATTAAAATCAAGCCTGATAATTTTTACGAAACCGTTAAGAAAAAGATTATCGAAAGGGGAGCTTAAATTGAAAAAAAGGCGACTCGCCAAAATACTCGATATCGTTAATTCGGGAAATATAGAAACACAGGAGGAACTTCAGGCACGCCTTCGCGATTGCGGCTTTGAGGTTACTCAAGCCACCGTTTCCCGTGATATCAAAGAGCTTAGGCTTGTAAAGGAACTTTCCGAAAACGGAAAATATGTTTATACAACCGGCGTCAGAAATAATTCCGAGGATGTTAATTTAAGCTCAAACAGGATTTTCAGAGAGTCGGTTATCGGAATTGACGGCGCCATGAATATTGTGTGCATAAAATGCGCCGTCGGTATGGCAAACGCTGCCTGTGCTGCAATAGATAAAATGCACTGGTCCGGTGTTGTCGGCACAGTTGCAGGCGACGACACTATTTTTGTGCTTTGCAGAAACGAAAAAGCAGCCGGCACATTCACTTCTAATCTGGAGAAGATACTCAATGTTAAGAACTCTTAGTATTGAAAATATAGCTGTTATTGAAAAAGCAAAAATTGATTTCACAGGCGGGCTTAATGTTCTCACCGGCGAAACCGGCGCAGGTAAATCCATCGTAGTGGATTCAATTAATGCCGTGCTTGGCGAGCGCACATCAAAAGAACTTGTTCGCACAAGCTCGGATTATGCATTCGTTTCCGCTTTTTTTGAAAACACAAATGCATCTGTTTGCGGTGAACTTGAAAAGCTCGGTTATTCTCCTGAGGAGGACGGTTCTTTGCTGATAACAAGAAAAATCAGCAAAGACGGCAGATCGTCGTGCCGCATAAACGGTATGCCTGCCACGGTTTCCGTTTTGCACACACTCGGCAAAACTCTTGTGAATATCCACGGTCAGCACGACAGCCAATCTTTGCTTGATCCCGAACAGCATTATAAATTCATTGATATGCTCACGGGCGATTCAACAGTGCTTTTAAATTATAAAACGGCGTTTTCACGGTTTTTGGCAATTCGCAGGGAATTAAAAGCTTTAACAGCAGCTGCGGATTCAGCAGATAAAAACACGGAATTACTTGAATATCAAATTAAAGAACTCGAGAACGCCGATATCAAAATCGGCGAGTCGGAGGCTCTGAACGCCCGTAAAAAAGTTATAGACAGTGCCGAGGAAGCTGCCAAGGCGTATTTTTCTGCACTTGAAGCCATAAACGGAGATGACGAAAATTCGGGAGCCGAAGCTTTGATTCAAACGGCTTTGGAATCAGTTGCGCGATTTTCAGAACTTTCGACGGGTGCAAAAAAAGCCGCATCACTGCTTGAAAATGCTTTGGATGAAATTGCCGAAGTAAAATCCGCTGTTGAAGATGAGCTAACTGCTCTTGAATTTGATCCGCAGGAACGCGAAGAAATTGAAGAAAGGCTTGACGAATTATTCAGGCTGGGCAAAAAATACGGCGACGGCGAGGAAAAGATGCTTGCTTATCTTGACAATGCCAAGACAAAGCTTAATTCAATAGTCAATAATGAAGAAGAACTTGAAAAGCTCAATGACCGATATGATAAGGCGTATGCCGATGTGCTTGCTGCAGCTGATAAGCTGACCGCTTTGCGCAAAAAAGCGGCTGAAAAATTTGCCGAGGATGTTAAAAACCAGCTTGCATATCTTGATATGCCTAAGATTAACTTTACAGTTGACTTTAAAAAAGGAATAATGTCTTCCGCAGGGATGGATAAAATCGAATTTTTAATATCGGCAAACCCGGGCGAGGAGCCTAAACCGCTTGCAAAAATCGCTTCCGGCGGCGAGCTTTCAAGAATAATGCTTGGAATTAAGAGCATTTTGGCGTATAATGATACGGTTGATACATTGATTTTTGATGAAATTGACACCGGCGTCAGCGGCAGGGCAAGCCAAAAAATCGGCTTAAAGCTTAAAGAAGTTTCGGGCAGCACGCAGGTTATATGTGTAACTCATTCTGCACAAATAGCCTCTAATGCAAACAGCCATTTCCTTATCCGCAAGGATATTTCCGGCGAGCGCACCTTCACGAGCGTTAAGTTACTTGACCGCACTGAACGCAGAAACGAGCTTGCAAGGATTATGGGTGGGCTTGAAATTACCGACACCATGCTTAAAAGTGCAGAGGAATTATTGCTCACAAATTACGGTAAATAAAAAGGCGGCAGCTTTATGGGTGTTAATATTGAGGAAAAAGTAAAAAACGGCACTTGCCGATTAAATTCTTAATGTTTAAAATAAATTAATTACACGGAGGATACATATAATGGGAGTATATGAAGATTTAAAAGCGCGCGGATTGATCGCTCAGGTTACCGATGAGGAGCAAGTCAGAGAACTTGTTAATTCCGGTAAAGCGATTTTCTATATCGGTTTTGACCCAACAGCAGACAGCTTGCATGTGGGTCACTTTATGGCGCTTACGCTTATGAAAAGACTTCAGGAAGCAGGTAATAAGCCGATTGCTCTTATCGGCGGCGGCACCGGAATGATCGGCGATCCAAGCGGCAGAACCGATATGCGTCAAATGCTTACCAAAGAAACGATTAAGCACAATTGCGATTGCTTTAAAAAGCAAATGTCCAAATTCATTGATTTTTCGGACGGCAAAGCACTTATGGTAAATAATGCCGATTGGTTGCTTGATTTAAATTATGTTGAGCTTCTTCGAGAGGTGGGCGCATGTTTTTCCGTAAACAGAATGCTTTCGTTTGAATGCTATAAGCAAAGAATGGAAAGAGGACTTTCTTTCCTTGAATTTAACTATATGATTATGCAGAGCTATGATTTCTACGCTCTTTATCAAAAATACGGCTGTAATCTTCAGTTTGGCGGCGATGATCAATGGTCAAATATGATCGGCGGCATGGAGTTAATCAGAAGAAAACTCAACGGTAATGCAAATGCCATGACCATCACTTTGCTTCTCAATTCCGAGGGTAAAAAAATGGGCAAAACTCAAAAGGGCGCAGTTTGGCTCGACCCCGAAAAGACATCGCCTTATGAATTTTATCAGTATTGGAGAAATGTGGACGACAGCGATGTTATAAAATGCATGAAATTGCTTACGTTTCTGTCTCTTGATGAAATTGCGGAATACGAAAAGCTTGAGGGCGCAGAGCTTAATAAGGCAAAGGATGTGCTTGCTTTTGAACTTACCAAGCTTGTTCACGGCGAGGAAGAAGCACAAAAGGCAAGGGAAGCTTCACTTGCACTTTTCGCCGGCGGTGCCGATAAGTCAAATATGCCTTGTACGGTTATTGAGAAGTCGGATTTTGTTGACGGCAGCGTTTCCGTGCTTGATATGATGGTTAAAGCCGGTATGATTAAATCTAAGGGCGAGGGCAGACGCCTTGTTCAGCAGGGCGGAATTACGCTTAATGACGAAAAAGTAACCGATGTTTATGCGTCTCTTTCTAAAGCAGATTTTGATAATGATGTTATCATCAAAAAAGGCAAAAAAGTTTTCCGTAAATTCAGTTTGTAACATGCCGCAGAGCTTGCTTTTGGTAAGCTCTGCTTTTTTGTGTTCCAAAAAATGTGCTTATAATAATATATTTAAAATTATTTATAATAATTATTGAAGTAAGTTGGTTGTTTTGATATAATATTTTAGGTGAAATTTATGGAAGAAGTTAAAGAAAAAATCGAAAATCTGCGAAAGATGCTTCGCTATCACAGTGACAGATATTATAATGACGATGCCCCTGAAATCGAGGATTACGAATATGATATGATGATGCGCAGCCTGCAGGAACTTGAGGAAAAATATCCGGAATACGATGCTCCCGATTCGCCCACAAAAAAGGTCGGCGGAAAGGCAGATAACAGTTTTGAAAGCGTTCCTCATGCGGTGCGTATGGAATCACTTCAGGATGCATTCTCAAACGGCGAAATTTGCGATTTCGATAAAAGAGTGCGTGATGTTGTGAGCGCACCCCAATATTGCGTTGAGCCTAAAATAGACGGTCTGTCAGTTTCTCTTGAATATGAAAACGGCGTTTTTGTGCGCGGTTCCACAAGGGGTGACGGCAATGTGGGCGAGGATGTAAGCGGAAATTTGCGTGTTATTCACAATATTCCGTTAAAGCTTAACGAGCCTGTTCCGTATATTGAGGTTCGCGGTGAGGTTTATATGCCGAAAAAAAGCTTTGAAAAAGTTGTGGACAGGCAGCTTATAAACGGCGAGGCTCCTTTTAAAAATCCGCGCAACGCTGCGGCGGGCTCTCTCAGGCAGAAAGACAGTAAGGTTACTGCTTCAAGAGGGCTTGATATATTTGTTTTCAATGTTCAGCGTGTTGACGGCGTAACGCTTCGTTCGCATAAAGAAAGCCTTGATTATCTTAATAAACTCGGTTTCAACACAATCCCCGAATATAAGCTTGTAGATAATATTGAGGATGCGTTAAAGCGCATAAACGAAATCGGCGAGGCAAGGGGTAGCCTTGAATACGATATTGACGGTGCCGTCGTTAAGGTTGATGATTTTGAAATGCGCCGCAACCTCGGCTCAACGGCAAAATTCCCGAAATGGGCGGTTGCTTTTAAATATCCTCCCGAGGAAAAGCAAACAAAGCTTATTGATATTGAAATTGCCGTCGGCAGAACGGGTGTTTTAACCCCAACGGCGGTGCTTGAGCCTGTGCACCTTGCGGGCACAACGGTTTCCCGCGCAACGCTTCATAATCAGGATTTTATTTCCGAAAAAGGAATAGGAATAGGCGATATCGTTACCGTTCGCAAAGCGGGCGATATTATTCCCGAAGTGCTTTGCGTAAACGAGCATACTGCCGAAAGTGTTTATAAATTCCCCGAAACCTGCCCAAGCTGCGGCAGCCGCGTAATCCGCGAAGAAGGCGAAGCGGCAATCAGGTGCATTAACCCGGATTGCCCGGCACAGCTTCTCAGAAATCTTATTCATTTCTGTTCGCGCGATGCAATGGATATCGAGGGGCTCGGCCCGGCTATAATCGAAAATTTCGTTAAGTGCGGTCTTATCACGCAAACAGAGGATATTTATACGCTCACCTTTGACAAAATAAACGATATGCAGCTTGATGGTTTTAAAGAAAAAAGCATCGGCAACATTATTTCATCGATTGAAAAATCAAAGGAAAATGATTTGGCAAAGCTTGTTTTTGCGCTCGGCATCAGGCATATAGGTGCAAAAGCTGCAAAACTGCTTTCGGATCATTTTAAAATAATGGATAATATCATCGCCGCCGATAAGGAAAGCATTTTGGCAATTGACGGCTTCGGTGAAATAATGGCTGAAAGTGTTTGCGAATTTTTTGAAAATCCCAAATCAAAGCAGCTTGTTGCAAGCCTTGCCGATGCAGGGGTGAATATGAATTCAAAATCCGTTGTTAAGGATGAACGCTTTGCAGGTAAAACCTTTGTGCTCACGGGCACATTGCAAAATTATACACGCAAAGAAGCCGGAAACATTATTGAAAGCTTCGGCGGTAAAACATCTTCAAGCGTATCCAAAAAAACAAGCTATGTGCTTGCAGGCTCGGAAGCCGGCAGTAAGCTTGATAAAGCCAATGCCCTTGGCATTGAAATTTTAAGTGAAGAAGAATTTACGGAATTGATAAAATGAAAGAAATAAGAAAAAAGCAAAAAAAACTCTTAAAAATAATGAAATTCGCCGTTGCGGTTGCTTTGGTTTATTTTGTTGTATATGTGGGTGCAAGACCTTATATTGAGAGCGCAAGTTCAATAACTGCGATTATTTGCAGCTATGTGAATGACACTCTTGTGATTGCTTGCCTTGTTTTGGTGCTCGTTTATTACTCAAAATACGGAAAATCAAATGCATTTTTAACGCGAATTGAATGTGAAATCAATGATTGTGGTTATTATTATACGCAAAACACACCGAAAGACCGCACTGAGTTTATAAACGAACTTGTCGGCTCGTTCAAAAATAACGGTTTTGCGGTTAACAGCAAAGTTGAATTTGAGGAACTTGAATTCGATTATACTGCAATAAAAAGAAAAGAATTCTTTTATGTTATTGATGTGGATTCGCTTTCAAGAGAGGATGTTTTAGCTTATCTTGATGTTGTTGTGAATGATTTAACGGTGCGCAATTTAAAGCGTTCAGGCAATTGCATTATCTGCTTTGTTACCGACAATGCGGAGGACGGTGCAGTTGCGCTTTCAAAAATGGTGTGCACATTCGGCAAAAAAGAGCAGCTTAAAATCGCTCTTGCCGTTGTTGAACCGGAAAATTCAAAATGTTTTTTCCTCGGAAATATGCAAACTAAATGCCAAAGGCTTGTGGCGGATTATATTATGCGTTCGCCGACTCCCATTCCCGAGTCACTTATGCATAAAGAACGCCTGCCGTTTCAGGATGAGCTTGAAAAGCATATGGAGGAATTTACACTTAAAGCGTATAACGATGGCACTTTTTATGCCCATTGATTTTGATATTATGGCAGCAAACGTTCTGCCGGAAAGGTGATATAGTATGACGGCTGAAGTTCAAAAATATTTGGAAAATATGAAAGGTAAAAAAGTTGCGTTTGTCGGTATGGGTGTTGCGAATGTGCCCTGCGCGAAATGGCTTGCAAAGCACGGCGCAGAGGTTTATGCCTGCGACAAAAGAAACAAAGAATATATAGGCACCGCCGATTGCAACGAAATGGATGCACTCGGCGTTCATTTCAGCCTCGGCGATAATTATCTTGATATATTGCCGCAAATGGATGTTGTATTTCGCTCACACGGAATATTGCCGTTTCAAAATCCGTGGATAGGAGAATGTATTGAAAGAGGGCAAAAGGTAACTACCGAAATGGAAATTTTCTTTTCTCTTTGCCCGGCAAAAATTATAGGCGTAACAGGTTCAAACGGCAAAACCACCACCACAACGATAATTTCCGAAATGCTTAAAGCCGCCGGAAAAAAGGTTTATCTCGGCGGCAATATCGGTAAGGCACTTATGCCGGAACTTGAAACAATCTGCGAATCTGATTTTGCTGTTGTTGAGCTTTCGTCTTTTCAACTTTTAACAATGGGTAATTTGGTTAAAAAGCCCGATATCGCCGTTGTTACGAATATCGAAATAACGCATCAGGATCACCACACCAGCCTTGACGAATATGTTGACGCAAAGCGTAATGTTCTTATTTATCAAAGCCCTTATTCAAAAACAGTTTTGAATGCCGACTGCGATTACTCAATCGGCGGCAGGGTTTATCACGATATGCGATTTGACGTTAGGGGCAGGCTTTATGAATTTTCAATTAAGCACCCGGTTGAAAACGGCACTTACATGGCTGAAAACGGAGATATTATTTATGCCGAAAACGGCAATGAAACCTTTGTTATGAATAAAAACGATATTGTAATTCCCGGAATGCACAATGTTGAAAACTACTGCACGGCGATTTCGGCGGTTTGGGGACTTGTGCCAGTTAATGTAATGAAAAATATAGCCCAAACCTTCGGCGGAGTGGAGCACAGAATTGAATTTGTTCGCGAAT
Source organism: Clostridium sp. AF37-5 (assembly GCA_963625835.1). Taxonomy (GTDB): domain Bacteria; phylum Bacillota; class Clostridia; order Oscillospirales; family Acutalibacteraceae; genus Eubacterium_R. Next base: position 64,613 of record CAVFVA010000005.1, on the reverse strand, counting down.
TTAAAGGGGTTAAATATTACAACGATTCAATCGCAACCTCTCCGTCGCGCGTTATTAGCGGTCTTAAAGCGTTTAATCAAAAAATCATAATGATTTGCGGAGGTTCTGATAAGGGCAACGATATGAGCCAAATGGTGCCGCTGATTTTGGAAAGGGTTAAACTTCTCGTTTTAAACGGCGCAACTGCCGATAAAATTTATGATGCAGTAATTTCAAACGAAAACTATGCTGCAAGCGGATTGAAAGTTGTAAAAACAGACACTATGCAAAACGCTCTTGAAATTGCCAAAACTAATGCCGAGGCAGGCGATATCGTTTCACTTTGCCCTGCATGCCCGGCGTTTGATCAGTTTAAAACCTTTGAATACAGAGGACGTGCTTTTAAACAGCTTGTAAATGATTTTAAGGATTGATTAAAATGGAAACTAAGGAAATAATAAAACGCCTTGCCGAGCCATATGCGGCTTCCGGTTGCGAAAAAAATGTGTTTTCTGTTCTTAAAGAAATGCTTGAACCCTACGGTGAAGTTTATTCGGATAATATGAACAATCTTTTTTGCACATTTGGCAGCGGATATCATATTTTGCTTGACGCGCATATTGACGAAATCGGATTTATCGTAACATCTGTAACGGAAAAAGGATTCCTGAAATTTTCTGCAACCGGCGGAATAGATAAGCGTATGCTCCCGGCAACCGAAGTGGTTGTTGCAGGCAGTGAAATGCTCCGAGGCGTTATTTCAACTCTGCCGCCGCATTTGCAAGGCGGAGATAAAAAAATCGGTGAAATTTCGGATTTTGCCGTTGATATCGGCTTTGACGAAAAAAAGGCAAAAGAATTAGTACCTTTGGGCACCAGAATTTATTTTATTCATAAATATGACGAACTTTTGGGCAGAAAAATATGCTCGAATTGCCTTGACGACAGATGCGGCGCAGCCGCTTTGGTTGCCGCTGTTCCGAAACTCAAAGAACTGCCGTTTAAATTCACGCTGATGTTTTCTTCGCAGGAAGAGGTTGGCACACGCGGGGCAGCAAGCGGTGCTTTCGCCAAAAATGTAAATGAAGCAATTGCCGTTGATGTTTCGTTTGGAACGTCTCCCGGATGCGACAAAAAAGATTGCGGCGAGATTTCAAAGGGTGCGATGATCGGTTGCTCTCCGATTTTGGATTATGATATTTTTAATGATTTAAAAGTAAGTGCAAAAAATGCGGGGATTGATTATCAAATTGAGGTTATGAACGGCAGAACCGGCACTAACGCCGATGTTATTCAGCTTACGGAATCCGGCATAAAATGCGGTCTTATTTCAATTCCGCTTCGCTATATGCATTCTCAGTCAGAGGTAATCGATGTTGCCGATGTGGATTGCACTGCGGCTTTGATTGCCGAATATGCCAAAGAAAAGGCGGTGGCGTTAAATGCTTAAGGATTTGTGCCTGATTAACGGAACTTCCGGCAGGGAAGAAGCGGTAAGAAATTATATTATTGAAAAAATCAAAGATAACTGTGAATACAGCGTTGATGCGCTCGGCTCAGTTATAGCTTTTAAAAAGGGTAAAAAAACGCCGAGTAAAAAGGTGCTCATTGCCGCACATATGGATGAGGTCGGATTTATAATTACTCATATTACGGAAGACGGTTATTTGCATTTCGCACCGGTCGGCGGTATTGATTCTGCCGTCGTGCTCGGCAGGCGTGTTGATGTTAACGGCATTAAAGGCGTTGTTGGCGCAAAAGCGGTTCATCTGCTTTCGGATGATGAAAAAAAGAGCGAACCGTCATTTGATAAGCTCGCAATAGATATCGGTGCTGCCGATAAGGCAGAAGCCGAAAAATATGTTTCGCTCGGCGATTGCGCATATTTTGCTTCGGATTATTGCGAGTTCGGTGACGGATTTGTTAAATCAAAGGCACTCGACGACAGAATAGGCTGTATGTTTATGATTGAACTTATAAATTCCGATTTGGAATTTGATACTTATTTTTGTTTTAATGTGCAGGAAGAGGTCGGTCTTCGCGGTTCCGGATGCTCGGCATATGCCGTTAAACCGGATGTTGCCGTAATACTTGAATCCACAACCGCTGCGGATATTGACGGCGTTACCGGCGGCGATAAATGCTGCTTGCTCGGTAACGGACCTGTTGTTTCGTTTATGGACGGCAGAACTGTTTATGATAAGCAAATATATGATTTGGCGTTTAAAGTTGCCGAAGAAAGAAATATAAAAATACAAACTAAGACTAAAATTGCCGGCGGAAATGATGCGGGAGCAATCCAAAATAGCGGAGCCGGTTGCCGTGTTGCCGCAATTTCGCTGCCCTGCAGATATATTCATTCCGGTTCAAGTATGGTTAAAATCAGCGATATCGAGGAAACACGCCGCTTTTTACCTTACTTCTTAAGCAAGCTTTATGATTGAGGCTGTTGATGCACTTGGCGCACTTTCGTGCTACGGCGGCAGGGATATTTTTTCCGTGCGAGTGCTCTCTTTGGCGCAGGCTTACGGCTTTACTTATCCTTTCGCCAAGTTTTACAGGCAGATTAACGATGATATGCGGGTTACGGCAATTGTGTCGGTGCTCGACGGCGATACCGTCATTTCGCACCTACCCGAATTTGATAATGACGAACTTGCCGATTTCTTTTCGTTTTGCGGCTATTCAACCTTGCTTTCTGATAAAAAATTTGCAATGAATGCACCTTTTTTGCAGGGCGTTGTGATGGCAAACGATAAAAAGTTTCAGCTTGACTGTGATTATACGGATATAAACGATTATCCCAGCCTTTCCGAACTATATAATTTTGTTGATTACGGCGGAGTTGATTTTAATGCATGGTATGTTGATATCAGCCACAGAATCCGTCATAATGCCGCCAGGGCAGCTGCAATAGTTGATGAAGACGGCGAAATTGTTTCGTCAGCCGTTTTTGCCTCGGTTTATAAAGGCGATGCGGTACTCACCGCCGTTCGCACCGATCCGCAAATGCGCCGAAAGGGTTGCGGAGGATCGCTTGTTTCCTCTATGTGCTGCTCAGTCGGCGGCACTGTTTATTTGATGAGAGAAGCCGATAAAAATGAAAGCTTTTATAAAAGACTCGGCTTTGAGAATATCGGTTATTGGAGAATGTATAAATGACACCGTTTTTTGAAATAGACGAAAAAATTGAAAATGCATCTGATGCCTCGCTGGAAAAGGCAAAGCTTCAATTTGATAAAATAGATAAAATTACCGAATATAATCAGCTTAAAGTGATTAAGGCGTTTATTGAAAATGGCGTTTCCGAAAGCCATTTTGCCTCCACATCCGGCTACGGTTACGGTGATCGCGGCCGTGAAACGCTGGATAAAATTTGGGCACAGGTTTTCGGTGCAGAGGCTGCTTTGGTGCGCCACAATTTCACCTGCGGCACTCACACGCTTGCGACAGCACTTTTCGGTGTGCTTCGCCCGGGTGATAAGATGCTTGCCGTTACCGGCACGCCTTATGACACTATTCACGATGTTATCGGAATTTCCGGCAACGGTATGGGTTCGCTTAAGGATTTCGGAATTATATACGACGAAGTTCCGCTCAAAAATGAAAAGCTTGATTTAAAAGCAATTGAAAGAGCCGTTGACGGTGATACAACAATGGTTTACATTCAGCGCAGCAGAGGCTACGCGCTTCGCCCGAGCCTGCTTGTTGAAGAAATCGGCGAAACAGTTAAGATTGTAAAAAAGAAAAATCCTAATGTTATCGTTATGGTTGATAACTGCTACGGCGAATTTGTGCAAACAAAAGAACCCACACAGGTCGGTGCCGATTTAATTGCCGGTTCTCTGATTAAAAATGCCGGCGGCGGCATGGCACGCACAGGTGGATATATTGCAGGCAGAGCCGATTTGGTTCAAAAATGTGCTTACAGATTGACGACTCCCGGTCTCGGTACCGAGGTTGGCGCAACACTCGGTATGAACCGCGAACTTTATATGGGTTTATTTTATGCTCCGCATACGGTGGGAGAAGCTCTTAAAAGTGCAGTTTACATTTCTGCGCTGTTTGACACACTGGGATTTAAAACAACCCCGGCTTATGATGCCGAAAGGGGCGACATAGTTCAGTCACTCGGACTTGAAAATGAAGAAAGGCTTGTTGCTTTCTGCCAAGGCGTTCAAAGCGGCAGTCCGATTGACAGCCACTTAACTCCCGAACCGTGGGATATGCCGGGGTACGACAGTAAGGTAGTTATGGCGGCAGGTGCGTTTACTATGGGTTCTTCCATTGAACTGTCGGCAGACGCACCTATTCGTGAACCGTATTATGCTTGGATTCAAGGCGGTTTAACTTTCCACAGTGCCAAAATATGCGCGCTTCTTGCCGCTCAAAAAATGCTTGAAAGGGGTCTTTTGGGCAATGTATAATTACAGCGGAATTAAGCCCGAGGCAATTGAATTGCTTTCGCTGAACAGATTTAATGATTCGAAAGCTTTTTATGAGGAACATAAAGAAGAGTTAAAGCAGGGTGCAACCGTGCCGATGAGGCAGATGGTGCTTGATTTATCCGATTTGCTTTCCGACCTTGATCCGCTTATGGATACGGCTCCAACATATATAGTTTCACGCATCAGGCGCGATACGCGACGAAGCAAAAGCAAACTGATGTATCGTGAAAATTTGTGGGTTATGCTTCGCAGAAACAAATTTCAATATCCTTTTGCGCCTTTTTATTGGTTTGAATTTATGCCGCAGGGCTATGCATACGGGCTCGGGATGTGGGTCGGCAGGCCTGTTCAGTTTGATGAAGTCAGGAAGCTGATTTTAAAAGAACCCGAGCGTTGGCACAATGCCGTTAAAGCTACGGAAACGGCGGGCTTGCGTTATAATGCGCGTGATGTTTATAAAAAAGACAGAATCCCCGACGCACCCGAGGATTTAAAACAATATTTAAACGCCAAAAATATGGAGTTTTCCGTGTGGAAGCATGATATGAAAAGAATTGCCGGCACGGATATTATAGATGATTTGCGATTTGTGATTACGGCTTCGTCACCGATGTATGAATTTTTGATTGAGGCCTATGATAATGCTTTTAACGAGGGACTTATAGATGCAGACTATTACAAAAGATAAATTTTTAAAGCTTAAAAGCGGCACCGATGTAAGAGGTGTTGCGGTTGAAACCGAAACGGAAAAAATTGAACTCACCGATGAGGTTATTGCTGCCATTTGCACGGGATTTGTTCGTTGGTACCGTGAAAAATTCGGAAAAAATGAATTGAGAATAGCTGTCGGTCACGATTCAAGAATTTCGGCAGACAGAATTAAAAATGCGGCAATCAAAGCATTTGTAGGCGAGGGTGCTTGTGTTTATGATTGCGGTCTTGCTACAACGCCGTCAATGTTTATGTCTATCGTTATGGGCATAAAGGCGGACGCATCTCTTGAAATCACGGCTTCTCACCACCCGTATCAGCGCAACGGGCTTAAATTCTTTACGCCGAACGGCGGGCTTGAGGGCAGTGATGTTTCTGATATTTTAAATCTTTCCTATGATATTAAATCGGCAGGGCTTAGCGGCACTGTTGAAAAATACGATTTAATGACTGTTTATTCCGAACACCTCAGAAACACGATTATAAAAGAGGTTGCAAGCGGAAATAAGCCGCTTTCCGGGCTTAAAATTTCCGTGGATGCCGGTAACGGCACTGCCGGCTTTTATGCCTATGATGTTTTGGAACCGCTCGGGGCGGATGTTTCAGGCAGTCAATTTACCGATCCCGACGGTATGTTTCCAAATCATATTCCAAACCCTGAAAATACCGTTGCAATTGCCTCTGCATGCGAAATGGTAAAAAAAAGCAATTCGGATTTTGGGCTTATATTTGACACGGATGCAGACAGGATGGGTTGCGTAGATTCAAGCGGGCGAGAAATAAACAGAAACCGCCTTGTCGCGCTTGCTTCTGTTATTGCACTTGACGGTAACCCCGGCGGCACCGTTGTTACGGACAGCTTGACTTCGGACGGCTTACGCGAATTTATTGAAAAAACTCTCGGCGGCAGGCAAATAAGATTTAAACGCGGCTACAAAAATGTTATCGATAAATCAATTGAGCTTAATAACGGCGGCATAAATTCTCCGCTTGCAATCGAAACAAGCGGTCATGCTGCGTTAAAGGAAAATTATTTCCTTGATGACGGTGCATTCCTTGCCACAAAAATCGTTATTTTGCTTGCAAAGCTTCATAAAAACGGCAGAAAAATAGACGATCTTATCAGCGAACTGAAGGAGCCTGCCGAAAGTGTCGAGATTCGTATACCGATTCTGCTTGATGATTTCAGGGAATACGGTGAGAAGATTATAGTCGATTTAAAAGAACATTTTTCCGAAATGCCCGGTTATTCGTATGAACCCGTAAACTATGAGGGTGTAAGATTTAATATCCCCGGCGGTTGGTTCTTGCTCAGACTTTCCGTGCATGATCCCATTTTGCCGCTTAATATTGAAAACGATGCAAAGGGCAGGGTTAAACCTGTTGCAGCGCATATAAAAGAATTTCTTTCGGGCTTTGATAAGCTTGATATTTCCGATTTTAATAAGGTGCTTTAATGTTGAATTTTGTTTTCGGTCGCTCAGGCTTCGGTAAAACTGAATATTGCTTTTGCGAAATAAAAAAACTTGTTGGTGCGGGCAAAAACAACATTGTTTTGATAACACCCGAGCAATATAATTTCACGGCTGAAAAAAATTTGCTTAATATGCTTGGCGAAAGCGGAATTAAAAATGTGCGCAATCTTTCGTTTAGAAGGCTTGTAAATGAGGTCGCAAAACATTGCGGCGGAACACCGTATCCTGTGCTTTCTGCAGGCGCAAAAGCAGCTTTGATGAAAAAGGCTATAGATTCCGTAACCGATGAGCTTGTGCTTTTTGGCAAAAAAACCGGCAGGCCTGCATTTATAACATCAATGCTTGCCATTTACGATGAAATGACATCTTGCTGTGTTTCGCCTGATGAAATGAGCGCGCTTGCAGGTCGACTCGGTGATAAAAGGCTTTTGGCAGATAAGCTTTCGGATATGAGCCTTATTCTAAACGCATATAATGCATTGCTTGAAAAACGTTTTTTGGACCCTGCAGGCAATCTTTCACGCCTGTATGATATGTTGCAAAAAAGCGAATATTTAAAAGGCAAAATTCTGTTTATAGATGGCTTTAACGGTTTTGTGGCGGATGAATACCGTATTATTAGGTTGATGATTCAAAAGGCTGAGAGCGTAACAATCACCCTTTGCACCGATTCACCCGAAAGTAACGATAAATATAATCTTTTTGCCTATGTAAACAACACGGCAAGATCACTGAAAAACGCTGCAACAGAGTGTAATAAGCAGGTAAACACCGTTTTTTTAAAGAAAAACTATAGGGCTGAAAATGATTTTATGCTTTTGTGCGAAGCCGGGATGTATTCCGATTCACCAAAAAAAATCGATTGCGGTTCAAATGCCATTATTTACCGCGCCAATGATGTTAACGATGAATGTGATTACACTGCTTTGATGATAAGGCACGAGCTTGAAGCAGGCGCCAAGGCAAGCGATATAGCCGTTATATGCCGCGATATGAATAAATATCGCAGCAGACTTTCCTTTGCTTTCAGGAAATATGAAATTCCTTATTTTGATGATGAAAGGCAGGATATAATTGCCCAACCTATTATCGTTTTTGTTATGTATCTTTTAAGAAGCGTAATTTATTCTTTTCGCTCTGACGATATTTTAAGCCTTGCGAAGACCGGTCTTACTTCGCTAACTCAAAAGCAGATAAATATGCTTGAAAATTATATTTATGTGTGGAGTATAAGCGGCGTAGGTAAATGGAACGCGGAATTTACAAATTCGCCTAAAGGCTTTTCAGCTGAACTTTCCGAGCACGATAAGGCTGCTGTTGATGCGCTTAATAAAAGCCGAGAATATCTTGTTTCAAACATAAATAAATTTAAATTTGCCGTTAAGGACGGAAATGCCAAAGAAATCGGCACGGAAATCTACAATACGCTTATTTCTTTCGGCGCTGATAAACAGCTTGTTAAGCTTGCAAACGAAATCAAAAGCCTTAATAAAACCGAGCTCGCAAACGAACAGCAGCGCGTGTGGGAACTCACAATGGGCATTTTGAATGATATCACCCGTGTTTGCGGCGATGATAAAATGAGCCTTTCCGATTATTATGATCTTTTTTGCATTATGGCGAAAAGCGAGGATTTGGGCGTTTTGCCGCAGGGAATTGATAATGTTCAATTCGGTCAGGCAGACCGCTTTCGCGCCGATAATCCGAAAATTGTTTTCATACTCGGTGCAAACGAGGGCGAATTTCCTCAAAATATTAAAGGCACAAGTCTGCTTAACGAAAATGACAGAGCCGTTTTGAGTGAAAATAATTTTGAGCTTTATTCCTACGGCGATATTCTTGATATTCAGGAAAAATATTTTGCATATATGGCGGCAAGTGTTGCCTCAAGAAAACTTTATATATCTTATGAGGGCGCAGGCAAAAACGATGCGCCGTCTTCGCTTGTCACCTCGGTTCTGGGAATTCTCAACAAAGATTATAAGGTCTTGCACCGTTGCGATATTCCGAAGGATATGCAAATAGGCAGTCGCCAAAGTGCATTCGAATTGATGGCAAAGAAATTTGACGAAAATACGGAATTTTCCGAATCGCTGAAATACTATTTCAGAAATGACCCTCGATTTAAAGCCGTTGAAAATATTTCGCGAAGTAATGATGAAAAACTCAACGATGCCGATGCGGCCGAAAAGCTTTTCGGTAGGGATATGTTCCTTTCTGCATCAAGGGTGGAGGATTTCTTTAACTGCAAATTCAGGTATTTTTGCAAATTCGGTTTGATGGCAAAGCCGCGTATGAAAGCTCAGCTCAATGCAATGGAAACCGGCACTGCCATTCACGCCGTGCTGGAGGGAATAATTAAAGACATAGGCTCGAAAAAACTTGCCGAAATGCCAAAGATGCAAATTCATATTCTTGTAGATAAATACCTGCGTGATTATCTTGAAACCGAGTTCGGCAATTCATCCGAACTTACTAAAAGATTTAAATATCAATTTATGCGCCTTTCTAAAATGCTTAATTTTGTTGTTGAAAGGCTTGCCGACGAATTCAGCCAAACAGATTTTGAAGCTGCGGCATTTGAACTTAAAATCGATAAGGACGGCGAAGCAAAGCCATATGTTATTCCGCTTGAAAACGGCAGTGTCAGCATTCGCGGCTCAATAGACAGGGTCGACACGCTCGATAAAAACGGTGAAAAATATGTGCGCGTAATCGATTATAAGTCCGGCACAAAAGAATTTAATCTCAGCGATGTTCTTTACGGCTTGAATTTGCAAATGTTTGTTTATCTTTTTGCTGTTTGCAATGATAAGGATTGTAAGGTAAACGGCATTCCTGCCGGCGTTCTTTATATGCATGCTTCAAAGAAAAATGTTGATGTGGGTAAAAAAACTGTAGAGACTGATATTGAAAAAAGTAAAAGTGAGTTTAAAATGAAGGGCGTTGTGCTTTATGACAGTGAGCACGATATCGTTTCTTCAATGGAAAAAGATTTGCAGGGCAAATACATACCGTTTAAATTCGACAGCTCAAATAAACCGAAAGGCTGTTTTGCAAGCTATGAAGAACTTGGCAAAATTGCAAAAAAAATTAACAGCCTTATTGCTCAAATGGGCAATGATTTACACCAAGGTAAAATAGAGCAGAATCCGATTGACGGCGCAGGACATGATAACACATGCGAATATTGCGATTATTTTGATGTATGCAGTGCAAAAAAAGATATCAAAAAGCGCGAAATCGAAAAACTTGCCGATGAACTGGTGGTTAAAAAACTTGAGGAGGAGCAGGCGTAATGGGATGGACCGAAGCGCAACAAAACGCAATTGACGCACGCGGAAGAAACATTCTTGTATCTGCCGCCGCAGGCTCCGGAAAAACTGCTGTTTTAGTTGCAAGAGTTATCAAACTGATTACGGACAGGGAAAATCCTGTTGATATCGATAAATTTTTAATTGTAACCTTCACCAATGCCGCTGCCGCAGAAATGAAATCAAGAATTGCGACCGGCTTACAGGAAAAACTGCGCTCTCACCCCGGTGATTCTTTAATTATGAGGCAGCTTTCGCTTTTATCCGGCGCGCAAATATGCACAATAGATTCGTTTTGCCTTGATCTTGTAAGAGAAAACTTTTTCAGCATAGGTATAAGCCGCGATTTTACCATATTGCAAAATTCTGAGGAAAACATACTCTCCGAAACTGCGCTTAATACGGTACTTGATGAGTCTTTTGAAGAATCCGACCCTGATTTTATTTCACTTGTTCAAATGCTGTGCCCTCCGAAAAACGATAAAGCGCTTGTTGCCGCAATTAAGGCACTGTATACATATATAAATGCTCAGGCTTATCCAATTGATTGGCTGAAAAGTGCCGCCGAGCAGTATAATCCCGAAATTTCGTTTGATAAAACGGTGTGGAGTGAAATCATATTTGCATATGCCAATGAAATTATTGATTCTGCCGACCGTCTCCTTACTGAATGTTTTGAATTCGTTGATCCCGACGATGAAGTCGCCGACAAATATTTTAAATGTCTTAATGACGATAAAAGAATTCTTTCCGAAATCAGGCAAGCGGTGGATTCAGGTTTGGACGCAGCTTATGATTATTTTCCTGAAAAAATACAGTTTGTTCAATTCAGGGTTGACAAAACAGGAAAAAATAAATATTCCGCTCCGTTTAAGCAGGAAGTCGGCGAAAGGCGCAATATTTTTAAAGAGCTTATCGGCTCTGTTAAATCTCTTTTTGTTTCAAATGCAGAGGATTATAAGAAAGACTGTGAAAGGCTCTATCCCTGCTTTAACGCGCTTTTAAAGATCGTTTGCAGATATGACGAAGAATTTAAAAAGCTTAAAGACGAACGTAATGCATATACTTTTGCGGACGGCGAGCATTTTGCTCTCGGTCTTTTGATGGATAAGGATGAAAACGGAAATATAGTAAGATCCGAGCTTGCTAATCAGCTGAAGAATAAGTACTATGAGATACTTGTTGATGAATATCAGGACACTAATGATGTGCAGGACACATTGTTCAGGCTGCTTTCAAACGGTTCAAACCGTTTTATGGTCGGTGATGTTAAGCAAAGCATTTATCGTTTCAGGCTTGCAATGCCGTTTATATTTACGCAAAAAAAAGAAAAATACAAGGATTATAAAAATTCCGCAAACGGCGAAAGTGCAAAAATAATTCTTGATAAAAATTTTCGCTCGCGCAAAGAAATCTGCGGCTTCACTAATTTCCTGTTTTCAAAATTTATGTCTGCCGCAACAGGCGAACTTGATTATAACGAATCCGAATATCTGAATTGCGGAGCGGAGTATCCGAATCGCTCTTTACCGTGCGTTTCGCTAAAAATCACGGACGGTATTAAAAAATCCAAAATATCCGAAACCGAAGCACCGCAAATAGCAAAGCTTATTCTTGATAAAATCAATTCAAAAGAGCAGGTTTATGATGCTAAAGAAAAACGCATGCGTGATATAAGATACGGCGATTTTGCTGTTTTGATGCGCAGGGGAAAGGGAAGTATTCCGGAATTTGCAAAGGTTTTCTCGGATTACGGCATACCGAGCGTAAGCGAAAATTCGGGAGATCTTTTTCAATGCAACGAGGTTAAAATGATTATTTCCCTGCTTCGAGTTGTTGATAATCCGATGCAGGATATACCGCTTCTTGCAGTGATGATGTCGCCGATTTACGGCTTTACGGCAGATGAACTTGCGGCAATTAAAATTGAGGGTGAAAAAACAAAAAGTTCACTTTACACAGCTGTTGTTAATTCAAATTCAGAAAAAGTAAAAAGCTTTTTAAATGATTTGCATATGCTTTCGCAAACGGTTGTAACTATGCCGGTTGCGGAATTTATCAGGTTTGTATGTGAATATAAAAGCATTTTTGCATTTGCTGCCGCTTTTGGCAATGCTGCACAGCGAACGGCCAATATAAATGCATTTGTTGATTTTGCCGAGCAGTTTGATTGTTCAAAAAGCGTTGGTCTTACATCGTTTATACGACTTGTTGATAAAATTGAGGAAAGTGACGATGTTATTGATGCAAAACCTGTCAGCAGCAATACTGAAAATGCTGTTACAATTATGACGGTGCATCATTCGAAGGGGCTTGAATTTCCGGTTATTATTCTTGCTGAATGCGGTCGTGATTATGTCTTTCGCGAAACAGACGGATTGATTTTCAATGCGAAAAACGGAATTGCCGCCAAGGTGCACGATGATGATTTGATGTGTAATCTGCCGAACATACCGTTTACGCTGACAAAAAAAACAAACCGTATTTCTGCACTCAGCGAATGCCTCAGGGTGCTTTATGTTGCCGTTACCAGGGCAAAAGAGCAGTTTATTGCTTTTGCAAGTGTTGAAAATTTTGAAAATAAAATTGCAAAGTTTGCTCCCGGTATTGCAAGCGGCAAAATTGATCCGGTGCTGTGCCGCAGATATTTGAGCGACGGTGATTTTATTATTTCAGCTGCATTGATGCATAAGAAAGGAGTTGAATTGCGTGCACTGAGCCCTATTGAAATCAAGGTTTGCAATTCTGATTTTGACTTTGATGTTGAACTGCTGCAAACAGCGGAAGCGCAGAACTCTGTTTCGGAAATTATCAAAGCGGAGCCGAATGAGGATATTATTGCAAAAATTGAAAAATCCGTTAATTTTAAATACGCCGGGCTTGATTATTGCAACGAACCTGCAAAAAGAAACGCTTCGGCACTTGACGATGAAAATGATTTGCAGGACTCACGTTTTATTCTCGGTAAGCCTGCATTTATGAGCAGCACCGGGCTTGATGCCGCTCAGCGCGGCACCGCAATGCATGCCTTTATGCAATTTTGCGATTTCAAATCTGCAGCGGCTGATTTAGGCAGTGAAATTTCACGGCTTGAAAAACAGAACTATTTAACCGAGGAGCAGGCTGCGGCTCTTGATACAAAAGCAATCGGCGCATTGTTCGGCGGCGAACTCGGTCGGCGTTTGCTTTGTGCCGATAAGGTTTACAGAGAACTCAATTTATCCTCGTTTCTGCCGCTTTCGCATTTTGTTTGCTGCGAAACCGATGAAAAAGTGCTTGTGCGGGGAATTGCCGATTGCATTTTTGAGGAAAACGGTAAGCTTGTGCTTATAGATTATAAAACCGACAAGGTTAAAAACGAAGCCGAACTTTTGGAAAGATATAAAAATCAAATTAGCTTTTACCGTGCCGTTGCGGCAAAATCATTGGAAAAAGAGGTTAAGGAAGCCGGACTTTATTCTTTTTATTTGGGAAAAGTTTGTAAATATTAAGATTTTTGAAAAAAACTCTTGCTTTTTTGGCTTTCTTATGTTATTATTTCACCTGTTAGTTGACTTTGGTATAAAGAGGTGAAAAGAATGAAAGACGGAATTCATCCTAACTATGGTAAATGTATAGTAAAGTGTGCATGCGGTGCAACTTATGAAACAGAGAGCACCAAAAGCGAGCTCAAAGTAGATATTTGTTCAAAGTGCCACCCCTTCTACACAGGTAAGCAAAAACTTGTTGATACCGGCGGTCGTGTTGACAGATTCAATAAGAGATACGGTAAAAAAGCGTAAGTTTTTAAAAGGCAGCGATTTATTCGTTGCCTTTTTTCTTGGTGATATTTTTTATGAAGGAATATAAAACCGTTCGCCTGCAAAGCAATGATGAATTTATCGAAAAAAAATCGCGCTTCATTGGCTATGTTAAGCCGGTTGAAACGCAGGAACAGGCAGTTGATTTTATAAATCAAATTAAATCAAAGCATTGGGACGCCACTCATAATGTTTCCGCTTATGTTTTGCGCAACGGAATGATTAAACGATTCAGTGATGACGGCGAGCCATCGGGTACGGCAGGAATGCCCATGCTTGATGTGCTTGAAAAAAGCGGTGTTGTTGATGTTTGTGTTGTTGGCACAAGATATTTCGGCGGCATTATGCTCGGCGCAGGCGGTCTTGTTCGTGCATATTCGCACACGGCTAAAATTGCACTTGTTGCCGGCGAAATAATAACTATGGCACCGAGCGATGTTTATTCTGTTTCGGTTGATTATCCTATTTATGAGCGGCTGAATATGCTTTTGGCTCAGTTCGGTGCGGATGTTAAAAGCACCGACTTTACCGATAAAATAACGATTTCCTTTGCCGTGCGCGAAAATAAGAGCGAAGAATTTGCGGTTTCTTTCGGCGAGCTTTGCAACGGCAGATACGCGCTTTCCAAAATCGGTTTTGAGTTTGCTGCCGTAAATTAAAAAACAACCCGAATTATCGGGCACAACGTTTTGTGTGCACCTATTCGGGCTTTTTGTTTGATTTAAGATTTATTATGTTTATTTCGGGATGATTAAAAAGCCTCAGCGGAAATTCAGCATTTCCCAGTCCGCGGCTTACTATCAGCCTCGGCTTTTCGCCGAAACTGCCGCGTGCATATTTCGGAAAAAGCCCCTGACCCGGGCTGAAAACAGGGCCGATAAACGGCAAAATGAATTGACCGCCGTGGGCGTGGCCGGAAAGCTGTAAATCAAAATTATATCGGCTGTAATTTAACTCTTTTATTCCTTCGAAATTTTCCGGATAATGGCAAAGAACTATTTTATATCCGCCGTGTTCCGTCAACTTGTCAAAAACAGGTTTCATATTACGGTATTTAAATGTTCCGTTTCGTCTTGCTTTGTAGTCTTCAAAGCTTGCTTGATTTTCGTCAAGTCCTAAAACACAAAGCTCGGTTCCGTTAATATTTGCCGTTGCGATTTCATCAAGCAAAACAGTAAAACCCGCTGAGCGAAGTTCCTCCATAAGCGAATTGAAATAATCAAGCCTGTGCTCGTGATTTCCGGTTATATAATAAACGGGTGCGCGCTTTAAAAGCTCTTTTGCAAATTCAAGCATTTTTTCTTTTCTTTTGCCTTTATCGTTTATATAATCGCCGGTAATCATAATTATATCCGGTTTTTCAAAATCAAGCTTTTTGAGTACAGCTTTAAACGGCTTTGAGTGCAAATCGGATAAGTGGGCTATCTTTATGTGACCGCTTATTTTCTCATCGTATATATTATATTTTGTTATATCTATTTTATTGTTTTCATAATAACAAAAAGCGATAAACGCGGCTGTAATCGCCGCAAAAATTAAATTTATCATATTTTTTAACCTCATTTTGATAATAAACGCAAAAATATATTTAGTCAAGAATAATATTTTTAAATAAAAAAGGATTTAAGGTCTATAATGCGTATTATTTATCGGAATATTACATAAAGGTGATTATTTGGATAAAATTATCAGGGAAAGAGCAGAGCAAAACGAGCATCTGTTTCTTTCGCCCAATGCGGCGTTTGCCGATGAATCGCTCGGAAGAGCACACCCCGAAAAACAGTGCTCCATACGCACCTGCTTTCAGCGGGACAGAGACAGAATTATTCATTCCGAAGCATTTCGCAGACTTAAGCATAAAACACAGGTGTTTTTGTCTCCCGGCGGTGATCATTACAGAACGAGGCTTACACACACGCTGGAGGTTTCGCAAATTGCGCGCACAATCGCCCGTGCATTGGCACTGAATGAGGATTTAACAGAAGCTGCGGCACTCGGTCACGATTTAGGTCATACTCCGTTCGGTCACGCAGGCGAGCGTGCACTGAGGGAACTTTCGGGTGTTGATTTTAAGCATTACGAACAGGGCGTGCGTGTTGCCGAAAAAATCGAAAAGCACGGCAAGGGCTTAAATCTTACGGCAGAGGTTAAAAATGCAATTCTTTGCCATACCCAAGGCGAGAAAGCCTTTACTCTCGAGGGGCAAATTATCAGATATGCCGATAAAATTGCCTATATAAATCATGATATTGACGACGCTCAGGCAGCCGGTCTTATGACTGAGGAGGATATTCCGCTTGAACTTCGCAAGGCACTCGGATTTCGCAAATCTGAAAGAATAAATAAGCTGGTGCTTGATGTTGTTTCAAACAGCAGTAATCAAATCGCAATGAGTGCCGAAACGGAAAAAAGCTTTTCGGCATTGTGCGATTTTATGTACGATTTTATATATAATGGCAGCGTGTGCAAAACGGAGGACGATAAAGCCTGCTCAATCATAGAAAGGCTTTATCTTTATTATATTAAAAATGTTTGCGAAATGCCCGAAATATTTGTGTCCGTTGCAAAAGGCGAGGGCGCAAACCGAGCGGTTTGCGATTACATTGCCGGTATGAGCGATACTTATGCATTAAAAAAATATAACGAACTGTTTATTCCCAAATTTATGCTTGACTGACGGAAAGGAGATTGATAAAATGCCTGTGAACGACGCATTCTTGCAGGAATTGCGATATAAAACGGACATTGAAGATATAGTCTCATCATATGTGACACTCAGGCGGCACGGCTCCACTTTAAGAGGACTTTGCCCGTTTCACAACGAAAAAACGCCTTCTTTCACTGTGTATCCCGAAACACAGTCGTTTTATTGCTTCGGCTGCGGCGCCGGCGGCGACACGATAAATTTTATTAAACGAATAGAAAATGTTGATTTTATCGACGCTCTTAAAATGTTGTGCGAACGCTGCGGGCTTCAAATGCCGCAAGACGGGTATGATGACAGCCTGTCAAAAAAACGCCGCACAATTTATGAGGTAAACAGAGCAGCTGCAAAATATTTTAACGCTGTTTTAAATTCACCGGAGGGCGCAATCGGTTTGCAATATTACAAGAACAGAGGGCTTACCGACCACACAATTAAAAAATTCGGTCTTGGCTTTGCTCCCGATAAATGGGACGGGCTTTTGAAGCATCTGTGCTCGCTCGGCTTCAGTACCACTGATATGATTGCTGCCGGTTTAATAAGACAAAGCAAGACTTCTGCAAATTATTACGATATTTTCAGAAACCGTGTTATGACGCCGATAATAGATGTTCGCGGAAATGTTATTGCTTTCGGCGGCAGAGTGCTCGACGACAGTAAGCCTAAATATATCAATACCGGCGATACAATTGTTTATAAAAAAACCAACGAACTTTTTTCGCTTAATTTTGCAAAAGACAGCGGTAAAAAAACTTTGATTTTGTGCGAAGGTTATATGGATGTTATCGCAATGAATCAGGTCGGCTTTACAAATGCCGTTGCAGGCTGCGGAACGGCTTTAACAAGCGAGCAGGTTCGCCTTATCGTTAGATATGCCGACGAGGTTGTGCTTGCTTATGACGCCGATGAGGCGGGTCAAAAAGCCGTGCAAAAGGCAATGGGTCTGTTTGAAAATGTTGATATAAAAGTGCGTGTGCCTCACCTGCAATACGGTAAAGACCCGGATGAAATAATCAAAAATGTCGGTGCAGAAAAATTTGCCGCAATGATTGACGGCGCAACGAACGAAACGGAGTATAAACTTCTTAGCCTCAGAAGCAAATATCAGCTTGAAACTTCACAGGGCAAAATCGATTTCATGAATGACGCCGTTAAAATTTTGGCATCGTGTGCTCCGATTGAGCAGGATATTTATTTATCACGCCTTTCAGAGGAACTCGGTATAGACAAAGGAGCAGCGAAAACGCAGATGAGCGATTATTCAAAGCAGCTTCTGGCGCGCGAAAAACGCGCTTCCTATAATAAAGCTGTAAGCGATTCGCTTCGCGAAAATCATAGGCTCGGCAGTGATTTCGGCACTTCGTCTAAATTTGTTAAAGCGGCGGACAGGCTTATTTATCTGCTCATTAAATATCCGGATTGCGCAAAGCATCTCGGCGATTTTGATTCAAATGAGCTTCCGCAGGGGGTTTATCAAAAGGTTTTCAATATGGCTCTTGAGCATATTGAAAACGGATATGATAATGATTTGATGAGTTTTTCCGAAAAGCTTACAAATGACGAGCTCGGTAAATTGGCGGGTATAATGGCAAAAGGCGAACCGAGTATCGAACCGAAAACGGAATTTTCCGATTGCATAAAAACGATCGGCACGGAAAATGCTACAAAAAACAAAAAAAGTACAAACGATATGAGCGATGATGAGTTCAGAAAGCTTTTCGGTGTACATAATTAAATAATTTATCCATCGGAGGAGAATGATATGGAAAATAAAGAAATTAAAGAAAATAAAGATAACAAAGAAACGGTTGTTGCTCAGGCAGACGATAAAAAAACAGCGGCTTTTAAAAAGCTTGTTGAAAAAGGTAAGGCTGCCGGTCACCTTACTGCTCAGGAAATCGATAATCTTATAGTTGAACTTGACCTTGATGTTGACGAACTTGAAAAGCTCAACGATATGATAGACGGTGCTAATATAAATATTATTGACGATTTCTCATCCGAAGCACTTGACGGAATCACTCTTGAGGTTGATTTGCCCAAGGAAACCGATGCAGCAGACACCGTTGCCACAAACGATAATGCCGCAATGGACGATCCGGTTAAGGTTTATCTTAAAGAAATTGGCAGGGTTCCGCTTCTTTCTGCCGAGGAAGAAATTGAATATGCAATGAGAATTGCGGATAATGATCCTGTTGCCAAAAAAAGGCTTGCAGAAGCCAATTTGCGTCTTGTTGTAAGCATTGCAAAAAGATATGTCGGCAGAGGCATGCAATTTCTTGATCTTATTCAAGAGGGCAATATGGGTCTTATTAAAGCTGTTGATAAGTTTGATTACACAAAGGGATTTAAATTTTCAACCTATGCTACTTGGTGGATCAGGCAGGCAATCACAAGAGCCATTGCCGATCAGGCAAGAACTATAAGAATACCGGTTCATATGGTTGAAACCATAAATAAAGTAAAAAAGGCAAACAGTCAGCTTCTTCATCAAAACGGCAAAGAACCCACTCCCGAGGAAATTGCGGATTTTCTTGATATGCCCGAAGAAAAGGTTCGCGAAATTTTAAGAGTTGCGCAGGAACCCGTTTCGCTTGAAACTCCCATCGGCGAGGAGGAGGATTCTCATCTCGGCGATTTTATTCCTGATGACGACGCTCTTGCTCCGGCAGACGCTGCTTCCATGAGCCTGCTTAAAGAGCAGCTTGCCGAGGTGCTTCAAACTCTTACACCGCGTGAGGCAAAGGTGCTTTCGCTTCGTTTCGGTCTTGAAGACGGCAATCCCAAAACTCTTGAAGAAGTCGGCAAAGAATTTAATGTAACGAGAGAGCGTATACGCCAAATTGAGGCAAAGGCTCTTCGTAAGCTTCGACACCCGAGCAGGAGTAAAAAATTAAAGGACTTTTTAGACTGATGATAACACAGGAACAAATTAAAAGAATTAACGAGCTTTCGCATAAGTCAAAAGCAGAGGGGCTTAACGAAGACGAGAAAAAAGAGCAGGCAAAGCTACGCGAACTTTATGTGAGCAGCTTTAAAGAAAATCTTATAGCTCAGCTCAGCAACACATATATCGTTGATGAAAAGGGCAATAAAAAGAAAGTTGAAAAGAAAAAGAAATGAGCAAATTGATTGTTATCGAGGGGCTTGACGGAAGCGGAAAATCAACTCAGCTTGAATTGCTTATCTCCGCGCTTGAAAACAGCGGTCAAAGTGTTCGTAAAATCAAGCTTCCCGATTATGACAGCCCGTCGAGCACCTTGGTTAAAATGTATCTCGGCGGCGAGTTCGGTAAGAATGCAAACGCCGTAAACGCCTATGCCGCTGGCGCATTTTATGCCGTGGACAGATATACTTCGTTCACGCTTGATTGGAAGTCCGATTACGAAAACGGCAAAATCATTGTTGCCGACAGATATGCAACATCTAATTCAATTTATCAAATGGAAAAAATCCCGTCCGCCGATTGGGATTCATATCTTGATTGGAGTGCGGATTTTGAATACGGCAAGCTCGGTATCCCTGAGCCGGACGCCGTGATATACCTTGATATGCCGGTTGATATTTCCCAAAAACTTATGACAGGTCGCTACGGCGGCAATGAAAGCAAAAAGGATGTGCACGAGGCTGATGTTGCATTTCTTGAAAAATGCCGAAAATCGGCTCTGTATGCCGCTGCAAGGCAGGGATGGCATATTGTTGAATGTTCTGACGGCGAAGCACCGTATTCAATCGAAAAAATTCACGGTGAAATAATGAAAATTGTTGATGAGGAATTATGCTGAATTTTAAAGTTCCGGAAATAGAAGATAAAGAATGGATTTGCGAGTGCCTTACTCATGTGCACAGTATGAATTGTGAATACACTTTCGGCAATTTGTTTCTTTGGCGCACCGCATATAAAGTCAATGTTGCAAAGCTCGGCGGCTTTTTGATTTGCCGCTGGCATATTGACGGTAGCTATAGTTATTCGTTGCCTCTCGGTGAGGGTGATTTTAAAGAAGCGGTAAAAGAAATTATTGCAGATGCAAAATCACTCGGCTGCACTCCTCAAATCTACGGTGTTACGGAAAGCTATAAGGCAGTTCTCAATTCGGATTTTGAAGATAAATTCACTTATCGCTATGATTCCGGAAACTACGATTATATTTATAATATTGAGGACCTTGCAAATCTTTCCGGTAAAAAATATCATTCAAAAAGAAATCACATAACAAATTTTAAAAAGAACAATCCCGATTGGAGCTTTGAAATTATAGATTCTCAAAATATCGCCGAATGCATAAAGCTTCACACGGAGTGGATTTATAACAAAGATGATAAAACAAGCGAAGAAGATTATTCGCTCGAATTTGAGGCGGTTTTAAGCGGATTTGAAAACTACGGAAAAATCGGCTTTTTGGGAGCCTTGATAAGGGTCGGCGGTAAGCCGATTGCTTATACCTATGGTGAATCTCTCAGCCCTCATTGCTTTGTTACTCATTTTGAAAAAGCACCTGCCGATATGCAGGGTGCATATGCGGTTATCAACCAAGAATTTGCAAAGCTGCTTCTTGACCGCGGTTATAAATTCGTAAACAGGGAAGAGGATCTCGGAATTGCGGGGCTCAGAAAGGCAAAGCAATCATATAAACCTGCCGTTTGGCTGCAAAAAGGAGTGGCAGTTTATAATGATTGAAATTGCTTTTACCGATGATTTGGCACAAATCAAATCGTTGTGGCTGAATGTTTTTTCCGACGATGACGAAAATGTTGTAGAATATTTTAATAATAACTGTTTGCACAAAAAATGCCTTGGCGCATTTTTTGACGGCAAGCTTGTTTCAATGCTCTTTCTTGTTGACTGCTCCTATTGTAATCAAAGCGGTGCTTATGTTTATGCCGTGTGTACCTTGCCGGAATACAGAGGTCGGGGAATCTCCGGCAGCCTGATTGAATACGCAAAATCGCTTGGTTACGCCTTTTTGTGGCTTATTCCGGCAACTGAATCACTTTTTGATTTTTATTCACGCTTCGGATTTAAAACAAAGCTTTATTCCGGCGAAAAGCAAAAAAACAAGGTTTCATTTTGCGAAAGCAATGAAATAGTTTTTGATTTTTTGTTTGAGGGCAGTGATTTTGAATATCCTAAAGGAATGATTTATTCCTTATTCAGCCTGCCGGACGGCGGCACGGGTCTTGATAATAATTGATATTATTTTATGAATTTACGGAGATGTTGATATGATTTATGTTTTTCTTGCAAACGGATTTGAAATAACCGAGGCAATGGCACCTGTTGATATGCTTCGCCGCGCAAAACTTGATGTTAAAACAGTAGGCATAGGCAGTGATATTATTGAATCCTCCTGCGGCGTCAAGGTTATTGCCGATATCAGGGAAAAGGATGTCGATATAAATAATGCCGATGCTGTTGTTGTGCCCGGCGGTATGCCCGGCGTAACAAATCTTGATGCATCGGATTTTGTGAAAAATTGTGTTCGCAATGCAAATGATGCCGGCAAGCTTGTTTGCGCCATTTGCGCAGGTCCGTCTGTCCCCGGAAAACTCGGTGTGCTTGCGGGCAAAAAAGCAGTTTGCTATCCCGGTTTTGAGGAATATCTTGTTGACCGCATCGAAACAGATGAATTTGTTGCGGCAGACAGCAATGTCGTAACAGCAAAAGGCGCCGGTGTTTCCGTTGAATTCGGTCTCAAAATTGTAGAAAAGCTTTGCGGCAAAGCTGAAGCGGAAAGAATTTTTAATTCAATACAATGCAAATAAAATCACAACTCAGAAAAGAAATGAAATCACGTCGCGCTGCGATTGTCGATAAAGCTGAAAAAGATAAACTCATTTCCGATGTCTTTTTTAATTCTGATTTGTATAAAAAAGCAAAACTGCTGCTTTGCTATTCTTCATGCGGTACTGAAATATCTACAAATCGTATTATTGAAACCGCTTTTGAAAACGGTAAATCCGTTGCGCTTCCGCTTTGCCTTGACGGTTGCGGAAATATGGAATATTATCTTGTTAATTCACTCGATGATTTAAGGTGCGGAATGTTCGGCATTCTTGAGCCGGATGTAAATAAATGCTCTAAAATTGCAGATTATTCCTCGGCTTTGTGCCTTGTCCCGGGTTTGTGTTTTGATTTAAAAGGTTTTAGACTCGGCTACGGTAAAGGGTATTATGACAGATTTTTAGAAAAATTTACAATTAAAACCGCCGGTTTGTGCTATAATGAGTTGGTGCAGGACTCACTGCCGATTGACAAGCACGATAAATCGGTTGATTACATAATTACTCAAACAGGAATTATAACTTTGTAAAGGAGGCTGAATTTATGCCCGATGATTTCAAACTTGAAGAAAACGGCGTAAATATCGGCAATGCCGATTCGCCGAAAAAAGATATATATTTCACAAATCAGGATTATTCAGGCGTTAAAACAGATAAAAAGCCTGCCGCCAAAGCTGCGGCAAAAAACAAAGGAAAAAAAGGCAGCGTCGCTTCAACCTATTGGTTTTTTATTATTGTTATTGCCGTTTCAATGGTGCTTTCCGTTTATGCCATATTCTGTTTAAATGATATTTTCGGAATCACAAAATCAAAAGATTCGGTTACAGTAAGCTATGCTCAGCAAATAGAAACCACTTCGGATGCCGTTGATGTGCTCGCCGAAAATCATTTGATTAAATGTAAAAACTTTTGCAAGTTTTATCTTAAGCTTGCTTCAAAGGTGGTAGGCGCTTACGATATTGAAGCACCGTTTGAAGCCGGTGTGTATTATCTCAACGGAAAAATGGGTCTTGAAGGAATGCTCACAAGCATGATGGGTACTCCGGAAACCACCGAAACGGTTAAGGTTATGATTCCGGAGGGTTACACTGTGCCGGAAATTATAGATAAGCTTGTTGAAAACGAAGTTTGCGATAAGGCTGCTCTACTTTCGGTTATTGATTCAACCGAATTTTCGTATTCGCTTGTTTCCGGGCTTAAATCAAAAGAATCAGTCCCTTACAGGCTTGAAGGTTATCTTTTTCCGGATACTTATGAATTTTATGTAGGTCAAAGTGCGTCAAGCGTTATAGAAAAATTCCTCGAACAAACCGAAAAGCAAATTCCTGAGGAATATCGCAAAAGAGCTCAGGAAATGGGCTATTCCATGAATGACATTATAACAATTGCATCAATTGTTCAGGCCGAGGCCGGCTCAAACGATCAAATGAAAACAATTGCCGCCGTTATCGAAAACAGGCTTAACGACACCACCAATTACCCTTCTCTCGGCTGCCAGTCAACAACTGATTATATAAACAATAAAGTTTCGCCTGCGCTTTCGTCCACCTCGGCACACACAGCCGATTATTATCTCACTTATTACAGCACAGCTTCAACCTCAACCGTTAAGGGCTTGCCTGAGGGACCGATATGTAATCCCGGCAAGGCGGCAATCGAAGCTGCGCTTTATCCGGAAGATAATGATGATTACTTCTTCTTTCATGATAATAACGGTAAATTGTACACTGCAAAAACTTATTCCGAGTTTAAGTCGCTGATTCAAAAATATGCGCCTTATCTCAGCTATTGATGGTTAAATGAGAAATATTGAATTGCTTTCACCCGCCGGCGACCTTAAAAGGCTTCGTCTTGCGGTTAAATATGGCGCTGATGCTGTTTATTGCGCAGGCAATATGTTTGGTATGCGCACAAATCCGTCTAATTTTGACGGTGATGAATTAAAAGAGGCTGTTAAGCTTGTTCACAGCCAAAATAAAAAAATTTATATAACCTGCAATACTTTACCGCGAAACGATGAAATTCCGTTTCTGCCCGAGTTTTTAAAAAATGCGCAGGATATCGGCGTAGATGCTTTTATTATTGCGGATATGGGTGTTTTGGCTGCGGCAAAAAAATACGCTCCGGATGTTGATGTCCATATATCAACTCAGGCAGGTATAGTAAATTATGCTTCGGCTAATGCATTTTACGATATGGGTGCAACCAGAATTGTTACGGCGCGTGAGCTTTCGCTTGATGAAATTAAAACAATTCGCGATAAATGCAATCCAAAGCTTGAAATAGAGGCATTTGTTCACGGCGCAATGTGCATGAGCTTCAGCGGCAGATGCACTCTTTCAAATTACCTGACGGGCAGAGATGCAAACAGGGGAGACTGCGCTCAGCCCTGCCGCTGGAAGTATTATCTGACGGAGGAAAAACGCCCCGGCGAATACTTCCCGATAAACGAGGAAAAAGAAGGCGCATATATTTTTAATTCGCGCGATCTTTGTATGATAGAGCATATTCCGGAACTTGTTTACGCAGGCATTGATTCATTCAAGATTGAAGGTCGTGCCAAAAGCGAATATTACACCGCCATGGTTACTTATGCTTATCGTGCTGCGATAAATGAATATCTTCAAAATCCCTCGGCTGATTTTGAACTTCCTGATTGGATTAAAGGTGAAATCGATAAAATAAGCCACAGAAAATATACAACTGGCTTTTATTTCGGAGCGATTCAAAACGGTCAGGTTACCGATAACGGCGGATACGAACGCGCATGGGATGTTTGCGCAGTGTATAAATCCTGCGAAAACGGCAGGCTGACCGTTGAACAGCGAAACAGATTTTTTGACGGCGAAGAACTTGAAGTTGTTGAGCCGTTCCGAAAACCGTATAAAATTAAAGTTAAAAATCTTTTTAATGAAAAAGACGAAGAATTTGTTTCTGCTGCAAACAAGGCAACGGATGTTTATTCTTTTTCGGTTGATTGCGAAATTTCACACGACGCCGTTTTCAGAAGAAAAAGAGACTAAAAGGGGCACTTTCGTGAATAATATCACGGAGGTGCCTTTTATGTTTAAACGCATTGCTTGTATTGCCTGTGCAGTTTCGCTTTTGTTAGCATCTGCCGCAGGCAGAATAGGTTATATAATTTTCAGCAACAGCTACACGGTTTCGTCCGGCTACAATAGTTATTTGCTTACAGTGAGCAAAATTACGCAAACCGTTTACGACAGAAATAAAAAGAAATTAAATAACAATAAAAACACCCTCATTGCCGTGATTAAGCCAAATGAAAAATGCCTTGCCGAGTTAGATTTGCTTTTTGATAAAGATGAAATACGCAGCATAAAAAAAGAACTTGAAAAGGGTTATCCCGTATTACGCCAAACAAACGTTTATGCAGATTGCGATTATATTAAACTTATTGACACGGTTTCGTCGTACAGAAACCAAATTGCCGATTTAGTTGCCAAGTCTTATAACGACACGATTGAGGAAAAGAAAATCAATTTTGCCGTTGACGCAAAAGGAAGATTACTTGACGGAAATAATGAAACGATAAACGATTATATTGACCCCGATGCCGCAGAAGGCGTGATTGTTTCGATAGATTCTCGCATTCAAAAAATTACTGAGGAAGCGGCACAAAATATGAATAAAGGTGCAGTTGTTGTTATGGATTCCTCAACATCAGAAATATTGTCACTTTATTCTGCCGGCGATGATGGGTTAAACAGGGCGTTGATGCAATATTCC
>CAVFVA010000005.1:22724-38641 GCA_963625835.1 Clostridium sp. AF37-5 | reverse complement strand
TCGTTGCATCGTGCGCCGAGGAAAACGGAATTTCTGTTGATTATAACTGCTCGGGAAAAATCACAGTAGGCGACACGGAATTTTCATGTCAAAACGAAAAAGCACACGGCCGGCAAAACATAAAAACTGCGCTGGCAAATTCGTGCAATTGCTATTTTATAAAACTTGCTCTGACGCTCGGTTCGGATAAATTGCTTAACACTGCGCGTGATTTCGGATTTGGCACTAATTATTCGCTTATGAAAAATTACGATTTGCTTTCGGGTAATTTGCCGAGCGAAAATGATTTAAAATCCAGTGGTCAGCTTGCACTTTTCGGCTTCGGACAGGGAAAACTTACCTCTTCGCCGCTCTCGTTTTGCGCCGCATTATGCGCAGTTGCAAACGGCGGTTTGTTTAAGCAGCCTCAATTTATTCTCGGTGATATTGACGGCGACGGTAATTATGCTTCATTTCAAACCGAGCGTCAAAAACAAATTATTTCGGAAAGCACGGCTCAAACTGTTTTGAATTATTTGCGCTATGTTGTTGAAAGCGGCACGGGAAGAACGGCGGATTATAAAAAGCTTTCCGCAGGAAAAACCTCAACCGCACAAAGCGGAAAATACGAAAACGATACGGAGATTTTGAACACTTGGTTTGCAGGCATTTATCCGTACGACAACCCGGAATACGCTATAGTGGTTATGACTGAAAACGGCAAAAGCGGCGCAGGCGATTGTTGCCCGATATTCAGAGATATAGTTGAAAAACTATAATATTTATGATAAACTGCAATTGAGGTGAATTTTGTGCAATCTTCAAAAGTTAAAACTCTGTTGATATATAATTTTTTAAAAAAATATTCCGACGCGGATAATCCTGTTTCCACAACGCAGCTTATCGAACTTCTTGCCGAGCACGGAATAACATGCGAAAGAAAAAGCATATATGCCGATATTAAGGCACTTAACAGCATAAATGTGCCTGTTGTCAGTTCCTGCGGTCCGAAAAAAGGATTTTATCTTAAAGAACGCACATTTGAGCCTGCGGAAATTAAACTTTTAATAGACGCTGTTAATTCGGCAGGATTTATTACACCGAAAAAAACAGCCGATTTAACAAATAAGCTTAAAGATTTGCTTTCCGTGAATCAGGCGAATGACCTTACCTCTCAGGTTTATTGCGAGGTGGCGAATAAGTGTAATAACGAAGAAATTTATCGCACCATAAATATGCTTGATGTGGCAATTAAAAATTGCGAAAGGGTTAAATTTCAATACAGAACAAGGAAAATCGATAAAGAAAAAAAGAAGTCCTATACTGTTAAAACCTTTGTTGTTTCTCCTTACGGGCTTGTGTGGAAAAACGATAATTATTACCTTATCTGCAACAAAGAAAGCCATGACAATTTGATGAGTGTCAGGCTCGACAGAATCAGAAATATAATCGTTTTGCAAACTCCGTCGCGCCCTGTGTGGGAATGCTGCGATTATAAAGACGGGTTTGATATTGCTGATTATACTTCAAAAATGTTTAATATGTTCGGCGGCGATGTAATGCCCGTAACAATTGTTTGCGACCTTGATTTAAGAGAACAGATTCTTGACCGCTTCGGCGAAAAAATCAAGCTTGACGGTGTGGATATAAATCATTTTCGCACCACTGTTGATGTTGCGGTAAGTGACGGTCTCGTTTCCTGGATTATGCAGTTCGGTGATCAAATCAAGGTTGAGGAACCTCAACGCCTTGTTGATTTGATAAAAGAAAAAACGGAAAAAATATCAAAACTCTATAGATAAAGCATTTGAAAAAGCCTCGGAAATTCCGAGGCTTTTTGCTGTGTAAATTGCTTATTTTATTTTTGCCGCTTTGTATGCCGCGCCGAGCAAAGCGGCGTTGTTGCCGAGCTCGGTATTTACTATTTTTACGCTTCTGAATGTTTCCATAAGTTCTTTATATATTTTTCTGTCTATAAGTTCAATAATGTATTCCTCGCTCATAATTCCGCCGCCGAGCACCAGAAGTTGCGGATTAAATGTGTATATAATGCTCTTTAAGCCGATTATAATTTCATCTATCCAAGTATCCACCACATGGCGTATTTCAGGGTCAAGAAGGCTGTTCTTGCTGAATATCTGAAATCCGTTCATCTCTTCGCCCGTAACCTTTTCAACCGCTTGCGTGAGTGCTTTTGCGGAGGCATATTGCTCGTAGCACCCCTCGCCGCCGCATGTGCAGGGTCTGCCGCCTGCGTGTGTGATTATATGCCCGAATTCGCCGGCCGAGGAATTGCTGCCCTTGTATAAACTGTTGTTAATATAGATTGCGCCGCCGATTCCCGTTCCAAAGGTTAGGCAAACAAAATCACTGCAACCTTTTGCCGCACCGAAAATCGCTTCGCCGAGAGCGGCCGCATTTACATCGTTTTCAACAATAGTTGGTATTCCGGTTTTTGTTTCAACAATTTTTTTAACAAGCATGCCGGTGTAGTAGGGGATATTGTCGCTTGAATAAACTACTATTCCGTTTTCGGAATCAACCTGACCGGCAGTGCTGATTGCAACACGGTCAATGTCGCCGTAAGACGCTATTATTTCAATAACTGTATTTATTATGTGCTGACCGCCTTTTGCTGCCTGCGTGGGTATTGATTGAAGTTCACCCAATTCAAAATGCTCGTTGCAAACGGCGTATTTAATATTTGTGCCGCCTATATCAAATGCAAGAATTTTCATGGCATAATCTCCGTTTCTAATATATTTTGATTATATCAGTAAGGTATTTTAATTTCAATATATATTGAAAAATTTAATGAATTGTGCTATTATTTACTAAATTATTTTATGGGAGGAGAATTACCGTGAATAATGAATTTGACGAGGAAAAGCTTGATAATCCTCTTGTTGTGCATAAGGTAACTGACGCTTCATATCAAGATATAAATGCTGAAGCCGATCTTAATAAAACTCATATTGAAGAAGAAACAGCCACTCTTGAACGCCATCGTTTTAAAAAAGAAAAAAAGAGCAGTAAATGGCCGGTTGTTATTGTTTTTGTTGTTGTGCTTATTGCTGTTTTTTGCTACCTTTATTTCAGCGGCACACTGTTAAAAATTTCAAATAAGGAAACCACTGCGCCGCAAACAGAAACCGAGCTTACCACCGAAGCAAATCGCTATGCCGGCATTATAACAGTCAAAGGTACCGCGATTTTCTTTGAGGGAACAGAGGTTGACGGTATTGACGGCTTAACAAGAGAAGTGAAGTATCTTGACGAAGGAACTTCTTTTATCGTTCAAAATGAGGATGCGGATGACACTTACCTTTCGGAAGAAGTTTTGCCCTTACTCGACAGTTATAATATAAAATACGAGGTTAAATTTGTTGTTTCAAGCGGCTTGACTGCCGCATCTGAAACCACTGCTGCCGTGCAGGAAACAACTGCGGCAGAAGCTACTGATGCTCAATGAACTTATTATATTCCGATAAGGCAGGATTAAATCCGGATCTGCATGATAAAGTGTGCCGTTATTATGAAAAGCACGGCGCAAAAATTGATAAAATTGCCGAAAAATTTTATTTTGGTAATAATTATTGCTTGCAAAACAAATCGTATTTAATGCGCCTTGCCTGCATATTAAAAGCTTTTGAATATACTCATAAAGATTATGTGTATAACGGAATATCAGACGATGTGTTTTTTGATACTATTTCAGATGTGGGTATTTGGTGTGAGGAGAACCGCAATAGAGGTTTAAAAAATTATTCTTGGCTGAAAAATCATGTGCGCTTTGAGCTTTTTAAGCTCGGCAGGCTGCAATTTCAATTTTTTTCGAGCGCAAATGCCGCATTTGATTTTTCAAAACTGCCTTTTGATCGCGACGATAATTTGATTTATGTTCATGTTCCAAAATCGGGAAAACTTGATGTTGTTGAATGTAAGAAATCAATTGATTATGCACGCCGATTTTTTGCCGAATATTTTTCGGATTACGAATATGATTATTTCATTTGCGAAAGTTGGCTGCTTTTCAGAGATAATGC
The DNA here is from genome assembly GCA_963625835.1 of Clostridium sp. AF37-5. GTDB lineage: Bacteria > Bacillota > Clostridia > Oscillospirales > Acutalibacteraceae > Eubacterium_R. The sequence continues at coordinate 34,616 of CAVFVA010000005.1, read as the reverse complement.
AAAATTTATGAAAAAATCTTGCAATATTCTGCAATTTGCGGATTTGTTTGAATACGGCTACTCTGTTTATGATGAAGCACAGGCATTTGAAAGGCTTTTCGGTGCCGTTGCGCCGGTACACTCAAAACGCAAAATTGCCGCATTGCCGCAAAACACTTCGCTTCAAAAAAGTGCCGTAGAATTTAAGCTTTCCGGCGGCAAATTCGGAGAGGGTATTTGCTGGATAAAAAGATAAAACGCACGGCTTCGGATAGTTCCGCAGACCGTGCGTTTTTTTAAAACTTGTGATATTCGTCAACGGCGAGCTTATCGCATCTTTCGTTGTACGGATGACCGTTGTGACCTTTTATCCAGTTAAACCTCACCTTGTGAATTTGAAGCTGCTCAAGAAGCTGTTTCCACAAATCAATGTTTAATGCAGGTTTTTTGTCGGATTTTATCCAATTATTCTTTTTCCAGCTGTAAACCCAGCCTTTGTTTACGGAGTCGCAAACATATTTTGAATCGGTGGTAATATTAACTTCACAGGGTTCTTTAAGTAACTGCAGTGCTTTTATAACGGCGGTAAGCTCCATTCTGTTGTTGGTTGTGTGCTTTTCGCCGCCGCTGATTTCTTTTTCTGCACCGTTATAAATAAGTACGGCGCCCCAACCGCCTTTGCCCGGATTGCCGCTGCACGCTCCGTCGGTGTATATATCAAGCTTTTTCATTATCGATGTACCTATCAAAAGTGAATTTTTATTTAATAAAGTCAACATAGAATATTTTATCATTATTTGTGCCAATAATCAATATAAACAAGGTTTAATTATTTCTTGACATTTTAACCTTCTTAATATATTATATATCTAACTGTTTGTTCGGAAAAAATATATAGAAAAGGAGATATTTATGGCAAAACAGAATACGACCGCCGATAAGAGCACTGCGGGAAAACGGAATTCCACGAAGCGCTATTATGCTTACGGTAAGGTCACAAAAAAGCCACAAAGTGCGCCTGCTGCCGCTAAAGGCAAGGCACGCAAAAGCACTAAGAAAAAGCAGGAGGGCGTTAAGGTTGCATTTCTCGGCGGTATGAATGAAATCGGTAAGAATATGACGGTTTATGAATACGGCGACGATATGTTTATTGTTGATTGCGGACTTGCTTTCCCCGGAACGGAGCTTCTCGGTGTTGATTCGGTTATTCCCGATTTCACTTATATTGAACAGAATATCGATAGGGTCAGAGGGCTTATAGTTACCCATGGTCACGAGGATCATATAGGCGGCATACCTTATCTTTTGAAAAAATTCAATATTCCGATTTATTCAACAAGGCTTACAATCGGTCTTATTAAGGGCAAGCTTAAAGAACACGGTTTACTCAGTAAAGCAAAGCTTCATGAAATCAATCCGTCGGATAAAGTTAAGCTCGGCAAGTTTTCGGTTGAATTTATTCATGTCAATCATTCAATTCCGGATGCTGTGGGTCTTGCAATTACTTCGCCTGTGGGAGTTATTGTCCACACAGGGGATTTTAAAATAGATACCACACCGGTTGACGGTGATATGATAAATATTCCGCGTTTCGCAGAATACGGCACAAAGGGAGTTTTGGCACTTTTTCAGGATTCCACAAACGCTGAGCGACCGGGTTATACAATGAGTGAAAAGAAAGTCGGCGAATCCTTCTTAAACCTTTTCACTAAGGCCGGCAAACGAAGAATTGTTGTTGCAACATTTGCTTCAAACATACACAGAGTTCAGCAAATTATCGATGTTGCAAAACATTTAAAGCGCAAGGTTGCCGTTGTTGGCAGAAGCCTTGAAAATCTTGTGCAGGTCGGCGAAGAACTCGGCTATCTTAATGTGCCGGATAATATTCTAATCAGCATAGACAGTATAAAAGATTATCCAGATGATAAGCTTGTTATAATCACCACCGGTTCACAGGGTGAGCCTATGAGTGCGCTCACAAAAATAGCAAACGGCGAGCATAAAAAGGTTACCGCTTCTCCGAACGATTATGTTATCATTTCCGCAACGCCTATTCCCGGCAATGAAAAAATGGTAAGCAATGTTGTTAACGAGCTTATGAAGCGAGATATCGAAGTAATATACGAAAAAATGTATGAAGTGCATGTTTCCGGTCATGCCTGCCAAGAGGAATTAAAACTTATGATGGGCGTTATCAAGCCTAAGTTTTTCTTCCCGGTGCACGGTGAGCAAAAGCATCTTAAAAAGCATGCTATGCTTGCCGAAGCTATGGGAATTTCTAAGAAAAATATTTTTGTAGGCGATATAGGCAAGCATGTTGAAATCACCGAAAAAGGCATTAAAATGCTTGACGATGTGCCGAGCGGCGATGTTTATGTTGACGGAATCGGCGTCGGCGATGTCGGAAATATCGTTCTTAACGACAGAAAGCACCTTTCTGCAGACGGTATCATAATAATAGTTGCCACAATCGATTCTCAAACCGGTGAAGTTCTTTCGGGACCCGATATTGTCAGTCGCGGCTTTGTTTATGTTCGCGAAAGCGAAGAACTCATTGCTTCGGCAAGGGATTTATCCTGCAAAATTATTGAAGAAACTTACAGCAGCAGATATCATGATTGGAACACGATCAAAACAAATCTTCGAGATGAGGTTTCACATATGATGTATGAAAAAACGAAACGTAATCCCATGATTTTACCGATTATTATGGAAATATAATTATTACAGTTATTTGAAATTTCAAACAGCAGCCCGTGCTTTGCAGATTTGCGGCACGGATATATACAGGAGGATAAAATTATGAAAGTTATTCTTAAAGCCGATGTTAAAAATCTCGGTAAAAAAGGCGAGCTTGTAAACACTTCCGACGGTTATGCAAGAAATTATCTTTTTCCTAAGGGACTTGCAATTGAGGCAAACGCCACCGCAATGAATGATTTTAATAATAAAGAAAGCGCAAAAAAATTCCATAAGGCTGAGGAAATTAAAGCCGCAAAGGCAGATGCCGAAAAGCTTGAGGGAAAAACGGTTAAGGTAACAGCTAAAGCCGGTGCAAACGGCAAGCTTTTCGGTTCGGTAACAGGAAAGGATATTTCCGCCGCAATCAAAGAGCAGCTTGGAATTGATGTTGATAAGCGCAAAATCGCCGTTGCCGATATTAAACAATTCGGCTCATTTGAAGCCGAAATCAAGGTTTATCAGGGAATCGGCGCAAAAATTTCAGTGCAGGTTACTGAAGCATAACGAATAAAGAAATTGGCTGAATTGCCAAAAATGATTGAGAAACGGATGATGAAGAAATGCCGGATGCAAACAGCTTAAATTTAACAACATTGCCTTATAATCTGGAAGCCGAGCAGGCTGTGCTCGGTTCCGTTTTAATTGACCCCGAATGTATGGAACAAATCGTAACAATAGTTAAGCAGGAATATTTTTATCTGCCTCAGCACAGAGCGATATTCGGTTCAATGATGTCTATGTTTTCCGGTTCAAAGGCAAAAATAGACCCTGTTGTTATTGCCGATGTACTTGCAAAAGAGGGTCATTATGACCTAGCCGGCGGACGGGATTATCTTATTGCACTCAGGGACAGCGTACCATCAACCGTCAATGTTGAAACATATGCACACATTGTTGAAGAACAATATTTTCTTCGTGCACTTATCACCATTTCTCAGGAAATAATCGAAAACGCCTCCGGCGGAGAAGCAAACGCAAATACTTTGCTTGATTCTGCAGAGCAAAAAATATATGATATCAGGCAGGGGAGGGATGTTAACGGTCCCAAAAAGATATCCGATGTTATCGTAAATGATGTTTACGACCGCCTGCATAAACTGACTGGCGAGGATAAGGAAAAATTCAAAGCCATTCCATCAGGCTTCGGTATGCTCGATAAGTACATAACCGGTCTTAATAAATCGGATTTTATTCTTATCGGTGCGCGACCTGCCATGGGTAAAACCTCGTTTGCACTAAATCTTGCAACGAATATTACAATGCTTGCAAAGAAAAAATGCATATTTTTCAGCCTTGAAATGACGAAGGAACAGCTTGCAGAAAGATTGCTTTCCGCAAGAGCCGGCATTCCGAGCCAAAAGCTTCGCACGGGCGAGCTTACCGACGATGAATGGGTAAGACTTGGCAACGCAGCCGGTGATTTTGAAGATGCGGAGCTGTATCTTGACGATGTGTCGAGCACAACGGTGCCGGAAATCAAATCCAAAACAAGGCGTCTTAAAAATGTTGATGTTGTGCTGATAGACTATTTGGGTCTTATTCAATCGGCTACAAGAAAAGAAAACAGAGTTCAGGAGGTTTCCGAAATAACGCGAAACCTTAAAATGATGGCAAAAGATTTAAATATTCCCGTTATCTGCTGTGCACAGCTTTCGCGCGGAACCGAAGGTCGCGGCAAAAGTCATAAACCTCAGCTTTCAGATTTGCGCGAATCCGGCTCTATTGAGCAGGATGCCGATATTGTTATGTTTCTTTACCGTGAGGAATATTACAAAAATGAGCTTTCAGACGATAAGCAGGAGGATATTGACGAATCGTCAACCGAGCTTATTGTTGCAAAAAACAGGCATGGCGCAACAGGAGCAATTGAAATGACCTTTGATAAGGAATTTACACGCTTCAGATGCGTTGATAAAAAATATGAATGATAAAATCACGCAAACCGTTGAAAAATATCATATGCTTAACAACGGAGATACTGTTTTGATAGCCCTTTCCGGCGGCGCAGATTCCGTTTTTTTGTCCGAATATTTGCTGTCCGTAAAAGAAAAGTATAATCTTAAGCTTATTGCCGCCCATGTGGAACACGGCATAAGGGGCGATGAAAGTCTTGCCGATTGTGAATTTTGCGAAAAATATTGTGAAAATAAGAATATTCCGCTGTTTACGAAACACATTGATGCACCGGGAGAGGCAAAAAAAATCGGTGTTGGTGTTGAAGAATACAGCCGTCGTGCAAGATATGATTTTTTCAATTCAATTGAATGTGATAAAATTGCAACGGCGCACAGTCTGTCCGATAATGTTGAAACTTTGCTTTTTCGCCTTGCAAGAGGAACATCTCTTAAAGGTGCATGTGCAATTCCGCCGACACGCGGCAAAATCATCCGTCCGCTTATAAATATAACTTCGGGCGAAATCAGAGATTATCTTAATATTTATGATATTGCTTACTGCACGGACAGCACTAATTTTTCAAATGATTATTCGCGTAACCGTATCAGAAATGTTATAATTCCCGAATTAAAAAAAATAAATCCCGAATTTGAAATTAACGCTTCAAAATTTATTGAATCTGCGTCTGCTGACGAAGCATATCTTGAAAATCAAGTTGATTTTGTATACAATCGGGTATGCATAAATAATAAATTGAATTCAGCCGAATTGAAGCAATACGATAATTCGATAATAAATCGCGTTATCGCAAAATGGCTTGATGAAAATAAATTGCAGGTCAACAGTTTTATTGTTTCCAAAACGAAAGAATTGCTGTATAAAAGCTCATCCTTTTCTGCCGGCAGGGGGCAAGATGTTGTTTCAGCCGGTGGAATATTGAGACTTTATCAAAAAAAACCAATTAAAAAATTTGAATTCTTTGTTGATAAAAAAATAATTCCTGTTAAAGAATTTTTAACTATATGTGAATTTAATTGCAAACGGTTTGACTTTTTTTGTGACTGTGATAAAATAATTGGCAGTATTAAAGTCAGAAGCCGTATGCCCGGTGACAGTATTTCTTTAAACGGCCGCGGCTGCACAAAATCGCTTAAAAAGTTCTATAATGAATTACATATTTCTGCCGATGAAAGAGCCGAAATTCCCGTTGTTACGGATGATTTGGGCGTAATCGGTGTTTGCGGCTATGCTGTTTCACAGCGTGTTGCCGTGAATGACAATACACAGTATGTTTTAACTTTAAATATCCGTACGGAGGATTTATTGAATGAATAATATGTCCAAAAATTGGAAATCGGCTCTTTTTTATATTTTAATTCCGATTTTGCTTATTGCGCTTGCGCTCGGATTTGCAAACAGGCAAAATCAAACGGATTTGAAATACAGCCAGGTGGTTCAGCTTTTTAAAACCGACCAGGTTAAAAGCTTTGAAATTGATTTAACCTCCGGCTCCCTCACATATTCAACATTTGACGATCCGGATACGGTTCAAAAATACAGCGTTCCCAGCGTTACTTATTTTCTTGATGACATAAGAGAAAGTGTTGACGAATATAACGAAAAAAATCCGGATTCAGCCATTGAATATAACTATAAAAAGAGCAATTCAAGAAACTGGATTGCATCACTGCTTCCTTATGTTTTGATAATTGCCTCCGGCGCATTGCTTTGCTGGTTTATGATGAAAAAAATGGGTGATACCATGAATTCCGATACCAGCAGAACTCTCGGTTTCGGCAGAGTTAAAACAAAAACTGTTGAAGATAAAAATAAGAAGACCTTTGCTGATGTCGCAGGCTGCGACGAGGAAAAGGCAGAACTTGAAGAAATTGTTGAATTTTTGAAAGACCCGGGCAAGTTTACCGAACTTGGTGCCCGTATTCCCAAAGGCGTTTTGCTTGTGGGACCTCCGGGAACAGGTAAAACCCTGCTTGCAAAGGCGGTCGCCGGTGAAGCCAACGCTCCGTTTCTTTCAATTTCTGGTTCCGATTTTGTTGAAATGTATGTCGGCGTAGGTGCAAGCCGTGTAAGGGATTTGTTCTCGCAGGCAATAAAAAAAGCTCCGGCAATTGTGTTTATTGATGAAATTGACGCGGTCGGCAGGCACAGAGGAGCCGGCACGGGCGGCGGCAATGATGAAAGAGAGCAAACCCTTAACCAGTTGCTTGTTGAAATGGACGGATTTGATTCCAATTCGGGCGTTATTGTTATGGCTGCCACAAACCGCCCCGATGTTCTTGACCCGGCATTGCTTCGTCCGGGCAGATTTGACAGGCAAATTACCGTCAATCGACCCGATGCGCAAGGCAGAGAAGATATTCTTAAGGTTCACGCCAAGAATAAGCCGCTTGCGCCGGATGTTAATCTTAAAGATCTTGCACAAATGACAATCGGATTCACCGGCGCAGACCTTGAAAATCTGCTGAACGAAGCTGCGCTTCTTGCTGCAAGAAAGCATAAAAAGGCTCTTACAAACGAGGAAATCCAGGATGCCGTTACCCGTGTTGAAATGGGTACGGAAAAGAAATCGCACAAATATTCCGAAAAAGCCAAAAAGCTTACTGCATATCACGAAGCAGGTCACGCTGTTGCTTCATATTATCTTGAAAATCACGATCCTGTTAAGGAAATTTCAATCATTCCGCGCGGTATGGGTGCAGGCGGATATACTATGTATCAGCCTCAGGAAGAAAATTACACTTCCAAAAACGAAATGCTTGATCTTCTTGTTTCAATGCTCGGCGGTCGTGTTGCCGAAGCACTTACTCTTGATGATATTTCAACCGGTGCTTCAAGCGATCTTCAGCGTGCAACGCAGATTTGCCGCGATATGGTTGCAAAGTACGGTATGAGTGATGAAATCGGTCCTGTTGTTTTCAGTGATGAAAACAATGAGGTGTTCCTCGGCAAGGATTTTGGTCATGTTAATAATTACAGCGAGGTTACTTCGGCTCGAATCGACGAGGAAATCGAAAAGATGATGCGCTCGGCATACGCTAAAACCGAGAATGTTCTTAAAGAGCATTACGACAAGCTGATACTTGTAGGCGACACTCTGCTAAAAAAAGAAAAGCTTGACGGTTCTCAGTTTGATGCACTTATGACGAACGGCAAATTGCCCGAGGATGAATTAAATTCCGACGGTGACTCACAAAACGGTGCAAATGCCGCAACGGCTTTTGCTGATGAAATCGGTAAAACTGCCGAAGTTCAATCGGACGAAACGGTAAATGATTTATCAGACGTAAATGCTTCCGGTTCAAATACTGCTCACGAGCCTAAAGAAACCGATGCTGTTTTCGCTTCGGATGAAAACAATTCAGTCGAATAATAATATTTTAAATATTTTCAGAAAAAATAAGGTGTAAATCAACACCTTATTTTTTTGTATCCAAGTCCGTTTTTATTCCCTTATATAATCATATGTTGTTTATTTAAAAAGTAAAATCTTGACAATTACACAATATCTTGTATAATATTATTCTGTAAAGTTGCGGCAATTCACATTTGCCGCCGATAAGTAAGAATAGGAGGCTGTCGATGGCTAAGAAAAAAGAATACGGCAACGAAAGTATTCGTTCCTTAAAAGGTGCAGACCGCGTAAGAAAACGCCCTGCCGTTATTTTTGGCTCAGACGGTATTGAAGGCTGCCAGCATTCTGTTTTTGAAATAATGAGCAACTCTATCGATGAAGCACGAGAGGGCAGAGGAAACAAAATTGTTGTTACCCGATTTGAGGATTGCTCCGTTGAAATTCAGGATTTCGGCGCAGGTATTCCCGTTGATTTCAATAAAGCCGAAAACGAGGAAAACTGGAAGCTTCTGTTTTGTGAAATGTATGCCGGCGGCAAATACGATAACGGAGCGGATAACTATGAATATTCGCTTGGTTTAAACGGTCTCGGTCTTTGTGCCACGCAATATGCTTCCGAATATATGGATGCAGAAATTCACAGAGACGGTTATCGTTATACCCTTCATTTTGAGCACGGTGAAAATGTTGGCGGCTTAAAGAAAGAACCGTATGATAAACGGGATACCGGCACCAGAATTAAATGGAAGCCGGATTTAAAGGTGTTTACCGATATAAATGTGCCGCTTGAATTTTATCTCGACACGATTAAACGCCAGGCAATAGTTAATGACGGCGTTTCGTTCATTTTCAAAAATCAAGTGGGTTCCCGATTTGAAACAACCGAGTTTTGTTATAAAAACGGTATTGAGGATTATGTAGAGGAACTTGCCGCCGATACGGCTTTCACGACTCCGCAATATTGGGAATGCGAGCGTGTTGGGCGAGACAGAGAGGATTTAAGCGATTATAAGCTTAAAATCAAATGCTCTCTCTGCTTTTCTCTTAAAACGCAATGTAAGGAATATTACCATAACTCCAGTTACCTTGAGCACGGCGGTGCGCCGGACAAGGCATTCAAGAGTGCGTTTGTAAATCAGATTAACGCATATCTCAAATCAAATAACAAATATAATAAATCTGACAGTCAAATCAATATTCAGGATATAGACGATATTATAATTTTCGTCGTTTCTTCATTTTCAACGCAAACCTCTTATGAAAATCAAACAAAAAAGGCTATAACTAATAAATTTATTCAGGAAGCTATGACGGATTTCTTCCGCAAGCAGCTTGAGGTTTATTTCATTGAAAATAAAATGGACGCCGATAAGATTGCCGATCAGGTGCTTATCAATATGCGTGCCCGTGTTAAAGCCGAAAACACACGCAAAAGCCTTAAATCAACTCTTGCAAGCAAGATTGATATGACAAACCGTGTGCAAAAATTTGTTGATTGCCGTTCGAAAGATGTTAATGAAAGAGAACTGTTTATTGTTGAGGGCGATTCGGCTCTCGGTGCCTGTAAGCAGGCACGAAATGCTGATTTCCAGGCAATTATGCCCATTCGAGGTAAAATTCTTAACTGCCTCAAGTGCGAATACGATAAAATTTTCAAAAGTGATATTATTACGGATTTAATTAAAGTGCTCGGCTGCGGTGTTGAAGTGCGTTCAAAATCCGCAAAAGACCTTTCCGCATTTGATATAAACAATTTGCGTTGGAGCAAGATATTGATTTGTACTGATGCCGATGTTGACGGTTTCCAAATCAGAACGCTTGTGCTCACCATGATTTACAGACTTATGCCTCAGCTTATTGAGCAGGGAAAGGTTTACATTGACGAATCTCCGCTTTATGAGGTGACTTGCAAGGATCAAACATATTTTGCCTATAATGAAGTTGAGATGGATGATATCAAAAAGCAAATCGGCGATCAAAAATACACCGTTCAGCGTTCAAAAGGGCTTGGTGAAAACGAAGCGGATATGATGTCGCTCACCACCATGAATCCGGCAACACGCAGACTTATTCTTGTTACTCCCGATGAGGCACAAAAAACCTCTGATATGTTTGATTTGCTGCTCGGTGATAATCTTGACGGCAGAAAGCAATATATAACCGATTACGGCTATCTTTACATTGATTCCGCAGATGTAAGCTGATTATTTGGGTGATAAAATGGCTAAAAAAAGAAAAACAGATAATAAAGAATTGAATAACCTAAGCGAAAATGTGCATATCGAAAATGCCGGCACGGTTGTCAGAGAGGTTATAACGGACACCCTCAAAACAAATTATATGCCCTATGCAATGAGCGTTATACTTTCGCGTGCCATTCCGGAAATAGACGGGCTTAAACCTTCTCACCGTAAATTGCTTTATACGATGTACAATATGGGATTGCTTACAGGAGGCACAATAAAAAGTGCAAATATTGTCGGCAGAACGATGCAGCTTAACCCTCACGGTGATGCCTCTATTTATGACACAATGGTGCGCCTTTCACGCGGCAATGAAACTCTGCTTTATCCGTATGTTGAATCAAAAGGTAATTTCGGTAAGGCATATTCAAAAAATATGATGTATGCAGCTTCGCGTTACACCGAGGCAAAGCTGGCTCCTATATGTAATGAACTTTTCGGCGATATAAACAAGGACACGGTTGACTTTGTTGATAACTACGACAATACAATGAAAGAACCGCGCCTTTTACCCGTTACATTTCCTTCCGTTTTGTGCAATGTAACAACGGGTATTGCCGTAGGTATGGCGTCTTCAATAGCTTCGTTTAATATTAAAGAAGTGTGTGAAACTACAATCGCCCTCATGAAAAATGACGGGCATGTAATATCAGACACTTTAATTGCCCCTGATTTCGTCGGCGGCGGATATATTATCTATGATAAGGACGAACTTAATAAAATATACGAAACCGGCAGAGGCTCCGTTAAAGTTCGCTCGAAATACAGCTTTGATAAATCCGCCAATTGTATCGATATAACTCAAATCCCGCCCACAACAACTTCCGAAGCCATTATCGATAAGGTTATTGAGCTTGTTAAAGGCAATAAAATAAAAGAAATTTCTGATATCCGAGATGAAACAGATCTTAAAGGCCTTAAAATCACGATTGATTTAAAGCGCGGTGTTGATGCGGATAGGCTTATGACACGGCTTTATAAAATGACCCCGCTTGAAGATTCGTTTTCGTGCAATTTCAATGTGCTTATTGACGGTAAACCCGGTGTAAGATCCGTTAAAGAGCTTCTTAACGAATGGATTAAATTCCGACTTGGCTGCATTACAAGGCGAGTTAATTTCAGCCTTACCAAAAAAAGAAATCAGCTTCATTTGCTTAAAGGGCTTTCAAAAATCCTGCTTGATATTGACAAAGCCGTTAAAATCGTCAGAGAAACAGAATCAGAGGCAGATGTTGTACCCAATCTTATGATTGGCTTCGGTATAGACGAAATACAGGCTGAATATGTGGCAGAAATAAAACTCCGTCACTTAAACAGAGAATATATTCTTAAACGAATCAGCGATATAGAAGCTCTTGAAAACGAAATCGCTGAGCTTGAAAAAATTCTTTCGAGTGAAGTGCGCAAAAAGAAAATAATTATTTCCGAACTTGAAAATGTTGTTAAAAAATACGACACCGGCAGAAAATCGGAAATACTTTACGATGCGGTTTACGACGATACGCAGGATGAACCTGAGATTGCCGATTATCCCGTTACAGCTTTTATTTCCGCTGAGGGTTATTTCAAAAAAATCAAAACCGCCAATCTGCGTATGAGCGGTGAGCAAAAGGTCAAAGAGGGCGACGAAATAAAAGCGCAAATAGAATGCTCAAACCG
>CAVFVA010000005.1:0-22714 GCA_963625835.1 Clostridium sp. AF37-5 | reverse complement strand
ATAATTGCCAAGTATATAAATCAAAACTTGATGATTTTGCCGACACAAAAGCTTCGGTTCTCGGCGATTATTTACCTGCAAAACTGCAAATGGATGAATCCGAGCAGGTAAGCTATGTTTGTGTCGTAGGCGAATATAAAGGATATATGCTCTTTGTTTTTGAAAACGGCAAGGTTGCCAAAGTTGATATTTCGGCTTATGAAACAAAAACGAACAGAAAAAAACTTATTAATGCCTATTCGGATAAATCTCCGCTTGTTGCGGCAATATATCTGAAAGAGGATAAGGATATTGTTTTGGAATCGCAGGGGGGGAGAAAACTTTTATTTAATTCTGCCGTATTGCTTTCTAAAACAACTAAAAACACACAGGGTATTCAGGTTATGACCCTTAAAAAGAAGAACGATAAAATAATTTCCGTTCATTTTTACAAAGAGGGCGAATTTGAAAAAGAATGGCGTTACAGACCCAAAAACCTGCCTGCGGCCGGTGCCGTTCCCAGTGCCGGAGATATCGGCGAGCAAATCACATTTTGAATTTTTGACGCCAATCCGTTCTTTTGTTCTGCTTGGTGCCGCATTCATTTTTATTAGATTATTTTATAACGCAAAAAATTCCGCTTATTAAATGCTAAAAAACACTTGCATTGCCGCGGCTGTTGTGATATAATCCTGTAGTATTAAGTATCTACGGAGGATTTATCAATGCTTTGGTATCATTATGTATTCGGTGCAATTTTGATAATTTTATCTATAATAATCGTTGCCGTTGTTTTGCTTCAGGAAGGTCGTTCTCAAAATCTTTCCGGTGCCATTGCAGGCGGTGCCGACACATTTCTCGGTAAAACCAAAGGTCGCACAATTGAGGCTAAGCTTGAAAAAATAACAAAATGGCTCATCGTTGCTTTCTTTGTTATCGTGCTTGCGGCATTTCTTATTTTCCTGTTTGTGGGATAAGAGGAATTTTGATAACCTTGCGTTATGCAAGGTTATTTTTTTTGGTGTATTTATGGATTATGTTATTGTTGATTTAGAATGGAATAATGCATTCGATTATAAAACAAAAAAAGGAATAAACGAGATTATTGAAATAGGAGCAGTTAAGCTTGACCGTCATTTGCAGGTGGTTGATACTTTTAAGCAGCTTATTAAGCCGAGGCTTTCGAGAAAGCTTTCAAAAAGATTTGTTGATTTGACGGGTATAACTCAGGAGGAAATCGCTGAATACGGGATTCCTTTTGACCGTGCCGTTGCTGATTTTACAAGATGGTCGGCTGGGGACGATGTTTTGTTTATGAGCTGGTCAAACAGCGATTTATATGTGCTGGTATCTAATTATCAACGGTTTTTCGGCACAACATCCGTTTCCTTTATCAAAAAATATATGGATGTGCAAAAATATTGTCAAAATGAAATGAAAATTTCAGGCAAGGATCAGGTCAGTCTTTCTCACTGTGCCGAAATGCTTAATATTTCGCTTGATGACTTATGCCTTCATCGCGCTCTTGAGGATTGTTATCTTGAAGCCGAATGCTTCAAGGCTGTATATAACAAAAATACGATTTCCTACCAAGTAAGTGTTTGTGACGATGATTTTTTTGCACGCCTTGCCTATAAGCCGTATTTGCTTACGGCACCGGTTTCGTCGTATTATAATCTTTATAAGGATGAATTCCTTTGCCCTGTTTGCAACGAGCGTATGACAAGGCTATGCGATGCTCAGGTTGTAAACAGCGCATTTAAATTCGTTTGCAGTTGTAAAAAATGCAATAAGAAATTTTGGATGTTTGTTCGTGCAAGAAAAACATATGACGGCGTAACGCTTTCAAAACGAGCTGTTATGATGAATAAATCGCGAGCGAAAAAATATTAACAAAAAAATTCTTTATTTAATTTAAATTATATTGTATAATAATCCCATCATGGCTTAACTGCGATGATAAATGTTTTATTTAATGCTTATAAAGGAGGTATGAACATGGCTAATGATTATGATGATCTTCTTGAATCATTTATGAATAATTCGGCTAAGGTCTATGATGAAGATAAGAAAAATCTTGAAACAAAGCCCGATAAAAAGCCTGCTGCATACATCGAAAGCGATAAAGCATCTAAGCAATCCGTTCAGCGTTCAAGAGGTAAAAAGACCTCTAAGCGTGGCAAGGGAGCTGCCGCAAAAAGCAAGGCACCCGCTTCGCTTGCTGCAAGAATTTTTCTCGGAATATTGCTTGTTATTCTTGTTGTGGGCATAGTTTGTGCATCCGTCATATCGATTTACGGCTACAGCGTTGTTCACGGCGACCCTGTATTTAATCTTACGGAACAAAAGTATTCACAAAATCAAACATCGTTTATTTACGGTGAAAACGAAAACGGCGAGCAGGTTGAACTTACCAGGCTTCACGGTGAGGAAAACAGAATTTGGGTCAATCTTGAGGATATGAGCCCATATATGAAAAATGCATTTATATCGATTGAGGACGAACGCTTCACCAAACACCACGGCGTTGACTGGATAAGGCTTGTCGGCGTCATCGTAAAGAGGTCAAACAGCGGTCAGGGCGGTTCAACAATAACACAGCAGCTTATTAAGAACCTTACTGATGAAAACGAAGTAACAATCGTAAGAAAATTCAACGAAATTCTTTCTGCTTTGAATATAGAAAAGAATTACAGTAAAGACGAAATTATTGAAGCATATTTAAATACGATTTATCTTTCAGAGGGTTGTTACGGTGTTAAAACAGCATCCGAAAAATACTTCGGCAAGGATGTTTCGGATCTCAATGCAGCTGAGTGTGCGGCAATAGCCTCAATCACTCAGTATCCCAGTAAATACGATCCATTAAGGCATCCGGAAAACAACAGAAAACGCCAGCTTCGTGTACTTGGTAAAATGCTCGAAAACGGTGCTCTCACTCAGGCGGAATACGATGAAGCCGTTAATTATGAAATGGTTTTCACAAACAGCGAAAACTATCAGGGCAGCCAGGTTTCCGATTCGGAAACCTCGGCAAACGAAAACAAAATTGATTCCTATTATGTTGATTATGTTATCAAGACGGTTATAGATGATTTGCAAAAGATGGGTTACACCGAAAAGAAAGCAAAATCAATGCTTTACGGCGGCGGTTTAAAGATTTACACCGCAGTTGATTACGATGTTCAGAATGCACTTGAAGATGTTTATGAGAACTACAAAAAAATGCCCGATAAAAAAGTTCAGGGCGCAATGGTTGTTATGGACTATGAGGGCAGAATTTTAGGTCTTGTGGGCGGCACCGGCGAATATTCCGGCAAGCTCGGTCTTAACAGAGCTTCACAATCCGTTCGTCAGCCCGGTTCTGTTATTAAACCACTTTCCGTTTACGGACCGGCTTTGGAAAAAAGCCTTCAAGATAACAATGTCGATATTTATTGGTCAACAATGATTGAGGATAAGCCGCTGAAAAAGGTAAACGGCAAATGGTGGCCCACAAACGAAGGCGGTTCTTATTCCGGCAACAGCGTTTCAATTCAATACGGTCTC
This sequence comes from Clostridium sp. AF37-5, assembly GCA_963625835.1. Taxonomy (GTDB): domain Bacteria; phylum Bacillota; class Clostridia; order Oscillospirales; family Acutalibacteraceae; genus Eubacterium_R. The sequence goes on along the minus strand of CAVFVA010000005.1, from coordinate 19,186 downwards.
TCAAAATCACTCAATACTGTTTCGGCACGAACGCTAGATAAAATCGGCGTTGATTATTCGTTTGATTATATCACGCAAAGATTCCATATCTCCACGCTTAAGGTGCAGGACGAGGACTACGCTCCGCTTGCAACAGGCTCTCTCACAAACGGCGTTACCACGCTTGAAATGACTGCAGCTTATGCAACATTCGGTAATGGCGGTGTTTATTATAAGCCTTATTGCTATTATAAAATCGAAGACAGCCAAGGTAATGTTCTTATCGAAACCGATGCTAATTCCACAAAGGAACAGGCTCTTTCGGAAAGCACGGCTTGGCTTATGAATAAGCTTCTTCAAACAGTTATGACTTCGGGTACGGGTACTTCATATAAGCTTTCAAATACTGAGTGCTTCGGCAAAACCGGTACAACTACCGGCTCTAAGGACCGCTGGTTCATCGGCGGTACTCCGGAATATGTTGCCGCTGTTTGGTACGGCTATGATACTCCGAAAGAAATTTCATATAAGCTTTCTCCGAACCCGTCCGGTACTATTTGGAAAACCGTTATGACGGAAATTTATGAAGCTAAGGGCACGGAAAAGAAAACTTTCCCCGAATATGACGGTATCGTTAAAAAGGGCGATGGTTGGTATGATAAAAACAACATGCCCTCTTCAAGCCATTTCAGCAGCAGTGAAACAACAAAAAGCAAATCATCCGATTCCTCAAAGAGCAGCGACGAAGACACAACTTCCAAGAGCGAGGAACAAACAACATCTGCTGAAAGCGATGAATAATCCGCGGGCGGCATCCTTCGATGCCGCCTGTTTTTCTGATGAGGGGGATTTAAAATTATGGTGATTATGTCTGTTGATTACGGTGATGTGCGCACAGGCGTGGCATTTTGCGATAAAAGCGAAATTCTTGCTTCGCCGTATACTGTTATAAAAGAAACATATCTTCCGAAGCTTGCTGCAAAGCTTTGTGATATTGCTGCCCAAAAGAAAGCTGAAAAAATCGTTGTCGGTTTGCCCGTTAACATGGACGGCTCATACGGATATCGGTGCAACGAGTGCAGAGAACTCGGCGAAAAATTGGCGGAATTATCCGACTTGCCGGTTGATTATCAGGATGAAAGGCTCACAACAGTTATTGCTCACGGATATTTAAACGACACAAATGTTCGCGGTAAAAAAAGAAAAGAAACCGTGGATGCGGTTTCGGCGGTTGTTATATTGCAATCGTATATTGATAAGAATAAAAAATAAATTTTCACCGTAAATATTTACGGTGGTTTTGTGGAAATATCAATCAGATCATTTAAACTAAAAATAGAATTCCCGTTCGTTCTTATTATTTGCACAGCTGTTATGCTCGGTGCCGACAGTGTTTTATTGTTTTTGCTGTTTTGCTCATTGCATGAACTGGGGCATATTTTTGCTCTTTATGTGCTTGGTGCAAAAATAGATTATTTAACTCTTTCATATTGCGGAGCCGCACTTAAATATAAAAACGGTCTTTCGCCTTGGCGTGAAGTGATTGTTGCTCTAGCCGGTCCAGCCGTAAATTTGGCACTTTATGCCGTTTTTAAGGACGAAATAAATTTGTTTCTTTTTTTGCTCAATATTCTGCCTGTATTTCCGCTTGACGGCGGCAGAGCAATGAAAGTGATTTTACCGCGCATGCAGCCGGTTTTAGGGTTTGTTTTTTTGTTATTTCTCACAGCGTGCTCCGTATATTCCGTGATAAAGTTTAAGATATTCGGCTTGCTTGCCGTTTCAATATATTTATGGTCGGTTAATTTGAGGTAACTATGAAAAAGAATGTTGAAAAAATATTGCAATATGTTCAAAAGCCCGCACGCTATGCCGGCGGTGAACTTAACAGCGTTATTAAGGATAAATCGAAAATCGATTTGCGATATGCCTTTTGTTTTCCTGATATTTACGAAATCGGCATGAGCCATCTCGGAATGAAAATCCTGTATTCGCTCGTGAACAGCAGGGACGATTCTTGGTGTGAGCGTGTTTTTGCGCCCGATACCGATATGGAAGAGCAAATGAGAAAAAACAATGTGCCTCTTTTTGCTCTTGAAAGCGGTGATTATATCAATGATTTCGATGTTATCGGGTTTACGCTTATGTATGAACTTTCATACACAAATATGCTTAATATGCTTGATCTTGCCGGCATTCCGCTTCTTGCAAAGGACAGAAAAGAACTTGCACCGATTGTTTGCTGCGGCGGTCCCTGCGCTTGTAATCCCGAGCCGATCGTTGATTTTGTTGATATTGTTTTCCTCGGAGACGGCGAAGAATCTACAATGCAGGTTTTGGATTTGCTTAAAGAATGCAAAAAAAACGGAGAAACAAAGCTTGAATTTTTATTAAAAGCTAAAGATATCAGAGGCGTTTATGTTCCGTCTTTTTATGAAGACAGTTATAATGACGACGGTACTTTAAGGGAAATCAAGCCGGTCAACAATGCGCCTGCAAAAGTAAAAAAGGCTGTTGTTTCCGATATGAATAAATGCTTTTATCCGTCTTCATTCGTTGTGCCGTATATCGGAATTGTGCACGACAGAGCGGTTGAGGAAATTTTTCGCGGCTGCATTCGCGGTTGCCGTTTTTGCCAAGCAGGATTTACTTATCGCCCCATCAGAGAAAAAAGTGTTGAAACGATAAACGAACAGGCAAAGGCATTGATAAAATCCACCGGGTATGACGAACTTTCGCTTTGTTCTCTTTCAACATCCGATCACAGCTGTGTAAACGAAATGCTTTCATCACTTATCGATTGGACAGTTAAAGATAAAATCAGTCTTTCGCTTCCGTCGCTTCGTGTTGATAATTTTTCGGACGAGCTTGTTGAAAAATTAAACAAGGTTCGAAAAAGCGGCTTAACATTTGCAGCGGAGGCTGGCACACAAAGGCTTCGTGATGTTATAAATAAAAACATCAGCGAGGAAGAAGTACTTAAAACCTGCACAAAGGCTTTTGATAACGGTTGGACATCCGTTAAACTCTATTTTATGATGGGACTCCCTACGGAAACCATGGAGGATATTGAAGGCATTGCAAATCTTGCGATGAATGTTGTGCATGCATTTTACAAAAATCCTAATCGGCAAAAGGGAACGGGTGTTCAGGTTTCTGTAAGCTGCGCTTCGTTCATACCGAAGCCGTTTACTCCGTTCCAATGGGAACCGGAGGATTCAATGGAAAGTCTGAAAGCTAAGCAGGCACATTTGCTTGAATCAATTCCGTCAAAAAAAATAAAGGTATCTTATCACCAAACTCCGACATCACTCCTTGAAGGAGTTCTTGCAAGAGGAGACAGACGCCTCGGCAAAGTTATCCTTGATGCATATAAATCGGGCTGCAAATTTGATTCGTGGGACGATAAATTTAAATTTGATACCTGGATGGCTGCATTTGAAAAGAACGGTATCGATCCTTTCTTTTACACAAAGCGTAGGCGACCGTTTGACGAAGTTTTGCCTTGGGACCATATTGACTACGGCGTTTCAAGGAAATTCCTTGAAAACGAAAATAAAAAGGCACATCAAAACATAACAACTCCTCATTGTCGCATTAAATGCGCAGGCTGCGGAGCCAATATGTTGAACGGAGGTCATTGCGATGCGAGAGGTTAGATTGCGTTTTTCAAAAACCGGCAGATGCAAATATATAAGCCATCTTGATATAAATCGCTGTATGTCGCGTGCTTTTTCGCGTGCCGAAATTCCGCTTTGGTTCACCGAAGGCTTTAATCCGCACCCTTATATGAGTTTTTCGCTGCCACTTTCACTTGGTGTTGAAAGCCTGTGCGAAAGCGTTGATATCAGGCTTGTTAAAGAGATGTCAAACGAAAAAATAAAGCAAAGAATGAATGATGTGTTGCCGCGGGATATCAGGATAGTTGATGTTTATGATGATTTTCGTGATTGCAGCGAAATAGCATATTCCGATTATGTTTTTAAAATCGAATTTTCGGATAACGAAACGGCACTTGAAAAAATTAAAAGCGTTCTTGCCGGCGATGAAATTCTTGCCGAAAAAAAAGCAAAGCAGGGCAAGCGCAGAGTTGTTAAAGAAACCAATATCAAAGAATTTATCGATAAATACAATATTTCAATCAGGGATAACGAAATCGTTTTAAACATTCGCCTTGAAGCCGGCACAAAGCGAAATCTTAATCCCACTTTGCTTTTTGATACGCTGATTCGCCTTATCGAAACGGATTTTGAATGGAAAAGCATTTCTCGAATTGATTTGCTTGATAAAAATTATAAGCAGTTTAGATAAAAAATGCTTGCAATTTGCGTTTCTTTGTGATATATTATTAACGCATTTGTTCCGTTGCTTTCCCGCAACGCGTTAAATGCCTATTGCGTTAAGCATTTAAGCGGGTGGTCCTCTTTCATCAGTTTGTTACGAACATCCGGAAAAAATTAGGAGGAAATCAGAATGGACGCACTTAAAATCATTGCTGAAAGCAGCATGAAAAAAGAACTTCCGTCTTTCTCAATCGGTGACACCGTAAGAGTCGGTGTTCGCATCAGAGAGGGCAAAACGGAAAGAGTTCAGATGTTTGAAGGAACGGTTATTGCCATAAAAGGCTCCGGCATTTCCAAAACATTTACGGTTCGCCGCGTATCATACGGTGTCGGTGTTGAGCGTGTTTTTCCGCTTCACTCTGCAAACGTTGATTCGGTTGAGGTTATCCGTAAAGGTAAGGTTCGCCGTGCTAAGCTTTACTATCTTCGCGATCGTGTCGGCAAGGCTGCAAAAGTTAAAGAAGATATCTGACAAAGTTTTTGACCGTCTCGTTTTGGGGCGGTCTTTTTACTTTATTTTATGTAATTCTAATGAAAGGCAGTGTGAATATTATGCCTGATTTTCAAAAACAATATGTTCAGTGGTTTCCGGGTCACATGGCAAAAACACGCAGGCTTATAAAAGAAAGCCTTAATTTGGTAGATGGCGTTGTTGAAATTGTAGATGCGCGTATACCGGCATCAAGTTCAAATCCCGAACTCGGCGCAATGATTAAGCGTAAGCCCAAAATTGTTTTGCTTAATAAAAGCGATGTTGCCGACCCCACAGCCACAAGCAAGTGGATTGATTATTACAAAAAACATGGCGTAACTGCGCTTGCTGTTGATTGTAGAAGCGGTAAAGGGCTAAACAAATTTATTCCGGCGTGCAAAACCGTGCTCAGTGATGTTATTGAAAAAAACGAAAAAAAAGGTATGTCAGGCAAATCACTGCGCTTTATGGTTGTTGGCATTCCAAACACCGGCAAATCATCGTTCATCAACAGAATGGCAGGTAAAAACAAAGCTGTTGTTGAGGACAGAGCCGGCGTAACACGAAGCAATCAGTGGTTTTCGTGCGGAAACGGAATTGAATTGCTCGATACGCCCGGCATACTTTGGCCGAAATTCGATGACCCTGAGGTTGGTGATAAGCTTGCATTTATAGGTTCCGTTAAAGATACTGTTACGGATATGGAAGCACTTTCGTGCAGACTTCTTGAGGTGCTTGCCGCAACACACCCGGATATGATTGAAGAAAGATATAAAATAACGGATATAGACGGTCTGCAAGGCTGGGAAATTCTTGAAAAAATCGGCAAAAAACGCGGGTTTTTAATCAAGGGCGGTGAAATCAATTATGAGAGAGCCGCGGCAGCGGTTTGCGATGAATTCAGAGGAGGAAAGCTTGGGCGAATCAGCCTTGAGCTGCCGTAATTATGGAGTGGCTTAAATATGAAACAGCCGCAAGAAACTGCGGTTTTAATGTGATATGCGGAGTTGATGAAGCAGGGCGCGGTCCGCTTGCCGGTCCGGTATGCGCCGCTGCGGTGATTCTTGCTCCCGGTCAGGTTATTGAGGGCGTTAACGATTCAAAAAAACTTTCCGAAAAGAAAAGGGAAGCACTTTTTAATAAAATCATAAACGAATGTGTTGATTATTCGATTGCATTTGCAAGTGAACAAGAAATAGACGATATGAACATTTTGCAAGCCACTTTTCTTGCTATGCAAAGAGCTGTTGCCGGATTGAAGTACGCACCCGATCTTGCGCTTGTAGACGGTAACAGAGCTCCCGATTTAGGCTGTATCAAGGTTGATACGATTATTAAAGGCGATGCAAATTCGGCGTCAATCGCTGCTGCTTCAATTCTTGCAAAGGTTTCAAGGGACCGGCTTATGCTTGATTTTGCCGAAAAATATCCCGAATATCATTTTGATAAGCATAAGGGATACGGCACAAAGCTTCATTATGAAATGATAGAAAAATACGGCATTTGTGAAATACACAGAAAAAGCTTTTTGAAAAAGGTGCTTAATAAATGAACGGTTTGGGGAAACTTGCCGAAATGAAAGCTTGCGAATATTTGCAAAAGAAAAAATATAAGCTAATCGATGTCAACTACGCATCGCGTTTCGGTGAAATAGATTTGATAATGGTCAAAGATGAATATATTTGCTTTATAGAGGTGAAAATGCGCGGCGAAAATTCAATTGCTTCGCCGATTGAATTTGTTGATGAGGCAAAGCAGCGGAAAATCATCACCACGGCTGAGATTTATCTTTCGTCGCATCCGTGCGATTTACAGCCAAGATTTGATGTCGTGGAGGTTTATTGCAAAAATAATAAGATGAAATCCATAAAACACCTTGAAAATGCTTTTCAATTATATTAGAATAACTAAAAGGAAATTTACGAATATGTGTTATCAGGAGGGCAAGTATGCTTTACACATCCACACGAGATAAATCAATAAAGGTTTCCGCTGCTCAGGCGATTGCTCAGGGTATCAGTGAAGAGGGCGGACTTTTCGTTCCCTGCGAGCTTCCTAAGTTTTCAATTGATAAAATTTCTTCAATGACTTCAATGTCATATATTGAAAGAGCTAAAACGGTTCTTAAAGAATTTTTAACTGATTTTTCCGACGAAGAACTTGATTATTGTGTTTCCGGCGCATATGCGGCAGAAAAATTTTCTTCACCGGCAATTGCTCCAACGGTTAATATTGACGGCAATAAAAATATACTTGAACTGTGGCACGGTCCAACTTGCGCATTCAAGGATATGGCACTTCAGCTCCTGCCTTATTTGATGACTGTTTCTGCTCATAAAACGGCAGACGGAAAAACAATCGTTATTCTTGTTGCCACTTCGGGAGATACCGGCAAGGCAGCACTTGAAGGCTTTAAGGATGTTGATAAAACAAAAATTCTTGTTTTCTATCCTGAAGACGGCGTTTCGCCCATGCAAAAGCTTCAAATGCTTACTCAGGAAGGCGACAATGTATCTGTTTGTGCCATTAAAGGTAATTTCGACGATGCTCAAAGCGCGGTTAAATCTATATTCATAAACAGCGAAATCATAAACAAGCTTGCCGAAAAGAATATGATGTTCTCCTCTGCAAACTCCATTAACTGGGGCAGACTTGTTCCTCAAATAGTTTATTATTTTTCTACCTATTGCGATCTTATCAATTTGAGCAAAATAAACGCAGGCGATGAAATCAATGTTGTTGTTCCAACGGGTAACTTCGGCAACATTCTTGCAGGCTATTATGCAAAAAAAATGGGTCTTCCCATTAAAAAGCTTATTTGTGCTTCGAACAGCAACAATGTGCTTACGGATTTTCTTAAAACCGGCATTTACGACAGAAACAGAGCTTTTTATACCACCACTTCTCCCAGCATGGATATTCTTATTTCGTCAAATCTTGAAAGACTGCTTTATCATATGAGCGGCGAGAACGACGCACTTATCCGTGATCTTATGGCTCAACTTTCCGAAAACGGCAAATACACCGTTTCCGATAAGCTTATCGGTGATATTCAGGCAGTGTTTGACGCAGGCTTTACCGCTGAGGATAAGGTGAACGAAACCGTTAAAGAACATTTTGATAAATATTCTTATCTTTGCGATACGCATACCGCCGTTGCTGTTAATGTTTATGACGAATATGTAAAAACAACCGGCGACGATATCCCAACCGTTATCGACTCAACAGCTTCACCGTACAAATTCTCAAAGAGTGTACTTGCTGCCGTAAACGGCGGTGAGGCACCAGAACTTGATGAATTCGATATGGTTGATGCACTTTATAAAAAAACGGGATTTGAGGTTCCGAAGCCGCTCGCTTCGCTTAAATCAAAAAAGGTTCGTTTCAACAATGTTTGCTCAAAGAGCGATATGAGCGAAATGGTATTTAAGCTTCTTGAGCTGTAAGAAAAAATATATTCAAAGAAACGGCTCGGTATTACCGAGCCGTTTGTGATTACCTGCAGTTGCAATTGCTGCTGCATCTGAAAGTTTCGCATTTCGTTTCAGTTGTCGTTGTTGCATTTGTGTTACCTACGGTAATGTGACCTGCATTGCAACTGTTGTCGGATTGATGATGAACACAGTTTTTTGCTTCACAGCTAATGCCCTTGATTTCGTTCATAAATTTCACTCCCTTCGCCATTATTTTTTGCTGAAAGGCAATGTTTATTCACATAAAATCACTCCGAAAGGATTATTAAATGTCTTTATATGCTATTGCCGATACTCATTTGTCTTTCGGCACGGATAAACCCATGGATTCGTTTGAAGGCTGGCAGGATTACACTTCCAGACTCGAAAAAAATTGGAATAAGCTTGTTGAAAAAAACGATGACGTTATTATTGCCGGTGATATAAGCTGGGCTATGGATTTTTTGCAACTTAAGGCAGATTTTGATTTTTTGGAGAACTTAAACGGAAATAAAATAATCCTTAAGGGAAACCATGATTATTGGTGGAGCACAATGTCTAAGCTAAACGGATTTTTAGCAGAAAACAATTACCGAACAATACATTTTCTTTTCAATAATTCCTATAAGCTCGGCAATGCTTCAATATGCGGTACTCGCGGTTGGATGATGGGCTGTGAAAACGAAGAAGATATTAAAATTTTAAACAGGGAAGTGGGTAGGCTCAGGCGAAGCCTTGAAAGTGCAGAGTGCGGCGAAAAAATCGTTTTTCTGCATTATCCGCCGATTTCGGATATTTCGCGTTGTGAAGAAATAATAGATGTTTTAAACGAATTCGGAATAAAAAAATGCTATTACGGGCATCTTCACGGTGATGCAGCCAAATATGCCGTTTCGGGCAATGTAGAAGGTATAGAATATAAGCTTATTTCCTGTGACAAGCTAAAATTCACACCTTGTTTAATTTTAAAATACTGATTTTTCTTGAAAAAGCATAATTATTATGATATAATGCCTAATCGGTGATAAATAATTATAATTAAGGAGAGTTAAATATGGCACTCAAATCATCTAATAAAATTGACACAAACACATATGAAATCGAAGTAACAGTTGACAGCGAAACCTTCAAAAAGGCATGCACCTCAGCTTATCTTAAAGACAGAAAAAACATTCAGGTTCCCGGCTTCCGCAAGGGTAAAGCAACTCAGGGCATGATTGAAAAACTTTACGGCGAAGGTGTATTTTTTGAAGACGCACTTGACGAAGTTTACCCATCGGCAGTTTCCGCTGCTTTCGATGAAGCGGGTCTTGAAGTTGTTGACGCACCGTTTGACCTTGAAATCCCCGTTATGGATAAGGAAAACGGCGTTGAAATGAAAATGAAGGTTACAACATATCCGGAAGTTAAGCTCGGCGATTATAAAGGTCTTAAGGTTGCAAAGCTTCCCACCGAGGCAACCGATGAAGATATTAACAATGAACTTAAAGGACTTCAGGAAAGAAATTCTCGTCTTATCGTTGCAGACGACAGAGCAGCTCAGGACGGCGACACCGTTTCTCTTGATTTTGAAGGCTTTGTTGACGGCGTGGCTTTTGAAGGTGGCAAGGGCGAAAATTATCCGCTTGAACTCGGCTCCGGTTCTTTCATTCCGGGTTTTGAGGAGCAGGTTGCCGGTCATAATGTTGACGAGGAATTTGATGTAAACGTTACTTTCCCCGAGGAATATGCAGAGGAACTTGCAGGCAAGGAAGCCGTGTTCAAATGCAAAATCCACGAAATTAAAGCAAAAGAGCTCCCGGAACTTAACGATGAATTTGCTCAGGATGCATCTGAATTTGATACTCTTGAAGAGCTTAAGTCAGACCTTAAAAAGCAAATTTCAGAAAAGAAAGAAGCAAATGCAAAATCCGATATGGAAAATCAGCTTCTTGAGCAGATTTGCGATAATATGACTGCCCAAATTCCTGAATGCATGATCACCAAGAGACAGGATGAAATGGTTCAGGATTACGACTACAGACTCAGATCTCAGGGTCTTGACCTCGATACATATCTCAAGTATCTCGGTCAAGATAAGGAAAGCTTTAAGGAAACATTTAAAGACGGTGCTGAAAAGCAAGTTAAGGTTTCCGTTGCGCTCAGAGCAATCATTGAGGCTGAAAAGATCGAAGCGTCGGAAGACGAAATCAATGCAGAAGCCGAAAAAATCGGCAGCCAATACGGCATGGATGCAGAACAGGTTAAAAAGGTCCTTCCCGGCGACCAGCTTGCCGAGGATGTTAAGCGCAACAAAGCTGTTGACCTTATTGTTGACAGCGCAGTTGTTGAGTAATTAATTTACATTAAAGGAAAGTGATTTATAATGGCATTGGTACCTTATGTTATTGAGCAAACTGGAAACGGCGAGCGCTCAATGGATATTTTTTCCCGCCTTTTAAATGACAGAATTATTGTTCTCTCCGACGAGGTAAATTCACAAACCGCATCTCTTGTTGTGGCTCAGCTACTTTTCCTTGAAGGGCAGGACAGCGAAAAGGATATAAGCCTATATATCAATTCACCCGGCGGTTCTGTTACTGACGGTATGGCAATTTACGATACTATGCAGTATATCAAGTGCGATGTTTCCACAATTTGCATCGGTATGGCTGCTTCAATGGGTGCATTCCTGCTTTCAAGCGGCACAAAGGGTAAGCGCATTTGCTTGCCGAATGCCGAAGTTATGATTCATCAACCCTTAGGTCAAACAAAGGGTCAGGCAACTGAAATCGAAATTGCCGCAAATCATATCTTAAAAACCAAGAAAAAGTTAAACAGCATTCTTGCCGCAAACTGCGGTAAAACCGTTGAGGAAGTAACCGCAGACACGGAAAGAGACAATTGGCTTTCAGCTGAAGAGGCTCTTGCTTACGGTCTTGTCGATAAGGTAATTGATAAAAGATAAACGGAGTCGGTAATTCATGCCAAACAACGATACAAAGCACCCTGTAATCAGGTGCTCGTTTTGCGGAAAATCCGAGGCTATGGTGCACAAACTCATAGAAGGCCCCGGAGTTTATATTTGCGATGAATGCATTGCTCTTTGCAACGATATTCTTGCGGAAGCAAATCATTCGTCACAAAGACCGCAAAGTTCCGTTAAAGAGGATTTCGTTCTTCCGAAACCGGAACAAATTAAAGAAAAGCTTGATGAATATGTAATCGGTCAGGATGATGCCAAAAAAGCACTTTCTGTTGCCGTTTATAATCATTATAAGCGTATATATTCAACATCAAAAAATGATGTTGAACTTCAAAAAAGCAATATTTTGTTGCTTGGTCCAACCGGCGTCGGCAAAACAATGCTTGCGCAAACGCTCGCAAAAATACTTGATGTTCCTTTTGCGATTGCAGACGCAACCACGCTTACCGAGGCGGGCTATGTGGGCGAGGATGTTGAAAATATTTTGCTCAGGCTTATACAGGCAGCGGATTTTGACATTGAAAAGGCTCAGCGCGGCATAATTTATGTAGATGAAATTGACAAGATTTCGCGTAAATCCGAGAACCGCTCGATCACTCGTGATGTAAGCGGCGAGGGTGTTCAACAGGCTTTGCTTAAAATTCTTGAGGGGACTGTTTCGAATGTTCCTCCCGGAGGCGGCAGAAAGCATCCGCAGCAGGAATTTATTCAGATAGACACTACAAATATTCTCTTCATCTGCGGCGGCGCATTTGACGGTATTGATAAAATTATCGAAAAGCGTTTGGGTTCAAAATCCATGGGATTCGGTGCAAATGTTGAAAATGAGAAATATGATGAAAGTCAAATTCTTCATAAAGCTGTGCAGCACGATTTGGTTAAATACGGTTTGATTCCTGAGCTTATCGGCAGAATTCCTGTTATAACAGTGCTTGATAACCTTGATAAGGATGCGCTTGTGCGAATTATGGTTGAGCCAAAAAATTCAATTATCAAGCAATATACAAAGCTTTTTGAACTTGATGGCGTTAAGCTTGAATTTAAAAAGGAAGCTTTGGAAGCCGTTGCCGATATAACATTGCAGCGCAAAACCGGCGCAAGGGGACTCAGAAGCGTGCTTGAGGGCGTGCTTGAAAATCTTATGTTCACCGTGCCGAGTGACAGCACTGTTGAAAAAATCATAATCACCGAGGATTCGGTGAAAAACGGCTCGGAGCCAATAATTTTGCGAAATGCTAAAAAAACGGCTAAAATTTTAAAGGCATCGGATCTTAAAAATGCATAATAAACATAAAAGGCGGGATTTTTCCTGCCTTTTTTCTTGCCTTTTATTTGTTTATATTATATAATACTAACCAATGATAATAGGTGATAGTATGTGTGATAAAAATTACGATAATTACATAGATATGCCGGTTGTGCCGCTCAGAGGACTTGTTGTTTTTCCTGAAATGGTGCTTCATTTTGATGTGGGCAGAAAAAAGAGCATTGCGGCAATCAAAGAGGCAATGAAATCTGAAACGGATATTTTCCTTGTTTGCCAAAAGGATGCTTCTGTTGACGATCCTTCGATTGACGATATATATGATATCGGCGTTATTTGTTCGGTTAAGCAAATGGTTAAAATCCCGAATTCAGATAATTTGCGCGTTGTCGTTAAAGGCAGTGCGAGGGCAAGCATCGCTGCTTTTGTGCAAAGCAGACCGTATCTTGTCGGTTCCGTTTGCGTTATTGATGAAGAACCCGAATCGGATGATATTGAGGAAACAGCGTATTGCAGAGCACTTAAAAGGCAGTTTGAAAGATATTCTTCTTATATCTCGAAAATTTCAAATGATGTTGTAGTTAAAGTCCTTTCAATTAACGAAGGCGGAAAACTTTGCGATTATATTTGCACCAACTGCCTTTTTGAATATGCCGAAAAGCAGTCTGTTCTTCAAACTTTGCCGGTTAAAGAAAGATTGATGAAGCTTTTTTATCTGCTAGATAAGGAAATTTCCACTCTTGAAATTGAAGCGGAAATTCACGATAAGGTTCAGGAAAGCGTAGACAGAAATCAGCGCGAATACTATCTTCGCGAGGAGATGAAAGCTATTTCGGAAGCGCTCGGAGACGCAGATAATCCTTTGGAAGAAGCGGATGTATATAAAGAAAAAATCGCAAAGCTTTCCTGCTCGAGCGAAGTGCGTGAAAAGCTGCTCTCCGAATGCAACAAGCTGATGAAAATGCCGCCCGGTTCGCATGAGGGCACTGTGGTGAGAACATATCTTGACAAATGTCTTGAAATTCCGTTCGGAAAATATACTAAAGATAATATAAATCTCACAGCAGCTCAAAAACTTCTTGATAAGGAGCATTACGGGCTTAAAACGGTTAAAGAACGCATAGTTGAATCGCTTGCTGTTTATAAACGAAATCCGGAATTTTCCGGTCAAATTCTTTGTCTTGCAGGTCCTCCCGGAGTCGGCAAAACATCAATAGTCAAAAGCCTTGCCAAGAGCATGCACCGCAAATATGTGCGGATTGCACTCGGCGGCATTCACGATGAAGCCGAAATACGCGGTCATCGCCGCACATATATCGGAGCTATGGCAGGCAGAATTGTTGAGAGCATAATCAAAAGCGGTGTTATGAATCCCGTCATTTTGCTTGATGAAATCGATAAGGTGGGCAACGATTATAAGGGCGATCCTTCTTCTGCGCTTTTGGAAGCCCTTGATCCGGAGCAAAATTTCAGCTTTACGGATCATTACATAGATTTTCCGAGCGATTTAAGTAAGGTTCTTTTTATAACAACTGCAAATGATGTTTCGTGCATTCCGGCACCGCTCAGGGATCGTATGGAAATTATTGAGCTTAATTCATACACAGCTTCCGAAAAATTTCGTATTGCTAAAGATTATCTCATAAAAAAAGAGATGAAAAAGCATAAGCTTACTGCACGCGAATTTAAAATAAGCGATGATGCGATTTACAGCCTTATTGATTGCTATACGGCAGAGGCCGGTGTTCGTGGGCTTGAAAAGAAAATAGCGTCGCTTTGCAGAAAAGGAACCGTTAAAATAGAAAACGGCGCAAAATCCTTTAAAGTAACGCCTAAAAATATAGAAGAAATACTTGGCCCCATGCGCTTTTTACAGGATAAAATTGCAGATGAAAATCAGGTCGGCGTTATAAACGGTCTTGCGTGGACAAGTGTCGGCGGTACGCTGCTGCCGATTGAAGTTTCGGTGCTTAAAGGCACTGGTAAAATTGAACTTACTGGTAATCTCGGCACCGTTATGCAGGAAAGTGCAAAAACGGCTGTGTCATATATCCGTTCTGTTGCCGATAAATTCGGTATAGAAGAAGAATTTTATAAAACGCGCGATATTCATATTCATGCACCCGAAGCAGCAATTCCCAAGGACGGTCCTTCTGCCGGGCTTGCAATAACAACGGCACTGTTTTCCGAACTTACGGGAATACCGATTCGACGTGATATTGCCATGACAGGTGAAATCAGCCTTAAAGGCAAGGCTTTGCCTATAGGCGGTCTTAAAGAAAAAAGCATGGCGGCGTATAAAGCCGGCTGCAGTGAAGTTATTATTCCGCGTAAGAATGTTAAAGACCTTGCCGAAATATCCGACGAGGTTAAGGCATCGGTTGAATTTAAACCTGTTGATGAATTTCTTGATATTCTTCAGCTTGCACTTGAAAGTATACCCAAAGAAGTTAAGCAGAGTTCATCAAAAATATGCAAACCGATAATTAATAATGAAAATCCCCTTGGGGAAACGATAACACAGTGATATGAATTTTAATAAAGCAGAATTTACCGCTTCATACGGTATTTCATCTCAGCTTGCAGCAGACGGCTTGCCGGAAATTGCCTTTGCCGGCCGTTCAAATGTGGGTAAAAGCTCGTTGCTCAATAGGCTGTTTAACAGAAAAAATCTTGCTCGGGTAAGCTCCGTTCCGGGAAAAACCGTTACCGTTAATTTTTATAATGTTGACGGCAATCGATTTGTTGATTTACCTGGATACGGATATGCTAAAGTTTCCAAATCGGAAAAGGACAGATTCGCCGAACTTATGGAGGGATACTTCCAAAGCGGCAGAAACATAAGGCTTGTCGTTCAGCTTGTTGATATGAGGCACAAGCCCTCTGCAGACGATGTCGGCATGATTTCGTTTTTAAACGAGTTTGAATTGCCGTATATTATTGTGCTTACCAAAGCCGACAAACTTAAGAAAAAAGAATATGCGGCAAGACTTGCGGCAATGCCACACGAACTCGGCAATCCGGGCGTGCCGATAATCCCGTTCTCGGCTCAAACAGGGCTCGGTGTTGATGAAGTTAAAAAATTGATTGAAAAATCGTTTAATTCACAGGAGGATAATGAATAGATGGAGAAAAAACCGTTTTTAACTAAAGAAAAGGCTCAGGAAATTGTAAAAAAATACCCCACACCTTTTCATATTTACGATGAGAAGGGAATCAGAAAAAATGCCGAAAATCTTAAAAAGGCTTTTTCTTGGAATAAGGGCTATAAGGAATATTTTGCAGTTAAAGCAACTCCAAACCCGTTTCTTATTAACATTCTGCGTGAATACGGCTGCGGTTGCGACTGTTCGTCAAAAACAGAACTGATGCTTTCAAAAGCAATCGGTGCAGTTGGGGACGATATTATGTTTTCTTCAAACGACACTCCGATTGAAGAATTTAAATATTGTGCCGATTTGGGCGGCATTATTAATCTTGACGATATCACTCATATCGAAGCAGTTGAAAAATCCTGCGGTAAGCTTCCTAAAAAGATGAGCTGCCGTTATAATCCGGGCGGTGTGTTCAAAATGAGCAACGGCATTATGGATAACCCGGGCGATGCAAAGTACGGTATGACCACTGAGCAAATTTTTGAAGCCTTTAAAATCATGAAAGAAAAAGGTGTTGAGGAATTCGGTATTCATTCATTTCTTTGTTCAAATACGGTAACAAACGAATATTATCCCGCCCTTGCCAAGGTGCTTTTTGAGCTTGCAGTTGAGCTTAAAAACAAGGTAGGCGTCGATGTTAAATTCATAAATCTTTCCGGAGGCGTCGGAATACCTTATACTCCTGACCAGGAGCCGAATGATATTTTTGCAATAGGCGAGGGCGTGCATAAGGTATTTGACGAGGTTCTCGTTCCTGCCGGAATGGGCGATGTTGCAATTTATACCGAAATGGGCAGATTTATGATGGGACCTTACGGTGCGCTGGTTACAACGGCAATCAATGAAAAGCACACCCACAAAGAATACATCGGCGTTGATGCCTGTGCCGTTAATCTTATGCGCCCGGCAATGTACGGTGCATATCACCACATCACGGTTTTGGGCAAGGAAAATTCCCCTTGCGACCGCAAATACGATGTTACCGGTTCACTTTGCGAAAATAACGATAAATTTGCGATTGACAGAATGCTGCCGGAAATTGAATTGGGCGATTTTGTTTACATTCACGATGCCGGTGCACACGGCTTTTCAATGGGCTATAATTACAACGGCAAGCTTAAATCGGCAGAACTTTTGCTTTGCGAAAACGGCGATGTTAAACTTATTCGCAGAGCAGAAACACCTAAGGATTATTTTGCAACATTTGATTGCTTTGATTTTTACAGTGATTTAATAAATTCATAATCATTTAAGTCTAAACAGGTGCAGAAATGCGCCTGTTTTTATTTTTGGGGCTTTACTTTCAAACTTTAGTGTGTTAAAATATATGTAGTTTGATTTAGGGGTGTTTTTATGTCACTTAAAAGGGATAACGAAAGCTTGAATTTTTTGTTTAATTGTGTTTTGCAGCTTGACGATATTGACGAATGCTACGATTTTTTTGAGGATTTGTGTACTGTGCAGGAGCTCAAATCGCTCAGCCAAAGAATTGTGGTTGCAAAAATGCTTTCCGAAAAATCCGTTTATACGGATATTGTTGACGCCACAGGTGCATCAACCGCAACAATCAGCAGGGTAAACAGAAGCCTTCAGTTCGGGTGCGACGGATATGATAAAATATTTGAGCGTATTAAGGGTGAAAGCAAAGATGAAAATGTATAATCATTTTGCCGGCGTTTACGATGAATTAACCGAAAATGTATCCTATGCAGAAAGAGCCGAATACATTTCCGGTTTTTTTAATAGATATTCAGTTAAAAGCTGCGGAAAACTGCTTGATTTGGCTTGCGGCACCGGAAACTTCACTGCCGAATTTGCAAAACTCGGTTATGATGTCACCGGCACGGATATAAGTTGCGAAATGCTTACTGTTGCCGAAAGCAAATGCAGCGGAAAAGCAAAATTTATTTGTGCAGATATGCGCGATTTCGCTTTTTCCGAACCGTTTGATGCCTGCGTATGCTGCCTGGATTCGATAAATCATCTCAAAAATATACATGATGTTGCCAAAGCTTTCAAATGTGTTTATAATTCGTTGATACCCGGCGGAGTTTTTGTTTTTGATGTCAACACTATTTATAAACACGAAAATACTCTCGGCAACAACACATTTGTTTTTGATGAAGATGATTTTTTTCTTTCTTGGGATAATGAATATCTAGGAAATGGAAAAGTCAGGCTTATACTCGATATTTTTTTTTGCCGCGGCGAGGTTTATAAAAGATACACAGAAGATTTTTGCGAACAGGCATATGACGTTGAAATGCTTAAAGGCGCTTTGAAGCCTTTTTTTAATATAAAAGGGATTTATCACGAATTAACGCTGCAAGCTCCGAAAATGGACTCAGAACGGCTTTATTTCGTGTGTGAAAGGAAGAAAAATGATGAGTAAACTTGTCAGATATATAACCGATGACGGCAGTGCGTTTATTATCGCTGCGGATTCAACGGAAACGGTTGCAAAGATGGAGCAAATTCATAAGCCGTCTGCGGCAGTTGCGGCAGGCATGGGCAGATTGCTCACAGCCGCATCAATAATGGGCGTCATGCTCAAAGGCAAGGATGATAATATAACACTCCGATTTAACGGCGACGGACCTGCGGGAAGTGTAATTGCTGTGGCTGACAGCAGTGGAAACGGACGAATCAGCGTTCAAAATCCCATAGTTGAGCTTCCGCTCAATTCTAAGGGCAAACTTGATGTAAGCGGTGCTCTCGGAAAAACAGGTTATCTTTATGTGATTAAAGACATAGGATTAAAAGAACCTTTTATCGGCACAACTGAAATTGTGAGCGGTGAGGTTGCCGAGGATATTACAAATTATTATGCGGTTTCAGAGCAAACACCGAGTGTATGTTCACTCGGCGTGCTCATAAATCCGGATTTAACCGTTAACTGCGCGGGCGGATTTTTAATTCAGCTTCTGCCCGGCTGTCCGGATGAAATTATTGATGTTATTGAGAAAAATATTGCCGAACTTCCGCCGGTAACCACTATGCTTAAAACCGGCTTAACGCCGGACGATATGGCAAAAAAGGCTTTAAACTGCTTGAAAATCGAAAAGCTTGACGAATCCGAATTCACATACAAATGCGCCTGCTCAAGAGAAAAAGCAGAGAAAGCAATGCTTTCAGCCGGCAGGGCAGAGCTTGAGGATATGATAAAGGAAAACAAGCCGTTTACGGTGGAATGCCATTTTTGCAACAACAATTATGAATTTACAACCAAGCAAATTAAATCGCTTTTAAAAAAACTTACATAATTTTATAAAAAAGTTTCTAAAAAGTGTTGACATTTGAACGCGGATATAGTATCATAATCAGCGTTGCAACGGCAACACGGGAGTATAGCTCAGCTGGGAGAGCATCTGCCTTACAAGCAGAGGGTCACAGGTTCGAGCCCTGTTACTCCCACCATTTTGGCCCGGTAGTTCAGCTGGTTAGAACGCCTGCCTGTCACGCAGGAGGTCGACGGTTCGAGTCCGTTCCGGGTCGCCATTATGTGCTTCTGTAGCTCAGTCGGTAGAGCAGGGGACTGAAAATCCCCGTGTCGATG
>CAVFVA010000004.1:0-100695 GCA_963625835.1 Clostridium sp. AF37-5 | reverse complement strand
ATTTTATATAAAAAAGCGGCGCAGAGAAAATCTCTGCGCCGAAGCGATTTAAGCTTATTTAATTATCAGATATGTAAAAGCCTTACTATTTCGCGTTTATAAGCAAGAAATTCATCGGTTAAATTAAAATCATCACGCCGCGGCTTTTTTTCATCGATAACGATTTCGTTTGCGATTGTGCCCGGCGTGCCGGAGAGGATATAAATCCTGTCCGACAAAATAACGGCTTCGTCGATATCGTGGGTTATAAAGACGGTTGAAAGTTCTATCTGCCCCATAACATCAAGATACCATTTATGAATTTTTGTGCGCGTGATTGTGTCGAGCGCGGAAAACGGCTCATCAAGCAGTGCAACGCCGTTTGACGAAAGATACGTACGCAGCAAAGCGGCTCTTTGCCGCATGCCGCCCGAAAGCTGGTCGGGATATTTAAATTCCGTGCCCTCTATATCAAAAACCTTAAAAAGCGGCAGTGCCTTTTCGCGCGCCTCTTTTTTCTTTGCGCCGTTTATGATAAGCGGCAGGCACACATTATCTATCACCTTACGATAGGGAAAAAGCAAATCCTTTTGCAGCATATAGCTGACCTTGCCGGGTTTACCCGTGATATCCTCGCCGTTAAGATAAACATTGCCCGTATCCGCCGTATAAATACCCGAAAGGATATTGAAAAGCGTTGTTTTTCCCGCACCGCTCACACCGAGCAGGCTGACGATTTCGCCCTTATTCAGTGTGATATTCACATTGCTTAAAACCTGCTTTTCGCCAAAGCTTTTGCTTATATTTTGCGCTTTTAAAATTTCCATAGCTGCCTTTTACTGAAGATAATCGTTTGAATAGCCCGTGCCTGCCGGAAGTTCTTTATCGATAAGCTTTTGCTCATAAAGCCAAGCATAGAAGCCGTCCCACCTTGCAGGGTCTATATAGCCCCATTTTTGAGCGTCCGCAACATATTGGGTTGAAAGCCATTTTTGACTGGCAACAACAAGTTCTTCCGAACCTACAAGGGATTTGGTGTCGTCGCCGTCTATCAAAATCTGAGCGGCTTCTTCAGGATTTTCTATCGCATATTCATAACCCTTTTGAGTTGCCGCAAGGAAAGCCTTTGCCGCATCGGGATTTGAATTAAGGAAATCGTTGTTTGCGATAAGAATGGGTGTATAATAATCGAATGTGCTGTTAAGATCTTTGAAATAAAAGAAATCAACATCAACATTGTTTACCTCGGCATTTATGCCTCCCCAGCCGTAGAAAACCCAGATTGCATGATCGGAATTTTGCTTAACATCCTGAGCCTCGTCGGTTACGGTGTTTGGAATTCTTGTTACCTTGCTCCAATCGCCGCCGTCATTTTCAACAACATTTTGCATCATTGCAAGCTCAATCGGAGAATCCCAGGTGAGATATGTTTTGCCTTCAAGACCTTTGGGAGTGTCCATACCCTGACCTTTTGAGGATATAATACCCGAAGTGTTGTGTTGAATAAGTGCGGCAACGGCAGTTACCTGCATCGGTGTATCCGAAGTGAAGCCTGCTGCCAAAGTGTCCTGCGCATCAATGGCAAACTGAGCCTGACCTGCGGAGCAAGCTTCCGTTGCGCCGTTTTCGGGAGGCTGAACAATCGAAACATCCAAACCGGCTGCTTCGTAATAACCCTTTGCAAGAGCCACATACATACCTGTGTGGTTAGTGTTCGGAGTCCAATCAAGGCAAACCGTGATTTTTGTTTTCCCATTATTATCGCCGGAATCGCTGCCGGTTTTGCTGCACGCGGCAAGACTGAAAACCAAAACGGCTGCCAGAAGAACGGCAAAAGCCTTTTTAATATTTCTTTTCATATATATTACCTTTCTTGTGAACACGGTTAATTATTTGTTTTTGGTGTGTTTCCACGGGGTTGCCGCTCTTTCAAGCAGATTGACAAGCCCCATAAGCAACAGGCTGATTACAGAAATAAAAACTATAACGGCAAACATTTTATCAAATGCATATGCTTTTTTTACCCTCGTCATATAAACACCGAGACCCTCAAAACCGCCGAGCCATTCGGAAATAACCGCGCCCACAACGGCATATGAAGCCGAAACCTTCAGCCCGGAGAAAAACGAAGGCATTGCATTCGGAAGTTTAACATATTTAAAAATCTGATATCTGCCTGCGCCCATTGCACGCATAAGATTTATAGCATCACCGTCTGCCCCTTCAAAGCCGCCGAGCAAGCCCACGGCTATCGGAAAAAATGTAGTGATAACAACAAGCGTTATCTTTGGAGCCATTCCAAAACCCATCCACAGCACCAAAAGCGGCGCAACGGCAATGGTGGGAACGGTTTGAGTGATAACAAGAATGGGATAAATTGCTTTATAAAGAAACTCAAATCTGTCCATCAGTGTAGCAACAATAAACGCAAGCGCAACACCTATCAAGAGGCCGTAGCAAGCCTCCTGCAAAGTGACTGCAGCCTGTTTCATCATAACCGAAAAGTTATCAACAAACGCTTTTACCACAGCGTATGGCGACGGCAGCATATACGCCGGCACCACTTCCCTGTCCGAGCAGATATACCAAATTAAAACTATAACCGCCACCGCAATAAGCGGTGCAGATTTATTGGTGATGCTTTGAAACTTTTTTGTCAATGGTAAGTACCTCGCCCTCGGGGTTATAAACCACCTTGATGTATGCGCTTACGCTTGCACAGCCTGCTTTGATGGCAACCTTTTGGCAATTTGCAACAATCTCCATAAGCTGATCGTAGCTTTCGCCCTCAATGGTTGTTTCAAACGGACCTACATAACAGTTTAACCCCGTGCTTTTGATATAGGCAATAACCTCATCAACAATGCGAATAAGCTCGTCCTCATCCTGCACGGACGGCAAAACCTGAATAGCCACACTTGCTTTCATAATAAATACTTCCTTTCATAATATTTCTTAGTAAGCCAAAAGAAAAACCCCGCACACAGCGGGGTATAGAACAAAATGATGTCTCCGCTGTCCATACTAATGCACAGGTCGAAGGGTATAATCTCAGCCGTTCGGCACCCCTGACTTATTAAGTTATACCTATTATATACAAAGGCAAATATTTTGTCAACGGCAAAAGCCCGAAACAGAATATAAATCCTTTGGCTTAATATAAAATCACTTTAGTGCTCAAACGCGAAAAAAACGAAAATACGGCAAAATAATATTATACTTTTTGTACTTCCTAAAATGTAATATTTTAACATAAAAGCAGGCAAAAATACTGCGCAGCAGCGGCAAATTCAGCCAAATTCATCAAGAAATTGCGGCAAACACAAAAATCTACATATCGTTTATTTTTTTGTTATTTAAATTTTTTGACACAAGATATTGTATTTTTTCCGATTTTAGTATTGACAGCAACACCGGATTTTGATATTATGTAAAAGCAGTAAATAATTGATGTAATAATTTTGTAACATTTATCCGGATTTTGTTACCGAAGCAGAGGAGTAAAAATAATGAAAATTATCAAGAGAAACGGCTCCGAGGCTGAATTTGACCTCGATAAAATCATTGCAGCCGTTACAAAGGCAAATGCAGCCTGCGAAAAAGAAGAACTGACGGCTTCACAAATCGGCGACATTGCCGAATATGTTGAGTTTAAAATCAAAAAAGCTGCGCGCGCTCTTTCCGTTGAGGAAATTCAGGATATTGTTGAAAATCAAATTATGGCTCAGGGCGCATTTGAGGTTGCCAAAAGATATGTTAAATATCGCTACAACCGCTCCCTTATCCGCAAATCCAACACAACGGACGAACAAATTCTTACTCTTATCGAATGCAACAACGAAGAAGTTAAGCAGGAAAATTCAAACAAAAACCCCACTGTAAACAGTGTTCAGCGCGATTATATGGCAGGTGAGGTTTCCAAAGACCTTACAAAAAGAATTCTTTTGCCGCAGGATATTGTTGAGGCACACGAAAAAGGCATAATTCATTTTCATGACGCCGATTATTTTGCACAGCATATGCATAACTGCGACCTTATCAACCTTGAGGATATGCTGCAAAACGGCACAGTTATCAGCGGCACAATGATTGAAAAGCCCCATTCGTTTTCAACAGCCTGCAACATTGCAACGCAGATTATTGCGCAGATTGCATCCAGCCAATACGGCGGTCAAAGCATCAGCCTTTCCCACCTTGCGCCTTTTGTTGATTTAAGCAGAAAAAAATTCAGAAAAGATGTTAAATCAGAGCTTGAAGCGGCAGGAATTGAACCTACGGACGAGCAAATCAACAAAATCACCGAGGTGCGCGTTAAGGACGAAATCAACCGCGGCGTTCAGATGATACAGTATCAGGTTATCACGCTGATGACAACAAACGGTCAGGCACCGTTTGTTACCGTGTTTATGTATCTCGACGAAGTTCCCGAGGGGCAAACGAGGGACGACCTTAAGCTTATTATAGAAGAGGTTTTACGCCAAAGAATTCAGGGTGTTAAAAACGAAAGCGGCGTTTGGATTACCCCGGCATTCCCCAAACTTATCTATGTGCTTGACGAGGATAATATAACCGAAGGTTCAAAATATTGGGATGTTACCTGCCTTGCCGCAAAATGCACGGCAAAGCGCATGGTGCCCGACTACATTTCCGCAAAGAAAATGAGAGAACTTAAAATTGACAAAAACGGCAATTCAGCCGTTTATACCTGCATGGGTTGCCGTTCTTTCCTTACGCCTTATGTTGACCCGAAAACAGGCAAGGGCAAATATTACGGCAGATTCAATCAGGGTGTTGTTACACTTAACCTGGTTGACATTGCTTGTTCCTCCGGCGGAGATATGACCAAGTTTTGGAAAATATTTGACGAAAGGCTCGAGCTTTGCTACCGCGCATTGATGTGCCGCCACAACAGATTGCTCGGTACACCGAGCGATGTTGCACCGATTCTCTGGCAATACGGCGCACTTGCAAGACTTAAAAAAGGCGAAAAAATTGACAAGCTGCTTTTCGGCGGTTACTCAACAATTTCGCTCGGCTATGCCGGTCTTTACGAATGCGTTAAATATATGACAGGCAAAAGCCATACCGACCCGGATGCAAAGGACTTTGCAATTGCCGTTATGCAAAAGCTTAACGACGCATGCAACACCTGGAAAAAGCAGGAAAACATCGACTTTTCCGTTTACGGCACTCCGCTTGAATCCACAACCTACAAATTCTCTAAATGCCTGCAAAAGCGATTCGGAAAAATCCCGGGCGTTACTGATAAAAACTATATCACAAACAGCTATCATGTGCATGTTTCCGAAAAGATTGACGCTTTCAAAAAGCTTGAATTTGAAGCTGAATTTCAAAAGCTTTCACCCGGCGGCGCAATCAGCTATGTTGAAGTGCCAAATATGCAGGATAATATTCCGGCCGTTTTATCCGTTATGCAATATATTTACAATCACATTATGTATGCCGAGCTCAACACCAAGAGCGATTATTGCCAAGTTTGCGGATATGACGGCGAAATCAAAATCGTTGAGGAAGAGGGCAAGCTTGTTTGGCGCTGCCCGAACTGCGGCAACGAGGATCAAAACAAGCTTAATGTTGCACGCCGTACATGCGGCTACATAGGCACACAGTTTTGGAATCAGGGCAGAACACAGGAGATTAAGGACAGAGTTCTTCACCTGTAATAACCTGTTTAAAAACAAGAACTGCGGCGGAGCGAAATGCCCCGCCGCTTTAACATAATTTGAACCGACCGCAATCATCGACTTTACCTGCTTTGGCAACGCAGGTAAAACAGACGGTTTTTAATAATTTTTTGTTGCCTGAAAGGCTATGGTGATTGGAATGAACATTGCCGAAATTAAAACAAACGATATCGCAAACGGCGAGGGCGTGCGCACATCCGTTTTCGTTTCCGGCTGCCGCCACCGCTGCCCCGATTGCTTTAACGAAATCGCATGGGATTTTGAATACGGCAAACCGTGGAGCACAGAAACCGAGGAATTTATTTTATCATCCTGTGCGCCACCGTGGATAGCCGGCTTATCCCTGCTGGGTGGAGAACCGTTTGAGCCCGAAAACCAAGAGGGTTTGCTTTTGCTGATAAAGGATTTTAAAGAGCGTTTTCCGCAAAAAAGCATTTGGTGCTACACGGGATTTACGCTTGAACAGCTGACAGGCAAAACCGAAAGCCGCGCTGCCACCGAAACAGCGCGCGAAATGCTGAAATACATTGATATTTTGGTGGACGGCAAATTCAAAAAAGAGCTGAAAAACATAACGCTCAAATTCCGCGGTTCCGAAAACCAACGCATTATAGATATGAAAAAAACACTTGAAAGCGGCGAAATAACACTTTATCTTGAATAATATTTATGCGCATAAAGCGGCAGAGCCTTTATTAAAGGTTCTGCCGCTTTTATTATGCTACATAATATTGCTTTGCATTTCGATTTTATCGGGCGTAAAAACAGCCTTAACGCCGCCGCAATCGGCTGTGGTGTAAATTTCCGCACCGGTATATTTTTTCAGTCTGCGCATAACTGTGGGATGAACGGCGTGCTTTTCGTTGCAAATAACATCTATTTGCGGCGAAAGATTTTTGAGCCAGGATGCCGTGGAAGATCTGACATAGCCGTGGTGGGCAACCTTAAGCAAATCTACGCTGCCGATTTTTGCCGAAATTTTCCTTTCCGCACCGAAGCGATAATTCAAATCGCCGGCAAGCACTGCTTTTTTTCCGTGCGCTTCAAGCAGCATAACAACCGAACTTGTGTTTTCGCCGCCCTTGTGCGTGTTTTTTACTCTGCTGCCGTTGAAAAAAGTGATTTCAAAATTACCGAGGGTTGTTTTTTCACCCTCAAAGCTTTCGATAATCGGCACATTTTTTTCTTCAAGCGCCGTTTTCATTTGAGCATAAACTATACCGTTATCCCAGCGTGTGCGTTCGTAAAGATTTGTAAAATCATCGCTGTAAGGCTTTAGATAAGCCTTTTTAACCGTTATTGCAGGATTCGAAATAACCGTGTCAAATCCGCCGATATGATCTGAATGAGCGTGTGTGCCAACAACAAAATCAAGCGTTACACTGCCGTTTTCATCTGCACAGTTTTTCAGCAGATAATCACAAACCTCTTTTTCATAGCCCTTGGCTTTAAGCCACGGCATATCGGCAGGATATTCCGTATCCTCCGCCGCATCAACCATAGCGTATCTGCCGCAACTTTCTATAATAATGCAATCGGAATGACCGGTGTTTAAAAAATGAACAGCATCCATATTACTTACTTCCGTAAAATTTATTTTCAGCCCACAGCATAATATTTTCATCATTACTGCAGGCAATATCCTTGCTTATCTCTTTTAGCTCAGGGCAGGCATTTGAAACCGCATAGCAATTTTCAACCGCCTTAAACATTGTTATATCATTTTTACTGTCGCCGAAAGCAACAATATCGTTTAAATCATATCCTGCGATTTCACACAGCTTTTTAATTCCCGTACCTTTGTTTATGCCGCGATTCATAACCTCCAAATTATTATCCAGTGAGGTGGTAATTTCAAACTCGGGAAATTCCGTTTCAATTCTCCGGCGGCATTCTGTCCGTTCCTGCGCATCGGCAAAAAAAACATCAAACATTTCAATATCCGCGGCATTTTTGACCATTTCGGTATTTAAATCGGCCACAGGTATTCGGCTTCTTTTGAGTTCCGGCAAAAATTCGGGAGATATTTTATAATAATCAAACCCGAAATCGCAGAATTTTGATTTATCTACAAGCGGTTTGCCGTGAGTGTAAAGTTCTATAAAGGTTTTATACGAATTAAATATATCATAAATTGCAAGTGCAGCATCACCGGGCAGGCAGCTTGAAAAGGCAAGACCGCTCCCCTGCTTATATATGCAGGCACCGTTTGAATAAACGAAATAATCAATAAAAGGGCATTCGATAAGCCGGGGCAATATTTCATAAAATGTTCTGCCGGTAACAAGCGCAATGTTTGCTCCGCGTTCGGAAAGCCGCTTAATTGCTTCAAGATTTTGATTTGAAATTGAAGTGTCACTTGCTATTAAAGTGCCGTCAAGATCGGTTGCAATAACCATTGCAATTCCTCCGTTTTACACCGCTTCTGCCGGCGTTATTTGCGGCTGCGGTTTCTTGCGCCTGTGGATAACAAATCTGCTGAGAGGATATGTCCACAAAGTTGGAACCGTCATAACAACAAGCTTGGTGAGCATTTCAACGATAAAATTATCGTAGCCGCCGTTTTTAACAAGCGTGCCGAGAAATGCGCCGAACCAAGTATTAAAAGCTATTGTGCAGGCAACCATAATCGCATAGGCAACGGTTGAAAACACGGGATTGACATCTGCCTTAAAGGTTAGCTTGCGATTCATAATATACGCCGCCGCATATCCGATGATAGCAGAAATCGAATAAGAATACAAGTAACCTTTATATTCTATTTTCAAAAACGAAAGCACGGCATTGCCCGTTACCGTCACATCATTAAGATTTTTAAACACCACATATTGCAAAAGCGCAAACACGGCAAGTTCAAGCACGGAGGTGCTTGCCCCGGTGAATGTAAATTTGACAAACTTCCAAATTTCGGCATGTTTTTGAATAAATAAATTGAGTTTTTCTTTCACGTAATCATCTCCTTGTTTTATATTATGCGATTTAAATATCCGTTTCATATGATTGTTATGCCGAATTTACGCAATATTTTTTGCCGATTATCAAATTTGCGTTATATTTATGCGTTTTTTGCAAAAAGAAAACCCTGCATGGCTTGCACCTTGCAGAGTTTCATAAATTTATAAAATTATTTGCCGAGGAATTCTTTCGTTTCCTTAACAATATTTTCGGCGGAAAGACCGAATTGTTTAAGCAAATCCTTTGCAGGACCGCTGTGACCGAATTCATCGTTAATGCCTATGCGCTTAATGGGTGTTGGGCAATTTTCCGAAAGAGCGGAACAAACAGCTTCACCGAGACCGCCGACAACATTATGTTCCTCAACCGTGATAACCTTGCCTGTTTTCTTTGCCGATTTAACAACAATTTCCGTGTCAAGCGGCTTAATTGTGGCAATGTTAATAACCTCAGCATCAATACCCTGAGCCTTAAGCTCATCTGCGGCATTGATTGCCTCCGCAACCATAAGCCCGTTTGCAATAATTGTTACATCACTGCCCTCTTTAACAAGCTCGCCCTTGCCGATTTCAAATTTATAATCGTCATTGTGGAAAACAGGCACCGCAAGCCTGCCGAAGCGAAGATAAACAGGACCGTCGTAATGATAAGCCGCAATAACAGCCTGCCTTGCTTCAACATCGTCCGCAGGGCAAATAACCACCATGCCGGGAATTGAGCGCATAAGCGCAAAATCCTCACAGCACTGGTGAGACGCACCGTCCTCGCCGACGGAAATGCCGGCATGAGTGGCACCGATTTTAACATTAAGATGAGGATAGCCCACAGAGTTTCTGATTTGCTCAAAAGCCCTGCCTGCGGCAAACATTGCAAAGCTTGAAGCAAAAGGAACATAACCCATTGTGCTGAGACCTGCCGCAACGCTCATCATATTTGATTCCGCAATACCGCAATTGATGTGGCGATCCGGAAAAACTTTTTTAAAAATTGCCGTTTTGGTGGCCGCCGAAAGATCGGCATCAAGAACAACAAGATTATCTGCGCCGTTTTGCGCAAGCTCTTTTAAAGCATTACCGTAGCTTTCTCTTGTTGCAACACATTTAACCTCTGCCATATCTTACGCCTCCAATTCTGCAAGAGCCTCGTTAAGCTCTGCCATCGCAATTTCATATTCCTCGGTGTTGGGAGCTTTGCCGTGCCAATCGACTGCATTTTCCATATAAGAAACGCCCTTGCCCTTAACAGTTTTCATAATAACAGCAAAAGGCTTTGTGCTGGCATGGAACGCATTAAACGCTTTTTCAAGCTCATCAAAATCATTACCGTCTACCGTGATGCAATCGAAGCCGAAAGCCTTAACCTTTTCATCAATAGGCTCTGCATTCATAACATCGCAGCATTTGCCGTCTATCTGAAGCCCGTTTACATCAATAATAACGCAAAGATTATCAAGCTTATACTGAGAAGCAAACATCATAGCCTCCCAAGCCTGACCCTCTTCAATTTCACCGTCGCCGAGAACGGTATAAACTCTTACATCATCTTTGCCGAGCATTTTTGCGCCCTTTGCCATACCGCAAGCGGCACTTACGCCCTGACCGAGAGAGCCGGTGCTCATATCAACGCCGGGAACGGTGTTCATATTCGGATGACCCTGAAGATAAGAGCCTATGTGGCGCAGAGTTTTTAAATCTTCAACGGGGAAAAAGCCCTTATATGCAAGTGCACTGTAAAGAGCGGGTGCGGCATGACCCTTTGAAAGAACCAATCTGTCCCTATTTTCCATTTTGGGATTTCTGGGATCGTATTTCATTTCCACGCCGTAAAGATAAGCCAAAACATCTGCTGCGGAAAGACTTCCGCCCGGATGACCCGCTTTTGCATTATATGTGCCCTCTATTACGCCGAGCCTGATTTGGGTGGCATAAACGGAGAGTTCTCTTTTTAATTCGCTGTTCATCAATTGAGCCCTTTCTGCTGCATTTATTATTCACAGCCTTCCGCAGCACTGAAAGCCGGAATTCAAGCCGCTAGCGGCAACATTAACTAACCTGCTGATAGAAGCAATTCAACACAATTTCCATAACGGAATCGCTGTCTGCATAATATTCGGCGAAAATATCCTCCGAAACCTCAGACGAAGCTTTCATTTCGCCGTCTATCGTGTATTGATTAACCTCCGTTACTCCGTGCTGAAGCACAACGGAAGCAAGATAAGTTACATCGCTGAGCGATATATTGGTTTGGCTGTATTTCGAAGCCGTGTTATACAATTCCGAAACAGTTGAGAAATCGCTTGTTACGGCTTTTCTGAGCTGCTCGGCATATGCCTTAATGTATTGCGACTGGCGCGCGGTTCTGTTTAGCGAAGCATTAACCGTGTTTGTATCTCTTTTGCGAACATAGGTTTCGGCAAAATCACCCATAATCGTTACCGTGTCGCCCTTTTTAATTTTCTGATCCGGGAAATCATAAAGCGACTGCACCGTTACGCCTCCAATAGCGTCATTAAGCGGAGCAATACCCTTTAAATCGAGCACAAAATATTTTTCAATCGGCACATTGGCAAGAATTCTGCTAAGTGCCGTTGTTGTGTTTTTACATGATGATTCTGCACCGTCGCCGTAAGCATATGAAAGGCAAACCTGCATATTTTCCGTGCGCAGGAATTTGCCGTCCGTTGAATACAGGTCTATATCAACCATTGTATCGCGCGGTACGGTTATGATACTCACCTTACCGGTAGCCGTGTCAACAACAGCAACCATATCTGTATCTGCCTGTCCGGATGTACCTATTAGGCCGTCATTTTTGCCGACCTTTTCACTGTCTACACCGATAAATGCAAAAGCAACTTTATTTTTATCATATATATATGTGTGACCGTTATATTCAACGGTTTCCTCATATTTTGGATTGGCTTGCTCAACAACAAGATCATTTTGCCCTTTTTCGCGAAGCCCCAAATAAGTGCCACCGATAATGGCAACCGCAGCAAAAACAATTGCAAGAATTATTAAAAGAATCCTTGCCCAAACAGGAATTTTGCTTTTGGAATGATGATGCCGATGATGACGGTGACGGTGATGACTGCCGTGCGACGAATGATGGTGACTTCCGTGTGACGAATGGTGGTGGCTGTGAGAGCCTGACGAGCTGTGGTGATGATGGTGATACTGCCCGCTGGCAAGAAAATCACCGGAAGCGGACGAAACATTGGTTTCACCCATTTCGCCCTCTTTTATTTGAAAAGGCTCGTTACTTTCGTGAGACTCTGCCAAAGGTGCTTCCTGCGCACCAACAAGGAAAAGTTCATCTGCACTGCCGGATAAATTCGGATCAATTTGTTTTCTCATCTTTTACAAGTACCCCACAAACAAGGAATCTGTTGCTTTTCTGATTCGTAATGCAAGTAGATAATACCACAATCTTACTGTCTTTATCAATAGTTGTATCAAGATTTGTGCGAACATTTTTTAAAGCGGATGAAGGATTGGTTATCTCAGCCTGAAAATTCAACAAATCGTTTTCATCGTAAAAATTAAACGAATTCATTATATGCCTGTCGTCATACTTAAATGCGGAAATAATTTGATAAGTAAGCTTGTGCTGCGGCATATAGATATAAAAATATTCATGTGAATCAAAAAAATCCGAATCTTCAAATTTATGAAGAGTTGTGAACATTGTTTCTTTATATCCGTTGTGACCGTAAACAACCGTTATCGGGTCGGAAAAATCAGTGCGATTCACACCCTGAGTGTAGATTGCGCCGCTTGAAAGATATTTTTTATCAAACGCGCTGTGGCGCAAATAAAAATCATCATCGCTGCCGCTTTGCACAATAGGATAATCAACCTCTGTGTCGTCTATCTTAATCCAGGCATAGATTTCGCTGTTTTGCGATTGAAGCGATGCAAAATCAACCGGATTTTCCGCAAGTGAGCCCGTCGTTTCCGATTGCGTTGTTTGTGAAGCGGAAGTGGTTTCGTTTTCCGCCGATTTAACATTGTAAAGATAAAATCCGATATAAACACACGCACAAACAAAAATAATTGCCGCGATAATAAGCAAAACCGTTCTTGCCTTATTTTTATTATTCTTTTTTTCGCCGGATACATTCGGATTTTCCGGCATTTGATTGTTATTTATATCTTTTTCATTCATAATACCACCGCCGATATAGTGATGCAAATTTTGTGTTGGCAAGGCATAAAACGCAGTTAATACTTTTCGGACTAAAGAGTGTTTTAACACAGCACACGAGTAAACAAGTAATTTTAAACCGCATTGTGTTAAATTCCGTATGTTCAACTTGCCGCACACAGTAAAAAAACCTGTTGCCCGGGGGAAACAGGTTTTTTGAATATCGTTATTATAAATTATTCAGCGTCTTTTTTCTTTGCAAGTGCAATAACTGCAACGCCTGCACCTGCTGCTGCAACTGAAGCTGCTGCGATTGAAGCTGCGCCTGTGCTGGGAGACTTAGAAGAGCTGTCCTTCTTACCGGTTGTAGATTCGGACTCACCGCTCTTAACCTCAACATTAGCATTAACGGTATAGCCGTCAGGAGACTGGAATGTATCAAGGTTTGTAAGCTCAATAACAAGCGTATTGCCGTCCTGGCTGATAATCTTGCAGCTGTCTGCAAGAGCAGAAAGAGAAACTTCCTGACCAGCGCCGTTTACAAAGCTCCATCCGAGAAGTTTTGATGAGCCGGTATATGTGAATGTAACAACCTTGGAGCCAGGCTCTTTTTGAACGCCGGTAACCTGATTTGAAGGCTTTTTATTTACAAGCGGATCACTGATTGAGCAGATGATTGCAACGCCCTGAGGGCTGTAAACATTAATTGCAGCCATTGCCGGAACCGCAAATGCTGTGCATACGGAAATTGCAGCGATAACAGAAATAACTACTGCCAATAACTTCTTTTTCATAATAAACACCTCATAAAATTTTTTTGAGATAAAATTTCTCATTTACAATTCATATGCATTATATCATTAAAACCGAGAATTGTAAAGGGTTTTTCAAAAAAACTTTTAACAATTTATTAAAATGTTTATTACACAACAGTTACAATTATTCTGTTTTTAGCTTTTTTATGCACTTTTTTAGCATTCTGAGATGTATTCCTATGCATAAGCAGGCGGAAATCGGTAAACCGTATTGCGGCAAACTCTCGCCTGCTTAAGCGGGCGTGAATCGAACACAATATGGTTTAAAGCAACCGATTTCCGCGTGTGCTGTGTTAAAATACTCGTTAATCCGAAAAGATTAACTGCGTTTTATGCCTTGCCCACACAAAAATCGGTTTGCTTTAAACTGCCGGCACCTAAAACGGTGTCGGCGTGGATGGATTTTTGCTTTTGAGAACGCAGTCGTGCTAACGCACGGCAAGGACGAAAATGCGAAAAGCCGCCGCGCCGCCCCATTTTAGGCATATCGTGTTCGTCTCACGACTGCTTATGCGTGCAGCTTAAAATCAGGTGAGCTGTGCTTTCCCCGTGCAAAGTTCATAATACCTGCCTTTAAGCTGCAGCAAATCATCATGATCGCCACGTTCGGTAATTTCGCCGTTTTCAAGCACCATAATGGCATTTGAATTGCGAACGGTTGAAAGCCTGTGGGCAATAACAAACACCGTTCTGCCCATCATAAGCCTATCCATACCGTGTTCGATATGAAGCTCCGTTCTGGTATCTACCGAAGAAGTAGCTTCATCCAAAATCAGCACAACAGGCTTTGCAACCGCCGCTCTTGCAATTGCAAGAAGCTGGCGTTGACCTTGCGAAAGATTATCGCCGTCGCCGCTGATTTGCGTATTATATCCGTCGGGCAAACGCCTGATAAACGAATGGGCCGAGGCAAGCTTTGCAGCCTCTATGCATTCTTCATCTGTGGCTTCAAGCCTGCCGTAGCGAATATTATCCATAACCGTGCCGGTAAACAAATGCGTGTCCTGAAGCACGATTGAAAGCGTGCGGCGCAAATCGTCTTTTTTAATTCTCTTAATATCAATGCCGTCATAAGTTATCGTTCCGCACTGAATGTCATAAAATCTGTTTATAAGATTTGTGATGGTGGTTTTGCCTGCGCCGGTGGAGCCGACAAAAGCAATTTTTTGACCGTGTTTTGCATAAAGTGAAATATCTTTAAGCACCGGCTTTTCCGGAACATAGGAAAAATCAACATCGTCAAAAACAACATTGCCCTCAACAGGGATAATTTTGCCGCCGTCGTTCCAAAAAAGCTTTCTTTCGCCGTTTTCAAACTTTTCTTCAAGGGTAACGGTGCCTTCGTCAACCTCAGGCTCCATATCCATAATTTCAAACACACGCTCCGCGCCTGCAAGAGCGGAAAAGACGGTATTCATCTGGTTTGCAATTTGGTTTATCGGTTGAGTGAATTGCTTTGAATAACTGAGGAAAGTGAAGAAAGTGCCGATATCAATGCTGCCGGAAAGAGCGAGAATGCCGCCCACAAGAGCAATTGTGGCATAGCTGGCATTGTTGATACCCGTTGAGCACGGACCCATAATGCCGGAGAAAAAGTTTGCATTCGTTGCCGCCTTGCGGAAATTTTCGTTTGTTTCTGTGAAATCAGCAATTGCCTGATCCTCGTGGTTGAAGACCTTAATAACTTTCATGCCCTCAATTGATTCCTCGATATTACCGTTCATGGTGCCGAGATTTTTTTGCTGAGCCCTGAAATATTTTCTTGACTGCTTGCCGATTTTTGAAACCGTTATCATCATAATAACAAGGAAAATAAGCGCAAATCCGAAAAGCACCGGGCTTAAAACAATCATCATGGCAACGATTCCCACAAAGGTGAATGCCGAAGAAACAAGCTGAACCATTGATTGCTCAAGCATCATCTGAACATTATCCACATCGTTTGTGAAGCGACTCATAATTTCGCCGTGCGTTTGCGAATCAAAATAGCGCAGCGGCAGAGTTTGCATATGGTCAAACAAATCCTTGCGCAAAAGATTTGTTGTTTTATATGCCACCTTAACCATTATTTTACTTTGAAGAAATGTGAAAAGCGAAGCGCCGATATAAAGTGCGGAAAGGCGTGCCAGATTTTTTACAAGAGTTTTTACACCTTCACTTGCAAAATTGCCGGCTTTTATTGAAGCCGCCACATCATTTAGAATAGGCTTTAAGCAATACGACGCACCTATGCTGCACACGGTGCCGAGAACGAGCGAAACAAACACAACCAAAAGCAGCGCCTTGTTTTTACCCATATATTTTAAAATCCTGCCGAAAGTTTCTTTGGCATTTTTCGGCTTCTTAAAATCCGATTTTCCCGGAGGTCCTCCCATTGGCATTATTCGCTCACCCCTTTCTGCTGCGTGTTATAAATTTCCTGATAAATTTCATTTGTTTTAATAAGTTCGTCATGAGTGCCGACGCCTTTGATTTCACCGTCGTCCACAACAAGAATTTCATCTGCATCCTTTACGGAAGAAATTCTTTGAGCGATTATAAACACCGTAGTGTTTTTAAATTCATTATAGAAGCTTTCCCTGATTTTTGCCTCTGTTGCGGTGTCTACCGCGCTGGTGGAATCGTCAAGAATAAGAATTTTCGGGTTTTTAATCATTGCGCGTGCAATGCAAAGCCTTTGTTTTTGACCGCCTGAAAGATTAAGACCGCCTTGGGAAAGATTTGTTTTATAGCCGTCCGGCTGCTCGTTGATAAAGCCGTCTGCCTGCGCAGCCTTGCAAACGCGAACAATTTCCTCCTCTGTAGCATCCTTTTTACCCCAGCGGATATTATCCTCTATCGTTCCGCTGAAAAGAACATTCTTTTGAAGCACAACGCCGATCATATCGCGAAGTGCCGTAAGATCGTAATCCTTAACATTTACGCCGTCAACAAGCACTTCACCGCCGGTAACATCATAAAGGCGCGGAATAAGGTTGACAAGGCTTGATTTGCCGCAGCCCGTGCCGCCCACGATGCCGACAATTTGCCCGGGCTTTGCCTTAAAGCTTATATTTTGAAGCACATTGTCGCCATGATCCTGAGTATCGTATTTAAAATCAACATTTTTAAATTCAACCTCGCCCTGCGGGTTTTCAGGCACAAAAGCATTTTCGGGATTAACGATATCGATTTCCGTGTCAAGCACTTCAACAACACGGTCGCCGCAGGCTTTTGCCCTTGCAAGCATAAGCAACATCATCGAAATCATCATAAGATTCATAAGAATCTGCACAATGTAAGAAGCAAAAACCGAAATTTGACCGACCTGCATTGTGCCTGCGTTTGCCGAAAGTGCACCTTTATAATAAACAAACACTATAACGGCGTTGAAAAGCAGCATCATAACGGGCATAATCGTTACGATAAGTCCCGACGCCGTTGCACCCTGCTTTGCAAGTTCGTCGGACGCATCGTGGAATTTATCCTTTTCGTGTTCCTCGCGCACAAACGCCTTAACAACACGCATGCCGATAAGATTTTCCTGAACAACACGGTTTACATTATCAACCTTTTTTTGCATTTTTTGGAACATCGGGAAACCGAATTTCATAATCAACGCCACGATGGCAACGATTATCGGCAACATAACAAGAAGAATCATCGACATACCCGGATTGATACGAACTGCAAACACCGCCGAAATTACGATAAGTGCCGGTCCCCTTACAAGAATACGAAGCGACATCATAACGGCATTTTGCAGCATTGTGATATCATTCGTCATTCTGGTTGTGAGTGAAGCCGTTGAAAATTTATCAATGTTTTTGAATGAAAATCTGCTGATTTTTTTATAAACATCGTTTCTTATTCTGAAAGCGAATTTTTGACTCACAACGGCAGAGGATTTCATTGTGGCAAGTCCGCCGCAAAGACCGATTACCGCCAAAGCCAGCATTCCGAAGCCCATTTTAAGCACATAAGAGCGTGTTTCTTCGGGCGTGGTGGAAATGCTTACATTATTATATATATTATTTGCAAGGGTTGGCATTGCAAGCTCGCAAAACGCCTCAACAATCATGCCGAGCACACTTACGAGCGAAAGCCAGCCGAGCCCTTTCATATATTTGCCCAATTTTTTTATCACTTATTTTCATCTCCTTCAATATTATTTCCGCAGGCAACGCATTGCCCGCTTTGTTCGCAAAGATTTTTGATTGCAAACTGTAAATAGGACGAAAAACGCAAAACATCCTCCCTGCTGAAGCCGGAACAGAGAGTTCTTTCAAGTTCATCCATTTTAAGCCTGATGTTATTCGGAAGTGCCTTTGCCTTTTCCGTTGGATAAAGGCGAAATATTCTGGCATCCTTTTCATCCGCTTTTTTGATTATGAAGCCGGTTTTTTCCATTCGCTTAACGGAAACGCTGATTGTGGCAGCGGAAACACCCACCATTGACGAAAGTTCGCTTGATGTGAGACCTTCGTTTTCAACAATGGCAAACAAAATATCCTGCTGACCTGAAAAAAGCCCTTCCTCTGCAATAACCTCATTAAAGCGGCAGCGCACAAGCCGCGAAAGATAATTAACGCGCGGCCCGATAACGCCCTCAGGCGGGGCTTCTTTGCGCCTATAATGCATTTTATCACTCCGTTTCAATACGAAATTTGCATTCGGTTTTAATGTTAGCCAACTAACATTAGCCGACTAACCAACATTTTAGCACAATTCAACAATTTGTCAACAGAAATATTGTAAACTCTTTTTTAATGTGTTAAAATAGCACCGCCAAAGGGAAAAACAGCGTTTTGAATCTTTTCCTTACTATGATTAAGTATATTAAATATGCGGCTTTTTTATTATTTGAAACGGCAGGTATTTTATGAATCTCTATGATATAAACACCGTAAACAAAATATTATCACGCCACGGCTTTACTTTTTCCAAGGCACTTGGTCAAAATTTTTTGATAGACCCGGATGTGTGTCCCGAAATGGCAGCGAACCTTAATGCAAACGCGCAAACCGGAGCGCTTGAAATAGGACCCGGAATCGGCGTGCTTACAAAAGAACTTTGCAAGATTTGCGGCAAGGTTGCATGCATTGAGCTTGATAAAAGGCTTTTTCCTGTTTTGGACGAAACACTCGGCGAATTTGATAATTTGCACATTGTTGAAGGCGACGCACTTAAAATGGATTTAAACGCACTGATTGAAACGGAATTTTCCGGAATGAGCAGTGTTAAGGTTTGCGCAAATCTGCCGTACTACATCACCTCTCCGCTTATAATGAAACTGCTTGAAAGCAAGCTGCCGATTGACGATATTGTGGTTATGGTGCAAAAAGAAGCCGCAGAAAGGCTTTGTGCGCCTATAGGCTCAAGGGAGTGCGGAGCGGTTACCGTGGCAGCCAATTATTATGCCGAGCCGCAATTGCTTTTTGAGGTTGGCAGAGATTCGTTTATGCCGTCTCCAAAAGTTGACAGTGCCGTTATGCACCTTAAAATCAGAAAAGCTCCGCCTGTTGACGTGGCAGACGAAGCAAAATTTTTCAAAGTGGTTAAAGCAGCGTTTTTACAGCGCAGAAAAACTGCGGCAAATTGCCTTTCGGCAGGACTTGGAATTCCGAAAAGCGAGGTTTCGGCGGCACTTTGTAAAATCGGCAGAAGTGAAAAAGACAGAGCCGAAAGCTTTACCATGCAGGAATTTGAGGCGCTCGCACGCTTTTTACCGATTAAATAACGGATAAAAACAAAAGCTGCGCGCTTTTACGCACGCCGTTTTCAGCCTATATCGGCAACATATTTCACATTCCGGATGAATATAAAAAAGGATGATAAACAATGGCATCAAAAGAAAAAAGAGAAAAAATATTTTCATCATATCCCATACCCAAAGCCGTTGCGGCACTTGCGCTGCCGAGCGTGCTTTCAAGCATAGTTAATGTTATATATAATATGGCAGACACATATTTTGTTAGCCTTATGAAAAACACAAACGCCACCGCTGCCGTTTCACTTACAATGCCCGTATTTTTATTTTTCGTAGCATTCGGCAACATCTTCGGCGTCGGCGGAAGCGCATACATTGCAAGATCGCTCGGCGAAGGAAAGAAAGACAGAGTTAAAAAAATAAGTTCCTTTGCGATTTTTTCGTCCATTGTGTGGGGCGCGTTGCTTATGGCTGCGATTTTACTTTCCATCAATCCGCTCATAAAAGCACTCGGCTCAACAAGTGAAATCGTTACCGAGTATTCAAAGGATTACTTAAAGTACATTGCAATCGGCGGACCGATGATTGTAACATCCATTGCAGCAAGCAACCTGGTGCGCGGCGAGGGTGCGGCAAAGGAATCAATGACCGGGCTTATGATAGGCACGGTAACAAACATTGTGCTTGACCCGATTATGATTTTAACGCTTGATATGGGAGTTGGCGGTGCTGCAATTGCAACGGTTATCGGCAATGCGGCGTCCGTTGTTTACTATGCGTTTTATCTTATCAAGGGCAATTCCATTCTTTCGTGCAATCCAAAAAAATTCACTTTCGGCGACGGTATTTTGAAAAATGTTGTGCCCGTGGGCATTCCGGCGGCAATAAACAATTTGCTGATGAGCTTTTCAAACATTTTACTTAACAATTATATGAAAGGCTACGGCGAAGCAGCCGTTGCCGCGCTCGGCATAGCAATGAAAGTTAACATGCTGATTGCATTTGTCCAAATGGGCATAGGCATGGGCGTTCAGCCACTGATAGGCTATTCCTACGGTGCTCAAAATGTGAAGAGGCTTAAAGGCACAATGAAATTCACAATGCTGTGCACATTCATTATTGGCACGGCACTTTCGATCCTTTATTTGATATTCGCTGCGCAAATCATCAATGTTTTCAACGGCGAACACGACGCACAGGTTACGGAATACGGCGTTAAAATTTTGAAAGCTCTTATGATTTCAGGTCCGTTCCTCGGCATAATGTTCACTTACAACTTTGCATTTCAAGCTATGGCAAAGCCTTTACCGAGCCTCGTGCTTTCCATAGGCAGGCAGGGCATTGTTTTCTTTCCGCTTGTTATATTTATGAATTCGCTGTTTCAATTTAACGGCATTATATTTGCCCAGCCGGCGGCAGACCTTTTCTGTGTTGTGCTTGCGGCGATAATGTTTGCAATAGTAAAAAAGCAGCTAAAAAAAGAGCATCCCTTAAATATTGAATCGCAAAAGCAATAAACGAATTGCAAAATTTGCCGAAATATATTATAATTCTTAAAAATACACTTGAAAGGCTCAGCGAATATGAACACCTTGGGAAAGGCGGACGAAGAAATTCTTGTTTCCAAATTTTCAAGAATACTTTTAAAGGATCCGTATTTTATGTTTCTTTGCCCCGATTTCGGCGACAGGGCAAAATTTATAAATAAATATTTTTCCTATTATATAAACATATGGCAGGCAGGCGGCGAAATGATTTTAAGCAAAAGCAAAAACGCCGTTGCCACGCTGATTGATTCAACCGAATACAAATACAGCTTCAAAGGCAAAAACGGGCTTTCGCTGAAGCTGAGCAAATATTCCGGCAATATTCTCACCCACCGTGAAGCAGTGCAAAAAATATCCGAAATAATTTTGCCGAGCGAGGCAAAGCGCAGGGTGATGACGATATATGCCGCTCCGCAAGCTGAAAAAGCCGATATTGCAGAGCTTATCGCAGCATGCAAAGCAAAAGCGGAAAAAGAAAATTTTGCAGTTTTATACGAAACCCTTTCACGCAGGCTTGTGCCAGAATTTGAAGAGAGCGGCTTTGAAACGGTTTATGCAAAGCAGTTCATCGGCACACAGTATTTCCAAACGGTAATGGCATACAACATAAAATGATTTATATTCCGGGAAAATCCTTGTGAAAGCCCATCGACAAGTCGTTTTAAACAATCCAAGCATAAAAACACAAAGCGGCGTACGGAAATTTTATTTCCGCACGCCGCTTGTTTTTTGCTTTTATTCAGCCGGTTATTGCAATTAAAAATCACCAGCTGCTGCCGCCGCCCCCGCCGACACCGCCGCCGGAAAATCCGCCGCCTCCGCCGATAAACGAGCCGCCGAACGACGAACCGCTTTTTCCGCCGAAGCCCTCGCCAGAGGGGTGTGTAAGCATTGCGTTTGTTGCGCTGTGCATTGTGGAATCCACAAAGCGCCAAAGCATTACATTATTATATGTATAGGCTCCTCTGTACCACTGCGGCGGAGCAACCGCTATGCTTTCAAACTTTTTAATCCACTTATCCGAAACACCGAGCACATAGGCATATGGCAAAATATTATAAAAATATTTCGGGTCTTCAAACACAAGCTGCTCGAGCTTTTCTTTTTCCGCCGTTTCAAGAAACATTTTAAATCCGTGGATTTGCTGTTTTATCCTTGCGCCCTCATCCGTTCTGCGGCGAACGAAAAACGCAAAGCCTGCGGCTGCAAACGTTACCGCAACCGAGCAAGCCAAAACGGCAAAACGCGCCTGATAAAAGCATGCGTTGCAAATAAGAATTTGACCGGAAATGCAAAGCGCGCACACAACCCAGCACATTATTCGCATAACAATTGAATCCGAATCAAACACCCTGCTGCGCTTATCAAGCATATTGTATTTATCCGCAATAAAGCCGAGCACATCACAAATCGAGCCTTCCATATCCGCGCGGTAAATTTTGCTTTTGCCGCTTTGAAACAATGCGGTAAAAAAGCGTTTTTTATCTTCATCCGCTCCGTTATATTCTTTAAGGCGAATTACGGCATAATTTGATTTCATTGAATCCGCGGCATTTTCCTCAATTTCTATATAACCCTCGTTTGCCAATTCAATAAGAAGCGGCACAACATCTTTGTTCGACGCCGAGCCTTTATACCAATATGCAAGCTCCACACAATTCATATTTTCCGGAGGGTAAAATTCAACTATATCGAGCATCTTTTTATCCCTACCGAATTTAAACCACGCAAAAGCGGTAAACAAGGCGGCAAAAAGCGCAAGTGCGCCGATTGCGGCAAGCTTGCCGTACTCTGCTTTTTCGTTAAACACAAAATAGCCGTTTGGCAGTTCAAGACGTGCGGTAACTCCTTCATACGGATAAAGTGTACGCAAAACCTTGCCGGTGACTGTGTTTTCGCTTACTGAATAAGAAATGCTCGTTGTGCCCTCCGAGCCGTAAGCCCCTGTTGAGAAACCGAGCTTATCCGAGTCAAATTCCTTCGGCATGGTGATTGTAAACGAAGCATCCTCGATATAAGTATCCCAACCGGTGCCGATTATGTTGTAATAAAACTCATCGGCACCGGCAAGTGTGTCTGCCCCCAAAACATAATCATACGAAATCACATAATTAACCGCGCCTATAACTGTTTCGTCTTCATCGCCGATTTGAAGTGCAAGTTCGCCGTTTAAATAGGATTTTGAAAAATCCTCGTTGCACTTAACATTTTTTATCTTCGCCCTTACGGAGGCAGAAGAGCCATCTGCACGCCTAACAGTGTTTTTGTAAGGAATATTTCTTATAATCCCATGCCGATATTCGTTAAAATTTGCGGAAATATACTCCGTAATATGATAGGTGTTGTTTTCATCCACCTGCATTTGCACATCATAATGGGTAAAATAATAAGGCTCGTTCTGCTCTGCCGAACCATCGGCAAAAGCAGGAAAAGCAAAAGCCAAAAGCGCAAGTAATGCCGCAATCGCGGCAACAATTCTTTTAAAAGCAGGCATTAAAACTCCACCTTTACTGCCTCTTTTTCCTCGGGCTTTTCGATATTAAACATCTGCTTTTTCTCGAATTTAAACATCGAAGCCACTATTGAGGACGGAAACAGCTGCGTTTTATTGTTATATTTTTTAACAACGGCATTGTAATATTTTCTTGCGTTTGCAATATCTTCCTCGTTCTTTTTAAGCTGCTCGTTTAAATCGAGGAAATTTTGATTTGCTTTAAGTTCCGGATAACGCTCTGCCACCACATTTATACTGCCGAGCGCCCTTGTGAGCTCACTGTCGGCGGAAATTTTTTGTTCTGCCGTCATATTTGAATAATTGCCGTTTCTTGCGGCTATCACATTTTGCAAAGTTTCAGCCTCATGCTTTGCATAGCCTTTAACAGAAGCCACGATGTTGGGAATCAAATCCCATCTTTTCTTTAAATAAACATCCATGGTGGCAAAAGCCTCCTCCACGGAATTTCTGAGTTTTACAAGCGAATTGTATGCAGATATAACATAAAGCGCAATAAGCACAACAACCGCCACAATTATTATAATTGCGATTTTCATATAAAATCCAAACCTTTCCGACCGCTGTGAATAAAATCTTTGCAAACAAATATTACGGTTTTTCAAAAAGCAAAACACTGCAGTCTTTAATTTTAATTTAGCATATAAATATCAAATATGCAACAATTATTTAAAGGCGTCAAAGGGCAGACACAAAATCATTCCTTACGAAATCTTAAGATTAAATTAAGGCAAATTTAAGAATGATATGTTATTATAAAAGCAGAAAAAAAAGGAGGAATTATCCGTGAACATACTCGAATGCAAAAATTTAACAAAGGAATACATCAGCGGCGACAATATTGTTAAAGCCGTAAACAACATTTCCGTTTGCTTTGAAAAAGGCGAATTTTGCGCGGTTACGGGGCCGAGCGGTTCGGGCAAATCCACCTTTATTCACATGCTTTCAAGCCTGGAATACCCCACTTCCGGCGAGGTTATATACGACGGCAATTCCCTCGGTAAATTCAGCGACGATCAATTATCCATCTTGCGCCGCAGAAGATTCGGATTTGTTTTTCAATCCTATAATCTTGTGCAGGAGCTTACGGGATACGAAAATATACTTTTGCCGGTAATGCTTGATAAAAAAAAGCCCGACGAAGCTTATTTAAATGACATTATCAATACACTCGGCATTGCAAACAGAACCGACCATTTGCCGTCTGCCATGAGCGGAGGTCAGCAGCAAAGAATAGCAATTGCGCGTGCTTTGGCAAACAAGCCGTCAATCCTTTTTGCAGACGAACCGACGGGTAATTTGGACGGAAAAAGCGGCAGAGAGGTGCTTTCGCTGCTTGGAGAAACCGCCGCAAAATACGGCACCACGCTGATACTCGTTACCCACGATTTGCATGTGGCGGAGCAGGCGCAAAGAGTGCTTACAATTGAGGACGGCGTTATAGTTTCGGACAGTAAAGGAATTGCAGCCCCGATTGTGAAAGCTTGCGAATCGGAGGTGTGAGCCTTGAAAAAGAAAAGAAAAATGCTGACGGTTAACACTATTGCCGGCAGCAACCTAAAAGTGCGCCGCAGGCAATACATCACAATGATTATCAGCATAATCCTGGCAATGTCCTTCGGCAGCAGCATACTGTTTTTCGCGTCAAGCCTTTATTCTTCACTGAAGCAGCGCAATGTTGATATGTACGGCAGCGAAAATATGATTATATATAATCTGGATGATAAAACACTTTCCGCACTTGAAAACTCCGACCTTATAGGCGAGCACGGCTTATCGTATATAACAGGCTACGCCTGCAACGAAACATCGGGCACGAAAAACGGCGTTGCCATCGCAAAGCTAAACGATAAATGCCGCGATTTTGCAAACATAACCGTTTCGCAGGGCAAATATCCCGAAGCCGACGGCGAGCTTTTGCTAGAAAAGGCTTCGCTTTTGCGCCTGGGGCTTGACGATGCAAAAATCGGCGACAAAATCACGCTGAGCGTTTACACCCCAAACGGTGCGGATGATTACCTGCAAACGCCGGTTGAAAAAACCTACACCCTTTGCGGCATTGCGGAAAACAAATATTCAAACATTGCAAACTACGGCGTTGATGTTAAAAAGCAGGATTTGCAATCCGGCTATGTTTATGACGGCGACGAAGCCGCACCGGGCGGCAAGGAAAAAATCGCGCTTTACACCGATTTCGATTACGGCAGCAAGCGCAACGATTACGATAATTACAACAAGCTTTACGATTTAATGACGGAAAACGGCATTTCGTCGATATCGACAGTCACCCTGCCGGATTCGGTGCTTTCAACGCTTTCGTATTCGGACGGCGGCGCAGAATCAATGATGAAAACCGCTGTTCTGGCTTCCGTGCTTGCAACAGTGCTTATGATTGCCTCCTGTGTTGGCATAGTAAATGCTTTCGG
This sequence comes from Clostridium sp. AF37-5, assembly GCA_963625835.1. Taxonomy (GTDB): domain Bacteria; phylum Bacillota; class Clostridia; order Oscillospirales; family Acutalibacteraceae; genus Eubacterium_R. Next base: position 74,921 of record CAVFVA010000004.1, on the reverse strand, counting down.
CACCAATCTGAACGACAGAAAGCAGCAAATCGGCATGTTGCGCACCGTTGGTGCAACTAAGCGGCAAATCGTTGCCGTTTACGGCAGAGAATCGCTGATATTAACGCTTATCTGCGTGCCCGCAAGCCTTTTGATTTCGTTTTTTGCCGTTAAAGGAATTATCACCCTGCTCGGCAACGGCTTTATTTTTATTCCGAATTTCGGCGTGCTTGCGGCGGGCGGAATTTTCAGCATTATCTGCGCTTTGATTGCGGCGTTTATTCCGCTTGCTTCGGCAACAAGGATTTCGCCCGTGCAATCCATTCGCGATGTTGAAAAAACGCGCAAAGTAAAAACAAAGCACATAAAAACGAAAAAAAGCTTCAACACGGCGCACCTGCTTGCAAAAAGGGATATGCTTTTCAACAGGAAAAAGCAAATCGCAGTAAGTCTTTTCCTGGCGATAACCGTTTTCATCTCCTGCACAGGATTTTCGTGGATAAGCCAAGTTAATCAAAACTTTCCGGTAAGATACGATTATGCGCTTAACATAAGCTCTTACACGATTTATTCTGATTTAATAAGCTATCCGGATTACGACAAGGGCATAAATTCCGCCGGAAAAGACAGAATCAAAGCTTCGCCCTACATTAAAACGGCATACGGCACAACGGATTGCCCCGCACTTTTGGAAAGCGATGCGGAATTTTCTGATTACATTTCAACGGCATATGCCTCCCCGATTTTTGACGAACTTGAAAAAAATAACGATTATGGTATCGACCAAATCGCTCTTGCGGATAATATAATCAACGATAAAAGCAACATAAATTCCTATATTCAAAAATCCGTTGCCTACAAAAACGAAAAAGCAAAAAAGCTGGGATTATCCGGTAACGCGATAAACATTCATGTGGCGATTATGGATTACGAGGGAATCGAAATGCTTGCAAAATATGCCGAAAGCGGTTCACCGAACGCGGCGGCTCTTGATTCAGGCAGCGAGGTTATGGTTATTGCGCCGAAAGAAATCGGCTACACGGTTGAAAAAATAGGCACTTACGCCTCCGAGGGCGTGAACGACCTTGATTTTATAAAGGAAAATGAAAACGACCGCACTTATTTGCTTAAAACGGCAACACGCGATTTCACCGTTGGCGATAAACTTAAACTTGCCTTTGCATATTCAACCGACGACCCCGAAAAAAACGATGAAAACAATCTGCCGCAAAATGTAACGAAAACCGAAAAAGAATTTACGGTAGGCACAATAATAAACAAGCTGCCCGATAACTGCGGCATTGAGCTTGACAGCGGCGGTGACGGCGCACCGATAACAATTATCACCACCATGGCGGGAATAAGAAACTTTGTTCCTAACTTGGAATACAGAAACACATACGCCTATTTGAAAGAGAACTGCACACCCGAAGTAAACAAAGAGATAACAAATCTGCTGAACGATGTTGCGGCGGCAAGCGGCATCGAAAACGCAAACGTCTTTTCAAACTACGATTATGTGCAGGAAACAAAGAGCACATATAACACAATGCTGACAGCGCTTATTTCAATCATTATTTTAATGCTGAGCATAAGTGCTGGCGTTATAAACAGCCACCTCAGCGGCGAGATACGCGAGGGCAAGCGAGCCATCGGCACCATGCGTGCCGTGGGTGCCACCCATTCGCTGATTGCAAAATCATATATTGAAAGATTTCTTTCAATGTTTGGTTGGGGCTGCGCCGCAGGATTTACGGCATACCTGATTTTGTATTTGGCAATGCTTGCAAACGCACACGGTGACACCTCTGCCATGATGCTGCAATTTAAAATTTGGCAAACGCTTGCCGCTTGCATTTTGCTGTTTATAATCTGCGCAATAAATCTGGCGTCAAAAATCCGAAAGGAAACGAAAAACAGCATTATAGATAACATCAGAGAATTATAAGGAAGTGACAGTATGAAAAAACTTTTATCCGCTGTTTTGGCATTAACACTTTGCATATTTGCAGCATTTCCGGCGTTTGCAGCCGAGGAAAATTTTGATACACCCGCGCAGGAAAGTGCACAAGCCGAGCAAACGGAAACAAAAATCAACACATCGCAGCCGCGCTTTATGGTTACGGCTTACGACACGGGCGGCAACATAACACCGAGTGGCAAAAGTACGCTTAAAGTGACGCTGAAAAACCAAAGCAAGGATAAAAAAATTCAAAACATAAAGCTTTCTGCAGCGGAAGACAGCGGCGAAATACTTTTTTCCAGCACGGGCACGCAATATGTGCAATCCGTGAAAGCCGGCGGCACATACACCTGGAGCATTGAAATAACCGCATCCAAAACAGCGCAATCCGGCACGCACAAAATAAGCATCTCCTCCGAGTACGAGGATGAATACGACACCGCATATTCCGCAAGCGACAGCCTGCCGATAACCGTTTCTCAGCCGGCTGAACTTGATTTTGCGAATGCGCAGCTGCCTTCAAGCGTTTATCAGGGCGACACTGAAACACTTTCGCTTAACCTGATGAACACGGGAAAAGGCAAAATTTCAAATTGCAAAATCGATTTTGAATCAGATTTTATGAGCAGCGGCGGCACGGTTTTTGTGGGCGACATTGCTGCCGGCGAAAGCAAAAGCGCAAGCCTGAATTTAAGAATAGCAGCCGACAAAACAGGCTCTGCAACAGGCACGCTTACAATTTATTGCGAAAATGAGCTTGGCGAAAGCATTGAAAAAACCGCCGAAATTTCCACTTCAATAGAAGAAAAGCCGGCGGAAACGCAAACAGATGAAACAGAGAAAAAAGAAAGCAAAAATCCGCTTTGGTGGCTGTTTGCATTATGCGGCGCGGCAGCAGGCGCACTTGGCGGCTGGGGAATTCCCACGGCAATAAAAGCAAGAAAACAGCGCAAAGAGGATGAACTGAGATTATAAAATGCAAAATAAAAGGAACTGACGAAAAAACGGCCGAGGCAATAAAACCTCGGTCGTTTTACTTTGCAAAATAAAATTTGAGCATAATAAAAAGCCGCTAAAAAAGCGGCTTTTTTATTACTTAGGTATAAGAAGCACGAAATTATTCGTCAAGAGCGGGTGCACCTACGGGGCAAACACCTGCGCATGCGCCGCATTCAATGCAGGTATCTGCATCGATTTCAAATTTACCGTCACCTTCCGAAATCGCACTTACAGGGCATTCTGCTGCACAAGCACCGCAAGAAATGCAATCATCTGAAATTTTGTATGCCATTCCAAGACACCTCCAATCATTATTTCCGAAAGCAATCTTATCAACTTTCACTAATACTATAACACATAATTCGGTTTTTTCAAGAGGAAAAGCGGGTTAGCATACGCTAATTTTTTTCATTGTGATTTTATTCGCTTTGGGGCTGTTATTCGGCTTTCTTTGAGGGAGCACGGCGCTTTCCCGGCTCGCGAACAACAACACATTCCTCCCTGTTTACAACAACGGGAGCCGCACCCTCGACTGAGCTGTCAAGAGCCACCTTGAGCTTGCCCGTAAGCAGAGAAACATCAACAACGGTGCCCCTGCCCTCGCGGCAATCAACAGTGCTTCCGCGCTTTGGAGTAATTTTATTTAAATATTCATAAGAATTTTCTTCGTATTGCAGGCAGCACATAAGCCTGCCGCAGGTGCCGCTGATTTTGCCGGGTGAAAGACTGAGCCCCTGCTCCTTTGCCATTTTAATTGAAACGGAATGAAAATCATTAAGAAATGTTGAGCAGCAAAACGGTCTGCCGCATATTCCGAGACCGCCAAGCATTTTAGCCTCGTCGCGCACGCCGATTTGTCGCAACTCTATTCTTGTGTGGAAGGTTGAAGCAAGGTCTTTAACAAGATCGCGGAAATCCACTCTGCCGTCTGCCGTGAAAAAGAATATAATCTTAGAGCCGTCAAACGCATACTCAACCTCGGAAAGGCTCATATCAAGCCCGTGCTGCTCAATTTTTTTAACGCAGATTTCATAGGCTTCCCTTTCCTTTTTTTTATTATTTTCAAGAGTTTCCTTATCCTCTGCAGTGGCAATCCTTAAAATCGGTTTAAGCGGCGAAACAAGCGAATCATCCTCCACAAATCTGTTTGCCGCAGCAACCGTGGCGCATTCCACACCCCTTGCCGTTTCCACGATAACATTATCGCCTATTCTTACTTTAAGCCCGTTTGGAGCGAAATAATATACTTTTCCCGCATCTTTAAAACGAACGGAAACAATTTCTGTCATTAAATGATCCTCCTATCTGCCTGCCGCTCTTCGCAGCGAATAGCAGATTTTTGTTGTTAGCAATGCCGAATTGGCATTTTTATTTGCAGCCTGCTCAAGCTCCTGCACGGTATTATAAAGCGCAAAAAGCTTTGGCTTTGAAAATTCGCCTTTAAGCATATCAACGGCATTATCAAGACCGGAAAGCCTTTTTCCGCCTGCCACCGCATCGCGAAGCACGGTTTTGAGCATGCCGAGCACAGCCGCCGTATCCTGACGATTGCCCGTGAGCGGAGCAACAGCTTTGAGCAAATCATATTCATTGTTTGAAGCAAGCTTTTGGGCAATATCATCCACCAAAGCAGTTAATTTTTGCAGCCTTCCGCCTGCAATGCTTTCATGCGCCCTGCCGATATTGCCGCCGAGTGCGGCAACTGCGTTATAAGCGTCGTTATAATCAACATCCTCGTTAATTCCGGTTATAAATTCTGCACCGAGCTTTGGAGAAACGCCCTCAACCGATATAACAACCGCCCTTGAAAGCACTGTTTCGAGCAATGCAGAGCGATTTTCAGCCGTTAATATAAACACGGCATAAGCCGGCGGTTCTTCCAAAATTTTAAGCAAGGCGTTTTGCGCATTTTCATTCATGCAATGCGCGTTGCCGAGAATGTAAATTTTATAATCCGCCTCATTTGGGGTTATATAAACATCGGCAATAACATCCCTGATTTTATCAATATGAAACGAATTTGCGCCGCCCGGAGCACTGTATTCATAAATATCCGGGTGAATCTGCTTTTTCGCCTTTATGCACTGGGAGCAAGTGCCGCACGGGTGCTCGCCGTCGGCTCTGCACACAAGTGCCTGAGCAATATCCCTTGCCAGGGTGCGCTTGCCGAGCCCGGGTTCGCCATCAAGCACAATTGCATGCGGAAGCCTGCCGGATTCATAAAGATTTGAAATTTGCTGCTTTGCTTTTTCGTTTCCGATAAAATTATTAAACAACATATACTTTAATTAAAACTTTTTAAATTCCTCAACATCAATAACGAATGCCACACCGCCGAATTCCTCAACATCAACCGGCTGCTGCAGCAGCGTGCCCTGCAAAGTGCTTTTAACACCGTGCTGGCGCACTATTCTTTTTGTTACGGCACCTTGAAGCACCTCAAAAACCTCATCCACCCTTGAATCCTCAACGCCTATGAAAAGGCAGGTATGACCGCCTTCAAGGAACTGACCGGTTGTGGATACTCTTGTGGCACTGATGCGTGCCTCGCCCAATTTATCAAGCACATTTTCCGTGTCCTTATTTGACACGATAGTTATAATCAGCTTCATAACCTGTTCATAGCCTTTCCCCCGCAAATTCAAAAACATTCGCCGCGGGCAAGCGAAATTAAAGGAAGATCATGCAATTATCTGCATATCAATTATAGCTTAACCGGAGGAATTTGTAAGTTTTTTCTATATTATTTTAAACAAAATTTACAAATAGGATAAATTTGTATTCCAATTTGTAGAAATTGTTAAAAGAATATTCGGTGTATTCATATTCAAAAAATTAAATCAAGCTTCGTTTTGAACCGAAGCCGTTTTTGCCGCCGCACAAACGGCAAAAAGCCCCGTAAACAAGAAGGAAACGCACGAAAAATCCGCACGGGCAAGCGACAGACCTGCCGCCAAAGCCATAATGCGCGGAACGGCAAGCGCAATCGAAAAAGCACCGTAAACGAACCCTGCCGCAACAAGCGCGGGCAGCACGGATTTATCCTTATCCTCGCCGAGTGCAAAAAGCAAAAAGAACACAATTGCCGCAATCATGGCTGCATATTTTAAAAAGGTTTCCTCGGCAAAAAAGCCATCATCGTAAACGGTGAGCAATGAAAGCATCCCCGAAAGTGCCCACATGACGGGTGCTATATATAAAAACCAAAGGTTTTTCATTTGATAACGGGTTGTTTTAAACGAAATTCCGAGTGCTATGAAAAACACCGCCGAATAGAGCGCAAATATTGCCGTGCATATCATGGGAGCCAATCTGTTTGCGGCAGGATGCTGAGTTGACTCCGTATATTCAAAGCACAATAAGCAGCGATAAACGAAATCGTAAAACATTGCAACACCCGATAAAATACAAAGCACGAAAATGCTTTTTCCGCCCTTGCGGTTTATAGATGAAAAGGGCTTGCATTTAATAACGGAAAGCGCAAAAAGCACTGCCGAAGCGGCAAGCAGCAAATAAAACGCCGCAACGCCTGCCGAAGCGGTTTTGACCACAAGCGCAGTTTCATAATCGGTGTACTTAAAAACATGCACACAGCGCAGCACAAATGCCGAAAGTGCCGCCGCACAACCGAGCCAAAGGCAAAAAACACCGTGTGCCGAAAAATTGCTTTTTTTCATTATCTTTTTTCGATAGGAGTGTAGGTTCTTCTTTGCGAAACACTTTTATAAGCCGGGCGGATAATGCGCTTGCTTGAGGTAAGTTCTTCAAGCCTGTGTGCGCACCAGCCGGCAATTCTGGCACTTGCAAAAAGCGGAGTATACAAGTCCTCGGGAATACCGAGCACTTTATAGCAAAGACCGGAGTACAAATCCACATTGGCGCAAATTTCCTTATCGTCGCCCTTAAGCTCATGCAAAAGCCCCGGAGTTACTTCCTCGATATTTTCGAGGGTTTTAAATTCCTTTTCAAAACCGGAGCGGTAAGCAAGCTCCCTTGCGCTGTTTTTAAGAATAACGGCGCGCGGATCGGAAACAGTATATACCGCGTGACCCATACCGTAAATAAGCCCCAAGCCATCGCCTGCTTCCTTATTAAGGATTTTAACAAGATAATCCTTAACCTGCGATTTATCAGTGGGATCCGCAACATTTGCAATAATTTCATTCATCATTGCGGAGGTTTTAAGATTTGCACCGCCGTGGCGCGGACCTTTAAGTGAGCCGACGCCTGCTGCAATTGCCGAATATGTATCCGTGCCGCTGGAGGTGAGCACTCTGGTGGCAAACGTGGAATTGTTGCCGCCGCCGTGGTCGGCATGAAGCATAAGCATAATATCAAGCAATTTTGCCTCATCATCGGAATAAAGCTTATCGCTTCTTGTTTGCCTTAAAATATACTCGGCAGTGGAAAGCCCCCTCTTAATCGGGTGCAAATACATTGATTTGCCGTAAAATGCTCTTCTTTTAACCTGATATGCCGTTGTCATTATAGTCGGGAATTGAGCCACAAGCTGCAGACTTTGGCGCAACACATTTTGCACGGAAATATCATCCGGATTTTCATCATAGGAATAAAGGCCCAAAATGCTGCGTGCAATTTTATTCATAATATCCTTTGATGGATTTTTGATTATCATATCCTCAATAAAATCATCCGGCAAAAAGCGACAAACATCAATAACCTCGCATATTGAATCAAGCTGGCTTGCCGTGGGCAAATCGCCGAAAAGCAAAAGCCAAACAACCTCTTCAAAGCCAAAGCGGTTTTCCTCAACGCAATTGGAAACAATGTCGTTAATATCATAGCCTCTGTAAGAGAGCTTACCGTCCTTGGCAACCTTTTCGCCGTCTAAAATATAATATCCTTCAACCGAGCAAATTCTGGTAAGACCCGCCATAACGCCGGTGCCGTCCTCATTTCTGAGACCGCGCTTAACATGATATCTTTCAAAATCGCGGGATTTGATTGAGTTATTTTTTTCGAGTTCGCCGCATAATCTTGAAATGGCATCCATTGATATGGGCGAAATATATTTTGATGACATAGTTATCAACCCTTTAGTTTAATACTTATTATAACATAATTAAATCAAAGGATATTATACTATACTTTGGCACTTGAAGTCAAGGCACGCAGGAAATAAAGCAGTGCCTTACAATCGAACGGCAGGTGAGGCACATTGAAAAAAGCGGCGATAATTTTTGTGATTTTATTTGTTTTAACCCTTGCCGTACCTGCGGCGGTATCTGCCACAAAAAGCGAAAGCGAAACAAGCGAGCTTGTAACGATTTTTTCGGCTCAAATCGGCAAAAGGCAATACTTTTGCAATGAAATTCAATCATTTTCCGTTTGAATTTTCGTTCATCTTTTTCAGACGTCCCGAGCATTCGATATCAAGAGCGGCATTTTTTAAATATGAATCCCAGTCATCGCTCATTTTTGAATAAGCGACAGGGTCATATTTTGCCAAATTTTCGCCGATGCGCAAGCAATCGCTTCCGTTTTCGGCGCAGGCGTTAAACGCCTTTTCACAATTGATTTTAACGGCATTTTCAACCTCCTTGCCGATTTCTGCAAGTTCGGAGTCCGAAAGCGAAGCTTTTGCGCCGTTTTCAATTTCTTCTATTGAAAAAAACAGCTTAACATTCGCTTTAAAGCACACGGCGTCGTCCTGCGCAAACGCCTTTGTTTTTGACGAAGCATTGATTATACGCACGCCGATTTTACCGAATTTTTCGCTTTTAAATTCCATATATCCCGATTTGATTTTATTTTTCAAAAACAGCAAGCCAAGCGTTTCATCACCCGTCAAAACAGTTGCAAGCCTGCTTTCGGAAAAAATCGCAATTCCGCTTGCTTTGGAGTTTTCTTCATCGGCAGTGATTACCGGCAGGCAGATATCCGAGGTTTTATCCCTGTAGAGATTGAGCATTTCATCAACGGTAACATAAAGCGAAAAGCCCGAATTTTTACCGTTTTCCAAAAGCTCGGCAACTGCCTGAGCAGGTACCGATGCATCGTTTTGAGCGCAAGCAAGAAGCTCCGATGCAGTGCCGGATGATATGCACACGGGCACATCCGGGCGAGAATTTTCGCTGCGCATAAGATAATCGAAGCAGCTTTCAAGGCTGTTTTGAGCCACGCCCATGCCAAAAACCAGCAGTTTGTTTTGCCCAAAAAACAAATCTTTAGATAAGCTTTCACCGACAGCGGTCACGGCAGATGAAACATTTTGCCCCGTTCCGGAGGTGTTTAGGGTAACATTTCCCGAAAGTGCATCTGCGCCGTTTCCCCCTTTTACAAGGTTCAGCGTTTGCACCGTTACACATTTCCCCTGCTCGGCATTATCAATACCGAACCCTTCGGCAACGCTTAAATCCTTAAGATTTTTTCTTGCCGAACAGCCGCAAAAGCAAAAGCAAATCACAAGCAACAGCGCGATTATTTTAACACTCTTCAATCCGATTTCCCCTTTTTTGAATTAATGAATACACTGCCGGCAAAAAGGCGGCAAAAAGCAAAAACGGAGCATAAACAAACAAGCCGTTTGCCCGGGAATTAAAGTGAGTATACAAAATCACAGCCGTAATTCCAAACATCGCAAGACCGCAAGCGGCGCAATTTTTACGGTTTTGTTTTTTCCCAAAGCACAAAGCCGCACAATAAAGAAATACTGATATTTTCAAAAACACGGCAAAAATCCAAAGTGCGGTAAAAACAGCCTCCACCCTTTCACCCGTTCCGAGCCGAGCAAGCTGAGACAGCTCAAAAACAGGATAAGATGAAACGGAAGCCATGTTACCGAGAACACCGCAAACCGTAACAGCAATCAAAAGGCTGAGCAGGCAGGAAAGCCCGATTGCAAAGCAAAACGGCTTGCCGATTTTTCCGTTTATCCTTGATCGCAAAGCAAAAAGCAGCGGAATTTCATTTGTGCTGCACAGCGAATACGCCGCATTTTTAAGCATTGCCGCGTTGCCGTTTTGCACAATCGGAAAAAGATTTACCGATTCAAATTTATTTGCGGACGCCGCGGCAATTCCGAAAACGCCGATAATCGTGAGTGCAAAAACAAGCGCACAAAAGCGCGAAATCGCCTCAAATCCGAGCGACGCGGCATATGTGCAGGCAACAATCATAAACGCTGCAAGCAAAAGAGTGTTTGCCTCACGATGTAATTCGGCAGAGGAAAAAAGTGCGAATTTGCTTATTGAAAGCGCACCCGAAAGCACATAAAATGCGCCGTAAAATCGCCGCAAAACCAAATTATCAAGCACATTTTTGCCGCTTTCAAGCATTTTAACAACCGCACAGGACAAGCTCAACGCTCCAACTGCTGCCACAGCGGTGCTGATTGCCGCATCGGTGCTGTATTCCGTGCCGAGCACAGCCGAACTTACCGTGAAGCCGACCAAAAGCCTGCTTACAAACACAATGAAGAACAGGCTTATCGGTGCTGCGGCTTCTCTTTTAAATTTGTTATTCATCATTGATATCGGCACCCCGCAGATTTTGAACGGTTATATTTCTTTTTGCCATTTTTCGCCAATTTTGGCGATAGAACACATCACCCATACTCTTTTTGCTCAGCGGCGAAATCGGCGCAGAATAAGGCACGCCGTAAGGATTTATGGCAGTTATGTTTACACACAGCACACACATACCGAGCACAACGCCGTAAATCCCGGCAATTCCGCCGAGCAAAATAAACACAAGCCGCAGCATTGCAATGCTTTCGTAAAGCGGATAAATAACATACGATGCTATTGCCGTTACCGCCACCACCACAAGCATCGGCGCACCGACAAGCCCTGCGTTTACAACCGCGTCACCTATAACAAGCGCACCGATTATTGACACCGCATGCCCAATGGCACGCGGAAGGCGCAAACCGGCTTCGCGCATAATTTCATACAAAATCATTATCATAACCGCCTCCTGCATAAGAGAAAACGGGGTTGTGATTTCCGCTGCGGCTATTGTGTACATAAGTGAGGTAGGCAAAAGTTCCTGGTGGAAAGTGCCCACGGCAACATAAAGACCGGGCAAAATAACGGAAATAATAAACGAAAAATATTTAAGCAGGCGATTCATGCTTGCATAAACGGGGCGATTGTTATAATCGTCCACGGTTGAGAATGAATCGGTAAAAAGGCAGGGCACATAAACGGCAAACGGCGAGCCGTCCACAAACACGGCAACGCGCCCTTCATACAATTTTGAGCACAGGGTATCAGGCCGTTCCGTGGTTCCGTAAGCCGAAAAAACAGATCCCACATCACTGCCCAAGAATGCTGCAAGCTCGGCATAATCGCAAACGCGGTCTATCTTTGCACAATTTATTCTGCACTCGACTTCATCAACAAGCTTTTCGCTTGCGATACCTTTTATATAGCAAACCGCAACCGAGGTTTGCACACGGCTGCCGACTTTTATTTGCTTCATTTTAAGCGCAGGCGTTTTTATGCGGCGGTGCAGAGTTGCCTTATTATCGTTTAAGGTTTCCGTAAAGCATTCGCGCGCGCCTTTAATGTTTGCCTCTGTTGCCGGATCGTCTATTCCCCTTTTTTCAAAACCCTGAATGCCGAGCACAAGGCATTTTGAAACGCCGTCTATAAAAACAGCGGCAAAGCCGGAAGAAAGATGAAAATAAACATCTTCAAAATCCTCGGCATCGCTCATTTCAAGCGAATTTACCACACGAAGCTTAACGGTTTCATAAAGCAAAGCCGGGGTTTCGCATTCTTCGTTGAAAGAAAGCAGAGGTGCCATTATCATTTGCGAAAGCTGAAGCGAGCTTATCATTCCGTCCAGCACACAAACTATACACTCCCTGCCGCCGACCTCACATTCGCGCAACAGAAAATCCGAGCAATCGGCATAGTCGCGCCGCAGTTTATTTTTATTATCCGCGGCTGAGGAATAAATTTTTTCCACTTAATCACCTTTTTAAATATTTCTAAAATATTTTTTCAATAAATCGGCGGCTTATGCAAAAAATATAAAAGCAAAAACGCACGAAAGGCTGAGTGAATAAAATGAGCATTGTTTTTATAAGAGCGGTTATTATTTATATAACCGTTATAGTATCGCTGCGAATAATGGGAAAAAGACAAATCGGCGAGCTTACTCCGCACGAGCTTGTGATAACAATTCTTGTTTCGCAGGTGGCAATAATTCCGCTTCAGGACAACGGCATGCCGCTTGCAAACATGGCGGTGCCGATTTTAATATTCGTTTCGCTTGAAATTCTTGTTTCCGCAATATCGATGAAAAGCCTTGCCTTTCGCAATCTTATTCAGGGCAAGCCGATATTCGTTATCAGAAACGGCAAGCTCAATGAAAAGCAAATGAAACGCCTGCGCCTTACGATAGATGATTTAACGGATGCATTGCGTGAAAAAGGTTTTTTTGATTTGTCCGCCGTTCAGGATGCGGTTATTGAAACAAACGGCACGGTTTCAGTGCTTCAAAAAGCGGAGGATAGCCCTGTAACGCCGAAGCAGCTTTCTCTTTCGGTGGCTGAAAAATCAACTCCCGTGCCCGTAGTTACGGACGGTAAACCGACATCCGAATACTTTGGCAAAAACAAAATCAAGCTCGGCGAAATCGAATTGCTTGCCGAAAAAAGCGGCAGAAAAATTCGTGAAATAATGCTGCTTACCTCAGATTCGCAGGGAAATGTTTTTGTGATTCCGAAGGAGGAGAAGAAATGAAAAGACTTTGGTTTTCGGCGATATTTATGTTTATTGCAATTTCGCTTTGCGCTGCCGAGCAGATTTATATAACCGAGGACTGCCGCGAAATAATCTCAGCCATAAGTGTTGCCGAGGAATGCAAAAGCATGCCCGACAAACTTAAATACTGCGCCGAAATTTATGACATGTGGAGCGATTATTATAAAAAAGCATCATATGTTACAGACCATTCCGTGCTGCAAAGCGCAGATGTTTCAATGGGCACGCTTAAAAGCCTGCCGCCCGATTCAAGCGAGGAAAATATAAACGAACTCTTGGCACAGGCAAAAAGCGAAACGGAGCAAATTTACGGCAATTCGCGCATAAGCCTAACCAATATTCTGTAGTAAAAAAGAAAAAAGCGATCGCTTTTCAAACAAAAGCAATCGCTATTTACCGGCGCAATCATTTTGAGCCGAATATTCTTTTATCAAGATTTCTTTTTATGATAACATAATAAAGCAAGGTTCCGAGCACCGCCATAACACCTATTTCGCCTGCGGCAACAAGACCGCCCTGAAGCAGGAAATCGGCAAATTTAAACGAGCCGCCGATCATAAAGGCTTCTATTTCCCAGCCGACAACCACGCCGTTCCAAACCGCCGGCATAAGCATTGCGGCTGCCGGGTAAGATTTGATTTTAACTCTGCGCAGCAAATACATGCAAACGGATGAGCCGAGCGTGGCAAGCGAACCGAATATCATATCAAGCGGCAAACCGGAGCCGATATTATAAATATTCGAGAGCACGCAGCCGAGGGTTAAACCGGGGATTGCGGCAGGAGTAAACAATGCAAGCACATTGAGTGCCTCCGAAACGCGAAATTGCACGGCAGCCGAGGTGGTGCCCGGCAAGAGCAGATTTTGCGCATAGGTGAGCGCCGCATACATTGCCGCGATTACCGCAGCCTGCACGATGAACAGTACTTTTTTGTTTTTCATGATTCAATTTTCTCCTTAGTTTTGTTTTTAGAAGTCTGCAGGATGCAGACTGGTCAGGATTTTGCGAACTGACGCTATGTATTATAAATGATTATTTATATAAAATCAACAAAAACTTGAATAAATTACATTGGTTTGATACAATGGGCTTAAGAATACAAAATTTGCGTTTTACGCAATGTTTTATCTAAGGGGAACTTTTTATGGAAAGAATGTCTTTGGCAGGCAAATGGATTTTGCACATGGACAAGCAGGATCGTGATTACGAAGCGGATGTGCCCTGCTCCGATTACGGCGCATTATTGAAAAACGGCGCAATTAACGATCCGTTTTACAAAACAAACGAGCAGAAATGCCTTTTTGTTGCCGAAACCGGCAAAAGCTTTAAGCGCAGCTTTACTGTTTCGCAGGAGCAGCTTGAATACAGAAAAGCACTTTTGCGCTGCCAAATGCTTGACACTTTGGCTCAAATTTACATAAACGGAAAAATGGCGGATGTTTCAAGCAACACATATGTTTGCTGCGAAACGAACATCACGGATTATCTGCACGAGGGCGAAAACACAATTGAAATTCACTTCCTTTCGCCCACCGAATATGTTAAATCAAAGCAAGCCGAAGCACCGTTGCCGCCGAATGCAAACGGCATAGACGGAGTGCCCTACATCCGCAAGCCCGCCTGTCATTTTGGCTGGGATTGGGGCATAAATATGCCTGTTTCCGGCATATTCGGCAACATAGAAATTTTATTTTACAACAACGAAATCCGCGATTTTTGGGTGCGCCAAGAGCATTTGGAAAGCGGCGAGGTTAAGCTGCACATCAAAGCAAACAAGGCACTTGACAGCAGCGGTCAAATCATAACCCCGAACGGCGAATGTATTGCTTTCGGAATAGAAAAGGGCAATGCCTGCGTAACGGTTAAAAATCCCGAGCTTTGGCAGACGCGCGAGCTTTCGGGCAAGGAAAAGCAACCGCTTTACACAATTTGCGTGGCAGGCATAAAGAAGCGAATCGGATTGCGCACGATCAAGCTTGACAGAAGCGATGACGAATACGGTTCAAACTTCCGCTTTATTTTGAACGGCGTGCCGATTTTCGCAAAGGGTGCAAATATTATTCCGCCCGACGCCATGGCAGACAGAATAGGCAAAAAAACAGCAGAAAAAATCGTTTCGGACGCCGTGCATGCCAATTTCAACATGATAAGAATTTGGGGCGGCGGCTACTACGGCTCGGACGAGCTTTACGACCTTTGCGACGAATACGGAATTCTTGTTTGGCAGGATTTTATGTTTGCCTGCCTTATGTATCCGTTTTATGACGAAGTATTTCTTAAAAATGTGCTCAACGAAATAAAATACAATGTTCGTAGAATATCAAACCATCCGTCGCTTGCACTTTGGTGCGGCAACAACGAAATCGAATTTATGTTTCAATACCTGCCGCAAACGCTGAAAATCGTTAAATGGTATAAAGAATTTTTCTACGAAGTCCTGCCGGGCGAGCTGAGAAGATACGATAAAGACACGCCTTACATAGAAACATCGCCGATCGGCAGCGAATTCAGGACAGACATAACAGCCGATAAATGCGGTGACACACATATGTGGCATGTTTGGCACGGAAGCAAGGATTTAAGCTATTACGGCAAGCGATATACAAGATTTTGCAGCGAATACGGAATGGAATCTTTCCCAAGTGAGGACTGCATTTTACAATTTGCAACGCCAAGCGACATTCAGCTTAAATCCGAAGTTATGCAAAGCCACCAAAAATGCACAAGCGGCAACGACAAAATGCTGTTTTACCTTTACGAAAAATTCAACAGACCGGCAAAATTTGCGGATTTGATTTATTTAACAGGGCTTACCCAAGCAGAATGCGTGGCAAACGGAGCCGAGCATTGGCGCAGAAACAAGGGGCGCTGCAACGGCGCGCTTTGGTGGCAGATGAACGATTGCTGGGGCGCACCGAGTTGGTCATCCGTTGACTATTTCGGCAAATGGAAGCCGCTTATGTACGCAGGCAAAAGAATTTTTGCCCCGATAACGGTTTCACTGAGGCAAACGGACGGTGGCATTGAGCTTTATGTGCTTAACGACACGCAAAACGACGAGGAATTCACTGCTGTCTTATCTTTCAGGGATTTCACAGGTAAGGAACTGCGAAGCAAATCACTGCTTATAAAATCCCATGCCGGCGAATCACAAAAAGTGTTTTATATTTCGGCAGGCGGCTTAAAAAAATCAGCTTGTTTTGCACAGGCTGAGCTTCGCAAGGACGGAAAAACCGTGCTCAGCCGCACGGCAGTGCTGCTTCCCGAGCGCAAACTCAAATTGGAACACGCAAAGATAAAGCTTTATTTAAGCGGCAATGAAATGACCCTTGAAAGCAACACTTTCGCAAGATCCGTTTTTGTGGATATCAAGAGCGAAAACGCGCCGCTTTCAGATAACTGCTTTGACCTGGTGCCCGGTGAAAAGAAAACAATTCGCCTTAAAAAGGATTGTAAAATAGACCCAAAATCCATAAGCGTTAAATGCGTGAACAACATTGCTTATTCGGGAAGTGAAGAGGAAAGAAAAAAATTCCGTTCCGCTTTTTCCGCAAAGCCGCTCAACATCGTATACAAAATATATTACACAGTAAGCTGATTTTCAAAAAAACGGCACAAAACGCCTTGGGAGCAATTCCCAAGGCGTTTTTCTTTTATAAATTTCAGTTATAGTATTTATCCAGTTCTTCTTCACATTTTTCGTATTTTTTGATTTTGGGATTTTTATAGATTTTGCCGCGCGCAACCACCGTAAACGGCTGTGAAAGCGCCCTAAAATCATCAAGAGGACTTGAATTTGCAATCAGAATATCCGCACATTTACCCACTTCGATGCTGCCGGTAACATCATCTATACCCAGTATTTGCGCATTTATAAGTGTTGCCGTGTGCAAAGCAAACGCAGGCGAAACGCCGACGCTTTTTTCAAAATAATGAAGCTCGCGCCACATATTATAGTGCGTGGTATAGGGGCAGCCCGTATCGGTACCGAGACCCACGGTTATACCGTTTTCAAGCGCCGTTTTTGAGCCTGCTATCATATTGTTGCAAACCAAGTTTGAATTATATTGCACGGCTTCGGAAATGCCGAGGGTTTCCCTTTTGAATTTTGCCATGGGCAATGTCGGTGAAATTGTGCAAACCATAACGGCATTGTGCTTTTTAAACGCATCAATTTCCCTTTGGGTAAGCGTGGAGCCATGCTCAATAGAATCGACCCCGTTTTCAACAGCAGTTCGCACGCCCTCGGGGCTTTGCACATGGGCTGCAACCTTCAGCCCATATTTATGGGCACGATCGCAGCAGGCTTTAATCATATCCGCCTGCATCATAAGCCTGCCCGGCTCGCCCTTAGCTTTGGCATCCATAACGCCGCCGGTTATCATCAGCTTTATCAAATCAACGCCGTGGGAATTTAAATCATCTACCATTGCAACAGCTTCTTCAATCGAGCTTGCCGGCTTTGTAACGGAGCCAACCATATGCCCGTGCGGCACGCCGATTGCATAATCCGCGGCAAGAATGCGCGGACCTTCGGCTTTGCCGGAATTTATTCTGTTTCTGAGTGCGGTATCAAAATCCGCAAGACCGCCGACTGCGCGAACTGTAGTTACGCCTGCCATAAGCCCCTGCATTGCATATGCATTGCACATTTTAATAACGATTTGCCGCATAATCGGCGAGGAAAGCGCAAGCTTAGTCAGCTTTTCCGTGTTCATCGGCTTGTTTTTAGGCTTGCCGCCGGCAGGCAAATGCACATGCAGATTTATAAGCCCGGGCATTAAATATTTGCCGGTTAAATCTATAACTTCATCGCCGTTTTTCGGCGAAACATTGCCGATTTCCGTTATTTTCCCGTTTTCAATTGCCACATCCGTGCCCGGCTTCGGCTGCATATCGGCAGTGCCGTCCAGCAAGGTGCAATTTTTAAAAACTGTTCTCATAAAATTCCCTCATATATAAAATTTCTTTGCTTATTGCGAGTGTAAAGTGCTCATCGGTCGCACTGAAAACACACTTCAATTCTACACAATCGGGCGATAATTGTAAATCGAAAAAATGCACAAAAAAGCGCGCAAAAATTAGGTAACAATGGCTTTGATTTGTAAGCAATGGCATATCATTTCAAACTTCAACAGCTTATCAAAAGCAATGCCGTAACTCCTTAAATTTGCAGGCAAAAAAAGCCCGAAAGATTGCTCTTTCGGGCTTTTGGCGCAAAATATTTAAATTTAACCGTTATATAAATTATAAACCGTATTAAACACATCGCACCTTGCGCTTACTTCGGAATAATATGCGGCGTTTGCCGTGTTTGCTTCTATTGCGCCCATGCGGTTTGATACATTGCTGTTGAGCGAATTAACATTGTTATTAAGACTGCCGAGACTTTTTTCCATTCTTCTGCCCGCATCTTCAAGCGTTGAAAGCCTGTTATTACAGCTGTCAATCGCCGAAGCCACATAAGACATTGTTCCGTTTATCTTATTGAGTTGTTGCGCGATACCGTCAAGTTTGTTTATAATCAAACCTTTAACCTTTTCATCCTCATAAAGATTATACGCGCCCTCGTGGCCTTGAAACTGAGTGCATCTGCCCGTGTCAAAATAGCCGTATATGATTGAAACGGGAATTAAGCCCTGATAATTCGGGTGCAGGCACAAAACGCCGTTTATTCGCATTGAATAAAGCTCGCTCAATGTGGTTTCAAGCTTTTCTATATTTGCTTTAACCTGCCGTTTTTCCGCGCGATACATTTCAATAATCGGCGCTCTTTCGGCCTTCGTTTTGGAAACATAATCATTATATTCGTTTTTCTTTGCATTATAAATGCTTTTATCGCGTTCTCTGACTATTTTTCTTGTTTTTTCACTCTCAACATCATATTTTGATTTTTTTCGCTTATAAGAAGAATTTTTAATCAAAATTATAATTAAAGATGCAACTGCGCCTATTATTGCACTCAGAAAATCAATTTTTAATCCTATTTTAATTCCGTCAAAAAACACATAATAATCAGGCAAAAAAGCGATTCCAATACTAGCAATCACGGATATTATTATTCCCACACCGACAAATCGCCAAAAATATTCGGAAAAAGTTTTCACATTGTTATACGGCTTGTTAATTTTACTATATTCTTCAGTAGTCATTTTCTTTTTTTGCTTGTTATATTCTTTATAATAGCTGCTGTTTTCAAAATTCGGTATATTTACCAAAAGCTGAGTTATCTCGTGATTGAGCCATTTACGGCGATTTTCAAGAATATACTTTGTTTTTTCACATTCATACAAATCCGTTATATACTGCTTTTGGCTGAAATTTGCCGCAGGCTCCAAGGATTGATTTTTAACCGTGAGTTTCATAACTTTTCACCTATGCCGAGCTGATCAACATATTCTCCTTTTAATATTTCGATTTCATTATATCTGTATTACAGATAAATGTCAATATCTGTGTGGGAGATAAATCATAATATTACCGGAGGTGAGATTATGATTTACAAAAACTTAAAAAGCATAAGAGAGGATAATGATATTAAACAGCGCGAAATAGCGCAGGTGCTGAATGTGTCGCAAAACACATATTCACAATACGAAACCGGGGTTATTGCAATAACTGCGGAGGTGCTTATAAAATTGGCGGATTACTACAATGTTAGCATTGATTACCTGCTCGACAGAACAAGCAACCCGAAAGTGAACGAATAGACTTTGCCGCGCACGCTAAAGCACCGATAAGGTGATTGAAATAAAAGTGCCGAAACCGCACGGCTCGGCAAACGGCGCGCGGCTTCGGCTTACAATATATTTTCAAAAACAATTTAAACAAAAAAGGACCTTCGGCGCGAACCGAAAGTCCTTTTTTGTTTAATTCAACTGAGTGTTATTAGCCAAGCTCAGAGAAGTACTTGATTGTGCGAACCATCTGAGAAGTGTAGCTGTTTTCGTTATCATACCAAGAAACAACCTGAACTTCATAAGTGTTTTCGCCGATCGGAAGAACCATAGTCTGAGTAGAATCAAAGAGTGAACCGTAGCGCATGCCAACGATATCGGAAGAAACGATAAGATCGGTGTTATAGCCGAAGGATTCGGTTTTTTCTGCCTTCATTGCAGCGTTGATAGCTTCAACAGTTACTTCCTTATCTGTTTTGATAACAGCGGTGAGGATAGTTGTTGAGCCTGTGGGAGTGGGAACACGCTGAGCAGAGCCGATAAGCTTGCCGTTGAGTTCGGGAATAACAAGGCCGATTGCCTTAGCAGCGCCTGTTGAGTTCGGAACGATGTTAACGGCACCTGCGCGGGCACGGCGAAGATCGCCTTTTCTTTGAGGACCGTCAAGGATCATCTGATCGCCTGTGTAAGCGTGGATTGTGCACATGATACCGCTCTGGATGGGAGCAAAATCATTAAGAGCCTTAGCCATGGGAGCAAGGCAGTTTGTTGTGCAGGAAGCAGCGGAAATAACAGTGTCTTCCGGCTTAAGAGTTTCGTGGTTTACATTGTAAACGATAGTGGGAAGGTCGTTGCCTGCGGGAGCGGAAATAACAACCTTGCGTGCGCCTGCCTGGATATGAGCGGAAGCCTTTTCTTTAGAGGTGTAGAAACCTGTGCATTCAAGAACAACATCTACGCCAAGCTCGCCCCAAGGAAGATCTGCGGCGTTGGGCATTTTGTAGATAACGATTTTTTTACCGTCAACTACGATATAGTTATCTTCGCCTTCACCTTCGTGGAAATCTACGGTGTGGCCCTGAGCAACATAGTTACCCTGAGATGAATCGTACTTAAGAAGATGAGCAAGCATTTTTGCGCTTGTAAGATCGTTGATAGCAACAACTTCATAGCCTTCTGCACCGAACATCTGACGGAATGCAAGACGGCCGATACGGCCGAAACCGTTAATAGCAACTTTTACCATTGGATTATACCTCCGAAAAAATTAAATACTAAAATGTTGATTGACAACATTTTGTCGATATCTATTTTATACTGTTTCTCCCCGAATATCAAGCAATTTTTGCCATTTGAAAAACTTTGTTAAATCTAACCAAAAAGGGGCGCTTCAAAACAGCTTATTATATTTATTTTTCGCCTTTAAAGGCGCGGAATACAAAGCGGCGGCACGAAGCCTTTATTACAAATGCCGCTATGCTTTTGCCTTTGCCGCCCCGCCTTTTCTTTGGCTGTGCATAAGCACGGCAATGGGAATCAGCGAGAACACGGCAACGGCACCCGCCGCCAGGAATATATTGGGCGTGGGAATCGTTTTAACAACGCCGAGTTCCTCATAGGTTTGATTATTGTTTGCAATAACCGCCGCGCCGATATAAGGACCGGTTATCATGGGAATAAGCACCTGGAACACCATGCGCACACCCTGGAAAAGACCCACTTTATCATCGGGCGTATAATCCCTGATTGTGCCGCAAACGGCGGCAGAGGTAACAAGATACGCGCTCATCATAATTATGCCGATAATGATAAGCATTGCCATATTATCGCCGTTTACGAAATACATAAGCACAAAGCCCACGGTTAATATGATTGCCGAGGGAAGCAGGAATTTGATTTTGCCCACCTTATCTATAACCCCGCCGAGCAAAACGGAAATAACGGCGGAAACAACAAGTATTGCGCCGAGCGGAATCGCATAATTTTCTATTCTTAATGTTTTTTCAAGATAGATTATCAAATAAGGCATAAACACCTGATATGCGATATTGAAAATGCAAAACGCGGCAAACGCCACATAAAGCATTTTATTGCTTTTAACCGTTGAGGGCTTAAAGCCGTAAACGATATTTTTGAAATAATTTTCGTTGTTTGCCTTTATACCCGGCTTATCCTTTAAGAAAAACAAGCCCAAAATACCAACAATTGCGGTTGAAAGACCGACTGCCAGAAAGAATGTTTTCCACTCGCCGCGCTGCTTATATCCGTCCAAAAGGCCGAAAACAACAAGAATTGCCAAAAGCGGAAGCGCCTGCATAACCGTTTCCGCCCTGCCGCGGTTTGTATCGTCCGTAACATCGGTTACCCAGCTGTTGAACGCCGCGTCAAATCCCGTTGAGCCGAAAAAGGTCATAACGCAGTCCATTATAATTATAATGAGCGATGCCGTGGCAACCGCGTTTGCGGAATGGAAAAGCTTTTCCGTGTTGCCAACGGTGATAAATCCGAACGACGCCGTAACAAGCCCCCAAATTATGTAGCCCACGGTTATGAAAACCTTTCGCTTGCCGAGCTTATCGGAAAGCGCGCCCATAATCAGCGTTGTGAGTGCGGCGGTTACGGCGGAAGCCGCAACCATGGCGGCGATATCGTTTGCCGTGCCTCCCACGGCGTCAAAAAGATAAACATTAAAATACATATTTTCAATAACCCATGCCAGCTGACCGGCAAGGCCGAAGAACAATATGCTGACCCAAACCCGTGCGCCGAGCTTGGTGTACTTATTTTTTTCCATAAAATCACCCCTATGCCTCAATTATTGCATATTTTACAAATTTGTCAATACGCACAAACGATTTTTTGTATAAATTTCGCATAAGTAATACTAAAAAACGGTTTTTCGGCTTTGTTCCCAGCCTTGAAGCGTTGCTAAGGGCGGGCAAAGTAGATGAAGCCATCGGAATTCTTGATAAACTAATTAAGGAAACCGAAAGCAAAAGCCCGAACGATTAAGCCCGAGCGATAAACAAAAAAAGACCCCGGCAATAAAAGCCGGGGCACAAACCCAAAAAACAATATATAGGCCGCGCGGTGAGGTACTTGCCGCCAATCCGTCAGCGCTTATATATTGCAAATATAATATATCACATTTAAAACAAAAAGGCAAGAAAAAAAGAGCGTAACCCCTAAAAAATGACAAGACCGGGGAAACGCTCCCGGAGCTAAGAGAATGTTAAAACCCTTTAGCGTCAGCAGTCGGAAATGCGAAAAGCCGCCGTGCCGTCCCGTTTTAGGCACATAGGGTTAGACTTCGCATTTTAACACTTTTCGCACTCCGTGCATGCATTTATATTAAACGCGCCGAAACCGGGATAGCATGCGGCGGCGCCGAGCTGTTCCTCTATACGAAGCAGTCGATTGTATTTTGCAACCCTTTCGCTTCTGCTCGGCGCGCCCGTTTTGATTTGCCCCGCGTTGGCTGCAACGGCAAGGTCGGCTATTGTGGTATCCTCCGTTTCGCCCGAGCGGTGCGAAATCACGGCGGTGTAGCCCGCCTTTTGCGCAATTTTGATTGCCTCCAGCGTTTCGGAAACGGTGCCGATTTGATTAAGCTTTATCAAAATCGAATTGCCGCAGCCGAGTTCTATTCCCTTTTTCAGCCTTTTTGAATTGGTAACGAACAAATCATCGCCCACAAGCTGAGTTTTTTCGCCGAGGGATTCCGTCATATGCCGCCAGCCCTGCCAATCCTCCTCATCAAGCCCATCCTCCACGGAAACGATGGGGTATTTTTCGCAAAGGCGCTCCCAATGCGAAACAAGCTCGCTTGAGGTGAATCTTTCGCCGCTTTTAGGCAACACATATTTGCCCGGCTCGCCGCCCTTCCATTCGCTTGAAGCCGCGTCAATCGCAAGCACAAAATCGCGCCCCGGTTCATAGCCCGCCTTTTGAATTGCCTCCAAAATATATTCGATTGCCTGCGAATCGGAGGAAAGATCGGGCGCAAAGCCGCCCTCATCGCCAACCGATGTGGCAAGCCCGTTTGCGCCGAGGATGGAAGCAAGCGAGTGAAACACCTCCGTGCACCTGCAAAGCCCGCTCCTAAAGCTTTCCGCTCCCGCGGGCATTATCATAAATTCCTGCACATCCACCGTGTTTGCCGCATGCGCTCCGCCGTTTAAAATATTCATCATCGGCACGGGCAATCGGTTTGCGTTTGCACCGCCCAAAAATCTGTAAAGCGGCATATCGTAAGCGTTTGCCGCCGCCCTTGCCACGGCAATCGAAGCCGCAAGAATAGCATTTGCACCGAGATTTGATTTATCCTCCGTGCCGTCTGCGGCAATCATGGCCGAATCCGCGGCGTAAATATCCGCCGCATTTTTGCCGCAAAGCGCGCCGTTCAAAGCCGTGTTCACATTTTCAACGGCCTTGCGAACGCCTTTTCCGCCGAAGCGGGCAACATTGCCGTCCCTAAGCTCCAGCGCTTCAAATTTGCCTGTTGAAGCCCCGCTCGGAGCCGCGCCCCTGCCGCGCGCGCCGCATTCAAGCACAACCTCTGCCTCAACGGTGGGATTGCCGCGCGAATCTATTATTTCCATGCCGTGCACACTTTTGATAGATAAATTTTTCAACCGAATCTTTCCTTTCCCCGCCGCCGTTAAGCACGCTTTTTTAGCGGCGCAAAGCACTGATTTTTAAATATTATTTACCGATTTTGCCAAAAAGATACGCATAAATAAAATTTGCTCTTGTTATTTTCGGAAAAAGGGTGTAGAATAGTTTTTGCAATTAAACATATGGGCGCGTAGCTCAGTTGGGAGAGTGCTGCATTCGCATTGCAGAGGTCGAGGGTTCGACTCCCTTCGTGTCCACCATAAAAAGCAGTCCGCACGGGCTGCTTTTTTTATATCCGCCGCATTTAAACAATCGGCGCAAAACCGATAAAGATTATCTTATCGGTGTAGACAAGCTTATCCGCGTATGATATAGTTAATTTAAAAGAATTAAAGCAAAGTGCCTCAGCATAATATACAGAGTTTGAGAAATTCTCAATTATTCAAAAAAGGGAAAGAAACAGCAAAATGACCGAAGTTAAATTTTACGACAATGCAGATGACGACTTGTTAAAATTTGCAGTTATTATTTCAAAAGCAAACGGAAAATTTGTGTTTTGCAAGCACAAGGAGAGAAACACTTATGAAATACCCGGAGGGCACAGAGAAAAAGGCGAAACCGTTTTGGAAGCCGCAAAGCGCGAGCTGAAAGAAGAAACAGGCGCGGTTGATTTCACAATTAAGCCGGTTTGCGTTTATTCCGTTAAAGGAAAAACAAGAGTAAATGAAAATGCAGACGACGAAACATTCGGAATGTTATATGTTGCCGATATTTTTTCTTTTGAAGAAATCCACAGCGAAATTGAGAAAATTATCATTACCGATAAATCGGAACATGATTGGACATATCCGTTAATTCAGCCCAAATTGATGAAAGAAGCGCAAAGAAGAGGGCTTTTATAAATAAAAAAGAAGGCGTTTCAGCATTAAATTCAGGTTGCAAACACGCGCCGAAGCACGCAAAAACTCAAACCGCATTTTCTTTGCGGATTGTGCCCCGAACATGCACAATTTTATTTTTCTTTATTTTCTCTTAACGGAATAACAAAATATTTTTCATATAATATTGCCATCACTTGAATTACGGGAGCTGCAATATGAAAAAGAAAAGCAAAATAACAATCAGGATTATTCTTGCCGCGGCAGCGGCGGCGTTTACCCTGCTTTACATAGGTCCCGTTATCACAACAGGGCAAATAAACATAGGCATTTTAACAGGCTTTGCGCTTGCGTGCGCGGCGCTTATTTACGCCGCTTTCTTTGATAAAATAAACACGGTGCTTCGCAAAATCACGGCAAAAAAAGCGGGCAAAATCATCACGAATACAATTTCCGCGGTGCTCGCCTGCTGCATAATCGTCTCAGGCGCGGCATTCGGCTGTGTGCTTTACGGAAGCACAAAAAGCGAAACACAATCAAACACAGTTATCGTGCTCGGCTGCAAGGTAAACGGCGAAACGGCAGGCCCGTTTTTGCGCGGCAGAATAAAAGCGGCTTATAACTACTTGAG
The DNA here is from genome assembly GCA_963625835.1 of Clostridium sp. AF37-5. Lineage (GTDB taxonomy): Bacteria > Bacillota > Clostridia > Oscillospirales > Acutalibacteraceae > Eubacterium_R. The sequence goes on along the minus strand of CAVFVA010000004.1, from coordinate 49,439 downwards.
CGAAAACCCGAACGCGATTGCGATTTTAAGCGGTGGGCAGGGAAACGGCGAAAGCATTTCGGAAGCCGAGTGTATGTTTCGCAGTTTAACGGACAGCGGCATAGACCCAAACCGCCTTTTTCTTGAAGACAAATCCACAAACACGCAGGAGAATTTTAAATATTCACTTGAAATTTTAAAGAAAAACGGAATCACGGATAACAACATCACCGTGATAACAAACGATTTCCACGAATACAGAGCCGGTAAATTTGCTGAAAAATACGGCTTAATCCCACACTCTTACCCAAGCAAAACACCATGGAACGGCTTTATGCCCTTTGCCTCGCGCGAGGTTTACGGCATACTTTACCAAATCTTCTTATAAAATATACGCCGGCGATGAGCTTGCCTCTGTGCACTCCGTCGGCGCTTTTTTATACTCATTTTCGCATTATTATTGCCTTGCCGTTGCAATGATCTGCGGCAAGAGTTATAATTAAATTATGAAACGGCAAACACACAAACCGCATTGCCGCGCTTCACCGAAAATGCAGTTTCAACGCGGCATTTTGCCGTTTATTTGTTTGGCAATTATCTTTGCGGAGGGTGTTCTTTATGTGGGTTGTTTATGCATTCGGCTCTGCCTTTTTCGCGGGCATAACCGCAATTCTTGCAAAATGCGGAATCAAGAAAACCGATTCGGACGCCGCCACCGCTGTGCGCACGATTATTGTGCTTGTATTTTCCTGGCTGATGGTGCTGATAGTGGGCTCGGCGCCCACCATAGGCGATATTTCCGCCAAAACATGGTTTTTTTTGGTGCTTTCGGGAATTGCAACGGGCGCGTCGTGGCTTTGCTATTTCAAAGCGCTTCAAATCGGCGATGTAAACAAGGTTGTGCCGATCGATAAATCAAGCACGGTGCTAACGATTTTGCTTGCATTTATCTTTTTGGGCGAAAAAATAACGGCAATCAAGGGCGTTGCCGTGGTTTTAATCGGAATCGGCACCTTTATGATGACAGAAAAAAAGGAAAGCGATTCGGATAAAAAGAGCAGTAAAAGCGGCTTGATTTACGCGGCACTTTCCGCAATTTTTGCCGCACTTACATCAATACTCGGCAAAATAGGCATAGACGGCGTTGAATCGAATTTAGGCACGGCAATCCGCACGGGCGTTGTGCTGATAATGGCATGGATTGTAGTTTTCGTTAAGGGCAAAGGGCACACGCTGCGCCAAATTCCAAAAAAAGAGCTTGGCTTTATTTGCCTTTCGGGGCTTGCAACCGGCGGCTCCTGGCTTTGCTATTACAAAGCCCTGCAAGACGGGCTTGCCACGGTGGTTGTGCCGATAGATAAACTGAGCATATTGGTTTCAATCGCATTTTCGGCAATAGTTTTTAAAGAAAAGCTCACCAAAAAAGCGGCAATCGGGCTTGCGCTTATAGTTTGCGGCACGCTTTTGATGATTCTTAAAAACTGACGGCTTATCGCATAATAATCAGTATCACACGCGCTGAAAAACCAATAATTCTCAACAATAGAGGGCAGTTCTTACGAACTGCCCTTTTGCCGTGTTTAAAATTGTGACGCGCTTAAATTTTGCTTACGAACCTGCCGAAACGGGAGTGCAGAAATCGCTGTAAATATAGCCGCCCTGATAATTTTTCCAGCAGCGAACACGAACATAGTATTTATCCGCAGAATCACTTGTTTTAATTGTGTAACTTGTGGAGAAAGTGCCGTTTATCCATTCGCCCTGAATTTTGCTTTTATCTGTGAATGTGGGGTCGGTGCTCCACTGAATATAATACCCGTGGCAGGCAACATAATCCCAGTTTGCCGTTATGGTATTTGAGCCAGAAACGGAAAGGCTTAAATTCTTTGCCGGCTCGCACGCAGCACAAACATTTTGCGCCGAGCCCCAGGCAATCAAATTACCGCTTGCATCATAAGCAAGCACAAGGAAATCATATTCCCATGCGGGGTTTAAATCCGTGAAAGTAAATTGGCTTTCGTAGCATGAGCCTTTTAATGTGTTTATATGATCAGTGATATCAAAAACGCCGTACAAAGCGGCACCCTTCACATCTGCCCAATCAAGCCACAGTGATTTGCCTCCGTTGCCCCTGCCCGTTACCTTAAAGGAATCGGAGAAATTAGCCGAGGCTTTAACGGGCTCCGAAAAATCGCTGAAAATATAGCCGCCCTGATAGTTTTTCCAACCGCGAACGCGAACATAATAGTCAGCAGCATTCGAGCCCACATATTTAACGAATTTTGTGGTGTAAGTGCCATTTATCCATTCGCCGTGAACATCCGTTTTGAAATTCGGATCGGTGCTCCACTGAACATAATAGCCGTGGCAGGCAACATAATTCCAAGCCGCGCTGATTGAATCTTCGGCACCGATGTCATCTGCCATAACAACGATTATTTCCGGCGGCTCGCATGCCGCACAAACGCGATAAGTTGCCTCGCTTGTTTTGCCGTTTTTATCATAAGCAACAACCTTAATATCATATTCCCATGCCGGATTTAAATCGTGGAATGATATATCGCTGGTTGTAACCTCACCTTTAAAGGTGTTTGCACCGTTTGTAACATCGTAAACCTTGTAACCGACTGCACCGGCAACATCGTTCCAATCAAGCCATAAGGATTTGCCGCCGTTGCCTCTGCCGGTTACGGCAAAGCCGCTCGGCGCATCCATATACCCGAGGATTGAGGAATCGGTGAAATCGCTGTAAATATAGCCGCCCTGATAATTTTTCCAGCAACGAACGCGAACGTAATATTGCTTTGCAGGTTTGCTTGTGTTTACGGTGTAGCTTGTGGAATAAGTGCCGCTTATCCACGCGCCGTTTTTATCCGTTTGGAAAGTGGGGTCCGTGCTCCACTGCAAATAATAGCCGTGGCAAGCAACATAATTCCAGCTTGCTTTTATTGAATAATCACCGTTTGATGAAATCGTGAAGTTTGTTGGAGGTTCACACGCAGCGCAAACGCGATAAGTGGCGTCTGCCGTGTCGCCCGTGCTGCTGACGGCAACAACCTTAATATCATATTCCCAGGCAGGGTTAAAATCATGGAAAGCGATATCGCTTGTTTTAACCTCACCCTTAAAGGTGTTTGCACCGTTTGTAACGTCATAAACCTTATAACTGATTGCATTTTTACAGTCTGCCCAATCAAGCCACAGTGATTTGCCTCCGTTGCCCCTGCCCGTTACCTCAAAGTCTGTGGGAGTTGACGGTATTACGGCATTCTGAGCAAATTCAACTGAAACACTGTAGGTTTGAGTTGCGCTTGACGGAATATTAACATAATATGCGCTGCATTTAAGCTGATATGTTGTGCCGGCATAAAGCTTAACGGTGGTTTTGCATTCGTTGCCCACATATTCAGTTTCCTGATTTTGCACTTCTTCCTGAGTGGTGGATTCAAGAATAAACCAATACGGCTGATACTTGATATCATCCGAATGGGATTCAAAAACATAATCCGCCGTTTGAGTGGGTTTAAAGGTTAAAGTAACAAATTTGCTTGTGCCCGAAACAGAAACATTTGCAGGCGAGCCGACACTGAGCACAGTGCTTGCCGAAGCGGAATTTTGAATATCGTAATCGGCATGCACATATTTGCTTTTGCCGCTTTCGCCTATTGCAACGGCTGTTATCGATGTTGAAGAACTGATTGTTATCGGCGCAACAAGCGCATTGCCGTGGGTTGAGGTAGGAACGGTGTTATCGGTTGTGTACATAACCGTTGTGCCGCTCGGTGCCGTAGCAGAAAGCGTTATTGCCGAAGAATAGGTGCCGCTTGATTTGCTGAACACGGGTGCCTGAAGAAGTGAATCCTCATAAAACGCGGAAAAATTCAAAATCCCGGCACCGCACCACTGCATGCCCGAATTATCGCTGATCGGGAAAGCGGCGGATTTGATTTTTGAATCGATTTGGCTGACGCTGAGACTGCTGTCGAGCGAAAGCAGCGTTGCTGCCGCCGCGCTGACGGCAGGTGCGGCAAGAGAAGTGCCGCTGTAATTATTGGTGTAGCCCCCATTCAGAGTAGCAACGCGAACATGCGTACCGGGAGCGGCAATATCAACTGCCGAACCGTAATTGGAATAAGAAGCTTTTTCATTTACCGAATCGGAAGCCGAAACGGTTATAACCTGCGGAATTGCGCCCGGAAGATAATTTGACGCATCATCATTGGCATTGCCTGCAGCGCAAACCACAACACAGCCTTTTTTATCAAGCTCGGAAACAATATTTTCAAAATAGCTTTTTGTGCTGCCGGTGCCGCCGGTTTCTTTAATAACCAAGGACATATTCAAAACCTTGGGTGCATTATCGTCTGCAACTATTTCGGCAAGTGCGGAAACAATGCTGCTCATTGTGCTGCTGCCACTTGAATCCGCAATTTTATATGATTTGATTTTAACACTGTCGGGTGTATTTTGCGCGATAACGCTTGCCACCTGCGTACCGTGACCGTATTGGTCAATTGTGGTGCTATCGTCTCCGCCCACAAAGGTTTCACCCGTGCCGACTACCCTGTTTTTAAGATCGGGATGAGTGTAATCAACGCCGGAATCGATAACCGCAACGGTTACATCATTAAGCTTTTTGCCCGCTTTTTTTATTGCAGCAACAGTTTCCTGCGATTCGATTCTTTCGCTTGCCCATGTTTCGGAAGTAGATTCGGTTGAATTGGCATCCGCGGTTTTTCCAATTAAATCATAATCAGCCGAATAACCGTCTGCCAAAAGCGAATTTAAAGCGTTTGCGGCTGCGGCATCACTTGCAAACTGAAGTACGGTAACGCCTGCGCCGCTTACCGTTTCGGCTTCGCCGTAGCTTTTTGAAACATTATCGGAATAAACGATAATTCTGTCCTCTACCGCAAGCTGAGTGCTTTCGGAATTAAGAACATAATCCTCGTCACCGTCGTACTCGGCAACAATCTCACTTACGGCATCGGAAAATGCACCGATGTTTTTTTTATTTGCTTCGGCTGCAAACACGCTTTGGCAAGGTGACAAAACACCAGTAACCATAACTGCAGCCAAAAGCAAGCCGATTGTTTTTTTCATAAAAATCTTTCCTTTCGCAAATACACTTTGCCGAATGATAATCCGCAGGAGCAAAAGCGATTTGTATTTTATAAAATATTCTTATAATTCATTTTAACCCATCTGTGTGACTTTGACAATATATCAAATTAAGGTAAATCACGGTTTTTTGCAAACAAACACATTCCAACCCTTTTCGGAGCGTGTTTCCACAATATCAAAGCCGTTTTCCTCAAGCGAATGCTCAACCTCTGCCTTACGGCTGTCTATAATTCCTCCGGTAATGTAAACGCCGTGTTTATCGAGAAATTTGCCGGCATCCTTATTCAGCTTCATAACAACATCGGCAACTATATTGGCGATTATTATTTTATATGTGCCACTTGCACATTCAGAAAGATCGCCCTTTTCGGCGGCAAAAACAGGCGGCTCAAAGCCGTTTTTTTTTGCGTTTTCAATTGCCGTTTTAACTGCTAATTCATCAATATCAGTGCCGAAAGCGGTTTTTGCGCCCAAAAGCAGGGCTGCAATCGAAAGTATGCCGCTGCCGCAACCGATATCAAGCACGGTGGATTCCTCATCCACATATTCCTCCAGCATTTCAAGGCACAGCCTTGTGGTTGGGTGGCTACCCGTGCCGAATGCAAGACCCGGCTCTATATCCAAAATTATGCGACCGTTTGCAGCATAATCCTTTTCCCATTCAGGTCTTATAAGCAGCTTTTCGCCGATGGGCATTGCGTGGAAATACTGTTTCCAGTTATTCACCCAATCCTGAGCCTTGCAATCCGCAAGCGAAATTTCGCAGGGAATGTTTTCGGCATCAAGCCTTTCCTTAACAAACGAAACTGCCTCTGCAGGGTTTTCGTGGGGATTTATGTAAATATGTATAACCGATTTTGTGCGGTCTTTTTTCAGCAAATCCTCATCTATCAGATCAATATGAGCAATTTGCAGAGTTTCCTCCTCCAAATCGGAATAATCCTCAATATAAATTCCGTAGGGCACCGCCATATTTGCTATATTGCCTGCCGTTTCGGTGTTTTTTGAATCAACCGTGATTGCCACTTCCGTCCAGCTTTGCTGCTGAAAATCCTCTGCCATAATTATTCTCCTTCTCTTTAAATGCCTGATGCCGAAAATCGGCGCCGTTTGATTTTAAAGCTTAATCCTCTAAATCAACTATATGTTCTGTGCCGGAAAGACCGTGATTATATAGTTTTCTGTTGTCAAGCGACCATTGCCTGTCCGTAAACTTACCGGGTTCAACCTTTGCCGTTGCACTGTGGAACTCGAAAATCTCTGCGTCAAGCGTGTCGAGTGCGGAAAGAATTTCCGCTTCCAAAAACATCGGTCTTATCGGCGAGCCGTATTCGGGAACGCCGTGATGGCTTAAAATCATATGCTCAAGCAAGGCAACCTTTTCGCTTTCTATGCCAAGTTCTTTTGCAGCATCTGCCACATAATAAGCCCCCTCAACCAAATGACCGATAAGTTCGCCCTCTGTTGAATAACCCTTAACAAGACCGCTTTTTGCAAAGGTGAATTCCCAAGTTTTGGCAACATCGTGCAAAATCGCACCCGAAAGCAATAATTCCCTGTTTATATTCGGATAAATTCTGCAAATTTCCTCTGCCATACGAACAATTGACACGGTGTGCAGCATAAGACCGCCTATCATTGCGTGGTGGAGCCTGTATGCCGCGGGGCAGGTTATAAGCAACTCTTTTTTATCGTTCATAATTTTTGAAACGATTGCTTTAAGCTCTGCGTCCTTAAATGCATTAACCCTTTTCATAATCATATTAAACATGTCGAGTCCTCCGATTTCGGAGGATGGCACAAGATCGGCAAGATTATATTCATCGCTTGCAGAAGCAGGTCTGATTTGGGAAATTCTGAATTGATCTCTGCCGTTATACTGCTCAATATTACCGCGAACCTTAACAACCATTTCCTCTTCAAACATGCCGCCTGCACTGTAATCCCACAGTTTTGCCGGCAATTCGCCGCTTTTATCGCCGATTATCAAATCAAGATATGCCGAGCCGTTTTTTGTTTTCTTTTCTTCACATTTTTTTATGAGCACGAAGCCCTCTGCCATTCCGTTCGGAAGCGGATTGAAATTCATATTCTTACCTCGTTTTTAATTTATAATAATATATTTTAACACAAATCAATTATATAACAAAATGAATTATTTATCAATTGTCTGTAAAGATTATTTATATGCCGCTTCCCTGTTCTTGACAAAAAAGCATTTCATTGTTAAACTATGATTTAATAATTATAATTTTTAAACATTATATTTTATAGAATGATTTACCAACGGGGGCATTTAAGTGAACTTCGATAATTTATGCATGAATTGCTTTGCAAGGCTGACCCAAGGCAGCGTTTGTTCAGAATGCGGATTTGACAATGATTCCGTTTCCGATATGCTGTTTTTGCCGCGCAAAACCATGCTTGCAGGCAGATATCTTGTGGGCAATTCCGTTTCGCAGGAAAGCGACGCCGTAACATATATAGGGCTTGACACCGAAACAAACACAGTTGTAACAATCAGGGAATTTATGCCTGCCGGCATTGCAAACAGGCTTGAGGGCAACCTTAATGCCCATGTGCGCGAAAAATTCAAAAAAACATTTGACAGCTGCAAAAAATCATTTATAAAGCTGTGGAAAACGCTTAAGGGAATGAACAGCCTTTCAGCAGTTATCCCCGTTTTGGATGTGTTTGAGGAAAACGAAACCGCATATGCGATTTCCGAAAAAATGGCAACCGTTTCCTTGCGCGATTTTCTTATCAGAAACAGCGACAACATTATCCCGTGGGACAAAGCAAGGCTTATGTTTATGCCCGTGCTCACAACGCTTGAAAAGCTACACGAAAGCGGCATTATTCACGGCTGCATAAACCCTGATAACCTTGTGCTTTGCAAGGACGGAAAGGTGCGCCTTGCAGGCTTTTGCATAAGCGAATGCAGCACATCCGGCAGCGAGCTTGAATTCAATGAAAACGAAGGCTACACCGCGCTGGAGCAATATAACAACAGCCACAAAATTTGCCCGGCAACCGATATTTATGCTTTTTCAGCCTGCATTTACAGAGCTTTGGTGGGCACAAATCCGCCGAGCGCACTTTCAAGGGAAACAAACGATAAGCTGATGATTCCGAATGTGATTGCGGAAAAAATTCCGGCCTATGTTATCAAAGCACTCGGCGCAGGGCTTCAGATTTACCCCGAAAGGCGAATCCAAACCGTTTACGATTACCGAGAACTTTTGAATGCTGCACCGTCCGTTGTGGCAAAAGCTGCGGAAATTCAATCCACAGAGCAGCGCACGGCACCTCCTGCCGAAAAAAAGCAGGAAAGCACGCCTGCCAAAAGCGAAAAATCAAAGAACAAAAGCAACAAAGGCAAGCTTGCGGCAATAATCATTGCCGTGGTGGCGATCGTGGCAGCAGCTGTTTATGTGATCGGATTTTCCGGCATTGTCGGCAACAAAGAAACCACCACAGCGCAAACAACGGCAGCACCTGTGACAGTGCCGGATTTTTCCACACAGGGTTACACCGAATCGGACATTAAAAACGGTGCGGCATGGAACCAACAATTTAAAATAACATTCAATTACGAATACAACGCCGATTATGAAGCCGGAACGGTTTATGCACAAAGTGTTAAAGCCGGAGAAACCGTGGCTCAAGGCTCGGCAATAGTGCTTACCGTTAGCAAAGGAACGGAGATGGCAACCGTTCCCGATGTGGGCACATTAACAGCAGACGAAGCCACAAAGCAACTTGAGAATTTAGGCTTTAAGGTTAAAACCGTTTCCGTTTACAACAACGGCAACTACACACCGAACACCGTTAAAAAATCGGGCGGCACAGCCCCGGCAGCCGGTGAAAGTGTGGCAAAGGGCGAAACTGTTATTATTCAGGTTTACGGCGAAGTTGAAACAACAACCTCAGCCACCACCCAGGCAACAACCGCACAGTAACCCAACAATTTTTCCACAAATCAAATAAAAAAACTCCCAATCGCTTTGATTCAAAACGGTTGGGAATTTTTATGTGAACAGGTCTATTAAAACACTGCGCCGACAAATCCACAGACGCCCGCAAATAAGCAATTAAGCAGGCGTGAATCGAACACAATATGGTTTAAAGCAACCGATTTCCGCGTGAGCTGTGTTAAAATACTCGTTAATCCGAAAGGATTAACTGCGTTTTATGCCTTGCCCACACAAAAATCGGTTTGCTTTAAACTGCCGACACCGTTTTAGGCATATTGTGTTCGACTCACGACTGCTTAAGCACAACAAACCTTCCGATTATATCGGATATTCAACAGACCAAAACAATTAAAATCGGGCATAAAAATCCCCTCCTGATGTTTATTCTACATCAAGAGGGGACTTTTTTCTATTATCCGCTTTTTACGGACTTATTCATTTCCGTGGGGAGTAATTTTTTATGAAAATGATTTAGACAAAATGCTGTGATCGCGAACATTTATATATCCGTTTGAGTCTGCATCAAGCAAAGCATCATAATTTGAATCGCCTGTTTTGCTGTTGAATGCAGCCTTTAAATCAGCTGTGTGCACATCGCCGCACACCGAGCATTTTTTTGTAAGAATATAATTCGAATAAGACAGCACTTCATAGCTGTGGCTTGCTGCCCAAACAGCATAAATTTCCGTATCTGAGGTTATATTTTCCGCAGCAGCACTCCAACTCGGGCAAACAAAGCCCTCGGGAGCCTGCGGAAATTGAGGTGCCGAAACGCTGCCGCCGGATTTAACATAAGAATAATCCACATTGCTGCCGCCCTGCGATTCATTAAAGCTTACCTTATAAAAATCTTTTGAAAGATTGATATGCACGGTTAAATTCTGAGCACCTGAGCATGAAACATCATATTCATAATCAATGCCGGATGAAATAACCGAATAATCGGTAAATTCAAATGCCGAGGTTTCGCTGTTATAGCCGGTGTAGCCCTCTGCATCGCTTTCGTTTGGCAGGCTTGACGCCATAACCTTATCGGCAGCGAGTGAAACGGGTGCCGATAGTGTTTTGCCCGAAAATGCTGCCTCGACATCAATGGTTTGATTACCGATATTATAAGAGGTTACATTATTTTCAAGCTTTGGATTTGCCGAAAGATCAAGTGCCGCAATATTATTGTAGCAGCAGGTTAAATCCGAAAGCTGAACATTTGCCGAAAGATCAAGCGAGGAAAGTAAATTACTTTCGCAATTAAGCTGAGTTAAATTCGTGCACATACTTACATCAAGCACGGTGAGCGAGCATTTATTGCAAAGAAGCTTTGTTACGGACGGCGATAAAGTTAAGCTTGAAAGATTTTCATTATCCGTGCACACAAGATCCGTGAGCGCGGTGTTTTCAGAAACATCAAGCGAGGTTAATTTATTGCCCTGCACATAAAGCTTTTGCAGCTTGGAAAGTGCGGAAAAATTCGCCTTTTCGATTTCTAAATCGCCTGCATAAAGCTGCACAAGCGAGGTGAAATATTCAATACCCGTTAAATCGTGAATTTCATCGGCATAGATAACAAAATTAACGCTTGTTACCGCAGCGATTTCGGAATCGCTTAAAGTGCCGCTTGAATCACGGTCAAAATATTGTAGCACAACATCGCGGAAATTTTCATCAGGGAAATGGGCGGCATCAATCGCCACCACATCCTGCGCGTTTGCGCTTATCAGCCCTGTAAGGCTGACAAGCGCAAGAATAATTGCCGATAAAACGGAGGTGAATTTTTTAGTTGTTTTTGCCATTTTAACTCCTCTCCGTTATCTGCCTATCGCAAAGGATACCGGAATAGTATTTGTGATTTCGGAGCCGTCGCTCAAGGTTACAGTACAGGTAACGGTGGTTGAACCGCCGGTCAACGATGTGCACTTAACAAGACCGTTATCATCAACGGTAATCTTGCTGTTGTTGCTGCTCCATTTAATTGAGGTGTATGCCTCCGCCGCTTCTGGATAAGTGTTTATCGAAAGCTGAACCGTTTTATTTAAAACAACGGTTGCTTTATATGAAACATTTTCCGTTTCCGCGCCGTTATAAACAAACTTTAAGGATTCGATAAGCTGAACCTTATCCGTTACCTTAATGTTCTTTGTAACGGTTGATTCACGACCGTAATCATCCACAACCGTGTAAGTGATATCAACCGAGCCGAAAGCATCTTCGTTATCCTTGGTGATTGTGGCAGTATTGCCGGAAACAGAAACGCTTACCGAATTTGCATTTGCATAAGTGATTGAGGATGACTTAATCATTGCGCCCTCTGCACATGATGCGTTTACAACCACTTGGTTGTTTTCATCTTTAACATAAGTTGCGCCGTTTGCAATTTCTTCGCCGTTTACGGAAAGAACAAGATTTCCGGGAGCAACAAACGGATGATCAGAAAGCTCGTTATACGCTGTTTGAAGAGCGGATAAAGCAGAATCGATAGCTTCCTGAGATGAAAGATAATCGCTGTTTACCTTAACTGCATTATCATATGCAGTCTTAAACGCCGTGCCGTAATCATATGCATAATCCATATAATTTACGGATGCGTATTCCTTAACTGCCGCATTAAGAGCCGTGTTATCATTTGTAGTGATTGCCCTAACGGAAGCGGAAACGCCGCCGTCAACCGCATAAGCGGTGATTGTGCATTCGCCGGCTTTAATAAAGGTTACAACGCCTTCATTGTTAACGGTGGCAATATTTTCATCCGAAGATTTATAAATACATGTTTTTACCGAAGGAACGGTGAGTGCGCTTGTGCCCGAAACAGTGGGGCTGAGAGTAACCGTTGTGCTCGGTGCGCCGTGAATAAGTTCCTCGGAGAAGCTTACGCTGTTTACAACATTGCGAACAAACGAAACATAAATTGAGCTTTCCGCCGTGTTGCCTGCCTCATCAGTTGCCGTGGCAGTGATAAGAGCATAGCCTCCGGTTACGGAATTATTCGTTACCGTTCCGTTTTCATCAACGGAAATATTGCTGTTTGAAGATTTCCATTCAAGCGTAGCGCCGGTGCTGTCTGCCGGGTCAAGAGTTGCGGCAATTGAAACGGCTGCGCCGTTAATGGAAGTGCCGCTGTATCTTACAAATCCCGGATTAAGCTCCGTGCCGTTTGAACCTTCTGCAAGAGAAAGTGTTACATTTTTAACCGGAACGAAAAGAACAAGATTGTTATAAGCGTCATTGAGCTTTTCAATCATCTTTTCAACATCCGCCTGGCTTGCCTTAGCCTCGCTGATAACAGTGTTTGCAAGATCTATATTCGTTTTAAGAACGGCAAGAGAAGCATTTGTGTAGGTGTGAGTATCTTTGGTTTCAAGATAGAAATCGTTATATTGCTGATACAAAGCTGCAAGCTTGGTGTAATCCGTTGTGAGGGTTACAGTGCAGGTTGCTTTATATGCGCCGTCAAATGTTTCGGCTGTGATAACAGCGGTGCCGTTGTTATGAGGAGTTACCGTGCCGTTTTCATCAACGGTGGCAATACTGTCGTCACTTGAATACCAAATAACATCCTTAACTTTAGCGTCACTCGGGCTGACGGTTGCAGTGAGCGTAAATTCGCCTGCGTTTGCAAACTGCTCAACACTTTGCTTATCAAGCGAAACACCTGTTACAGCGGCTGTTGCAACAACAACCCTAACCTGCCTTTCAACTGTTCTGCCATAAGTATCAACAGCCGTGCAAAGCAGAGTTGCCTGAGCGGTTGCGCCTGCAATGTTGCCGGCAACAGTTACTGTTTTATCGCCGAGATCAATATTTGCTCCGCTTGATTTGCTTACAACAGTCCAGCTGACAGAAGTATAGTTTTCAGCCGCAGCTTCGGGAAGCGAAGCTGTAAGAATTGTTCTGTTATAAAGTGCTTTTTTGCCCTGATAGGAATGAGCTGCGGCATCAGATGCCAAAGTGCCCGTTCCTTTTGATTCATAGCTTATCAAACCGCGGGTTTGATCGTCATAAGAAACATTGATTGTTTCTGCCTTAATAAATTCATTGCCGGCAAGAGCCGCGCCTGCCGCATTAAGTTTTGCCGCAGCGGCATCGATTTCATCCTGAGTAAGTGTGTTATCGGTGAGGGCTGCCTGAGCTTCTTCAAGCGCAGCTTTAAATGCCATACCCACGGAATATTTGTAATCCATGTAGTCAACATCTTTATACTTTGCAACAGCCTCATTAAGAGCGGCTCTGTCGCCGTCTGTTGAAACGGAGCATTCTGCTGTATAACCGCCGTCTAATGTGGTAACACGAATTTTCGTTGCGCCTGCGCCCGTAAAGGTTACAAGACCGTTATTGTCAACAGTTGCAACTTCTTCGTTATCGGATTCCCATTTAACAGCCTTAATACTTGCAGAACCGATCGCGGTAAGCTTTGTGCCGGTTGGCTCGATTGTGGGAACAAGCTGCAGGGTTGAGCCTACGCTGCCTGCCGCACTTTCCTTATTAAGAGTTACACCCGTTACCGGATAATATGCAAAGGAAACCCAAACATCGTCGCTGTATTCATTTCCGAAATGGTCGGTTACCGTGCAGGTAATTCTGCCGTAAACACCGCTGTCTTTAAGAATATTGGTTTTATTTACGGGGCTTGCAACGCCGTCCTGAGTAACGGCAATATCCGCACTGTTTTCAGAAGTCCAAACAACGCTCTTATAATCGGCATTATTGGGATAAAGTCTTACTTTAAGATCAAGCTGAGCCTTGCTGTAATCGGTTTCGCCCTTGAGAAGCTGCAAATCGTACTGATAATAATCCGAAGTTGGCTCGCCGTCTTTATAAAGCTCTACCTTTTGAACAAAGGTGTATTTTTTAAGGCCTTTATATGCTGCTTCCAGATCTGCATACATTTGCTCAACCTCATCCTGAGTTGAAGCATTTGCTGCTATCATATCGGCAGCCTCCTGAAGTTTGGAGGTGTATGCCTCATAAGTGTCCGGATAATAATTTTCTCTTTCAAGAGCAAGGCTGTTATAAGTGTTTACAAGCTCTTGAAGTTTATCATAATTGGTAACAACATTTACCTTGCATTCGGCAACAAAGCCGCCGTCTGCCGTAACTGCCGTGATTGTGCAATCGCCGCCGTAATTAAAGGTAATATTGCCGCTTTGATCAACACTTGCAACATTTTCGTTGCTTGAATACCAAACAACATCCGTTACATCGGCATCTGATTTGCCGAAAAGATTTTTGGGGAGCACTGTGGCTTTAATCTGCTGAGGCTCGCCAACCTTTGCACCTACAATGCTGTCGGTTGAAAGCTCAATGCCCGTTGCCTGAGTTTTTGCAAAGGCAACCTCGGTGCTCTTTGAAACTTCGTTGCCGAAATAATCCGTTACCGTAACGGTTATCGTTGCGTGGCAAGCCGAATTTGAAACAGGCTTGCAAAGACCGGTTTTAGCATCAACCGAAACAGCACTCGGATCGCTTGAGGTCCATTCGATTTTGCTGTACATTGCGCTCTTGGGCTGCAATTCGCATTTAAACTGGTATTTTGCATTTTTGTAGCTTGAAAGAGTGTTTACCTTAACACTTACATGGCTGCCGACTTCCTCTGCCGAGCTGTTTAAAATTTTAACGCCGCCGAGACCGATATATCCGCCGAGGCGATAAAAAATATAAAGAAGTTCATCGGAATATGTGTCTACCATATCCTGAGCGGCAAGCGGAGCTTCGTTTGAAAGATAATAGCAATAATTAAGCTTTCTCATATACTCTTTATATGTTGCCGCGTTTTCGGAAGTCTTTTTAATAATGGTATGCTCGCAAAGATCAAGAATTTCATTTAGCCTTGCTTTGTCGGGATACGATGTAACGGTGGCGCTGTCCACAATTGCGCCGTCTGCAGACACGCAATAGAGCGTTACAATACCGACATCGTTTGCGCTGATAACCGCATTTCCGTTATCGTCAACGGATTCAACAGAAACGATATCGTTATCGCTTGAATACCAGTTTGTGTTATAGCAAGTGTACGCCGAGCCGGTAAATACCGAATTATTCGGTTTAAGAGTGTGGGTAACCTGCATTGTGGTGCCGTTTGTGATTGAAATATCTTTTGTATCAATCGTGTTTGATTCGGCATAGTTTCTTGTTACCGCGATTGTGAGCACATCGCTTTTAACGGTGCCGTCGTCAGAAACGCAATAAACATTAACCGAGGTGGCTTTTTCAACGGCGGCTTTCATTTTAACGCTTGCCGTACCGTCTCCGTTGTCTTTCAATTCATAATCGCTGTTATCTATAAACCAGTGAACGGTTTTATTTGTGGCATTGTCGGGAGAAATCGTTGCCTGAACAACGCAGCCGTTGCCCCAAAGACCGTCCGCAACCGTCTTTTTAACAGTGGCATAATGATATGTTACGCCGTTAATTTCAACATCGCTGGTTGAAAGCTTGCCGCCGCTTGTTGTGCCGGTGGCAGCGATTGTGATGCCGCTTACCGGCTGACCGTTATCAATTGCGGTTTCACCGATTGCGGAAGAAATTTCATAATATGAATTAATTAAGGTGTAGCCGGTTTTTGCTTTGCAAACAATACGGCTTGTGCCGCCTGCTACTGCGGTGTAAAGACCGTTTTGATCAATTTTGCCGATTCCGTCGGAAACAGAGCCGTCGTTCATAACGGGATTTCCGCTTTCATCGGTAAGCAAATTACCGTCCGAATCGGTTTCCTGATAAGGTGCGGTTGCCCATTTATATTCCGTTTCGCCGGTTTCGGAATTTTCGGTGGCAACGCCCCATTCATATGAAAGATACCTTGAATTTGCCGCTCTGGCAGGATAAACCGTGGCTGAAAGCTGCTGAGTATCATCAATGTTTACGGTGCTTTTTTCCTTGTTTATCACAACATCGGAAATTTGATTGTCGCCGGTTTTGCCCGTTACAGTGATTTGAATTGTTTTTTGAACATTATTGGCAGCGGATGTGGCTGTAATATCAACCGTTTGCTGCGAATACTGACCGAGCGAACCGCCTGCATCCCTGCCCGTTACCGTGCCGGTAAGCGGATCTACGGAAGCAATTGAAGGATCCGAAGAACTCCAAGTAATATCGGAGGTGTCTGCGGCATCGGGCTGGGCATTTTCTATCGAAAGATAGATTTCCTCGCCCTCTTTTACGGTGTTTGTGCCCTTGATATCAAAGCTTGTGCAAGGTACGCCGTCAATAACCGTGAAAGTAATTGTGTCGTTTGTTGTGAACTGCAAAATAAGATTTGCAATGATTTTAACAGCCGTGGCAGTAAGCTGCACAGCATCTGCCGAATCGCCCACAATATCCATAACGGCAAAGCAGGCATCCAAAAGTGCCATAAGCACATTTCTGTTCATATCAAGACCGAGCTTGATAAGAATATCGGCGATTTTTCCGGTATCTATAGTGCCTGTGTTTTGCAATTTGTAAAGATAGTTTACATATTTAAGCAGGTTTTGGATAAAGCCGTCAGTATCCGGCGACACAATAATTGTTACCGTGCCGGTGTTTTTAAATGTTACAAGACCGCTGTCGTCAACCGTTGCAACTGCCTTGCCCGAGCTGAGGATAGAAGAATTTTTTACCGAATAAATAACGCCCATATGGAGCCTTGTGGGAGTGGTGCATGCAGAAAGCTGCTGCGTTGTGCCCTTGGCAACCGTTGTGGGGATATTTTGCTTATTTGTGATATGAGTGCCGTTCGGAAGAAAATCCGCCCATATTTCCTCACTTTTTTGAACGCAAACCTGGAAGCTGTCTGATGCAAGAACTTCATCATTGCCGTCATAAAGTGTGCAGGAAATGACTGTGTTTACTTTATCAAGATAAGTTCTGAGCGAATCAACAAGCTCACCCTTATAGGATTCAATATATTTTGACAAAATGGAATCGGAGCCGAAAGCGGCCTCAACAACTGCGATGATTTCATCGGTGTCCATAGTATCAACATTTATCTTATCATTGAAAAGGGCTTTTTCAAGTGCCGTTTTCATAATTCCGCCCACAAGCGGAATTGTGGCAACCTCATTATCGAGCCAGAGCCTTACCGCCGCACCCTTTGAAGAGTCAAACGCGCGAACGAGACCGTCTTCCGTAACATCGCACACCGTGGGTGTGTCGCTCGACCATTTTACATAGCCGTTTGTTGGAATTTCGCAGTCTTTCAGCTTATACTGAAACTGCTTTTTGTCTGCCTCATACATATACTCGATGTACTTGGTTTTGCCGTCTTCCTGATAAGTGGGAACGATAGTGCCGTCCTCATAAAGGATTTCAAGCTCATAAACGGGTATTACGCCGCCGTCGCCGTCTGCCGCAACGGCCGCAAAGCCCGGCGAAACAACGCCGATAACCGTTATTATGGCAAGCAACAGGCTTAAAACCTTTTTCCTTACGGAATATGCTTTCATAAAATTTCCTCCGTCCTGAAAGTATAGACTAAATCAACACATTGATACATTCGCGCACAGGCGCAAAAATACAAATTATGTTAATTTTAATTATATATAAAGCCGAAGCTTAAAGCAATTGTTAGAATTTACAAAAAATTCAATATTCACTTGTGTAATATTTATAAAGATATGCAATCTTTTTAACGGTTTCAAATATGTGTAACATTGCTAAAAAGAAAAGCCGGCATTTGTTAACAACAAACAAAAATGCAAGCACGCAAAAAAATGCGCACCTGCACCGTAATTTACATTTCAAACACTTGCACCCTGCACCGAATTTATTTTTAAAATTGCATTATTATGCAATTTTTCACACATTTTATATGCATAATTATGCGCAATTTTTTGTGCTTTCGGTTGCTGCACCGTGGTGCGAAGTTCAAAACAAACACTATTGATAATGTATATAATATTATAATTTTTATAGGGTTTTATTTAATAAAAATCGTCAAATTCATCAAGCTCACAAACAGTTGCCATTGAGCCGTCGTTTTGCGTAACAAGCTTTCTTGTTTCCTTAACTTTTTTAGGCTGCGCGCCCTTGGGGCTGATTTCGTAATAAGCCTCGCTGCGACCTTTTTTCAAAAGTTCGGTATGTATTTTTTCGGCAATTTTATCGCTGCCGCCGACTATAATTTTTGAAAGATCGCCGCCGAAGCGTTCAAAAAATTCTGCGCGCGGATAGCCTGTAAGCTTAACGAAATCGCCGCTTATAACCTGGCATTCAAACAGATTTTCCGTTTTGGTGAAAAAGAACGCACCGCTTAAATTTTCAAGCAGATTAAGTAATCTTTCGTTAGCCTCATCAGCCTTTGCTTCTGCCGCTTTAACCCTTGTTATATCTGTAAAAACAGCATGGAAAATCGGGCAACCGTCGCCGTCTGTTTTATGCACAGCGGCATTTAATTTGCACCATTTATATTTATCCTTATGCTGCCTTATTCTGCACACCAAATCAATTTCATCGCCCGTTGCCATGGCGCTGCCAATCGCCTGAAACACAAGCGTTTTATCCTCGGGGTGAATTAATTCGTCTATCCTGTAAACCTGCATTTGATATGTATCTTTTGCAGTGCCGAAAAGGCGGCATGCGCTTTTGTTAAGATAAAGCACCTCAAAATGCATATTTTGAGTAACTTTAAACAGGCATACGCCCCCGGTTACAAGGTCGATTAAATGATTGATTTCGTTTGCTTTTTCTTTTAGCTGCCTGTTTTTTTCCCTGCTTTTTGAAACATCGGCAAAAACAAGGCGGCAAAGCGGCGAAGCCTCATAATTCTGCGCCGTGCAATGCACATAAACCGGCTCGCCTGATTTATCAACTATATCAACATCCGTATAAATATACGGTGAATCTTTCTTGCATATTTTTTGAATAAGCTGCTGCCGTTCTGCCGGAATAACAATATCCTGCAAAAACAGCTTTCCCTGCTTGATTTTTGAGGGATGAACACCCGTAAATTCGGAAAAATGGCTGTCCGAATCAATTATCTTGAAATTATCTTCTTTATCCACTACGCAGTTTAAAAATTCAACTTCGTAGGCTCTGTCCTCATTCGTTTCGGTCACGGCGAATAAAACTCCTTTCAAAAGCTTTGCCGCAGGGAAAATCCCTGATAATTTTATAACAGTATATTATATAGTCATTATAGCACAAAAATAATGGAAAAGCTAATTTTTTGTTAATTATTCTGCCGAAAAATAAATTTTACTATATGCAAAGGCAAAACAATGTGTTATTATACTAATGATAATTTTTTATGATATCATAATCATATAAAAGAAGGAGAAACATAATGGCAAAGGTACATCGAGTTTATGTTGAAAAAACAAAGGAAAACGCCGTTGAAGCAAGGCAAATTATTGAAGACCTTATTTCAAACGTGGGCATTACCGGGCTGGAAGATTTGCGCCTTATCAACAGATATGACGCACAGGGTCTCAGCGATGCGGAATTTGAAAAAGCCTCAAGGCTGATTCTTTCCGAGCCAAACCTTGACAACGTTTACGCAGAATTGGACATTCCGGCAAATTGGCGTTATTTTGCAACGGAATTTCTGCCCGGTCAATACGACCAAAGAGCCGACAGTGCAGCTCAGTGCATTCAGCTGCTTACGGCAGGCGAAAGACCGCTTGTTGCAAGCGCAAAAATCATTGCGGTTAAGGGCGATATAACCGATGCGGAATTTGATAAAATCAAATCTTACATAATCAACCCCGTTGAATCGCGAATTGCTTCAACCGAGTTGCCGCAAACACTTGATATCACAGCTGAGTCTCCTGCCGATATCGTTCGCATAAGCGGCTTTATTTCCGAAACTGACGAAGAAATTGCTGCTTATCACGCATCAATGGGATTTGCAATGAGCGTTGCAGACCTTTGTTGGGTGCGCGATTATTTCAAAACCGAGGGCAGAGACCCGAGCCTTACCGAGCTTAAGGTTATAGACACCTATTGGAGCGACCATTGCCGCCACACCACCTTCGGCACAAAACTCGATGAAATCACTATAGAAAAATCAAAATACGGCAAAGCCGTTGAAGATGCGCTTGAGCAATATTTTGCACTTCGCAAAGAGGTTTACGGCGAGCGTGAAAAGGATAAAGATGTTTGCCTGATGGATATGGCATGCATCGGCGCAAAGGCAATCAAAAAGCGCGGCGGACTTTCAGACCTTGACGAAAGCGAGGAAATCAATGCCTGCTCAATTGAGGTTCCCGTTGTAATTGACGGAAAAACCGAGCAATGGCTTGTGCAGTTTAAAAACGAAACCCACAACCACCCCACGGAAATCGAGCCTTTCGGCGGCGCAGCCACCTGCCTCGGCGGCGCAATCCGCGATCCGCTTTCGGGTCGTGCATATGTTTACCAGGCAATGAGGGTTACCGGCTCAGGCGACCCGACAACCCCGTTTGCCGAAACGCTTGAAGCAAAGCTTCCTCAAAAGAAAATAACAACAGGCGCAGCACAGGGATATTCAAGCTACGGCAACCAAATAGGTCTTGCAACAGGTCAGGTTACAGAGCTTTATGACGACGGCTATGTTGCAAAGCGCATGGAAATAGGCGCGGTTATCGGCGCATCGCCCAAGAAGAATGTTGTAAGAGGAATACCGCAGGAGGGCGATATAATCGTTTTACTCGGTGGCAGAACAGGGCGTGACGGCTGCGGCGGCGCAACAGGTTCCTCAAAAGCGCACAACAGTTCCTCAATCGAAACCTGCGGCGCAGAGGTGCAAAAGGGTAATCCCCCCACCGAAAGAAAAATACAAAGGCTTTTCCGCAACGAAAAGGTTGCACAGATGATTAAACGCTGCAACGATTTCGGCGCAGGCGGCGTTTCAGTTGCTATCGGCGAACTTGCAGACGGGCTTAACATAGACCTTGATAAAGTACCAAAAAAATATGACGGACTTGACGGCACAGAGCTTGCAATCTCCGAATCACAGGAAAGAATGGCGGTTGTGCTCAACAAAGAGGATGTTGATAAATTCATTGCTCTTTCAAATGCTGAAAATCTTGAAGCAACGCCCGTTGCGGTTGTAACGTCAACAAACCGCCTCACAATGACATGGCGCGGTGACAAAATCGTTGATATCAGCCGTGATTTTCTTAATACAAACGGTGTTACTCAGCATGCAAAAGCCGAAATCGGCGCAATTGACGACGCCGCAAATTATCGCAACACCGTTCCTGCAGAGGTGAACGGAAAAAGCGGCGCAGAGGCTCTTAAAGCAAACCTTGCAAGGCTTGAGGTTTGCGGTCAAAAAGGTCTTTCCGAAAGATTTGACTCTTCAATCGGCGCGGCAACCGTAAATATGCCGTTTGCCGGCAAATACCAGCTCACCCCCGAGGAAGCGATGGTTGCAAAGCTTCCGCTGCTTAAAGGTGAAACAGACACAGCAACCGTTATGGCATACGGCTTTATTCCGAAACTTTCAAGCTGGAGCCCGTTCCATTCCGCGGCTTTTGCGGTTACGGAATCGCTTGCAAAGCTTGCGGCGGTAGGCTGCGACCCGAGCAAAGCAAGGCTTACCTTCCAAGAATATTTTGAAAGGCTTAACAGTGATTCCAAACGCTGGGGCAAGCCCACGGCTGCATTGCTCGGCTCAATAGCCGCACAAATCGGCTACGGCACACCGTCTATCGGCGGCAAGGACAGCATGAGCGGTTCCTTCAACGAGCTTGATGTGCCGCCCACACTTGTTTCTTTTGCAGTAGGCATGAGCGAGGCTTCAAAAACCGGTACGGCGCTTTTCCAAAGCTCAAAATCAAAGGTTTATATGCTTGAAGTGCCTATTTGCACCGAAACCGGAATGCCTGAATACGATGAAGCCATGAAAATGATGCAAAATGTTTGCGACGGCGTTCGCAGCGGCAAAATTCTTTCCGCAAGCGTTGTTAAAGAGGGCGGTGCGGCAGCCTGCATATGCAAAGCGGCATTCGGCGAAAAGCGCGGCTTCACCTTTGCGCAAAATCTTGATTATGAAACTCTTTTTGCGGCAAAACAAGGCAACATCACGGTTGAAATTGCAGACGGCGACTGCATCGGATTCATCAACGGCGAAGAAGGCACAGGCAAACTGCTCGGAGCCACAAACGCAAACGGCGTTTTCATTTTGAACGGCGATGTGCTCACCGTTGACGAGCTTATCGAGGCTTGGAGCGGCAAACTTGAAAAAGTGTTCCCGACAGACAGCGGCGTTAAAGCCGCAATGCCGCAGGAAATCGAGCTTTGCAGGGAACGCTCAATCTTTATTTGCAAAAACAAGGTTGCAAAGCCCAAGGTGTTTATTCCCGCATTCCCCGGCACAAACTGCGAGGTTGATTCCGCAAGAGCCTTTGAAAAGGCAGGCGCAGAAGCAGAAATACTTGTTGTGAACAACCTCTCCCCAGCATCAATCAACGAAACAATCGATAAAATGGTTTCTCTTATCAACGAAAGCCAAATCGTTATGTTGCCCGGCGGCTTTTCCGGCGGTGACGAGCCTGAGGGCTCCGGCAAATTCATTGCCACCACATTCAGGACCCCCAAAGTTAAAGAGGCTGTTGATAAGCTGCTTAATTGCAGAGACGGTCTTATGCTCGGCATCTGCAACGGCTTCCAGGCTCTTATTAAGCTTGGTCTTGTGCCTTACGGCAAAATTGTTGAAACCAAGAAAAATGACCCCACGCTTACATTTAACACAATCGGCAGGCACATTTCCTCCGTTGCATACACAAGAGTGGCAAGCATTAAATCCCCGTGGCTTGCAGGCACGCAGGCAGGTGATGTTTTTGCAGTTCCGATTTCTCACGGAGAGGGCAGATTCACGGCAGACGCCGAAACAATCAAGCACCTTGCAGAAAACGGTCAAATCGCAACTCAATATGTTAACCCGAACGGAGAACCTGTTGCCGAAATGCCGTTTAACCCGAACGGTTCCGTTTGCGCAATAGAGGGTATTACATCGCCGGACGGCAGAGTGCTCGGCAAAATGGGTCACTGCGAAAGAAAGGGCGAAAACCTTTATAAGAATGTTCCTTTTGAAAAGGATATGAAGATTTTTGAAAGCGGCGTCGGCTACTTTAAATAATATTCAAAAACTTATCCGTTCCGGCAAAAGCGGAACAAACAAATTAAACCGAAACACACAGAAAGAGGATTGCTTTTAATGAAATATGTTGTTGTTTTATATGACGGAATGGCTGATTACCCGGTTCCGGCGCTCGGCGGCAAAACGCCGATGATGGTTGCGAAAAAGCCAAATCTCGATTATCTTGCCCAAAGGGCAGAGGTTGGCTTGGTGCGCACAGTTGCACCCGGGCTCAAACCCGGCTCCGACGTGGCGAATATGAGTGTTTTGGGCTTTGACCCAATGAAATATTACACAGGCAGAAGCCCGCTTGAAGCGGCTTCAATGGGAATAGACATGGCACCGAGCGATGTTTCGCTGCGCTGCAATCTTGTTACCCTTTCGGAGGACGGTAAGCCCTACGAAGAAAAAACAATTGAAGATTACTGCGCCGACGACATTTCAACAGAAGAAGCATCGGAGCTTATTAAAGCCGTGCAGGATAAATTCGGAAACGACACATTTCATTTTTACCCCGGTGTTTCCTACAGGCATTGCCTTATTTGGAAAAACGGCACAACGGATTTGGGCACAATGACAGCACCGCACGATATTACAGGCAAGGTTATAACAGAGCACCTTTCAACAGCCGAAAATGCAAAGCCGCTTATTCAGATGATGAAAGATTCATATGAACTGCTTGAAAACCACCCGATTAACATTGCCAGAAAAGCGCGCGGCAAACGCCCGGCAAATTCCATTTGGCTTTGGGGCGAAGGAACAAGACCGGCAATGGGCTCTTTTGAACAAATTCACGGCATAACGGGCGGCATGGTTTCCGCAGTTGATTTGCTTAAAGGCATTGCAAGCTGCGCCGGAATGGAGGTTGCCGAAGTTCCCGGCGTAACCGGATACATAGACACAAATTTTGAGGGCAAAGCAAATGCCGCGCTTGATATTTTAACAAGGCACGATTTCGTTTATATTCATTTTGAAGCAACGGACGAATGCGGCCACAGAAACGAACCGGAAAACAAGGTTAAGGCAATTGAGCTGATAGACAGCCGTGTGCTGCCGATCTTGTTTGAGGGGCTTAAGAAATACGACGACTACAAAATCATGGTGCTGCCGGATCACCCCACACCGATTGTTACGCGCACACACGCTTCCGACCCCGTTCCATATCTTATCTATCATAAAAACGGCGAGGTTAACGGCGTTGAATCAGTCAACGAGGAAACCGCAAAAGCAACCGGCAATTTCATTGATTTCGGTCCGAGCATTATGACACATTTTATCAAGGACTGAGCGTATGAAAAAAATAATCATATCGGCAGCGGCACTTATCACGGCAGGAACAATGCTTTTTGCCGGCTGCTCGGCTCAAAAGGGAGTGAACAGCGAAACGGCAAGCAAAGCTGCCACTCAAACAACAGTAATAAGCACGGGTGAAACCGTTTCATATGCAATTTCTGAGGACGATGCCAAGAGCACGGCTTATGCAGAACTGCAAAAGAAAAGCGAATCGGGAGAATACGGCGATATAAGCAAATTCACCTTTGCCGGAATCGAGCTTTTAGGCGCAAAAACGGGCATTTACGGCTACAATATGGGCTACGGATCCACTGCCGAAAGCGAAAACACAAGCGGCAATCCCTATTACTGCGTTTGCTACAATTATGATCCCGAGCTTTGCGACACTGCCTATTTTTGCATAGATGCCATGACCGGCGGTTTGCTTTTTTCGGGATATATGGGTGATTGATTTGCCAACCAAATCAAAGTGCTGAATTTATAATCTGCAAAGAGAGGAAATATTATGAGAAAAGACACTATTTGCGTTCAGGGTGCATACAAGCCGAAAAACGGCGAACCGCGCGTTATGCCCATTGTGCAAAGCACCACATTCAAATATGATTCAAGCCAAGAAATGGGTGACCTTTTTGATTTAAAGAAAAGCGGCTATTTCTATTCGCGCCTGCAAAATCCCACATGCGATCTTGCGGCGGCAAAAATCGCAATGCTGGAGGGTGGCGTTGCCGGCATGCTCACTTCAAGCGGTCAGGCAGCAAATTTTTACGCTGTTTTCAACATTGCAAGCGCAGGCGATCATGTTGTTTCCAGCGCGGCGATTTACGGCGGCACATTTAATCTTTTTAATGTAACAATGCGCAAGCTCGGCATTGATTTCACCTTTGTTTCCCCAACGGCAAGCGAGGAGGAAATTCAGGCGGCAATTCAGCCGAACACAAAATGCATTTTCGGCGAAACAATTTCCAACCCGAGCCTTGATATTATGGATATTGAGGTTTTTGCCAAGGTTGCTCACAAAAACGGAATTCCGCTTATTATTGACAACACTTTTGCAACCCCGATAAACTGCAGACCGTTTGAATTCGGGTGCGATATCGTTACCCACTCCACCACCAAATATATGGAGGGGCACGCTTCCACCATCGGCGGCGCAATAGTTGACAGCGGCAAATTCGATTGGGAGCAAAACGATAAATTCCCCGGGCTTACTACACCGGATGAAAGCTATCACGGCTTAACATACACAAAGGACTTCGGTGAGGCAGCATACATCACCAAAGCAACAGCTCAACTGATGAGGGATCTGGGCTCAATTCCTGCGGCAAACAATGCATGGCTTGTTAATTTGGGGCTTGAAACTCTTCATTTAAGAATGCCGCGCCACTGCGAAAACGCCAAAAAGGTAGCGGAATACCTTAAAAACAACGAAAAAATCACCTGGGTTAAATGCGCAATGCTGGAGGACGACCCTCAGCACGAAATTGCAATGAAATATATGCCAAACGGCACCTGCGGTGTTGTTTCTTTCGGCATTAAAGGCGGCAGAGAAGCGGCAACCGTGTTTATGGACAGCTTAAAGCTTGCCGCAATAGTTACCCATGTGGCAGATGCACGCACATGTTGCCTGCACCCTGCTTCCACAACGCACCGCCAGCTTTCCGACAAGGAGCTTGAGGAATGCGGCGTAACGCCCGATTTGCTGCGCTTTTCCTGCGGCATTGAGGATGCCGATGATATTATTGATGATATCCGGCAGGCACTGGATAAAATATAACAAGGCTTTTGCCGAATTTTTAATAAAGGTTTAAAAACAATGTTTGTAGATATAGCAAAAATTAAAATAAAAGCCGGCGACGGCGGTGCAGGCGCAGTTGCGTTTCACCGTGAAAAATATGTTGCCTCCGGCGGACCGGACGGCGGCGACGGCGGCAAGGGCGGCGATATAGTTTTCGTTGTGGACGATAACCTTGCAACGCTTGCAGATTTCAGATACAAAAGAAAATATGCCGCAAAGAACGGTCTTCCCGGCGAAGGAAACAAGAAGCACGGCAAAAACGGAGCAGATTTTGAAATCAAGGTTCCGCGCGGCACAATAATAAAAGAGGCAAAAAGCGGCGCCGTTATGGCAGATATGAGTAAAACCGAGCGTTTTGTGGCTGCAAAAGGCGGCAAAGGCGGCTGGGGCAACAGACACTTTGCCACACCAACAAGGCAGGTGCCGCGCTTTTCAAAACCGGGTGTGCCCGGCGAGGAATGGGAGGTCAGCCTTGAGCTTAAACTTTTGGCAGACGTGGGGCTTTTAGGCTATCCCTCCGTTGGCAAATCAAGCCTTATTTCCGTTGTTTCGCAGGCAAAACCGAAAATCGGCGATTATCATTTTACCACGCTTTCGCCGAATTTAGGCGTTGTTTCCATGGGTGAGGGAAATTCGTTTGTTATTGCGGATATTCCCGGCTTGATAGAGGGCGCAAGCGACGGTGTAGGACTCGGTCATGAATTTTTAAAGCATGTGGAACGCTGCCGCCTTTTAATTCACATTGTTGATGTGAGCGGCTTTGAGGGCAGAGATCCCAAAGAGGATTTCAAGCGCATAAACGAGGAACTTGTTAAATTCAACCCCGAACTTGCCGAGCAACCGCAGATTGTGGCAGGCAACAAAATTGATATGGCAACGCCCGAGCAGATTGAAGACTTTAAAGCCTGGATTGAAGCGCAGGGATATGAATATTATTCAATTTGCGCGCCGATTTCCGAGGGTACGCAGGAACTTATGAATGCCGTTTGGCAAAAGCTGCAAACCCTGCCGCCGATTAAGGAATACGAGGTCCAGGAAATTCCGCTTGAAAGCCTGATGCAAGATAACGAAGGCTTCAAAATCACAGAGCCGGAAAAGGGCTATTTCGTTGTGGAAGCCTCTTGGTTTCCCCGTGTTTTGCGCGGTATAGATATTGAGGATTACGAAAGCCTGCAATATATGCAGCGTGTGCTTCAAAAAAGCGGAATTTTTGCCGCACTTGAGGAGCGCGGAATTGAAGAGGGCGACACCGTTTCCATTTACGATATCGAATTTGAATACACGCCGTAATGCTTTAACCGATTTGATTTTTGGCGCAAAAAAGAGGACTTGCTTTGTTAAGCAAATCCTCTTTTCTGTTTTATTTTCATTTTTAAAATCCGGTAACAATCAATGCTCAGTTTTGCAACGATTCGGAAAACATTTGAGTTATCTTATCTGCGAGCGGAGCATATTTGGGCAAATCAAGCCTGAAATCCTCTGCCAAAATATTATCTGCACATTCGCGGCAAAGCGCAAGCATTTCCGTGTTTGAAAGCATATCGGCAATTTTAAGCTCCGGCAGACCGTGCTGCCTGTTGCCGAAGAAATCACCGGGTCCTCGCTGTTTTAAATCCTCATCTGCAATTTTAAAGCCGTCGCTGTATTTTTTCATTATTTGCAGGCGTTCGCGTGCGGTTTCGCTATTACTGTCCGACACAAGCACGCAATAAGACTGCGCCTTTCCCCTGCCGACCCTGCCCCGAAGCTGATGAAGCTGAGAGAGCCCGAAGCGTTCCGCATTTTCGATTATCATAACGCTTGCATTCGGCACATCAACACCCACTTCCACCACTGTGGTGGCAACAAGGATTTTAATATGCCCTTCGGCAAAGCCTGTCATAACCCTGTCCTTGGACTTGGAATTCATTTTGCCGTGAAGCACACCGATATTTATGCCCTTAAAAGGACCGTTTGCAAGCTGCTCGGCATATTCCTCTGCCGGCAGCAAATCGCTTTCGCCTGCCTCCACAAGCGGGCACACAATATACGCCTGCCTGCCCTCGGCAACCTGCTTTTTTACAAATTCATAAATCCGCCTGTGATAGCGCGAATCCACCACATCCGTGCGAATTGCCTGCCTGCCCGGCGGCAATTCATCAAGCACCGAAATATCAAGATCGCCGTAAATCATAAGTGCAAGCGTGCGCGGAATCGGTGTTGCGCTCATAACAAGCGTGTGCACCTCTGTGCCCTTTTCGGCAAGGCTTGCCCTTTGATTAACGCCGAAGCGATGCTGTTCATCAGTTATAACAAGACCCAGATTTTTAAAATCCACATCCTTTTGAATAAGTGCATGCGTGCCGACCGCAAGCTGCACATCGCCCAAGGCAAGCGCAGCCTTGATGCACCGCTTTTCCGCCGCAGGGGTGCTTCCGGTAATCAGCCCGACCGTTATCCCGGCAGGCTCAAGCATTTTAGACAGCGTTTCAAAATGCTGATTTGCCAAAATTTCCGTTGGTGCCATAAGCGCGCACTGAAAGCCGTTTTTTGCAGCCGTGTATATAACGCCTGCCGCAACCGCCGTTTTGCCACTGCCCACATCGCCCTGCAAAAGCCTGTTCATGGGATATTTACTCTGCATATCCGTAACGCAATTGCTAACGGCACAAAGCTGTGCACCGGTGGGTTCAAACGGCAAAAGCTTTAAAAATTCCGCCGTGTAATCGCGCGCAATTCTTATATGGCTTTCGTTTCGCTTGGTGCTTTTAAGCTTCAGCAAGCCGAGTTGCAATGTCAAAAGTTCCTCAAAAATAAGTCTGTTTCGAGCCGCAGCAAGCATTTCAAAACTTTCAGGAAAATGAATGTTGCGCATTGCCGCATTTAAATCAATCAAATCATATTTTTGCCTGATTTCCTGCGGCAGTGTTTCGGCAAATTCGCCGTGCTGCTCAAACGCCGCTTTCACAAGCTTTTCAATTGCGGCAGAGGATAATTTTTCCGTTGCGCGGTAAATCGGGTGAATACCCGAATTGCCCTTTGCCGGTAAAATTTGCGGCGAACTCATTTCCGCAAAGGAAAGCCGCTTTTCTATTTTGCCGAAAAGAATATAGTCCCCGTAAATTTTAAGTGATTTTGCCAAAAATTTCTGATTAAAAAGCGTGGCGTGAACAACGGTTTTTCCGTCTGTAAAATCACATTTATATATAGTCATTCCGCGGCGAACCATATGTTCCTTAACACCGCTTACAAGCATTGCTTTTATACAGGCAATTTCGCCGCTTTCACAATCCGCAACAAGCATTTCGCGCGAAAAATCGCGATAATCGCGGGGATAATATTCCAAAAGCTGCTCTGTTGTGAAAATGCCGAGCTTATTTAAAAGCCCGGCTCTTTTTTCACCAACACCCTTAAGGTATCTGATATCCGTCATATTACTCCACAGAAATAATAAAGTAGTAAATCGGCTGACCGCCGTTTACAATGCTGATTTCAACATCATCGCCGTATTTTTCCGCAAGCCTGTTTTTAACTTCCTCGGCATCTGCCTCTGTGACATCCGCTCCGTAAATCACGGTGATTATGCTGCTTTGATTTTTCTTAAACACCCTGACGGCAGATTTATAGGCAATATCCCTGATATCACTGCCGGTGTATCTGATTTTGCCGTTGCAAAGACCCATAATTTCGCCCTGCTTAATCGGCACACCCTCTATTTCACTGTCTCTTGCGGCAAAAGTAACCTGCGCAGTTTCCACATTTTCCGCAGCTTCCATCATTGCCATTTGATTTTCGTTTGCATCTGCCGTTTCATCAAACATAAGCATGGCAGAAATTCCCTGCGGAATCGTTTTTGTTTGCAGCACACGCACTTCCCTGCCCTCGGCAAGATTTATGGATTGCTCTGCAGCCATAATGATATTCTTATTGTTTGGCAGCACAAAAACTGTTTTTGCCGGCGTTGCCATAACGGCATTTAAAATATCATCGGTTGAGGGATTCATTGTTTGACCGCCGCTTACAACAACATCTGCGCCGATATCCTTAAACAGTTCTTCAAGCCCTTCGCCTGCACAAACTGCCACAAAGCCGTATTTATTTACAGGCTCTGCCTTTGGCATAACCGGTGCTTCGCCCTTTGCCACGCCCTCGTTTGCGTTTCGGTGCTGATAACGCATATTATCTATTTTTATATTTATAAGCTGACCGTATTTGAGCGCAGCCTGAATAACATTGCCAGGTTCGTTTGAATGAACATGAACCTTAATAATATCGTTATCATCCACAACAACAACACAATCGCCGATTGATTCCAGAAAAGCCCTAAGCTTAAGAGGGTCTTTTTCCTTGGCATTGCCGGCTTTTTCGATTAAAAATTCCGAGCAATAGCCGAATTCAATATCATCCGAGGCATTGGCAACTGTGCTTTTTGACGGAGTTGAAACCGGTTCAACACCGCTGCCCTCCGTCGGCTGAACAATGGCATCATTCGCCCACACACTTTGAATGCCCTCAAAAATAAGCACAAGACCGCTGCCACCGGCATCCACAACGCCGGCCTGCTTTAAAACAGGCAAAAGCTCCGGCGTTTGAGCCAGTGCTTCTTTTGCGGCTTTAAGTGCTTCAAACGAAACCTCAAGCGGATCCTCCTCAGTTTCAGCCGCTTTTGTTGCGGCTTCGGATGCTTTTCTGACAACCGTTAAAATAGTGCCCTCCGTGGGCTTCATAACAGCTTTATATGCAGCTTTAACTCCGAATTCAAAAGCATTTGCAACGGCTTTTGAATCTGCTGTTTCAAGCCCCTTGAAGCCTTTTGAAAAGCCCCTGAAAATAAGAGAAAGAATAACGCCGCTGTTGCCCCTTGCGCCCCTGAGCAGGGCAGAAGCGCACCTTGCCGAAGCGTCGCCTATTGTGCAATCATCGGGCAAAACCGCCATTTCCTTTGCTGCTGCGCCGATTGTCATACTCATATTTGTGCCCGTATCACCGTCCGGCACGGGAAAAATATTAAGCGCATCAACCGCACGGCGGCTGTTTGCAATATTGTTTGATGCGGAAATTACTCCGTCACGAAACATTTTACCTGTAATCATTCAGAATAATCTCCTTTAGTTTATAGCGTCCACATACACATTAACCTTGGACACCTTTAAATCGGTAACGGTTTCCACCGAATAGCGCACCTTGTTTGTGATGCTGTTTGCGATGGCGTTTATATTAACACCGTAGGAAACGGAAATATGCAAATCAATAACAAGGCTGCCGTTTACGCTTTTAACAACAACACCCTGATTATAATTATCGCGATCCGATTTATTCATTATCATTTGCTTGATGCTTTGCATGGGATTAAAATTATTAACCATTCCCGTTACGCCGAAGCATGATTGAGCCACCTGACCCACAAGCTTTTCAAAATAATTATTCGTAATTTCGATATATCCGTTGGGATTTTCAAATTTAATCATATCGGCTCTTAACCTTTCCGACCGAAGCAAACGGTCTTTTACCGCTTTTCAGCGGCGATACTCTTAAATAATTATAATATATTTTTCGGCTTATATCAATATATAAAACCATTTATTGATTTTCGGATTTGAAATACCAATTTTCGATATTGGCAAAGCAGTCGTAATAGGTGCTTTGCACATCGCCGTTCATTGCCTTGGTGAAGCAAACCATGCCTTTTCTGTAAAGCAAAGGTATATAAGGCATTTCGTCCGAAAATGCAAGCAAAAATGTGCCGAGTTGGTCGTCGCCGCTCATATAGCTTGTATACGCCGCCGCACTGCCGGAGCTTTCCGTGTTTATTCCGAATCGGGTTGTGCCGTCATTATCAAAAAATGAATTAAGGCTCATATCCGGCGAAAGCTTTGTTTCGCCGATATAAAGATTAAAGCTCTCGCTTTCAACAAGCTGCAAGTATCTTTCGTTATCCTGTTCCTCATAAAGAGAAACATAGAAGCCCACTGCTTCAAGTTCCTGCTTAATCAGCTTTGCGCAGGAAAGCCTTTCGCTGTTTGACGAATTAACAAGTATACTCAGCGACGGCGAGCCTTCACCGCTTTTGGCAAGTGCCTGCGCTGCCGCATCCGTATCTGCGTCCTCATCAAAAAGCTTTGTTTGCGAAAGCTCGAACTGAGGATTGAAAACGCCGGTTGCTGCCTGCGCAAAGCCGCCGTAAGCACTTTTAACAAGCGTGTTTCTGCTGAGTGCAAGAGAAATTGCCTTGCGCACATCGGCATTTGCTGTTACACC
This sequence comes from Clostridium sp. AF37-5, assembly GCA_963625835.1. Taxonomy (GTDB): domain Bacteria; phylum Bacillota; class Clostridia; order Oscillospirales; family Acutalibacteraceae; genus Eubacterium_R. Next base: position 17,002 of record CAVFVA010000004.1, on the reverse strand, counting down.
GCTTTTATTATTAACGCCTAAATAAACAAGATTATTCATATTAACAAGCTTTTTGTTTGCGGTTATTTTTTGAGAGGTGTTCACGCTTAAATCCCTGAAAGCAAAGCTGATATTACCGATATTAACAGCATTGTCGACCGAATCCTGCGAAGCAATGTTTTCAAGATGAACAGCTGTTAAGTGCGGCGCAAATTCCGATGTGGAATTTGCTTTAAGCACAGTTTCGCCGTTTTCGCTTGCAAAATAATATCTTCCGCTGCCAATGGGATAACCGTCCTGCGTTTCACTGCTTTCAATCGGAAAAACAAGCAGATTGTGAGCATAGCTGTTTGGATAAGCCAGATAAAATGTTATTTCAGAATCGGAGGTTTTTGAGCAGGATTTAATGCCGGAAAGCGAATTGCCCCAAAAAGGAGATTCCTTTGCCGCTTTAAACGAGCTTACAACATCCGACGCCGTAAGCAAACTGCCGTTTGAATATTTGATTCCGAGAGTTATGCCCACTTTAAGCGTTTCACTGTCCGTATATTCATAGCTTGAAGCAATGTTAAGGCTTGCCTTAAAATTTTCGTCAAGCTTAAACAGAGGCTCAAAAACGAGTTGCGAAAGCACCTGATTATTTAAAGTGGTGCATTTAAACGGATCTAAACTGTCCGATTGTGTATAGCTTAATTTAAACGTTGTGCCGTCCTCGGGAATAACGGCTTCCTTTTCGATAACGGCAGGCGATGTTGTGGTTTCACTTGTTGCAGAGCTGCTGCAGCCGCTTAAGGCAAACGCCGCAATTGAAAACGCAACCAGCAGCGCAATTATTCTTTTTGCCATTTTTACCTCCTGAAAATCTCAGTAAAAACGGTTTTGCCCGTTTTATTGTCTGTTTCAAAAAAGCAGCCTTCAACAACGCATGGACCGTCCTCATTTTTAAACCGAACAGGAAGCCCCGTGCGGAATTTTTCTATCACACATTTCGGAGCAACGCCCAAAACAGAGTCACGCGGTCCCGTCATTCCGAGATCCGTTATATATCCGGTGCCTTTCGGCAGAATTTGATTATCTGAGGTTTGCACATGGGTGTGCGTTCCGAAAATCACGGAAACCTCGCCGTCCAAATAAAAGCCGAGTGCTCTTTTTTCGCTTGTGGCTTCGGCATGAAAATCAATGATAACCGTGCCTGCCCCGGCTGCGCGCGCTTTGGCGATTTCTTCCTTGGCGCATTCAAACGGATTGCGAATTGAATCCAAATACGCCGCACCCTGCAAATTTATAACGGCTGCCTTGGCATAGCCCTTGTCAACAATCACCGTACCGCGCCCCGGCGCAGAAGCATGATAATTTGCCGGGCGAACAATGTATTTTTCGCGTTCCAAATAGTCATAAATTTCCGGTCTGCGAAGTGCATGATTGCCAAGAGTGATAACATCTGCCCCGGCATTAAACACGCTTTGTGCAGATTTCGGCAGCACACCGTTTCCGGGTGCCGAATTTTCGGCGTTCACAATCGTTAAATCCGCCGAATAATCGCGTTTCAGCTTCGGCAGAGTTTTCATTAAATAATCGCATCCGTATGGCGACACAACATCGCCGACAGTAAGTATTCTCAAATTTACACCGTTTCTATATAAAGATATTTTTATATATTATACAATATTAAATTCTTAAAAACAACAATCTGCCGCAGCGTTTGATAAAATTAACAATATTTTAATTAAAACGACAAAACAGAGCGAAAAATCCTCCGAATTTGCCGTTCGGAGGATTCTGATTTCAATATTAAATTGAATTTACCTTTTTGAATGTATCATTCTTCGTTGGCTCTGATTTCCTCAAGTTCGGTATGAAGAACGGAAAGCTTTTTCTTATTAAGATTATATCCGAGTGCCAAAATAATCGCCATAAGCCCGAGCGCGATTGCCGGCACGAGAGTGGATATATCGTAAAGCTTTGTTAAAACATCCTCAGGCAGTGCGGTATTGTTTGCAGAAGCAGTGCTGTCGTAGTTAATCACTGCCAAAAGTGCATTGAGACCAACGCCTGCAAGGGTTTGCCCAAGCTTTCTTGAGAAGGAGAAAACGGCATATGCCGTGCCTTCTTCGCGGCGATGGGTTCTGATTTCGTGATAATCGATAACATCCATAACAAGTGCCCAAACCTCAAGCACAAGAAATGTTTGACCCAAACCGGAAAGGAATGTGAACGCCAGGAACACATACGGATTGCTTGTTTTGATAATGAATAAAACGAAGCTTACTATTGCCGCAAAGCCCATGCCGAAAGCACAAAGTTCCTTTTTGCCGAATTTATCTATCAATTTATTCATAACGGGAATAAGAATTGCCATCGGCAAATAGGTGCAAATCGTTACCATTGAATATAATTTTGCGCTGTGGTAATAATCGGCAAAAAGATATTGATATGTTGACTGATAATAGAACTGGAAAGCGATAAGCAGCATTGAAGCAAGGCAAAGCATAACAAAAGGTCTGTTTTTGGCAAGATCGCAGATTGTTTTGAATGCGTTGTAATCGCCTTTTTCCTTTTTAACCGGAGCAATTCTTTCTTTTGTGAGCTTGTAGTGACCGAAATAAACCGCAACCGAAATAACCGCCAAAACAGCAACGCCGATTGTGAGCTTAGTGCCGTCAAGCGTTTGAATTTTTGTGCCGTCTGCAGCAATTGTGGTATTGTAAACCAGCATCGGGAACAGGATTGTGCCCGGAAGACCGCCTATACCTGCGCCGATTGAACGCCACATTGAAAGTGAAGAACGCTCTTTTTCATCGTCCGTTACAACCGATGCAAGTGAGCCGTAAGGAATATTAACTGCCGTATACAGCATTCCGTAAAGAATATATGTAATATAAGCAAACAGCAGATATTTAGCCTCGCTCAAATTCGGAATAACCGTAAACATAAGCACGGCGGAAACCGCAAGCGGAATTGAAAACCAAAACACATACGGTCTGAACTTACCCTGCTTTGTGGGCTTTCTTGAATCGATGAAAGCACCCCAAATGGGATCGTTGATTGCATCCCAAAGCCTTGCAACCAAAATTAAAACAACAATTTTTCCGGGTTGAATGTGCAATACATCCGTGTAAAACTTATTTTGAAACGCACCGATAAGTGAGAAGGTTAAAAGACCGCCCATATCGCCCATGGCGTAGCCGATTTTGTCCTTAAACTTTATCCCGTGCGTTAAACCCTTTTCGCTCATAAAAATCCCCCTTATTTATGAAAAGATGTTTAATTAAATCCTATTTCAAAAAAATATTCTTTGGCGCACATTGCAATGCAGCCTATATACTCTCTTTTTTTGTTGAGAGAAGAAATTTTAATTATATTTTCATTGAAATTCCGGTTATAGCGCACACATTGCTTAACCAGCTTTTCAATAATCCTTTCATTTTCAAAAAGCAAGCCAAACAGCACAATGCTGTCTGCATTAAGAATGGTAGCCGTGTTAACAAGCGCAAGCGCAACAAGATCGATTTTGTGATCAAGCATATAGATAATATTTTCATCATTGCTGCTCACAATTTCCTCAAGAGTCATATTGCCGCCTGCCTCGCTTATGATAGCATGGCTTGACACCTCTGTTTCAAGGCAGCCGTAACGGCCGCACCTGCATTTTTTACCCCCAGTATTTACGATATAATGACCGATTTCGGCTATACCGTTGTCGTTTCCCGACTGCACTTTACCGCCGGAGGCAATTGAAGAACCGATTCCGGCACCCCATTTAAAGAACAAAACCGAATTGCTGCGGTTTGCCCTGCCGTAAATCAGTTCACCCTGCGCAAACGCCTTAACATTGTTTTCCACAACAACAGGTATTCCGAGTGCAGCTTGAAACTTATTTTTTATATCGCAGTTTTTCCAAACTCCGAAATCGTTTTGCTCTGTTGAGCCGATAATGCAAACGCCTGCTGCAAGAAGCCTTTTAACATCAATGCCGTTTTCGGCAATAAAACTTAAAACCTCTTTAATAACGGAGTCGATATCCGTGTAAAGCGGGCTCTTTTTAAGATATATCGCCTCACCCTTAAGATTTGCCACGGAATATGTTATACCGTTTTTTTCGGCATTAACACCGAGCACCAATTTATCGTCAAGGCACAGGCTCAGCAAAACCTCGCGCCTGCCGGATTTTCCGTTTGACTCGATAATACCGCTTTCCTTAATAAAGCCCTCACAGATAAGTTCGTTGCATATTTTTGTAACCGCAGCGGGAGTAAGCGATAATTTACCGGCGATTTCTTTTCTGCTTAAGCTGCCAAAGGTGTTAAGCAGATATAAAATCATGCTGCGATTTTCGCTTTTAACGGATTTTAAATTAAGCCCCTTGGCCAATAAATTATTACCTCCCTTTATCTGCAAATTTCATTAAAAACAGCATCGGCAGCTTACTTAACCAATAAGGATAAGCCGCTTATTGCCATAAGCGTGTATGTAAGTGCCATAAACGCCTTTTTATTCATATGCTTATAGATTAAATTGCCGATGAACATTGCAAGGAACAGCACAGCCGTTGAAACTGCAAGTAAAACAAGCGTGTTTTTATTAAATCTGCCTGCACCGGCATCCGTAAACATATTGATTGAATTTAAAACAATCCAAACCGCGGAAACGGTTGACCTAAATTCATCGCTTTCCTTTAATTTATCGTTTGCATAAACAACAAGCAGCGGACCGCCGCACACAAACATTCCGTGCACAACACCCGAAACAAGCAGCACGGCATACATAACAATATCGTTAAAAAGACCGCCGCGATGCTGCTTTGAGCCGCCCTTGCTTTGGCTGCGTGAGCGAACAATGCCAAGTGCCGTGAACCCGATAACAACAATGCCGAGAATTTTATAAAGCACACCCGAATTAACAGAAAAACGATTTACAATCAAGAAACCGGGCGCCATGCCGGCAAGCATTATGCAAGTTATTTTTATAAATTCCTTTTTGTTTATGTAATTCTTTTTTTGCCACACAATAATCACGGAGGCAACAATGCCCAAAACATTAAGTATAGGTTTTGCAACATCAAAACCGACCAGCATTATCGAAAACGGCATTGCAAGCACCGTGCCTGCAAACCCCGTAATACATTGTATCACATTGGCTGCCAAAACAACAAGCAAAAACAAAAAGCTTTTAATATTTTGCATCAGAATTTTTCTGCCTCGATATTCAACAGATTTGCAAACGCCTCAAGTTCGCCGGAAATATCACCCATTGCAACGGCGAAATGCGGTTCCCAGCCGTCCTTAACTGACTTATTGATGATTTCGCCCACATTGTTTTCGGTTTTAACAACAATTGAAGTACCGAAATACTGTTGCGGCTTATCGAGTGCTTCGCCCTTTGCAATGAAAAATCTAAAGCTGCCGTCTGCCTTTTTGCCGACTCTGAACACGGTAACATGCTTTTCTGCTTTGCAGCCAAATTCAAGCGTGGGACCGATTTTTCGGTTGCAATGAAGCCCTGCGCATGCACCGCCGGGTTCACGCGCCAAAGAGCACGGAGCCATGCCGCAATGCCAAAATGTGACACTGTTTTCTGCCTCATTGATTGAAACGGGATCACCGAAAAATGACGCTTTACCCGTTAATTGCGAAGCGATAAACATTGAAAGTGCGCCATAGGTATCTGCCTCGCATGCTGAGGAAACACCCAAATCGTTTAGCATGCCGAGCACGGCGCAAACGGGAGTTCCGAACGCCGTAAAGAAATCAGGCCAGCATCTGCTTGAAAGCGCGCCTATATTGTTTTGAGCCGTATATTCGTCATAAGCCCTGAAAAGCCTTGCAAAGTCAACAATGTTTTCGTGTTTTATCTTATCAAGCCCGTTAATCGAAGCCCTCGCCTTTTCTATGTACTCTGCCACATCGCTTTCCGAATAAAGCTTTGCTTTGTCTATAAGCTCTCTTGCCTCGATTGAGACAAGCTTTGAGCCGAACACCTTAAGCATTTCGCCGTCCAGTGCCCTACCGAAACCGAAGCCCTCCGGGGTGTGCCCTATTTGCAGAATATTAAGATTTTGAACAGCCTTTTTTAATTCAACGGCAGAAATAAATTCTTTGATTTTCTTTTTTGCCGCATTCTCATCAGGAGAAGCAAGCAAATAATCAAAGGTTCTGCCAAATGATTTAAGAGTGTTGCCTGCCGAGAAAGCACCCGTGAGCGAATTCAGGCAAAGCCTGCCGCCGTTTGATTCGGGCTCACGCAGAGTCCAAAGCAAAACAGGGCAATCCGTTTTTCTTAATACCTGAGAAATATATGCCGAATTTGCAAAGGTTACATTTTGCACTATTGCAAGATCGGGATTTTTGTTTTCCAAAAACTCATCCAAACTGCCGAGATCCAAAAGCATTTTATCCGGGCAAACAACGCCAGGATGTATCTCATTCAGCAGCTTAACGGATTTATCAAATTCCCTTTGCGCACTTTCAAGGTGAAATGTGGGCACGCCGATGGGAATGTATAAAATTTTAATATTCATATAACGCTCCGTGCTAATATTTCAATTCTTTGTTTTCGCCGATAAGCCCGGCATATGCGCCCTGCTTTATAAGCGGTTCCCTGTCCTCATGAGCAATCACCCATTTGTTTTTTTGCAAAAGGAGCCTGCCCTCGCCCTCGGCATAATTTAATTTATGCTCAAGCGGAGTGTTCGTGCCGCGCGGCAAAACGACGATACCTTTAAAACCGCCGTCGCTGCAGCGGCAAGGCGAAAGGTGCAGCGTTGTTTGATACATTTCAATCGCCGTGCCCTTCGGAACATAAAACACCTTTTCGTTGCCCACATAAAATTTATTTTCGCTTATTTGCCAAATGTGACCGAGCACAAGCATGAAATCCGTAACCGCAACATTTATTTCCGAGCCTTTATGGTATTCAAAACCGTTATAGGTTGTGTTTTTACCGTTGCAAAAGCCGGCTTGAATCGGCATTTCCCCGTAAAGCGTGTTTTGAAGTTCGTTAAAAACATCAAATTTTTCAAGTTCTGCGTCGCTTGCAACATAAATATTGCCGTTTTCGGGTATATCGGTGTTTTTTTTCATATACTCAATCGCCGATGAAAAATCAAAACCCTCAACAATATTGCCGTACGGCTTAAATTCATCGTCAAAAACCGAATAAATCTTTACATCGTTAACACTGCGCAGGCGATCAATCATCATAATCCCCTCTTACAATTTTAAAGGTTGCACGCCAATCCTCTTTGCCGATTCCGGCTTCCATACCCTTATCGTAAACGGATTTAACGTAATTCATGGCAGGCATATTAACCTGCTCCTGCTCTGCCAGCCTTTGGCAAATGCCCAAATCTTTGTGCTCGTTTTCAAGCGAAAAGGCGGTTGTCCAATTTTCATCGCGGATATTTTGCCACTGTGCGTCAAGATAAAAGCACTGTGCACCGCCGTATGAAACGGCAGTGTGATAATCCTCGGGTGAAATTCCCATTTTTTTGGCAAGAATAAGCGTTTCGTTTACGCCGTTTTGAATTTCTGCGCAAAGGGTGTTGTGGCAGATTTTCATAACAAGCCCCTTGCCGTTTTCACCCATGCGAATAACATTGCAGCCCATATAAAGAAGAATGGGCTTGATAATATCATAAAGTTCCTCGTCGCACCCAACAAGTATGCCGAGTTCGCCGGCAATTGCAGCAGGCTTTGACTTAACGACCGGTGCATCTGCAAACTGCGCGCCCTTTGCCTTAATTATTTTTGAAACCTCAACGGACACAGACGGATCTATCGTGCTCATATCAATGCAGATTTTGCTTGCGTCAATATAAGGCAAAAGCTCTGTGTAAACCGCCTTAACATGCTCGGACTTCGGCACCATGGTGATAATAACATCCGCATTTTTTGCAACCTCTATATTATCCGCGCAGCCGATTGCACCGGCATTTTCAAGCTTTTTAACCTGTTCTTTATTAAGATCGGAGCAATAAACGGAATCGTTGTGCTTTTTAACGATATTTTCACACATCGATTCGCCCATAATTCCCAAGCCTATAAATCCTATTTTCATATTTTCACAGCCTTTCCGAAAATTCAAAATCATTATTCCGTGATTGTTTTATCCCATGCACTTTGGAATTTTTCCAAGCCGTAATCGGTGAAAGGATGATAGAAACTGTCCTTATAAACCTGCAAACCGGCGGTAACGATATCCGCACCGGCAACGGCACAATCAACAAACTGCTTGCCTGTTCTTACAGCCGCGCAGATGATTTGTGTTTTGCCGTAAAAGCCGTAGTTTTTATAAATAGTAACAATATCCTGAATATACTGCCTGCAATCCTCGCCGCTGTTTTCCTTCCAGCCAATAAACGGGGAAACAAAAAGCGAACTGTTTTTAGCCGCAATAAGAGCCTGTGAAGCGGAGAAAACAAGAGTTAAATTTGTTCTTACACCTTTCTTTTCAAGCTGCCTTGCCGCTGCGATGCCTGCCTGAGTGCACGGAATTTTGATGCAGAAATTCGGGCACATTGCAGCAATTTTTTCGCCCATTGCAACCATTTCGGCTGCATCGTCAAGGTGAGGATTGATTTCAACGGAAATCGGGAATTTATCCCAACCCTCGATATTGTTTTCCTTAACGAAATCGGCAAGCTCACCGATAACCGTGAAAAACGGCTTGCCCGAATTCATAATGTGATTCGGATTGGTGGTAACACCGTCAATACCAAAGGTGTTGTAAGCCTCCTTAATTTCGTCAATTTTTGCGCTGTCTAAAAAATATTTCATAATTATTCCTCCTATTATTCAGCGTTTAATATATCAAGCACGGATTGTGCTCTTTTTCTCATAAATACCGGCGGCTCGCCTATCGGAGCGGCAATATCATACTCTCCGCCGGAATATTCCTTTTTGCTCCACAAATGAATCCATTCGTCGTTTGGCAAATAAACCCTTTGGCTTGTTGCGCCCGCTTTCAAAACAGGTGCCACAAGAATATCGCGCCCGAGCAAATATTCATAGCACTGCGAAAACGCCTGCGGCTCATTATAATAGAAAAACAACGGTCTTACCACACCCACGCCTGTTTCGCTGTTCTTTTTAACGGCTTCTTCAAGATAAGGCTTAAGCCTTGCGTGGATTTGCGACATTGCCGCGCTTTGGCTCAAGGTTCTTTCATTGGCATCAAACTGCACATTAAGATCGGGATTAAGCCCTTCGTGACTGCGCATAAGCGGCGAAAACGCATTCATTTCGCACCAGCGCATATAAAGTTCCTCGCTTCGCTTAAGATTGAAAAACGAAGTGTAGCCGCCGATGTCGCTGTGGGAAAGCCCAAATCCGCAGCAGGTAAGGCTTAGCATTGCCGGAATTACCGAGGGCAAGCCGAAATCGATTGAAAAATCAGTGTGATTATCGCCGTTCCACATCATGGTTGACGCGCTCGGAGTGCCCGAAAAACCGGCTCTTGTGAAAAACATTATTTCGCCCGATTTGCCTGCTTCTTCAACCGCCTCGCGGTTTATTTTTGCCCAGCGTGCAGGCCATGTGTTGTGCACAATTTCGGCATCCTCACCGCTGTGGAGTACGCAATCCGTGGGCAGATATTCGCCGAAATCCGCCATCCAGCCCGAAAAGCCTAAATCAATCATATTTTCTTTGATGATGCTTTTTATCCAGCGGCAGGCTTCGGGATTTGTTAAATCTATCATCGCCGCAGGGAAAGTGGTTATCGTAACATAATAATCTTTACCGTCCTTATCCTTCACGCAATAGCCCTTTTCACTTGCCTGCTTATAGAGCGGCTTTTCGACTGCCAAAAACGGGTTTATATAGCCCAAAACTTTTATTCCGCGTTGATTAAGTTCTTTTATTTTTTCGTCAAGCCCGGGATAAAGTTCTTTATCCCATTGCCAATTCCAATAAAGCTGCTTACCGGCAGCGGTGACGCGCCTGCCCTCCCAATCCTGAATCCAAACGCCGTTAACGGCAACGCCGCTGTTCAGTGCGGCATTAACCTTGTTCATCATAATTTCCGTGCCGCCCTGGATACCGAGAATATAGCCGCCGTAAACCCATTGCGGCAATTGCGGCTGCCTGCCCACAACGCCGGAAAGATTTGAAAGCACTTGCTCGAAATCATCGCCGAAACCGATATAAAGCGGCGCGATTTCCCATATTTTAATTTTGTGGCAGTTTTGATTTTTGAAATTAAACTCGCTTTGAGCCGTTGTTAAGCTGTGGAAAAAATATTTTCGCGAGCTTAAAAATGTGGGTTGCGCATAATAGGTTTCATAATTTGAAAATCTTTGCTTTTTCGTTGTGTTTTTTATGCCCACAACCTGCTTTGCAAGTTTTTTTGCGATTTGAAGCGCATTGATGTGCTCTGCCACCCAAACGCGGGCGCATTTTCCGCGCAAATTAAATTCCGAAAAATTTTCGCCGCAGCCGTAAACATATTCATCGGCAACCGCAGGCAATTCAAAGCTCATTCGGTTGTAATCGCCCGGAATATCAAATGTGAAATAAAGCTTGTTTTCGCCGATTATTTCGATTTTGCACATTCCCTCACTCAGCCCAATTTGAGCAACGCTGCCAGAAAAGGCAACACTTTTAACAACCAAATCTGCTTGCGACAAAAGCTTTTCCTTAATTTTAAAGCTGCCGTGGCTCATTTTATAATCGCTGCTGCCGCGACCAACACAAAGCAGTTTTTGCCCCACGGCGATTTTATATATTTCGCTGCCGTGCAAAGCTATAGACAGTGTGTTTCCCTCTATATTAAACGATAGCATTTTCATTACCCCTCTCAGTTAATTAACGCTGTTAATTAACTTAATGTAAGTATACAACTATCGATGCCGCTTGTCAATAAAAATCAATCGGATTAATATTCGGCGCATATACATATATTTATTAAATGAGCAACAAATAAAACGGGTGTTGAATTATTTATTTCAAAACACAATTGATTTTTTGTTCATTGTCGTATATAATGTAATTGGTACACATACCAATTACTTAACAAGGACTGCTTATTATGAGAAAAGACGGAATTGAAACAAAAAAGAAAATTCTTACAGTGTGTGTTCGCCTGTTTTTGGAACAGGGCTATAAAAGCACCACCGTTACACAAATAACAAAGGAAGCCGGGGTAACAAGAAGCAGCTTTCAAAACCTGTTTCCAACCAAGGACGCTGTTTTGACAGAACTGGCAGGAACGATGTTCGACGGTCAGTTCGGCGTTGCAAAAAACATTGCAAGCAATAACTTACCGCCGCTTTACGTTTATGCCGTGGAAACGGCAATTCAGCTTACATTAACCGAGCTGAACGAAAATTTGCGGGAAATCTATATTGAGGCATATACGCAGCCGGATACAGCGGAATTTATCTATCTGCACACCACGGCGGAGCTGAAAAAGATTTTCGGCGCAAGCTTTCCCGATTATACCGACAGCGATTTTTACGAAATGGAAATCGGCACGTCGGGTTTGATGCGAAATTATATGGCTCGGAAATGCGACATTCATTTTCCGCTTGGCCATAAAATCAACCGCTTTTTAACTGCGGCAATGCGTGTATACAAAGTGCCGGAGGCGGAACAGGAGAAGGTGCTTGCCTTTGTGGCAGGGATGGATATAACGGCAATGGCAACGGATGTGATGCACAAGCTGTTTACATTGCTGGAAATGAAATTTGATTTTAAGCTGTCCACCGATAGCGAAACGGAGGAAAGAAGATGAAAAAGAAATTATTGAGTATATTCCTTGTGCTGGCTATGGTGCCGTGCCTTATGCCCACAATTTCCTTTGCAGAGGAATCCCATACCCACTGTGTCTGCGGCAATACATCCTGCACCAGCACCACTCACGGCAATGCTCGTGAATGGACGGGCATTTCAGCCCTCAGCGAAATCACTGCGAAGGGCAATTACTATCTAAAAAACGACGTGACCCTAAGTGACACTTGGATTTGCACTTACGATGTCTATCTCTGTCTGGGCGGCAAGACCATCACCGGTGCAGACGGTGCATCGGTCATCAAGGCCAATGGTGCGAGTCTTACTATTACTGACTGCGGCACAAGCGGCAAAATTACCCATAAGACCGGCGAAAGTGGCCGTGGTATCGAAAGCAACAAAAACCTCTTCATCTGGAACGGCACGATCAGCGGCAACGCAGCCAACTACGGCGGCGGCGTGTACATAGACTCATACGGCAGCGGCTACATGTACGGCGGAAGCATAACGGAAAACAGTGCCGACTATGGCGGCGGCGTGTATTCCAAATCTTCCGTTGGTTTCGACATGAAAGGCGGCAGCATAACGGGCAACACCGCCACAAAATATGGTGGCGGTGTGTATTACGCCGGATCTATCAGTTCCATTATGGACGGCGGCAGTATCAGCGGCAACATTGCCAACTACGGCGGCGGCGTGTATTTCGCCGGCAAAAAGTTCACCATGAAAGCCGGCAACATCAGCGGTAACACCGCCACAAAAGATGGCGGCGGCGTTTATATTTATAAAGGCAAAAGGTTTATTATGCAGGGCGGTACCATTGAAAACTGCCGTTCCGGCTGCTACTACGGTGGCGGTGTTTATATCGGTTCCGGTGCAACATTCGAAATGCACAAGGGCGCATTGATTGATAACTGCGTGGCAGAACGCACCTCCGGCAGTAAACACAATGAAGGTGGCGGCGTATATAACGCAGGCACATTTGTTATGGACGGTGGCACCATTCAAAATTGCACCGCTGTTTCTTCAGAAAGCCGCGGCGGCGGTGTTTATGTGGCCACAGGCAGCACATTTACCATGAGTGATGGTCTGATTACCGGAAATAAGGCGTCTACCGGCGGTGGCGTCGGTCTTTGGGGCGGCACCTTTACCATGAGCGGCGGTACCGTTAAAAACAATACAGCCACCGGAAGCGGGAATGAAATCAGTATGCTTTACGGCTCAGCGAATATTGATTTTAATATGACCGGTGGCAGCGTGATTCACGATCAGGAAAACGGCGGCAGCAGTCAAATCCATGTGAGCGGTGATAACAGCAGCATGAAAGTAAGCGGCAGTGCACAGATTGATGTATGCGGTTCTAACTACGGATTCAGCGGAAACGGCTCTGTTCAGATTGAAAGCGGCTATGTAAAAGCAGTGGGCAAAGTGAGTGCATATGAATATAAGCCTACTGTCGGAGAGGTAATTGCCGCAGCCGGAAATATCGGTGCAGAAAAGATTCTTGACCGGATTACGGATGAGGATTATCAAAAACAGGCGGTGATTGTTGCTACCGGAAAAGGGAATATTTTCAAAGTGCAATATTCCCATCCAAGCTTTGTAACAACAGAAGCACCGGCAACGATTCAATTGATTCGCGGTATGCACATTCCCAACCAACCGATCGTTGAGAATCAGGGGGATAAGTATTTTGGCGGTTGGAAAAAGCCGGACGGAAATCTTTGGACCGTGAACGACACGGTAACTTCCGATATAACTTTGGTATCCAACTGGAATACCTATTCCGTTGATATTCGCAGATCGGATAATAAGCAATCCGTGACCGCCGTTTCTCTTACGCTTCCTTACGGCTATCAGAAAAGGGATGGCGATCAATCCACACTGATTTGGAATTACGACGCACCGATTACGGTTTCTGTTGATAATGACTCGGATGTTATTGATGTGCAGGGAATTTTTGACAGTGCAAGTTCGGATTTGGTTTATAGTGCCTCCCTCGGCACATATGACAAGCGCGGATTTTACTTCGGAATCAAGAGCGGACTTTCCGCAGGCACCCATTATGATGAGCTTGTGCTGAGTATAGCGGGTACGGACGGAAATTATCAATCCCAAAAAATTATCCCGGTCACTGTTGTTATAGAAAAGGCGACACCGAACAGTGTAACGGCACCCAGTGTGCAGGACATTTCTTACGGAAAAAGCCTGAAGCAGGTTGCCTTAAAAGGCGGCAGCGTCATGAATTTGAAGTATTTGAACGGTCAAGTGGTCGGTTATGACAAGGTTGAAGGTACATTTTCATGGGCAGAACCGGACAAGGTTTGCGCCGTTGGTGACAATCAGCTGGTTGATGTTATTTTTACACCAAAGGATACCACCAATTACAATATTGTAAAGCTGCAGGTTTCTGTGAATGTGAAGCGTGCAACCAAAGCGGATATTCCGGAACTGCAGACCTTTAACGAAATTACTTATGGGGAAACCCTGGCGGATGTAGAACTGACTGAGGGCTGGAGCTGGGTGGATCCTTCCATCACGCCGGAGGTGGGCGGTAGTTATGAAGCCTACTTTGCCATTGATAATGAAAGCAATTATGATCTGACCGGCGTTACGGATTATGCCAATGGAAAAATCACCCGTTCTGTGGCCGTAAATGTATTAAAAGCGATGCCTACGATCACCCAGTGGCCCACGGCACAGGATATTTCTGAGGGCGACAGCCTTTCCGGTTCTGCCTTGACCGGGGGAACGGCAAATGTTCCCGGCAGCTTTGCATGGGCGAAACCAAATACAGTTGCCCAATTGGGAACAAACGAATATGCGGTGACCTTTACGCCTACGGATACCAAGAACTATGAATCTGTAACCGAAACGGTTTTGGTTACGGCAGAGGACACGGTTTCGCCGCTAATTGAGGGCGTCCTTAACGGTTTAACCTATTGTGAAGCACAAACGGTTACGGTTAGCGATCGCCATTTGGCCTCTGTAACCTTAGACGGAAAAACGGTTACCCTGGACAAAAACGGCAGTTTTGTAGTTCAGCCTGCAAAGGGTGCGCAAACCATTTTAGCAGAGGATACATCGGGGAATGCGTACGGCCTGACCGTTACGGTTAACGACGGGCATACCTGGGGTGCGTGGAGTTGTGATGGAACAGACCATACCAGAACCTGTACCGTTACCGGTTGCGGTGCTACGGATACCGGTGCCTGCAGCGGCGGCGAGGCAGACTGCCTGAATACGGCGATTTGCCAGGTTTGCGGTCATAGCTACGGCAGTACAGATTCCAGCCGCCACACCGGAACGGAGATGTGGGTGCAGACGGAAACAGAGCACACCGGAAAATATACCTGCTGCGGTATCGTAACCGTGCAAACTGCAGCCCATACATGGGAAAACGGCGTATGCACCGAATGTGGCTACGGATGTGAACATACCGGCGGAACAGCAGATTGTACCAAGCAGGCCGTATGCGATATTTGCGGCAACAGTTACGGTGATCTTGGACCGCACGAATTAACGCACATTGCCGCAAAAGTGGCAACTGCTGCGGAGGTAGGCAATACAGAATACTGGAACTGCGATGTTTGCGATAAGTGTTTCAGCGATGAAAATGCCGCAAATGAAATCAAGTTGGCGGACACCGTGATTTCAAAGCTCGCACCGAAAATTATTGCCGGTGACGGAGCGACCGTAACCGAGGGCGAAAAGAAGACACTGTCCTTTACCTCGGACGCCGCATTTGACGATTTTCTCCGTGTTGAGGTGGACGGCAAAACAGTGGACGAAAGCAACTACACAGTAAAATCCGGCAGCACCGTTGTTACGCTGAGTGCGGACTATATTGCTACTCTTTCGGTCGGTGAACATACACTGGGTATCGTTTCCGAAAGCGGAACGGCTACGGCAAAATTCACCGTGAACAAAAAGGCGGAAGAAGGAAAAAATTCCGAAACCACTACGACACCGAGCAACAAAGCCGAAACGACAGACTCAACCAAAAACAGCGATAAAAAATCTCCGCAAACAGGCAACACAAGCGACCTTGCTTTATGGTTTGCACTTCTCCTTGCAAGCGGCGGCACAGTTACATTGACAACACTTGCAAGCAAAAAGAAAAGATATAAAAAATAAGATATTCTAATCAACAACCGCTGCCATACAGTGCAAAATTAAACCCACCGCAATGCAACTTGCGGTGGGTTTAATATTTCTTCTTTTTATTTTAATTTGCTATACATTTCATAAATATCGGATTCTGTCAGTTCAATTGGATTGCGCTTCATAAGCATCGACATGCTCTTTTTCGTCAGTTCTTTGATTTGCTCATCGGTTGTGCATCCGATTTCGGATAATTTCGTTCTCATTTCCATTCGCTTTTTCATTGCTGTTATTTCGTCTGCCATTGCGTACGGCGATTCAAATCCGCAGTCTTTTGCGAGGGCGGTTATTCTGCCGTCGCTGTCTGCATTGTCGGCATTGAATTTTATAAAATAATCAAGAGTAAATGCACACGCCTCGCCGTGCGGCACGCCGTAAATGTTTGTCAGCGGGAATGAGCATGCGTGCGAGCCCGTTGTCCTCGGATGTGAAAATGCAACGCCGGCAACTATCGACGCTTCTGCCATTCTTGCACGCGCCTCAAGATCACTCGGGTTGTTATATGCCTTTTCAAGCCACTCAAACACAAGCCTTGCGGCATAAACCGAGCAAGCGGAGCAAACAGGCTGGTTGAGCGTTGACCAATAGCTTTCAACCGCGTGCGACAAAACATCAAGTCCCGTTGCGGCAGTCACCTGCGGCGGAACAGTAAGGGTCAGCTCAGGGTCAATAACGGCGATTTTTGGGTACATTGCCGGGTCGTTCATCGGATTTTTTAAATTTTGTTTTAAATCCGTCAAAACCGAAATGTTTGTAACCTCGCTTGCCGTGCCCGATGTTGTTGTGACAGCAATCATCGGGATTGCCTCCGATGCATTAATCGGCTTCCCACCGCTGTGGTAGGACTCGATTACATCGTCGCCCTTTGCGATTGCGCACGCCGCTTTGCAACAGTCCATAGGTGAGCCGCCGCCGAGCGCAACGGCAAAATCAGCACCGATTTCGCGCATAACCTTAACGCAGTTATTAACATTGTCGGTTGTCGGATTTGGGCGAATATCGGCAAAAACAGCTTTCAGTGTGCCTTCACTCATTTTCACAAACTCATCGGCAACGCCGTTTTTTGAAAAGCTGTGCGAGCAAACAAGCACGCCGTTTTTACCGCCTATGCTGTCGATATATGATTTGATTTC
>CAVFVA010000003.1:0-117228 GCA_963625835.1 Clostridium sp. AF37-5 | reverse complement strand
AAATCGACAGAGCGTTTATTGACCGATATATAAGCGACATTACGGTTTATCCCGATGAGGAAATAACACGCTTTGAAATACATCTGAAAGCCGGAACAACTATCACCAAAACCCTTCAAAATCTTACGAGCCGTGCAGGTAATAATAGTAAGAAAATGATCAAGGCTTACGAAGAATCCATGAAATAAGATTTAATTGATGATTGCTAAACGGCAATTCAGGTGCCTGCCGAAAGCAGGCGCAAAAAAAAACTGCGCCGACAACAGCCGGCGCAGTTACTTTTTGCAGCACTCAAATACATATATGCATTTTATATTTAACAAAAAACGGCATGTAAAATAATATCTGCATTATTTACATAATTATCGATTTGAAATTCGCGCGAAAAAGCGAATAAAATCAACCCTTTAATCCGCGTGATTGCCTGTCCATATCCTCCACAACAACATCAAAAATCTCACCGATACCGGCGCAATATTCAAGCACTTTCCAAGGCTCATCGGTGTGAAAATGTATTTTTATCAAGTCCTCATCGCCCACCGCGAGCAGGCAATCGCCTTTAAAATTTTTCTCGAAATAATCGTTTATTGCATCTTCATCAAGGTTGTGCCCTTCAATGAGCAATTGAGTATCATACTTAAATTCCATAACAATCTTTCCGCCTGCAATCACTTATCAAAATCAAAAAGATTAAGCCCGATTGAATCGCTGAAGCTGCGATCCACGGTGCCGTTTATTACAGTGATAACCATTTCGCATGTGGCACTTATTACCGCCCTGTTTAAATGACCGCCAAAAACCGCGCCCTTATCATCCCCTGCACTCATATGCAGATGGGCATAATATTCACCGTTCATGGTACTGACCGTTCCCGTGAGCGAAACAATTTCAAAAGCACCCGAAAAGCTGTTTGAATAATATTTTTTCTCATCGGTGTTAAACACGCCGACGGTGAAATCGTTGATTGCGCCGAGTGCCGAAACGCTTGCAAGCTTTATATCCTCTGCCCTTGAGATTTTTTCGAGCTGCCCGAGAATTTCCTCGCCCTTATCAAGCCGGGCTATGATTGTGTTTTCAAGCCTTCTATATTCCATAAAAGCACCGCCTTTTGTTATTGAACAAGATTCTTTAAAACCGGTATTTTTTTCAGCACGAGCGAAACACAAAGACAAATTGCCGTTACCGCCGCCGTTTTAACAGTATTCGTAAGCAGCGAATAATACTGCTCGGGCACGATTTCAAAATACGAAACTGCCGAAAGCAGCACATAATGCAAATAATATATACCGAGAGTGGAGCGACCGAGCAGCGAAACAACCGGCATTTTAAACTTTTTCAGATAAAGTGCCGCGCCAAAATAAATTCCGAATGCCACGAGCGCGGTTGAGAGCCGACCGTAGCCGTTTTTAACATAAATGCCTGCCCATTCAAATGTGCCGTCATAATGTTTTTTTATAAGCAGCAAGCCCAGCGTGCCGATAACAAACAAGGCTGCAGGATAAATTCGCCTAAAGCCCTTTTCGGAAAAAAAGCTTTCTATTTTATCTTTTTTATTCATCACAAAACCGCCTGCAATGAAATAAAAGAGCATATTTTTATAATTTCCGAGCGGTAAAACGCTTTCAGCATTTGAGAAATCGGGAAATTTTCTGCCGAATAAATCAGTGAGCAATTCTGAGCATAAATTCAGCGAATTGAGCAAAATTCCGCCGAAAAGCGCAAATGCGCCTGCAAGCAGCAAAGCAGCCTTTGCACTTTTGCCGCCGTGCATCAGATGCCAAGTGAGCGGATAAAACAAAAGCACCAACAAATATGCCGTCATAAACCACATGGCACCCGTTTTAACTCCGTCCAAATTACCAAACAGAAAAACATATTCAAAAAGCTTTGAAAGCGAAATATCAACCTTTGAATAAGCGCATGCTGCAAGCAAATAAATTATTTTCCACACAGCCAGCACGGCATAAGCTTTGAAAAAGCGGATAAAATACTTTTTCCAATCAAATTTTTTCGCATTGTTCAAAAGAGCGCCCGTGACCATGAAAAAGCACGGCACCGCGCCCCACGCAATGCACATAACAATATTGCCGAGAACACCGCTCGGCGAAAGCATAACGGAATGGCAAAACACCACAAGCAATATTGAAATTCCTTTGATTTTATCCAAATGTGCGATTCTGCTTTTTGCCATCTTTTTTACCTTTAAAACGAATTTTTAACAGTACTTTTGCGTTTTTCACGAAGCTCGGCAAAAAAATCAGAAAGCATTTTTGCGCATTCGCTTTCATATTCACCGCCTATTATTTCCGGCTTGTGGTTATAAGGCAAATCGTTAAAATTTATTACCGAGCCAAACGAGCCTGCTTTATTATCGTACGCCCCGAAGGTAACCTTTTTAATGCGTGAATTTATTATTGCGCCGGCGCACATGGGGCACGGCTCAAGAGTTACAAACATTTCGCATTGCCAAAGCCGCCAACCTCCGAGGGCACGGCAGGCATTGTTTATTGCCTCTATTTCCGCGTGGCTGAGCGCATTTTTGCTGAGTTCGCGCCGATTTCGACCCTCGCCGACTATTATTCCGTTTTTAACCACAACGGCGCCCACGGGTACTTCTCCCTCTGCTGCGCTAATTGCCGCAAGCTCCGCGGCACGCCTCATAAAGCCCTGCATTTTACGCCTTTTTAATGCTCAAAACAACATTTGCAACAAAGTAAAGTGCCGAAAGGATGAGCACGGGAGAGGAGAAAAACGCGCCGAGTTTTTGCATGGTACTGTTTGCATAAGGTGTATTGTCATTAGAATCAAGTTTAAAAATAAGCTTCTTTTTTACGGCAAGAACAACAATGCAAATGACGCCGGCAACAAACCAAAAGCCGAAGAGTGCATAAAGTGCGGCATTCGAAGCATTTTCGCCGACTGCATATTTCAAAATACTGCAAAAAACGCTCATTCCGTTATTCAATCCATGAATAAGCATTGCCGGCACAACCGAATCCGTGCGAACGGTAACATAGCCGAAAATGAGACCACCGATAGTGGCAAAAATAAACTGAATTATATTGCCGTGAATAAGACCGAAAACGATTGCAACGGCAACAACACCAAACGCTTTGCCGTATTTTTTAAGAAGACCGAGAGCACAGCAGCGCAAGGCAAATTCTTCGCATATAGCAGGCACAATCGCCGTGGCAATAATCGCAACCAAGCAACCGAAAGCGCTTGAAATATCCGCCGAATCGGGCTGAGTGAATTCATACCCCATTGCCTGTGCAAGAGCAGAAAGAATGCTGACTACATAATTTGCGCAAATGCAGCATGCCATTCCTGCGCCGACCCAAAGGCACAAATCGGAAGCCGGCATTTGCTTTGCCGGCACAAGCGCAGAATAATATTTCTTTTTATTTATCAACGCCGCCAATCCGAAAGGAATTGAAAGAGCAAAAAATTCAATAAGTATCGTGCCGAAACAATCCTGAAAAACAGAAGATGTTTCGTATTTTTGATAAAGCGCCGAATTTGCGGCAAGTATATAGCTTGCAATAACTTGAACGCCTATATAAATAAATATACAGCAGCCGATAATATTGCCGAGCGAGCGAATTTGTTTGCGTTGCGCTTTTGCCTGCTGCTTGTAATAAAGTTCCCTACCGCCGTTTGGGTCGAAACCGTTATTCGGATAAAATCCGCCGGAATTGTTCGGATTGTAATAATTAGGCGCATTATAGCCGCCATAATTATTGTTATAAGCGTTATAATTGTAATTGTTTGGATTATTAAAATTATTCAAAATTTTCCCTCTTATCAATAACCGCGAAGAACTTAATCAAGCTGCGACGCGATTTTTTTAATATAGGCTTTAAGTTCGTCTTTAGTGTCCGGATGGCGAAGACCGACCTCGATATTTGCCTCCAAAATTCCGAATTTATTGCCCATATCATAACGAACGCCCTCATATTCAACCGCAACAACGCCCTTAGTTTGAGCGAGGGTTTTCATAGCGTCCGTAAGCTGAAGTTCATTACCCGTGCCAAGCGGAGTTTTTTCAAGAATTCCGAAAATTTCAGGCGGTAACACAACTCTGCCGAGAATTGAAAAATTGCCCATAATCTGTTCGGGTTTCGGCTTTTCTATCATATCGGTGCAGGTGTAGCAATTATCCTCAAGATGCTCTGTTTTAAGTGAGCAATACCTTGTGATTGCCATTCCCGGCACCTCCTTAACGCCCACTACGCCCTTGCCGTATTTCTCGTAAGCGTTGCAAAGCTGCTTGGTGCAGGGTTCAGTTTTTGAAAGAATAACGTCATCGCCGTAAAGCACCGCAAACGGTTCGTTGCCGACAAAGTTTTTGGCACAAAGCACCGCGTGACCGAGACCCTTTGTTTCCTTTTGGCGCAGAAAATAGATGTTGCCGAAATTGGAACATGCAAGCACATCTTCATAAATATCCTTTTTGCTTTCATTTGCCGCAAGCTTTGCTTCAAGCTCGAAATTATGGTCAAAATGATCCTCAATCGCGCCCTTATTTCTGTTTGTAATGATAAGGATTTCCTCAATTCCGGAATCGAAAGCCTCCTCAACAATATACTGAATTGCAGGCTTATCAACAATATTGAGCATTTCCTTCGGAACGGCTTTTGACGCAGGCAGCACCCTTGTGCCGAGACCTGCCGCCGGGATTATGGCTTTTCTTACTTTCAAAACATTATCCTCCTTGATAATATCAGATTTTAATTTTTATCAGTGCCGAAATTCGGCAAAAATATGCGATTTGAAATTTAAAAGAAATTCATAAGGCTTTGCAAAATGCCGATTGCAAAATAGGCAATGCACGGAGCAAAAAAGCTGACTCCGCCTTTGCTTGCAAGAAAAAGGCGCCTCATTTCGGATTGCGGCAAATCACTGCCGGCATTCATAAGCGGATTCATTGTAATATCCGCGCCGGAGGCAAGCTTTTCATCTACACCCTTAACAATTTCAGCAACTCTTTTACGGTAAAGATTATCTGAAATCATGGCGATTATTACATGAACGGCAATAATTGCAAAGAAAACTATTAAAGTCGGCACCGTTATGCCCGTTGACTGCGTGAGCTCGGCAATTTTTTGGGATTGCTCCGCCGTGATTGCGGAAGAATTTCCCATAATCTGCGACGCACCGTTTAAAAACGTTGTCAGCCGATTTTGATAAACAACGCTTACAACAAGCCTTGCGATAAATTCAATTGCAATAAACAAAATTCCCGGCTTGTACATTTTTCGGAAAAAAAGATAATAAGGACCGAAGATAAAAGCCGACCAATTCCAATTAACCTTTTTGCCGCGGCGGAATTTTTCTATAAATTTCATGAAATTCGGACCGATTGTCGAAATTTCGTCGGCAACGGAAACGCCGTCTATCTTTTCGTTTTTGTTAACGATATATCCACTCGGGATATTGCCTGCCGTGCCGGGAGCCTGAAAGGCAATAAACGGCGAGCCTTGCTGCGTGTGATTATTTGCATTTTGCTGTTCTGCGCCCGGCTGCTGATTTTTATTCAGCGGGTCAAACGGATTCCTTTGATGCCTGCTTTCGGGCTGAGTCGGCTCCGACTTTTCCTCTTTTTCATGCCTGTTATAAACAAAGCCTTTAATATGGAGGCTTTCGTTTGCGCAGCGACCGTGCTTTTCATAGCATTCTCTGTGATGAGGAGTGCCGCAGGAGGGGCATGTTACAACATCATCGCCCTCTTTAAAAAGCACACCGCAGACGGGGCATTTTTGATTATCATACAAAGACATATAATTTGCTCCTGTTTATCATATTAAAATTTACCTGAAAACGGCTTAATTTTGATTTAAGCTTATAATTCGTCATTTAATTATAACTTAATCTAACATACAAAATCAACATATTAGTTAAAAATAAGTAAATATATTTTTAACGATAACACCTTGAAATGAGGTGTGAATTTGTATATAATAGCATATACAATTTTAAGAGATACAGTAACATTATTATAATTCATTGCCCCACGGGGCAGAAAGGCAGCGAGATTATGATAGAATTTGAAGATTTAAGGCTTAGGCTGCTTGAATCCGAAAAGCCAATTGAAAATTTGAAAGAGGCACTTGCGATAAACCACATTGAAAAAGAAATTGCAGAGCTTGACGCGCAAGCCGCCGCTCCCGGATTTTGGGACGACACCGAAAACAGCCAAAAGGTGCTAAAAAAAGCAGGTGCACTGAAAGCAAAGGTTGAAAGCTACAATTCGCTTAAAAACGATTATGACGACGCACTTATGATGATTGAGCTTGCAGACGAAGAGAACGACGAAAGCATGCTTGAGGACTGCACAAAATCAGTTGATTCAATTGAAAACAAAATTGAAACGCTTACGCTTTCCACCCTGCTCAGCGGCGAATACGACGGCAAAAACGCTTTGCTTACATTTCATGCCGGCGCAGGCGGCACGGAAGCCATGGACTGGGCTGAAATGCTTTTCAGAATGTACAACCGCTGGGGCGAACGCCACGGCTACAAGGTTTCCACCCTTGATTACCTTGACGGCGATGTGGCAGGCTTAAAAAGCGCAACGATTTTAATTGAGGGCGAAAACGCATACGGTTATTTAAAGGGCGAAATGGGTATTCACCGCCTTGTGCGCGTTTCCCCGTTTGACTCCTCAGGAAGAAGGCACACATCTTTTGCATCCGTTGAAGTTATGCCGGAAATCGATGACGATGTTAATGTTGACATTCGCGATGAGGACATCAAAATGGATGTTTACAGAGCATCCGGCGCAGGCGGTCAAAAGGTAAACAAAACATCTTCCGCAGTTCGCCTTACTCATATTCCCACAGGCATTGTTGTTTCCTGCCAAATCGAAAGATCGCAGCACCAAAACCGCGAGGTTGCCATGAGAATGCTTAAATCAAAACTGGTTGAAATCAAAGAGCGCGAAAACCTTGAAAAAATCGAAGATATTAAGGGCGATCAAAAAGAAATCGCCTGGGGCAGTCAAATCCGCTCTTATGTTTTTATGCCGTACACAATGGTTAAAGACCACAGAACAAGCTATGAAATGGGCAACATCACCGCAGTTATGGACGGTGATATCGACGGCTTTATCAACGCATATTTAAAGCAAAAAAGCGTTCAGGAAGCAGAGAAAAACTGATAAATTTTGCACAAAGGACACATCGAAAAGCGATGATTTTCCGCAAAATGCCGTTTCAAAATTAAATTTCAAAAAATTCCACATTTAATATTTCTCCTTTCGCAAAAAATAATTGCGGGAGGAGTTTTTTTATGAAAAAAGAAAAAATCGTTATACGCGCAATCGCCTGCGCCGCCGCTGCCTGCCTTGTTTTTTCGGGATGCACAGTGCAGAAAGCCGAAACGCCGCAGGCAACAACGGATAAAGCTGACGAAAGCAGCACAAATGTAGCAGAAACCACCTTGGAGGCTTCCGGAATTCGCCTGGACATAAAGGATTACAGCAGCGAATCAATCACCTGGGGACCGGGAAACATAACCGACCGTAAACGCCCGGCAGACCCTGAAAATTTACAAAACAAATACAGCGAGCTGAGCGCACAATGGCTGTTGCCGGAGAGCAAAAATATTTGCCTGACATTTGACGAGGGTTATGAAAACGGCTACACGGCGCAGATTTTGGACACGCTTGCCCAAAAAAACGTTAAGGCGATTTTCTTTTGCACATATGATTATGTTAAGGACAACCCAACCCTTGTGCGCCGTATGATAAACGAAGGGCACATTGTGGGAAACCACAGCTACAGTCATTACAATATGACGCAAATTGACCTTGAAACCGCATCGGACGAAATTACAATGATGCACGATTATGTGGCTCAGATGTTTCAGTACGAAATGAAATATTTTCGCTTTCCCGAGGGTGCTTTCAGCGAGCAAACAATTGCACTTGCCGCGGATTTGGGATACCGCAGTGTGTTTTGGAGCTTTGCCTATGCGGATTGGGACAGGGATAACCAGCCCGATGAAGCCGAGGCTTACAACCGCATAATTTCATCCGTGCACGACGGCGAAATCATGCTGCTGCACGCCGTTTCAAAATCAAACGCAAATATTTTGGGCAGGGTGATTGACGATATTGAAAAAGAGGGCTACGCCTTTACGGTTGAGTTGTAAAATGTGCCGAAATGCCGACAGTCGCAATCAAATATTTTACGGATGCCGTCGCAAAAAATGCGGCGGCATTATTCTTTTTATTCATAATTACGGCTTGTTTTTTATAACTTTCAACATTCTGCAAAAAGCGAGAATTATTTGTTGAAAATTTTGTGAATTTTAGATTTTGGTATTGTGATATAATCCTATTTAATATATAATATTTGTAATTAAAATTTACCGTACCGAATGCAGCGGCATTCGTTTTGAAAGTGAGAGAATTATAAATGATACTTACCAAAGATATCGGCATTGACCTTGGCACGGAAAACACGCTGATTTGCGACAGAAAAGGCAGAATTCTTTTAAGAGAGCCATCCGTTGTGGCGGTGGATGTTAAATCACGCCGCGTACTTGCAACGGGCAACGAAGCAAAAGCCATGATAGGCCGCACACCCGGCTCTATTATTGCCGTAAAGCCTTTGCAGGACGGCGTTATAGCAGACTTTGATATGACGGCGGATATGCTGCATAATTTTATTTACAGATCGTCAAAAACTTCCATGTTCACAAAAACCAGAGTGGTTATCACCGTTCCGAGCGGCGTAACCGAGGTTGAGCGCAGAGCGGTTGAAGACGCTGCACGAGCCGCAGGTGCTCAGGAGGTTGAGCTTATAGAAGAGCCGATGTCTGCCGCACTGGGTGCAGGGTTACCCGTGTTTGAAGCGGCAGGCTCAATGGTGGTTGATATCGGCGGCGGCACATGCGATGTTGCAGTTATGTCGCTCGGCGGAATTGCGGCAAGAAAAAGCGTTAAAATAGCAGGCAACGCTCTTAACGAAGCCATAATCAGCCACATGAAAAGGGCGCACAATCTGCTGATAGGCGATGTTACGGCAGAGGATATAAAAATCAAAATCGGCTCTGTTTCCGAATATGACGGCGAGGGCGCAATGGAAGTCAGAGGTCGCAATTTAACGGACGGCTTGCCGAACGCAATAGAAATCACAAGCGGCGAAATCAGAGATGTGCTCACGGAACCCGTGAACGAAATAATCGAGGCTATCAGAGAAACACTTGAAGTTACCCTGCCCGAACTCGCGGCAGATATCATTGACCGTGGAATTTACCTGACCGGCGGCACGGCTCTTTTAAGAGGGCTGCCCGATCTTATTTCAAAAGAAACAAAAATTGCGGTTCATGTTCCCGAAAACCCGATGGATGTTGTGGCAATCGGCACATCGGTCAAACTGAGAAGGGCAAGATAAAAATGAAAGAGCTTTTTAAAAGCAGGCGGCTGAAAGCAATTGCCGCAATTATTGCGCTGCTGCTTATAGGCGCACTGATATGCGCCGCAAACGGCAGAGGCGAAACGGCGCAATCCGGAATTATAGGCACGGTTTTCACACCGGCAAACTGGGTGGCAACCAAAATATCGAACGGCATTTCCTATGTTTTCGGTGAGGCAACCGGCAATTCCGAATATTTAAACCGAATAAACGAGCTTGAAAGCGAAGTGGGGTCTTTGCAAGACCAACTTGCGGATTATGAAAACCTGCAAAAGCAAAATAAGCTTTACAAAGACGCGCTTGAACTTAAAGAAGAAAACCCCGATTATAAATTTGTGGAGGCAAAGGCAGTCAGCCGTGACGCCGCAGACATTTTTGGCTCTTACACGATAAACAAGGGCACAACAAGCGGCATAGCAGAGGGCAACGCAGTGCTTTACGGCAACTACATAGTAGGCATAATCGACAAAGCTTACCCCACCTACAGCGTTGTTAAAACAATACTTGATCCGGATTTTTCCGTTTCGGCATATGAAATCGTTTCCGGCGAAATTTCATATGTTACCGGCGATGCTTCACTTGCAAAAAACGGCAAATGCAAAATGGCAAATCTTGATTCCGGCACTTCGGTTACATACGGCTCGATTATTGCTACTGCCGGAATAAGCGGCAAAATTCCCGAGGGGCTCATTATAGGCACGGTTGAGGAAATAAACAGCGACGACGCTTCCATAGCCTCATATGCGCTTATCAATCCCGGCGTGGATGTAAACAATATTTCAAACTGCCTTGTACTTACTAACTACGAAAGTGAGGGGCAGTGATGGATCAAACTTACAGGCAACGCACGGGCAAAATAATTTGCTATGTGATTTTGGTGTGCTTGGCGGCTTTGATTCAAAACACAAGCGGGCTTTCAATCGAAATAGGCGGCGCAAGATGCTTTTTGCTGCTGCCCGTTTGCATGATGATAGGCATTGGAGAAGACGAACGAACCGCGGCGTTGATTGCCCTTTTCGGCGGCATGCTGTGGGATCTTTCTTCAGCAGTGCACCTCGGCTTCAACGCAATATTTATGTGCATAATGTGCTTTTTCGGCGCAGCGTTTATCACATATATTCTGCGCAACACATTCATAACAAACTTTATATTCAGCTCATTGTTCATATTTCTTTACTGCGTTCTTTATTGGCTGCTGTTTATAATAATCAAAAATGTGAAAGGTGCCGAGCTTTCGCTTTTCACCTTTTACATTCCGAGTGCGATTTACACAATTGCTGTTTCGCCGATTATTTATGCGGCAATAAAAAGCATTAAAAAGAGGCTTTACGCACCCGAAAGCAAATTATTTGCAAGGCAATAATAAAAAAACGCGAAAACAAGCAATAAAACAACAATTGATATTTTGAAAGGAGGGACGACCCGTGAAGCACAAAAGCAGATTTTTCTCTGCCCGCTCAGCAATTGCGATAATTCTTGTTGCGGCACTTGTGCTCGGCTTCGGCTACACACTTTATGACATTCAAATAGTGAATGCCGAATATTACAAAGCGCAAAACAATGCTGTTAAAACATACACCGTGCCGATTGAAGCTGCAAGGGGCGAAATTGTTGACAGAAACGGTAACTCCCTTGTTTCAAACAGGCAGGGCAATTCTATTGTGCTTGATGCGGCTTACTTCCCTGCCAAGAGCGATAATGACGCAAGAAACGCAATCATCACAAATCTTATAAATCTTTTCGACAAAAACGGCGAGGAATATGTTAACAACCTCCCGTTACAATTAAACGGCGACAGCATTGAATTTACGGACGATGAAAAAGCCGTTAAAACAATGAAAAGCAAAGACATGTTCAACCTGCAAAGCTATGCCACCGCACAAAACTGCTTTGACGCCATGGTTGAGGAGTACGGCCTTGAAAAATACGACAAAGCGGAAGCACTTAAAATCGGCGGCATAAGATACGAACTTACAAGGCTGCTGTTTTCAATCGAAAATCCCGTTACGATAGCCGACGATGTGAGCGATACCACCGTGGCGGCAATTAAAGAGGACAAAAGCGATTACGCAGGTGCGGATGTGAAAGCCGTTTCATACCGCGAATATGCGGATTCAACGCTTGCACCGCACATTTTGGGCACAATAAGAAAGATAAATGCCGAAGAATATGCCGAGCTTAAAGACAGCGGCTACAGCATAACCGATTCCATAGGCGAAAGCGGAATAGAAGCCGCAATGGAAAGCGAACTGCGCGGCACACCGGGTGAACTTACCATAACGGTTGACGCAGACGGCAATATATCCGAAGAAGTTACAAAAAACCCGATTCAGGGCAACACGATAGTGCTTACAATCGACAAGGATTTGCAAAGGCTTGCACAGCAAAAGCTTGAGGAAACCTGCAACGGGGTCAGCATAAGCGACAGTGCCGGCGCGGTTGTGGTTGAAAATGTTACAAACGGCGAAATTCTTGCCGCAGCATCCTACCCCACATATGATTTGATGGATTATTACGACGATTACTCGTCGCTTGCAAAAAATTCAAGGCGACCGCTTTTCAACAGATTTGCACTCGGAACCTATGCTCCCGGCTCCACCTTTAAGCCGATGATGGCAAGTGCGGCGCTTGAGGAGGGGGTTATCACCGAGGATTCCGTTTTCCGTTGTTCCGGTATTTTCCAATATTTCGATGTTACCTTCCACTGCCTCGACAATCATGCACACGGCAGCGAAAATGTTAAGCGTGCACTGCGCGATTCGTGCAACATCTTCTTTTACAACTGCGCCGAAAAGCTCGGAATTTCAAAGATGAACGAATATGCCTCCATGTTTGGCTTGGGCGAAAAAACAGGGGTTGAAATCAGCGAGGCGGCAGGAGTTTTGGCAGGTCCGGCAAGTGCGGAAAAATACAACAAAACATGGCAAATGGGCGACACTATTCAAAGCGGTATCGGGCAATCCGACAACCTTTTCACTCCCCTGCAGTTAAGCAACTACTGCGCCACCGTGGCAAACGGCGGCACAAGATACGAATTGCATTTCGTGAAATCCATTATAAACACCGCCACCGGATCCATAGACGAAACAGGCGCAACGGTTGCCGAGGATTTGCCGATTTCGGACAATACATTCAGAATCGTTCGCGAGGGTATGCGCATGGTTGCCACAGACGGTGCACCGCGCCATGTTTTTAATAAAATCAGCACTCCTGTTGCCTGCAAAACGGGCACCTCACAGGTTTACAAAAACGGTCAAAAGGTAAACAACGGTTTCCTTATCACCTTTGCACCCTACAACAACCCCGAAATATCGATAGCCTCCGTTATCGAGCTTGCAGGCTCGGGTACATCAACGGCAGATATCACGGCTTCCATAATAGATTACTACTATTCAAACAACACCGACGAAGCACCGGCGCAGGATACGGGTACTCTGCTTAACTGACGATTTTTTCAACAAAGCAAAAAACGGCAGACCGTTCGGCATAAATTTCGGCAAAATTGTTGAAACGCGGCGTTTTATGTGATATTATTTTATTGCTGACAGTTTAATAATATATAATATATTTTGGATTTTTACTTTCAAGAGAGGTTTTTTATGAATATCGCACTTATAGCACATGATGCAAAAAAAGAACTGCTTGTTCAGTTTTGCATTGCATACTGCGGAATTATGAGCCGGCATCACCTGTGTGCCACAGGCACAACGGGCAAGCTTGTGCACGAGGCTACAGGGCTTGACATAAATTGCTTTTTAGCAGGCAGCTCCGGCGGCGGTCAGCAGGTTGCAAGCCGCATTGCATGCAACGAGATAGATTTGCTGATTTTTTTCAGAGACCCGCTTAACCCCAAGCCCCACGAGCCGAACGACAATGATTTGCTTAGGCTTTGCGATGTGCACAACATTCCGTTTGCAACAAACATTGCAACCGCAGAAACGCTTATAAGGGGCGTTGAACGCGGCGACTTTGAATGGCGCGAAATAGTTAATCCGCGCTACAACCAATCGAATAAATAATTAAAACGGGCAGGTGCAAACCCGCCCTGTTTTTGTGATAGCGGCATTTGCCGCAACTTATAAACGAAAGGCTGCTTAAAATGGCACTTATAACAAAAGCAATAAAAGGCACAAAAGATGTGCTGCCCAAAGAGGCATACAAAAACCAATACATCGAGCTCACCGCAAAAGATGTGGCGTCTCGCTTCGGCTACAAAGAAATTCGCACGCCCGTTTTTGAACACACAGAGCTTTTCCAAAGAGGCGTTGGCGACACCACCGATGTTGTGCAAAAAGAAATGTACACATTTGACGATAAAAGCGGCAGGAGCATAACCTTGCGCCCAGAGGGCACTGCCGGCGCAGCACGCTCTTTCCTTGAAAACGGACTTTCGAACGAGGCTTTGCCGCAAAAGGTTTACTACATCACCTCTTGCTACCGCTACGAAAAGCCGCAGGCAGGCAGGCTGCGCGAATTTCACCAATTCGGCATTGAATGCTTCGGCGCGGCTTCACCGCTTGCGGACGCTGAAATAATTTCCGTGGCAGACACCATGTTTAAAGAACTCGGCATAAAGGATTTAAGCCTGCGCATAAATTCCATAGGCTGCCCCGAATGCCGCGCAAAATACCATGCTGCGCTTAAAGAATTTTTCTCTGCACGCAAGGACGAACTTTGCGGCACCTGCAAGGGCAGGCTTGAAAGAAATCCCATGAGAATTTTGGACTGCAAATCCCCTGTTTGCGGCGAAATCGCAAAAGACGCACCCGTTATGCTTGATTACCTTTGCGACGACTGCAAGGAGCATTTTGAGAGCGTTAAAAAATACCTTGGCGCAATGAACATAGAATACACTATTGACCCAAGAATTGTCCGTGGGCTTGATTATTACACAAAAACCGTTTTTGAATTTGTTTCAAATTCAATCGGCGCGCAGGGCACGGTTTGCGGCGGCGGCAGATACGACGGGCTTATTGAAGAACTCGGCGGTCAAAAAACGCCGTCCCTCGGCTTTGGCATGGGCATTGAAAGGCTTATGCTGCTTATGGAAGCGCAGGGATGTGAATACCCGAACGAGGCTCAGCCGGATTTATTCATCGCCGCGCTCGGCGAAAAAGCAACGCTTAAAGCCGTTGAAATTGCAAAAGACATGCGTGAGGAGGGCTTTACCTGCCTTTACGATTTAAACGGCAGAAGCCTGAGGGCTCAGATGAAATATGCCGATAAGCTCAATGCAAAATACACTATGGTGCTCGGCGACGACGAGGTTGAAAACGGCATAGGCATTATTAAAAATATGCAAAGCGGCGAGGAATCGGAGCTTGCGCTGCAAACATTTGTGAGCAGCTATTACAGCGTTACGCTGGCAAGCGAGCTTGACGATCTTAAAATAAATGGCGAGGAATTTGATTTCAATTCCCTTTTCGGCGTAAACACACCCGAATAATTTGCGGAGGCAATAAAATGGAAAGCATAAAAGGACTTAAAAGAACAAACTACTGCGGCACGCTTACGCTGAAGGATGAGGGCAAAGAGGTTACCCTTTTCGGCTGGGCTCAAAGGCAAAGGGATTTGGGAAACCTGATTTTTATTGATTTGAGAGACAGAACCGGCATTGTGCAGCTTTCTTTCGGCGACAAAACGGACAGGGATATTTTTGCGAAGGCACAGAGCGTGCGCAGCGAATATGTGCTTGCCGTTAGGGGCACTGTTTGCGAGCGTGAAAGCAAAAACAAGGATTTACCCACAGGCGAAATTGAAATTGCCGTTTCCGAACTTCGCATAGTTTCCAAGGCGCAAACCCCGCCCTTTGAAATTTCAAAGGCAAGCGAGGTGGGCGACGAAACCACGCTTAAATACAGATACCTTGCATTGCGCAACGAGGAACTTACCAAAAATATTCTTATGCGCCACAAAATCGCAAAAATCGCAAGAGAATATTTTTATGCCAACGATTTTATCGAAATCGAAACGCCGATGATGATTAAATCAACCCCCGAGGGTGCGCGCGATTATGTTGTGCCAAGCAGAATCCACAACGGCAAATTTTACGCTTTGCCGCAAAGCCCGCAGATTTATAAGCAGCTTTTGATGATTTCGGGATTTGACAGATATATTCAGCTTGCCAGATGCTTCAGAGATGAGGATTTAAGAGCAGACCGCCAGCCCGAATTTACGCAGATAGACCTTGAGATGAGCTTTGTGGACACAGAAGACATTATGCAAACCGCAGAGGGTTTTGTTCAAAAACTGATGAAAGAAACGATCGGAATAGATATTGAAACACCTCTTAAAAGGATGACCTTTGAAGAGGCGATGAACAAATACGGCTCCGACAAGCCCGACACACGCTTTGATATGCTGATTGAGGATATCACCGATTGGGCCGGCAAAACGGATTTTGCCGTTTTCAAAAATGCAATCGAAGCCGGCGGAGCTGTTAAGGCAATAGTTGCCAAAAACGCAGCAGGCACATATTCGCGCAAAAAGATAGACAAGCTTACCGAAACCGCAAAAGGAATCGGAGCAAAGGGGCTTGCATATGTTCGCTGGGCAGACGAAGCCCCGAACTGCTCGTTTGCAAAATTCCTTGCAGACGGTCAGCTTCAAGAGCTGCTTTCGGCACTCGGCGCGGAAAAAGGCGACTGCGTATTCATTGTGAGCGACAAAAAAGCACTTACGCTTTCTGTTTTGGGAGCATTGCGCCTTACGGTTGCAAAAGAGCTTGATATAATTCCCGACGGCAAATGGAACTTCCTGTGGATAACGGAAATGCCTTTCTTTGAATATGACGAAGAAACAGGCGAATGGCTTGCAATGCACCACCCCTTTACCATGCCGATGGAAGAATGCATTCCCTACCTTGACACCGACAAGGCAAAGGTGCGCGCACAAGCATTTGACTTGGTGCTCAACGGCACCGAGCTTTCCTCAGGCTCAATGAGAATTACCGATTGCGAACTGCAAAACAAAATGTTTGAGTTGCTCGGAATGGAGCAAGAGGAAATAAACGCAAAATTCGGTTTCCTTGTTGACGCCTACAAATATGCCGCGCCGCCCCACGGCGGAATGGGAATCGGGCTTGATAGACTTGCAATGCTGATTTGCGGCGCAGACAGCCTGCGCGATGTTACGGCATTCCCCAAGGTTCAAAACGCAAGCGAGCTTATGAGCGGCGCGCCTGCCGATATTGACGACATTCAGCTCGGTGAGCTTGGAATAGAAATAGCAAAGGCGGAAAAGGATGAGTAACTTTTTTGCAATGGTGAGCCGAATGAGGCTGATAGACCGCTGGGCACTGATGCAAAACACGGCTAACGAAAACATTGCGGAGCACAGCCAAAGCGTGGCCGTTATTGCGCATGCGCTTTGCATTATAGGCAACAAAAAATTCGGCAAAAGCTATAATGCCGAAAGGTGCGCACTGCTTGCGATTTATCACGACACCACCGAGGTTATAACCGGCGATATGCCCACACCCGTTAAATATTTTAACGATGATATCAAGGACGCCTATAAAAACATAGAATCACTTGCAGGCAACAGGCTTTTGAACCTGCTGCCCGAGGAATTTCGCGGCGAATACTCTTCCCTTTTCAACAAAGCCGATGAGGACGCAGAGCTTTGGGCAATTGTTAAAGCGGCAGACAGAATTGACGCTCTTATCAAATGCATAAACGAAACTCGCATGGGAAACCGCGAATTTGAAAAGGCACTTGAAGCACAGGAAAAGCTGATTGACAAAATCGGTATGCCCGAAGTGCAATATTTCAAAAAAGAATTTTTGCCGGCATATTATTTAACGCTGGACGAGCACACAAAGCAGCAATAAAAATCACAAAGCGGCAGGTCAAATTATGCCATGCCGCTTTACTTTTTGCAATTCGGTGATAAAATAATATTAAAGGCACTTAATAATATATAATTTAAAACATATATATTATGTTGCACCTAAAAAGAAAGGATGCGTTGTTATGGAAAGCACAATTAACGATATTTTAACCAGAAGAAGCGTTAAAAAATACAAAAGCACACCGGTGCCACAGGAGATTATAGACAAAATAATAAACGCAGGGCTGTATGCTCCGAACGGAATGGGCGCACAAGCCGCAATCATCGTTCAAATTACAAACAGGGAAATGCGCGATAAGCTTTCAAAAATGAACGCCGATATCATGGGCGCAAACACAGACCCGTTTTACGGCGCACCGGCAGTACTTGTGGTTTTGGCAGATAAAAACCGACCCACGGCAGATTATGACGGCAGCCTTGTTATGGCAAATCTTATGCTGGCGGCGCATGCGCTGGGAATAAGCAGCTGTTGGATTCACCGCGCAAAAGAGGAATTTGAAAGCGATGAGGGCAAAGAAATTCTTAAATCGCTCGGCATAGAGGGCGAATATGTGGGAGTGGGTCACTGCATACTCGGATATGCAGACGGAGAGCCGAAGCCTGCTGCCGAAAGAAAACCTGGCAGAGTTTTTAAAATAGACTGATTAAATTATTTTAGGGCAAAACAATGCCGGCAGATGAAAATCCGCCGGCTGTTTTTATGCAAATATATATTATTTTGCAAGCTCTGCCCTCGCCTCTTTAATGCGCTGAACGAAAAGCTTGCCCGTTTCGGTGATTTTATCGTAATCGCCTGTTTTTGCACCTGCGATAAGCGATGAACCTGCGCCGCACGCAAATGCGCCCGCTTTAATCCATTCCTTAACATTATCAACGGAAACACCGCCGGAAGGCATCATAACCGCATTCGGAATCGGACCGTGAATATCCTTAATAAACGCAGGAGTGGCAATATCGCCGGGGAAAACTTTAAGCACATCGGCACCGCATTCCATTGCGGCAACAGCCTCTGTTGGAGTGTAAATGCCGGGCATTGAGGGGATTCCGTAGCGATTACAGCACTTAACCGTTTCCGGGTCAAAATACGGAGAAACGATATATTCAGCACCTGCCAAAATTGCAATTCTGGCGGTTGCGGCATCTAAAACGGTGCCTGCGCCGATTATGATTTCGCCGTTGTTGTACTTAGCTTTCATTGCCTCAATAAGCTTATCTGCATGAGGAACGGTGAAAGTGAGCTCAATAGCGGCAACGCCGCCTTTAATGCAAGCATCTGTGATTTTTTCAGCCTGCTCGATAGAGGTGGCGCGAACAACCGCAACTATGCCCACCTCGTGAATTTTAGATAAGGTTTCGATTTTGTTTGCCATTATATTACCCTCCGATTAAAATTATCTTTGCACTCTTGCCGTGCCGCCGTTCACCTTTGCCTCAACCTCTTTAAGCGAAGCCATTGATGTGTCGCCGGGGGTGGTCATTGCAAGCGCGCCGTGAACGGCACCGTAATTAACTGCCTTTTGTGCGTCCTGATATGTCATAAGCCCGTAAACAAGACCCGAAGCGAAGCTGTCGCCGCCGCCTACGCGGTCAAGAATTTCAAGCTGCGGAAATTCGATGGAATGGTAAATTTTGCCGTCTGCATAGCAGATTGCTTTCCACGAATTAACCGTGGCTGTAATAACAGTGCGAAGCGTTGTGGCAATAACCTTAAAATTGGGATAAGCCTTGCAAACCTCGCCGAGCATTTTTTCGTAACCCTCCATATTAAGTTCTTTAAGATCGGCGTCGTTGCCCTCAATCTTAAAGCCGAGGCAGGCTGTGAAATCCTCTTCGTTGCCTATCATAACATCAACATACTTTGCAAGTTCTTTATTAACTTCCTGAGCCTTTGCCTGACCGCCGATATCATTCCAAAGCGAGGGACGATAATTTAAATCATAAGAAACAACTGTGCCGTACTTCTTTGCAGCTTTAACTGCCTCAATAACAACCTGAGCGGAGTTTTCCGAAAGAGCCGCATAGATGCCGCCGGTATGAAGCCAGCGAACGCCAAGCGTGCCGAAAATATAATCCCAATCGATATCGCCGGGCTTAAGCTGGCTGATTGCCGTATTGCCTCTGTCCGAGGTGCCGACTGCGCCGCGAATACCGAAGCCGCGTTCCGTGAAATTTATACCGTTTCTTGTTGTTCTGCCGATACCGTCATATTTAACCCATTTGATAAGGGAGGTATCAACGCCGCCCTGCAAAATAAGGTCCTCAAGCAGATAGCCGACTTCGTTTTCGGCAAAGGCGGTAACAACACCGGTTTTCATTCCAAAGCAACGGCGCAAGCCCCTTGCAACGTTGTATTCGCCGCCGCCCTCCCATGCTCTGAATGAGCGGGCAGTTTTTATTCTGCCCTCGCCGGGATCAAGGCGAAGCATAATTTCGCCGAGCGAAATTTCATCAAACATACATTCTTCTTTAGGTCTGAGCTTAAGATCCATAAAACTAAGCCTCCGTTAATCAAAATTAAAATATTTAATTGCGTTATCATATGATATGCCGCAAACTATTTTCTTAAGGATTTCGGGGTCGTTTGCATACCAACCGTCCTCCACCCATCTGCCGATAAGGCGGCAAAGAATTCTTCTGAAATAATCGTGCCTACCGTATGATGTGAACGAGCGCGAATCAGTTTCCATGCCGATAAATTTGCCGAGAACGCCGAGATTTGCAAGGCATTTGAGCTGTTCCGTCATACCGTCCATCGTATCAAGGAACCACCAAGCGGGACCGAATTGAATTTTTGATTCAACCTCGCTGCTTTGGAAATTGCCAAGCATAGTGGCAAGAACAACATTATCCTTATTGTTCAAATTGAAAAGCACGGTTTTCGGCAACTTATCGCGGCTGCAAAGGGAATCCAAAAATCTGCTGAGCATATAAGCCGTATTATCGTCGCCGACAGAATCAAATCCCGTGTCCGCACCGAGTGCGGCAAACATTTTGCTGTTGTTATTTCTCATGGCTCCGAGATGAATTTCCATTGCCCAACCGAGCTCGTGATATTTTTCACCGAGTGCCAGCATAACGGCGGTTTTATAAGCATCCACATCGCGCCGTGATATTTTTTCGCCGCGCATTGCACGCGAGAACGAAGCCTCGATTTGCTCTTCACTGTCCTGCACAAAGGGCATATAGTTAAAAGCATGATCCGAAACACGGCAGCCTGCTGCATGGAAATAATCAATTCTTAAAAGCAAAGCGGCAATAACATCCTTAAAGCTTTTGATTTCGACGCTCGCGCTTTCACCGAGCTTTTTAATATATTCGGCAAAACCGGGCTGCTCTATTCCGAGGGCTTTATCGGGTCTGAAGCCGGGCAAAACCCTGCAATCAAAATCCTTTTCCTTTGCCAAAAGGGCATGGTATTTTAAATCGTCTGCCGGGTCATCCGTGGTGCAAACGATTTTAACATTTGAATTTTTAATGAGAGTTTGCGGTCTGAAATCGCCCGCGGCAATTGCTGCATTTGCACGATCATAAATATCATCTGCCGTTTTTGCCGAAAGCGGAGTATCTATTCCGAAATATTTTTTAAGCTCAATATGCGCCCAATGATAAAGCGGATTGCCGATTGCATATTGCAGGGTGTAGGCAAATTTTTCAAATTTTTCCCTGCCGCTTTTATCGCCGGTGCAATAAGCCTCGTCCACTCCGCAGGAGCGCATGGCACGCCATTTATAATGATCACCGGCAAGCCAAAGCTGCGAAATATCGGCAGGCTGAAGATTTTCATAAATCTCCTTCGGGCTCAAATGGCAATGATAATCGCACACGGGCATATTTTCGCAATATTCATGATAAAGTTTTCTTGCGCAATCCGTGTCAAGCAAAAAATCCTTATCCATAAAGTCTTTCAAAAAACCATCTCCGTTTTAAAGATAAATTCGGTTATATTATATACTCACAAACTGCTTTATGCAAGCGGCGAAACGCAAAAAATTATAACCGAATTCATAAATAATCAGGTTGAATATGCACATAAATTTTGCTATAATATATAATTGTATTCTTAAAACATTCATTTCTGTTTATCACAAAATTGAAAGGCTGATGAATTTATGAAGGTTTGCATATTCGGTGCATCAAGCGAACTTATTGACAAAAAATACATAAACGCCGCCTATGACCTTGGTACAAAACTTGCCATAAGGGGTCACGGGCTCGTTTTCGGCGGCGGTGCATGCGGCATTATGGGCGCAAGCGCACGCGGGTTTTATGATAACGGCGGCTATATTTTGGGAGTTGCCCCGGAATTCATGAGTGAATTCAACCTTTTTTCAGATAACTGCACGGATTTTAAAATCACAAAAACGATGGCAGAGCGCAAAACATATATGGAGGATCACGCCGACGCCTTTGTTATTGCTCCCGGCGGAGTCGGCACATATGAAGAATTTTTTGAGGTTTACACATTAAAGCAGCTTGGCAGGCACAGCAAAGCGATTGTGATTTTTAACCCATTCGGATATTACGACGAAATGATAAAGTTGCTGCG
The DNA here is from genome assembly GCA_963625835.1 of Clostridium sp. AF37-5. Taxonomy (GTDB): domain Bacteria; phylum Bacillota; class Clostridia; order Oscillospirales; family Acutalibacteraceae; genus Eubacterium_R. The sequence goes on along the minus strand of CAVFVA010000003.1, from coordinate 95,409 downwards.
CCACACGGTGAACGAAAATTTCATGCCGAGCGAATCACTTGATTTGATTGCGGAATTTACGGACGCAGACGCTTTAATTGATTACCTTGAAAATTACCGTGCATCAAACACGGATGTTTTTAAGGCAAGATATGCTTTTATCAAAGGCGAAAGCGAAGAAAAATAATCTTACACACAAAATATAATCGCACCGTAAGAAGCGGCGGCTCGGATTAAACCGAGCCGCCGTAATTTATTATACACTTTTCCAAAAAGCATGCAAAATCACTTCGCAGATGTGATTTTATAGAGCCTGACACCGTGAGGGTCAACGGCGGATACAAATTTATTTTTAACGCTATTTTGCACGTCGCCGCTCCAAATATCAAGCAAATCATACTCCGTGCCGGGCATAAGAATATTGCCGAGATCGAATTTTATATCGGACGGCTTATCGGCGGTGTTGAATATCGCAAGATATTTGCACGCATTGCCGTTTGCAAGCCAAATCACCGTGCCGCTGCCGTTTTTTTCGCTGCGGTAAAATTGATGTGCGTTTCTTGAATCGCGGTGCATTTTAAGATATTCGCAATTTGTGAGCAGCGAAAGAGTCCATTCATCATTTTCCGGCATATTACCGCCGAACATAAGCGGACTGCGAAAAATGCCCCAAAGGCTCATCATAGTGAGCTGCTCGGGCTTTGTAAACTGCGTGTATCTGTTTTGAGGACCGTGATAAGGCGCATTTTTTGTGAGCCTGCCGAGCGGTAGCATATCGCAGTCCGGCCAAGAGCCGCTGCCCACATAATCCTGCCATGCAAGGCATTTATCAAACATATCGTGAAGCTTTGGCCACAAATCCCAAAAATCGCCCGTCATACGCCACATATCGGCGTTTTGCTTTAAATGGGCTGCATTTTCCAAATGTGCCGGACCCGGAGAGAGCGAAAGCACCATTTCCCTGCCGCATTTATTGATTGCATTTCTTATCATTTCAATCTCATATGCAGCCGAATACGGGGTATCCCACTTGCGAAATTCCGTGACGCAAATATCATCGCACTTCACGAAATCCACGCCCCAGGAGGCATACAGTTCAAAAAGCGAATCATAATATTGCTGCGCAGCGTCGCAGTTTTTACAGCCGTACATATCCGTGTTCCACGAGCAAACGGAAAAGTGATGTGCAATATCGCGGCAGCCGAATTTGCTGCCCTTTATAGGCAAATTTTGATGCACGGCACAGCGAGGAACACCGCGCATAATGTGAATTCCGAATTTAAGCCCCAAATTATGGCAATAATCCGCAATCGGCTTAAAACCCTTGCCGCCCGATGCGCTCGGAAATCTGTTTTCCGCAGGCATAAGCCTGCCGTATCCGTCAACATTAAGGGGATAAAAATTATTATAATCGTTGTTTTTTGCAAGCGGCTCATACCACTGAATGTCGCAAACAATATATTCCCAACCAAACGGCTTTAAGTGTTTTGACATGTAATCGGCATTTTCAAGAAGCTGCCGTTCATTTACCGCAGCACCGAAGCAATCCCAACTGTTCCACCCCATCGGGGCTGTTTTTGCCGGCTTTTTATACATGTAATCACGCAACCTTTCCCGTGAATTTTTTATATGCCCTAATAATACAATAAATGATATTTTTGTGCAATAAAAATGCGGCAAAAAGCGCAGCCGAAACTGATTTTTCTTTGCAAGCTTCGCCTAAAGTATAAAAAAATATCCACGGAAAACCGTGGATACAATCGGAATTATTTGCTTTGCGCAGCCTCGGCGGCAGCCTTTTCGGCTTTACGCTGTGCTCTTTTCTTTTTTGCCTTGTAGCCGAGCAGTTTATCAAGATGTTCCTGAGGAGTTGAGCACGCGCCCAAGGTAACGGTTTTATCGCCGTAAATTCCGTGGAAATCCGAACCGCCCGTCATCAAAAGCTTTTTATTTTTGCAAATTTCGATAAGCCTTTCGACGGTTTCTTCATCTGCGAGCGGATGCCAAACCTCAACACCGTCGAGCCCAAGCTCAACATATTTATCGATTTCATCAAAATTATTGAATTTAGACGGATGCGCCAACACGGCAATGCCGCCTGCGCCGTGAATTTCGTTAATAGCTTCTTCCACACCGGGATATTTTGTGGGAGCCAAAACATTCGTTTCGCTGTTTTCATCAAAAAGCGCTTTATACAACTCGCCGAAAATGCTGTCCGTATACCCTGCATCCATAAGTGCATGCATAATATGCTGCTTAAACAGATTTGTGGAGCCGGAGGCATGACCGATGATAAAATCCGAGGTGATCGGAAAACGGCTTGCAACCTTAAGCATCATAATCTGCCCTGCACGCTTGCGAGCAACAGAAGTGCGCTTGCAAATACCCTCGAGCCTGTTTGGCGAATCGGCAAGATACGAAAGAATATGCACCTTTTTGCCCGCCTCAAAGTCGAATGCAGATATTTCAACACCCGAAATAACATTAACGCCGTAGCGCTTACCTATAACCTGACCCCTTACGGTGCCTGCTATGCAATCATGATCCGTTATGGCAATTGTGTCTATCCCGCTTTTTTGTGCTATAACGATAAGATCTTCAATGCCTACGGAGCCGTCGCTCAGTTTTGTGTGGCAATGCAAATCAGCCGCCATAACATCACTCCTTTAATAAAATTCAGAGCCTTTATGCCGATTTGTAACTAAAAGCGGATAAGAGCTCGTATATAAATATTATAACATCTATATTCATCTGTTTCAAGGGTTAAAAACTTGTTTTTTGGCAAAATACACAATAATTCATATTATATTTCGGCAATATCACAAATTTTTCAATTCACGCGCAAGCCGCGACACCGGCAAGCCCACAACATTGAAATAATCGCCGCAAATCCCCTTAACAAGCAGTGAGCCGGCGCCTTGAATTCCGTAAGCCCCTGCCTTATCAAAGCATTCGCCGCAAGCGATATAATTCGATATCTCGTCATTTGAAAGCGGATAAAATTCCACCTTGGTTTCGCAGAAAAAGGATTTGCTTTTTTCGCCATGCAAAAGCGTTACCCCGGTGAACACGGAATGCTCCCTGCCGGAAAGAAGCGAAAGCATTTCAAACGCGTCGGCGGCATCCTTCGGTTTGCCGAGAATTTTATCATCAACAGCCACAACCGTGTCTGCCGCGATAACAATTTTTTCGCTTTCGGCAAACGGTTCGGCTTTGATTTTTGAAAGATAAAGCACGGCGTTGCCGGGCGAAATTCCATGCGGCAAAGTTTCATCCACATCTGCGGAAGCAACCTCAAAATCTGCGCAAACGAGCTTTAAAAGTTCTTTTCGGCGCGGCGATTTGGAGGCAAGCAATATTTTGTTTTCAAGCATCACAAAACACCTCTGTAATAAAGCCCTCTTGTGTAATCAAACGGGGCAGGCAAGCCGTTTTTATAAAGGAAAATAATTTTTTCAACCTGCTTTTGCGATTCATCCGTGAAATAAAAATGGGCAAAATCGGTTTTAACTTCGTTCATTCTTTCCGCCATATAAAGCGGCACGGAATTGAACACCTCCACACACGGATAAGGTGAACAGTGCACGGGGAATTCCATGCCTTTTCTGTCCGTCAACCTTCCCTTTTTGCCGCATTTTTCGCATCCGATATTATTTTTAACAGGGCAATTCCTCGTAAGCATAAGCGGCAGCCTGCCGTAAACGATAACACCGGTTTCCGGCGCATTAATGGCATTTGCCTTATCAAGCTGAAGTTCAAACGAAAGAATCGGCGAATTTATAACGCTTGCCGATAGGCTGTTGAAAACATTAAGCCCGAAATCGCCGAAAGGCTCGATACCGACATCTTTTGCAAGGTTATAAGAACCGAGATTGCCGCACAAAGCCTTATCAACGCCGATTTCACGGAGCTGCAAAAGGCGTGATTTAATTTTTTTCTCCATGCCGAAAAGACCGCGTGGAATTTCAACACCGGCGTTAAGATTTATAAAATCCTCATCTGCCGACCAAATCGGAATAAAAATCCTTTTAAACGGGTGGTTTTTCGGCACATTTTCGGCATTCGCAAAGCGAGCCGTCATATATTTCACGCCGTTTTTATGCGCCTTTTCGGGCATTTTAAGAGGCTGCTTTTTAACATCCGCCGTTTCTTCGGTGCACGAAAGTTTTTCGATAACACTGCGGCGAAGCTCGTTTATCTGCGAAGCCGGCAAAATCAGGCCGTTATCGCAATCTATTTCTGTTTTTTCGGCATAAAACTGCGTGCCGCCCAGCTTTGAAAGGCGGCTTTCGAGCATTTTGGAATCGAGCGGTTTATTAACTGCCTTTTCGGGCACCGCACCCTCTGCCATTGCCGTTTTTCCGAGTGCAGTTGCGCAAAGTGCGGCAGGCTTTCCCTCTTTAAATTCAAATTTAAAATCAATCGGCACAAGCGGATTTTCGTTATCGTAAAGATGCGAAAGCTGCTTTAAAACACCTGCGGCAGAAACCACATCCTCCTTTTGCCTTGTGCCGAACATGGATTTTCCCAATGTGGCGTCAAAATAGCCGCTTGTAAATCCGCTGCGGCTGAAAACGCTTTTTAAATCCGCTTCCTGCTTTTCGGCAAGGCAGCCGTTTATTGCGTTTTTAACTGCCGTTACCGCCGCTGCCACATATTCAGGTCGCTTCATTCTGCCCTCTATTTTAAGGCTGAAAACACCTGCGCTTTCAATTGCCGCAAGCCTGCGAACAAGGCTTAAATCCTTTAGACTTAAATCGCAGCTGCCGCTTTTATCGGCAGAAAAAGGCAAGCGGCACGGCTGAGCACAAAGCCCCCTGTTTCCGCTTCTGCCGCCAATCATGGCAGAAAGATAACATTGCCCCGAAACGCTCATACAAAGCGCACCGTGAACAAACATTTCAAGCTGCATATCCGTGCTTTTTCGCATTTCAAGGATTTCTTTTTCGCTCATTTCCCTTGGCAAAACGGCGCGGCAAAAGCCCATTTGCTTCAATTCGCGCAAACCTGCAGGGCTCATAACGCTCATTTGAGTGGAAGCGTGCAGCCTTGCCTGCGGAAAACATTCGCGCATCATTTTTGCAACGCCGATATCCTGCACAATAAATGCATCCACACCGCAGAGAAGTGCACTTTCAACAAGCTCATATGCGGCGGGCATTTCATCATCAGAGCACAAGGTGTTTAAAGTTAAATAAGCCTTAACATTTCTTTCATGGCAGTATTTAACGGCAGCTGCCAAAGCCTCATCATCAAAATTGCCGGCATTTCTGCGCGCATTAAACGATTTACCGCCGAGGTAAATCGCATTTGCGCCGCATCTTACGCCGGCAACAAGTGCCTCCTGCGAACCGGCAGGAGCCAAAATTTCAAATTTCATAAAATAACTTTCGCTTTCGCAACAAAATATAAACGCCAAAACGGCATGGCAAAATCACAAATCAACCGTTGAGTTTTTCGCGAAGATTTGATATTTCACGGTTGAGCCTTTCGATTTCACGGCGCGCAACATCCACTTCCATACGGGCGCGGGCACTGTCCTCCAAATAATCCTTAATCTGCGCACGCAAATTATCGGCAGAGGCAGTGGCTTTTTTGCAAGCATCCGCCTGATCGAGCGCAACGAGCACGGCGCACTGAATTGAAGAAAGGCTTGGATTTGCAGAGGAGATATTTCTCATTTCCTCATCGATAAATTCGCCGAGACCTTCAACATATTCGGCATCGTCATCCGTTAAAATCGAATAGGTGGCACCGTAAATTTTTATTTGAACTTTGTTTTTAGCCATATCAACACTTCCGTTGCACAAATTTATATTTTAATAATACACAATATAGTATAACAAGATAATAAATTCTTGTCAATTACAAAAAGATTTGGTATTATTTTGTTAGTTACATTTTTTCAAAGGGCGTGGCATTATTTATGATTATGCAAAACAAAAACGTGTTTTTGATTGAAACAAAGGATTTGCAATATGCCGTTGCCGCAGGCAAAGGCGGCGAGCTGCAGCATCTGCATTTCGGAAAGAAATGCAAAATCGAGGATTTTGAACCCGTTAAAATGAGCGAGCAAAACTCAAACCACTCGGCGCTTGATTTTATGAAAACGGAATACACACCCTTCGGCGGCACAATGTATCGTGAGTGCGCGCTTAAATGCACCTTTGCGGACGGCTGCCGCGAAACAAAGCTTGATTATTCCGGGTTTAAAATTGACGGCAACACGCTTAAAATCACGATGATTGATTCGGCTTATTCGCTTGAAGCGGAACTTATTTACACCGCCCACGAAAAGCACAACATAATAGAGCGTGCCTGCGTGCTGAAAAACAATTCCGAAAGCGATATCATTTTGGAAAAGGCAGCAAGCGCAGAGATAAACTTGCCGGGGCAAAGACCTTACACAATCATAAATTCAAACGGCAGTTGGGGCGGCGAATTCAGAAAAACCGCACAGCGCCTTGAAAGCGGAAGCCTGATTTTTGAAAGCAGAAAAGGCAACACGGGTCACGATCATATACCCGCCCTGATTGCCGCCGAGAATCCGCAAGAGGATTGCGGCGAGGTTTATTTTGCCCTTTTCGGCGGAAGCGGAAACTACAAAATAGAAGCGACGCGCGATTTTTTGGGCACCACAAGAGCCGTTTTGGGACTTAACGATTTTGATTTTTCAAAAACGCTGAAGTCCGGCGAAAGCTTTGCCCTGCCGCCCGTTTACTGCGGCATTGCAAACGGACTGCGCGGAATGAGCAACACTATAAACGATTTTGCGGTTGACTGCGTTTTGCCGAAAAAATTTGCAAAGCAGGATTTGCCCGTGCTTTACAACAGCTGGGAGGCAACGGGCTTTACCGTGAATTTGGCTCAGCAGCTTATGCTTGCAAAATCCGCTGCAAAGATCGGCTGTGAGCTTTTCGTTATGGACGACGGCTGGTTTTCAAGCCGAATTTCGGACCATTCCGGCCTTGGCGACTGGGAAGTGAACCGCATAAAATTCCCCACCGGACTTAAAACGCTTGCCGACGCCGTAAACAAGCTCGGCATGGATTTCGGCATTTGGGTGGAGCCGGAAATGGTGAATCCCGCTTCAAAGCTTTATAAAAACCACCCTGAATGGACTTATTTTTACGATACCAGAAAGCCGAATTTACTGCGCCATCAGCTGGTACTTAATTTAACCATGCCGGAGGTGCGCGAATATATTTTAGGCTTTATGCGAAAGCTGCTTTCCTCCTGCAACATAAGCTACATAAAATGGGATATGAACAGACCGTTTTCCGAAACGGGCGCACCGAATCTTGAAAACCGAAAAGAGCTTTGGTTCAGGCACACAAACGCCGTTTTCGAGATTGTTGACGCCCTTAGAAGCGAATACCCGAATGTGCATTTTGAGGCATGCGCAAGCGGCGGCGGTCGCACCGATTTCGGCGCATTGGCGCACTTTGATTCCGTTTGGCCGTCCGACAACACAGACCCTCTTGACCGCCTTGAAATTCAAGACGGCTACAGCCTGATTTACCCGCGCAAATGCATGCGCGCATGGGTGACGGACACAAACAAGCGCAACCGACCCGTGCCGATGAAATACAGATTTGCCGTTTCGATGCAAGGCTCGCTTTCGATAGGGGCAAATCTTTCACTGCTCAAGCGAAGCGAGCTGCTTGAATGCAAAAAGCAAATTGCGCTTTATAAAAAAATAAGGCACACCGTGCAATTCGGCAGCCTTTACAGGATTATGAATTTTGAAAAAGACAAAATTTATTTCAACGGCTATGTAAACGCCGATAAATCGCAGGCGGTTTACTTTGCCTGCGCAGGCGCAAATTCGATTTTCGGCGATAAATATGTGAATTTAAAATTCACGGGGCTTGATGAAAACGCCGTTTACAAAGCAAAATCTGAATACAGAAGCTTCACAAAAAGCGGCGCATATCTTGCCGAGCACGGCATAGACATCGAATACGCCAAGCCGCTTGACAGCGAGGTTTTCGTGCTTGAAAAGCAATAATCGCCGGGACAAAGCGCATTTTTCTTAATCCGATATGCAAAAAGGGGTTGTGTTTGAACACAGCCCCTTAATTTCATATATATGCGATTTTTATTTAACAATATTTTTAATATTTTTTGAGTCTGTCGTCATCGAAATTCTCAAGAAAATCATCGTAACTGCCCTTATAATCGGTAATTTTGCCATCTGAAATATCAATAATTCTGTCTGCAATCGTTTGAATAAACTGATGATCGTGCGAAGTGAAAAGCACGGTTTCGGGATAGCGGATAAGACCGTTATTAAGTGCCGTGATAGATTCCAAATCAAGATGGTTTGTGGGTTCGTCGAGCACAAGCACATTTGCGCCGCTGAGCATCATTTTGCAAAGCATGCATCTTACACGCTCGCCGCCCGAAAGCACGGTTGCCTTTTTAAGTGCTTCTTCGCCGCTGAAAAGCATTCTGCCGAGCCAGCCGCGGATATCCGCCTCAAGAGTTTGCGTGGTATATTGCCTGAGCCAATCAACAAGCGAAAGATCAACGCCGTCAAAATATTTGCTGTTGTCGCTCGGGAAATAGCTTTGAGAGGTGGTTACACCCCACTTAAATTCGCCCTCATCAGGCTCAACCTCGCCCATAATAATTTTGAAAAGAGTGGTTTTTGCAACGGCATCGGAGCCTACGAAAGCAACCTTTTCACGCGGATGAATAACAAAGGAAACATCATCAAGCACTTTTCTGTCGCCAACGGTTTTGGAAAGATGATCAACCCTTAAAAGATCATTTCCGCATTCGCGGTCCGGCTTAAAATCAACATACGGGAAGCGGCGCGAGGAAACGGGCATATCAATCATTTCAAGTGCATCAAGCTGCTTTTTGCGGCTTGTTGCCTGCTTTGATTTTGAAGCGTTTGCGGAAAAACGTTGAATAAATTCCTGAAGTTCTTTAATCTTTTGCTCGTTCTTCTTATTTTGATCGCGCATTTGGCGCTGCCTCATTTGAGTGTATTCATACCAGAAATCATAGTTGCCGGCATACATTTGAATTTTGCCGAAATCAACATCGCAGATATGGGTGCACACCTTATTGAGGAAATATCTGTCGTGCGAAACAACGATAACGGTGTTTTCAAAATCCAAAAGGAAATTTTCGAGCCAGCGGATAGCCGCCAAATCAAGGTGGTTTGTGGGCTCGTCGAGCAACAGAATATCCGGATTGCCGAAAAGTGCCTTTGCAAGCAGCACCTTAACCTTTAAATCGGATGGCAATTCAGCCATTTTCATATAGTGATATTCGTCCGTTACACCAAGCTTATTAAGCATAAATTCGGCGTCGCTTTCGGCGTTCCATCCATCCAAATCGGCAAATTCCGCTTCAAGCTCGCCTGCGCGAATACCGTCTTCCTCCGAAAAATCGGGTTTTGCATAAAGCGCGTCCTTTTCCTCCATAATTTCGATAAGGCGCGGATTACCCATAAGCACCGTGCGCACAACCTCGTAATCGTCGTACTTAAAGTGATCCTGCTCCAAAACAGAAAGTCTTTCGCCCGGAGTAATGATGACCTCGCCCTTTTGCGGCTCAAGATCGCCGCTGAGAACTTTTAAGAAAGTGGATTTGCCCGCGCCGTTTGCGCCGATAATACCGTAGCAATTTCCTGCGGAGAAAACCGCATTAACCCTTTCAAAAAGAGCCCTGCCGCCAAATTGCACGGTAACATTACTTGCCTGAATCATACATCGCACTGCCTTTCCAAAATAATAATTTAAAATCTCTCTGATAGCTTGGTATATTTTACTACACTTATTATTTAATTACAAGTATTATTTGTTTATATTTAAAGGTTGATTTTAACGGCGTGCAAATGTATAATACTTTAGAAGGAAAAAGGCGCAATTGCGCCGGCGGAGGTTCGTTATGAGCATAAAAATTTCACCCAGCATGCTTGCAAGCGATTTTGCAAATCTTGAAAGCGAATTAAAAAAATGCGAAAGCGCCGAGCTTATTCACCTTGATGTTATGGACGGGCATTTTGTGCCCAATATCACAATAGGCGCGCCGGTTATAAAGGCAATGAAAGCCGTTTGCGATGTGCCGTTTGATGTGCACCTTATGATTTCCGAGCCGCTTAAATACATATCCGATTTTGCGGATGCCGGCGCAGACATTATCACTTTCCATATAGAAAGCGAAAGCGATGTGCAGGAAACAATCGATAAAATAATAAAATCCGGCTGCAAGGCTGCGCTGGCTGTTAAGCCCGGCACCGAAATTGAAGCCGTTTACCCCTATCTTGACAAGCTTTCAATGGTGCTTGTGATGACGGTGGAGCCCGGCTTCGGCGGTCAAAGTTTTATGGCAGATATGATGCCGAAAATCGAAAAGCTGCGTGCAAAATGCCCCGATATCGACATTCAGGTTGACGGCGGCGTAAACGCCGAAACAATCAAAATCTGCTCAAAGGCAGGGGCAAATGTTTTTGTGGCAGGCAGTGCCGTTTTCAAGAGCGACAACCCAAAAGCAACCATAAAGCTTCTTAAAGAAAACGCAGGAAATGTGGGATAAAAAATGAAGAAAAAGCGCTTTTACAAAAACATAAAGCGCGGCGGCAAATGGACCGAAGAGGAAAAAGGATATCCGGTTGATTTTGCGGATAAATATATTTCCAACGAGGGCATTTACACCGACAAATTCGATTACATGCGCCCGAAAGCAAAGAAAAAAAAGCGCACAAAGGAAAAAGCAAAGGGCTTTTCAAAAAAATTCGGAGCAACCCTGCTTTGCCTGCTGATAATCGGAATCGGCTACACCGGAATGGATGTTTATATGCAGCGGCACGGCATGCCGGTGCGATATTCCGACATTCAAAATCAGGCTGCCGAGGGCAGCATAAATGAAATGCAGTTGAGCCTGAAAGCTTCTTACGAGGAAAGCATTTCGATGGATGGCTCTGTTATGCTTGATTCCGTTATTTCCAAATTGACCGAAGGCGGCTACAATGCCGTTATGATAGACATTAAGCGCAACGACGGCTCCGTTGGCTTCAAAAATGCGCTCGCAACGGTTGACACCTACGGTTCCGTTGCATTCCCGGCAACGGATTTGAAAGGCTCTGTTTCCAAGCTTAAAGAGCAGGATTTGCTTGCCGTTGGCAGAGTTTGCTGCTACGCCGATAATCTTGTGCCGCAAAAGGACAGATCTGCCGCGATACTCGATTCAAACGGCATCCCTTACACAGACAGTAAAGGAAACACCTATTTAAACCCCGACTCGCAAACCGCATATAAATATATTAAAGATATAATTGCCGAGGCCGCCGAAGCCGGAATCACCGTTTTTGTGCTTGACGGCACCGATTTACCCGAAGCGATTGCAAGTGAATACGGCGGCGGATTTGATAAGCTTGCCGCAAAACTTTACAACGATTTGGGCACGGATATAAAATTTGTTAAGGAAGTTGACGTTTCCGTTTCCGCAAACGATATCGGCAAAAGCGAAAATCAGGAAGACGCCGAAGAAGAGCGCACAAGCAGCAAAGCCGCCGAAAGCAACGATGAAGAGAGCGGCGACGGCGAGGCAACAACCGAATCAACAACGCAAAATAAAATAAACGAATTATTGCCGCAGGCGGACACAGGCAATGAAGTTTATTTCATAACCACCTCGGCTGACAAAGCCGAAACAAAATCTGTGTTGGAGGATTGCGGAATATCATCATATATTCTTGCAGATTAAAAACATGAAAAAAGCAATTGCATTTGTTATAACTCTGCTGGCTGCGCTGAGCATTTGCAGCTGCGCGTTTGCGGCAGAAGCACCTATTAAAAACGCACCTTTTTTGGAAAGCATTGAATTTTCAAACGCCGATATAGACGGCGGCTTTAAGCAGGACAAAACTTTATATTCGCTTACGCTTAAAGACCCGAGCCAAAGTGCTGTGCTGGCAAGCTACAAGGTAAACGGCAAGGCGGATGTTTTTGCCACATATTTATACGACAGTTCAAACCACCAAACAGGAATAACCGTTACCCTTAATTTTACAAACGGCAGCGTTATTTACACATTTAATTATTCAAATGTGCAAAACTATGCGATTTCATCAAACGCCGATTTGAAAGCACTCAACTGCGAATACGCCGAAGTGCAGCCCGCAATTAACAAGGACGATACCGTTTACAAAATTTATATTCCGCGCGATTTGACGGAGCTTGCCGTAACCCCGGTTGCAGACGATGTTAACGCCTTTGCCGCACCTATAAATCTGACACTGCGCGCAGGGCAGGAAACGGATTTTTCAACCACCGTTATCGCTTCGGACGGCACAACAAAGAAATACACCTTTAAAATCAAAAGGGTGAACAAAACCATTGAAGATGTTAAAGCCGAAATGGCAGAGCCGGATTACACATCGTTTGTTGAAGGCGAACTTTTTTACCAAAAGCCCGTTTTCACGGTTACGGTTTGCGCAGTTGCCGGCGGAATTTCAGCAATCATCATAATTCTGCTTATAATCAGGCGAGTTGCCGTTAATCCTTACGACAGCGAGGAAAAACCGTTTTACTCCCCTGTTGAATAAATGTAACCTTTTAAAGAAAAAAAGAAAGGATGTGAGCACATGGAATTGAACGACATGACAGAACACATTGACGAACTTCATGCCAAGCGAGATATCAAAAAGCTGAAAAACTATTTAAATGAATTAAATCCGGCCGATATCGCGCAATTGCTGGAGGAGGTTGAAGACGAACGAAAACGGATATTCTTTTTCAGACTGCTCACAAAAGAAAACGCTGCCGAAACCTTTGTTGAATTTGACAGCGACACACAGGAAAACCTGATTTCGGCATTTTCGGACGCCGAGCTTAAAGAAGTGCTTGACGAACTTTATGCCGACGACGCCGCAGACATTGTTGAGGAAATGCCTGCATCCGTTGTTAAAAGAATTCTTAAAAACACCGACCTCGAAACAAGAAAAACAATAAATTCCCTGCTGAAATACCCCGATGATTCCGCCGGCTCGATTATGACCACGGAATTTGTTGACCTTAAAAGGGATATGACGGTTGAGGATGCTTTCAAGCGAATCAGGCGCACCGGTGTGGATAAGGAAACGATTTACACCTGCTATATTACCGACGAATCAAGGCACCTGCTCGCCGTAACAACCGTTAAGGAGCTTCTGCTTCACGATTACGACGATTTGATTGAGGAATTCATGGAAACGAATGTTATTTCCGTGAACACGCTTGACGACCAGGAAAAAGCCTCCGGCTTGCTTCAAAAATACGATTTCCTTGCGCTGCCGGTTGTTGATATGGAAAACAGACTTGTGGGAATCATCACAATCGACGATGCACTTGACGTTTTACAGGAAGAAAACACCGAAGACATCCACAAGATGAACGCCATTGTGCGCACATCCGAAAAGCCTTATCTTAAAATCGGCGTTTTTGACACATGGAAATCAAGAATCCCGTGGCTTATGCTGCTTATGATAAGTGCCACCTTTACCGGAATGATAATCACCGGGTTTGAGGACAAGCTTTCTGCCATGATTGTGCTGACAGCGTTTATTCCGATGCTGATGGACACCGGCGGAAACTCCGGCAGCCAAGCAAGCGTTACCGTTATTCGCGCACTTTCGCTGGGCGAAGTTGATTTAAAAGATATTTTCAAGGTGCTGTGGAAAGAAATAAGAGTTGGCATTTTGTGCGGCTTATCGCTTGCTGCGGTTAACTTTGCCAAGATTTGGCTTATTGATAAAATGCTGCTCGGCACAAACGGAATAACCGTTATGGTTGATTTGGTTATAAACCTTACGCTGCTGATTGAAATAATCTTTGCAAAAATAGTTGGCTGCACGCTGCCGATATTTGCCAAAAAGTTCAAATTTGACCCGGCAGTAATGTCTTCCCCGTTCATAACAACGATTATAGACGCTCTTTCGCTTTTGATTTATTTCGGCTTGGCAACGGCAATTTTGCACATTTAATCAAGAATAAAATACAGGCAAAAAACAAGGCGTTTCCGATTCTGTTCGGAAACGCCTTTATTGATGCAAACCTGCCTTATTTTATTTAATTTTATTCTTATTTGCTTTTTCCTTTAATTTTGCTGCTTTATCTTCTTTTTTGTCAAGAATTGCGATTGCCTCTTTTGACATGGGCACAAGAATGATGAGATTTATAACTGTCATAAGCCCAATGCCTACATCGCCGAGATCCCACACAATAGTATATGCCTGCAAGCCGCCCACGAAAAGCATCACAAGCGCAAGCACCTTGTACGCCGTTTGGCTAAGCCAATTATTGCCGCAAAGATATGCCACATTTGAGCGTGCATAAAACAAAATGCCGATGAATGTGGAAAAGCTGAAAAGAAACAGCACAACGGCAATAAACACTGTGCCCACACTGCCTATATGGTAATTCATGGCAGCCTGAAGCAAATCCATGCCCTGAAGCCCCTCGGTTACGCTTTGCGGCGCAAGCAGCATAATCATTGCCGTGCAGGTGCAGATAACGATTGTGTCTATCAGCACACCGAGCGACTGCACCATGCCGATTGTTTCGGGCTTTTTGCCCTCTGCCGCAGCAGCTGCGCACGGTGCCGAGCCGGAGCCGGCTTCATTTGAAAAAAGTCCCCGTTTAACGCCGTTCATAAGCACTGCGCCGAAGCCGCCTGCCGCAACCTGCTTTATGCCGAAAGCCTCTTCAAATATTTGAGCAAAAACACCCGGCATAAGCTTTATGTTTTTTATCATTATAATAATCGTGACGGCAAAATAAAGCACCGCCATTATCGGCACTATAACATCAAGAAATTTAACAGTGGCATTTCTGCGAAGCACAATAACAGCCGCAAGTGCCACAAGCACCACGGTGGTGTAAATCGGCGGAATCGAAAACGCGTTTTCAAAGGCAGAGGTAACTGAATTGCTGATAACCTGACTTATTCCGCACCAGCAAATAAGCCCGAATATTGCAAAAAGGATTGCAAGAAACGATTTTTTAATTTTCTTTTTCTTTTTTTGTTCCACAAAATCGTGAATATAATATGCAGGACCGCCGTGATAGCCGCCGTAAAGAGGGTCTTTTTTCTTATGAAGTTGCGCCAAGGTGCCCTCGATATAGGCGGTTGAAGCACCGAGCAAAGCGGAAACCCACATCCAAAAAACCGCTCCTGCGCCGCCGACGGAAATTGCAGCCACAACGCCCACTAAATTACCCATACCGACCCTGGTGGCAGTGGAAACAATCAGCGTTTGAAAGGTGGAAAGGCTTGATTTATCGTCGTTTTTATCACCGAGTGCCATTATCATTTGCGGAAACTTGCGCACGGGCATAAATTTTGTTCTTACAGTGAAAAAAACGCCTGCCGGAATCAGTAAAATAACCAAAAGCGGAATGCCTATGGTTGTTTCCCCGAAATGCAGAGTAATGAGATCGCCCCAAAGGAAGTTATAAACCCATTCAATAATTTTATTCATAAATTTTCCCCTTGATATAACATCAATACAACAGAAGCTTATTATAGCACATAAAACAAAAAGCCGCAATATAATAAAAATGCTTGAAGAAATAAATATTTTATGCTACAATGAACATACGGTAATTAAGGTTACCCGAAAGATGAGAGAGTTCCCGCTTCAGTGGAAGACCAAAGATGAGAGAGTTCCTGCTTTAGTGGAAGATTAAAGATAAAAAGCGGCGTTCCCCGCCAATAA
The DNA here is from genome assembly GCA_963625835.1 of Clostridium sp. AF37-5. Taxonomy (GTDB): domain Bacteria; phylum Bacillota; class Clostridia; order Oscillospirales; family Acutalibacteraceae; genus Eubacterium_R. The sequence goes on along the minus strand of CAVFVA010000003.1, from coordinate 79,715 downwards.
GAGGGAGTCGAAAAAGCGGTGTTCCCCACCATAAAGCGGGAGTTAAAAAAGCGGTGTTCCCCGCCATGAAGCGGGAGTTGAAAAAGATGAGGGCTTTCTGCTTTTGCAGGCAAGCCCTCTTTATTATTTTACAAAAACAATCGACATGCCTGATGTGTTTTGCAAAGGCATAAACAAACGCCGAACCGCACAAAGCGATTCGGCGCTTATTATTTCGAATAAATTATTATTGCTTTAAATCAAATCGCCGAGAGAGTAAAGGGAAAAAGTGATTTCGCCGTCCTTACTTTCGTAAAGCAGAGCGATTCTGCCGTTATTCAGCCGAGCCATGCATGAATACATAAAATCCGATTCGTTTATATCCGTTGATTTAACAAGGCTCATATTTCCTGCCGAATCAAGCTCAAAGGCAAAGATTTTGCCGCAGGTGCGCTCGTGCTTTAGCTTACCTTTTTCCTCGACTGTACCTGTGGGGCAGGAAACGAGAATATAATTTTTCCCGCCTTCAAAAATGCTGAGTGCACTTATCATGCACGACGAAGTGATTTCGTTATCGGTTACGACCGCCTCGCCCCACGAATATTCCGAGCCGGAAAGCTTTGCATCCGCATAGCAAATTCTGTTGCTGTTATTTCTGAAAAAGCAGCGCAAATCGCCGTTTGGGAGTTCAACAATTTGGCTTTCGCCGGAATATTCAAAATCATCGCGCGATTCAATATCCGCACTTCTTTGCCAAGTTTTACCGTTATCGTTTGAATAAATAAACGAAGCCTGCTGATTGCCGGATTTGACATCGCATATATAAGCCGAAAAAATCAATGTGCCGCCCGTGGTGCGAAGACCTCTGCCCGGTCCGACACCGTAAAAAGCCTCATCGGCTCTTTTGAGATTTATGAGCTTTGGCGCGCCGAAGCTTTCGCCGCCGTTTTCGGATTTGGTCATATATAGAAACGTGGTGGGCACGACGGAAAATTTAACCTTTGATTTCAAATAAAAAATATTGCCGAGCAGATTACCGTTTGAATCATAAAGATAAAAATATTCGTCGATTTTGAAACCGCTGCTTTTGCCGTTTTTATCAACTATTTGTGAAAAACCGTTTTCAAAATTATCGGTATCAACTCTGTAATCATAGCTTTTACCGTGATTTGCGGAAAGCTTTAAAGTGCCGTCCTCATTAAAAGCAGGCTTTGCAACCGCGGCTTTAATCCCTGTCCAGCTGGCAAGATTGCGACCGCCGGAATAAAATGTGGTCATCATCCACACATTATTACCGTCTGCAATAAGTTCCGAATCGATAAATGCAGTGGATTTTTTGCAAAACTCATTTCCGTTATCGCCAAGGTAGTTGGCAGTGTATGAATTCCAACTTACACCGTTATCATCACTGTAAGCCACCACGGTATCAAGTCCGCCGCCGTCCAGCGTGCGGTTATATCTTGCATCCGCAGAGGCGATGATTCTGCCGTTTTCAAGTGAAATCATTGCCGGAATTCTGAAATTTTGGCTTTCACCCGTAACATTGCTTACAAACGGCTGATCGGCAGTTTGCACTGCCTGCGGTTTTTCCGAAATGGCAACCGGTTTTCTTGAAGCAATACACACAACCCCGCCTGCAATTGCGGCGGCAGCCACTGCAGCGGCAACCGCGCAGATGATTATTTTTTTAGCCTTACTCATAAATCAAAAAGCCTTTCAATCACATATGATTACATTCAACACGGATTATTTATTAAAAAGTTACTTTGCATTATTTGTTTTTTTGCTCTTTCCGGCAAAAATCGAAATGCCGAAAATAATACAAAGCAGAGCCGCCGCAAAGCACATCCAGAATATAAGAAGCGGCTTCGGCCGTGATAAAAATGTGTCGTAATACCCTTTAAGATAAATAACGGTAACTATAATCGGCAGCACATATTGCATATAAATTCTTATTGCCGCACCCTTTGGAAATTTTAAACCGCTGCCCTCATTAGCCTCTTTAAGGAAGTTTTCAAAGCCCCAACCGTTTTTGCGCACGCAAAACATAACAAACACAAGGCTTCCGAGCGGAAGCAAATTTGAAGAAACAAGGAAATCCTCCAAATCCATAACGGACGAACCTTCGCCGAGCGGCTGAAAACCGGAAAGCAAATTAAAGCCAAGCACGGCAGGCATTGACAGCACCGTAATAAGCACAAAATTAACGCCAACTGCTTTTTTTCTGCTCCAACCTTTCATATCCATATACATTGCAACAATATTTTCAAACACGGCAATAATTGTGGAAAGCGCTGCAAAAGACATAAATATGAAAAACAGCGTGCCCCAAATTCTGCCGCCGACCATATTGTCAAACAAATTCGGCAGGGTTATGAAAAGCAGCGACGGACCGGAATCCGGCTCAACACCGAACGAAAAGCACGCCGGAATTATAATAAATCCTGCCATCAGAGCCACCAAAGTATCCAGCAAAACAATATTTACCGCCTCGCCGGCAATACGCTTTTTGCGATCAAGATAGCTGCCGAAGATTTCCATTGCACCTATACCGAGGCTGAGTGTGAAAAACGCCTGCGACATTGCGGCAAACACTGCGTTACCCAAGCCTTTTTCGGAAACCGATTTAAAATCGGGCACGAGATAAAATTTAACGCCCTCGCTTGCATTTGAAAGAAAAAGCGAATTGCATGCAAGCGCAAGCATCAAAATTATTAAAAGCGACATCATTACCTTTGTTATTTTTTCAACGCCGTTTTTAAGACCGAGCACACACACGCCGAACGAAAGCACGATTGCTGCCACAGTCCACCCGGTCATGGTGCCGGGTTGCGAAAGCATATTTGTGAAATAATCGGCAGTTCCGCCTGAATCAAGTCCGGAAAGCTTTCCGAACGCCTCAAGATACGCATAATAAAGCATCCAGCCGCCCACCATTGTGTAAAACATCATCAAAAGATAGCTTCCGAGAATGCTTATCCATTTAAGCGAATGCCAGCGACTGCCCTTCGGCTCAAGCTGCTCAAAAGCAGTGCCCATTCCCCTGCGGCTGCCTCTGCCCACCGTGAATTCACACACCAAAATCGGAAGCCCGAGCACAACCAAAAACACAAGATACATTAAAATGAATGCAGCACCGCCGTACATTCCGCATATATACGGAAATTTCCAAACATTGCCGATACCGACTGCACAGCCTGCGGAAACCAAAATAAATCCGAGGCGCGAGCCGAATTTTTCCCTCTCTGCCATAACAAACCTCTTATCTGCGGCAGAACGCCGCAATTTAATATCGATTTATTTTATCATACAGTAAACACCATTTCAATACAACGCTTTACAGCGGCAACACTTAAAAGCGACAAAGAAATATTTGTATTATACACCTCCTTCTTTTGCCGCGCTTTATGCTTAAGCCTGCGCACAAAGCGCGGCACAAAATCGCAAAACGGAGCACTCATTAAAATCAAAGAACTTATATTTAAATAAAACTTGAAATGCAGGAACAAACAATATATTATATAATAAAGCAATGTGCGAAAAGTGTGCGAAAAACCGCTTGGCGGAAATTTCGCCCTGTCCGTGCAGAACAGGAGTGAGAATATGAACAAAAATTATTGCATCGGCGAAAGCGAGCTTAAGCAGGCCGAGGCAAGCCTGATTTTTGCGCAAAAATTGGGTCTTATTAACGGCAGCGGCTTTGACGACCTTGAAAAAAGGCGCACCGCCGAAAACGAAAAGCGCGCTGCATCAGCCGCAAAGGGCGAGGTTTTTTACGGTCCGGAGTATTTTTCCGCACCGGCATACCTGCAATACGAGCTCACAAGATTTAAACTTGATTTTGCGGCGGAAACCGAGCAGGTTAAAAAGGCATACAAATTCGGCGAAATAACCGAAAAAGAGATGAAAGAGTTTTACAAAAGCAACAAAGATCTTTTCACAAGATACGGCGGCGATAAATTCAGATACCGCGAAGTAAAGCTTATAATCAGGAAAAAAATAAGGGAGGTGCAATATGACAATGAAATCAACAACATATTATGTAAGCTCTCTTAACGGCAACGATTCAAACAGCGGCACGGCAACAGACGGGGCATTCAAAACGCTTGGCGCAATAAACAATATTAAGCTTATGCCGGGCGACAGAGTTTTGCTTGAAAAAGGCTCTGTTTTCGAAAACGAATTTTTGCATATTAAAAACTGCGGCGATATAAACGGCGGCAGAATTGAAATTTCCGCATACGGTGACGGCGAAGCCTTGCCGCGCATAGATGCAAACGGCAGCGGAATTTGGCACCAAGATTACGGTACTCAACTTGATTATTCCGGTCATGTTTGCAAAGGCGATGTTTCATCCGCAGTGCTGCTTTACGATGCGGAAAACATTTTGATTGAAAACATTGAAATCACAAATTACGAGCCATACACTACGCCGGAGGCTTATTCGGATCCCGAAAAACTTGAACGCACGGGCGTTGCCGCAGTGGCACAAAACAGGGGCACGCTTCATTCAATTACGCTTGATAATTTATACATTCACGATGTGAGCGGAAATGTTTACGATAAGCATATGAACAACGGCGGGATTTACATGACGGCATTCAAACCCACAAACGAAGCCGAAACAGGTGCAGCAAGATACGACGGCGTAACCGTTCAAAACTGCTTTGTTAAAAATGTAAGCCGCTGGGGCATAGCGGTGGGATACACCTACAATTGGGATAAATTCAAGGGCAAAGAACTTGACGAAGCAGCCTTTAAAAAATACGGCAATGAAAATATTTTGCTTAAAAACAATTATATCAAATTTGCCGGCGGCGACGCTTTAACGCCGATGTATGCCCTCAAACCGCTTGTGGAGCACAACACGGCGGATTCCTGCGCAACCGAAATGAACGACAGAATTTATAACCGTGCAGGCAAGCGCATGGGCAAGGTGGCAGCCGCAATTTGGCCGTGGAAATGCAAAAATGCAATGTTCAGATTTAACGAGGGCGTAGACACCAAGCTTAATCAGGACGGCATGGCATATGACGCGGATTCGGGCGACGGCACAGTTTATGATCAAAATTACAGCAGACTAAACGAGGGCGGCTGCGTGATGTTTTGCATGCAGGAAGCCATTCACAACACCTTTACAAACAACATCAGCTATGATGATTTGGGCGGCACATTAAGCCCGGTCAAAAACCCGGACGCTTATATTGCAAACAATCATTTTTACAAACGCCGCGAAGTGCCGCTTATTCGCAAAAGAATGCACGGCAAAAAAACACTGAAAAACAACACAATAACAGAAATATAAAATTAAATCAGCGAGGTACCAGATGGATAAGAAAAGAGGAAGAGTAACAATACCCACCGATATGGATGTGGTTAAAGAAACATTTGATATTATGGATGTTTGGGGTGCAGACGCCATCCGCGACTGCGACGGCACTGAATTTCCGCAGGAGCTTAAAGACACAGGTGCAAAAATCTATGCCACCTATTACACCACAAGGAAAGACAATGCCTGGGCAAAGGCAAACCCGGATGAAATTCAGCAGATGTATATTATGACATCCTTCCACACAGCGGTGGAGGATACGCTTGAAATTCACCTGATGGATCATCTTTACCCCGATATGCTTGCCGTTAACACGCGCGACGATATCAAAAGATGGTGGGAGGTTATGGACCGCACAACAGGCGAACCTGTGCCCGTGAGCGACTGGAGCTACAACGAAGAAAGCGGCAATGTCGTTATTAACCCCGTTAAAAAATTCCACGAATACACTGTAAGCTTTTTGGCTTATATTATGTGGGACCCGGTGCATATGTACAACGCCGTTGTAAACGAATGGAAAGATGTTGAGCCGCAGATCACCTTTGATGTGCGCCAACCGAAAACAAAAGCCCATTCGCTTGAAAGACTGCGCCGTTTTCTTGAAACGCACGAATATGTTGATGTTGTGCGCTTCACAACATTTTTCCACCAATTCACCCTTGTTTTTGACGAACTTGCAAGGGAAAAATTCGTTGATTGGTTCGGCTATTCCGCTTCCGTAAGCCCATATATCTTAAAGCAGTTTGAAAAAGAGACCGGTTACAAATTCCGCCCCGAATTTATAATCGACCAGGGCTATATGAACAACACCTACAGAATCCCCTCAAAGGAATTTAAGGATTTTCAGGCTTTCCAAAGGCGCGAAGTTGCAAAGCTTGCCAAGGAAATGGTGGATATAGTTCACGAATACGGCAAAGAAGCCATGATGTTTATGGGTGACCATTGGATTGGCATGGAGCCGTTTATGGAGGATTTTGCCTCCATAGGGCTTGATGCGGTGGTTGGCAGCGTAGGCAACGGCGCAACGCTCAGATTATTCAGCGATATTAAAAACGTTAAATACACCGAAGGCAGATTTTTACCCTATTTCTTCCCGGACGTTTTCCACGAGGGCGGCGACCCGATTTACGAGGCAAAAGTAAACTGGGTAACCGCAAGGCGTGCAATACTCAGAAGCCCGATTCAGCGCATAGGCTACGGCGGCTACCTTAAGCTTGCACTTCAATTCCCGGAATTTGTTGATTACATCAAAGGAGTTTGCGATGAATTCCGTACACTTTACGACAACATTCAGGGCACAACGCCATATTGCGTTAAAAAGGTTGCCGTGCTCAACTGCTGGGGCAAAATGCGTTCCTGGAGCAACCATATGGTGCACCACGGGCTTTATTACAGGCAAAACTATTCATATTTCGGCGTTATTGAGGCACTCAGCGGTGCTCCGTTTGATGTTTCGTTCATCAGCTTTGACGATATTAAAGAAAATAAAGATTTCTTAAAGCAATTTGATGCCGTTATCAATGTTGGCGACGCAGACACCGCTCAGGGCGGCGGCGAATATTGGTGTGACGAAGAAATTATCACGGCGGTTAAGGATTTTGTTTACAACGGCGGCGGCTTTATCGGAGTAGGCGAACCGGCAGCTCATCAGTGGCAGGGAAAATTCTTCCAGCTGGACGATATTCTCGGCGTTGAAAGGGAAAACGGATTCACCCTTAACACCAGAAGATACAACACCGAGGAGCACCGCGATCACTTTATTCTTGCCGATACAGACGGCGAGGTTGATTTCGGTGAGGGCAAGAAAAACATTGTTGCGCTTGAGGGCACAACCGTGCTTATTCAAAACGCAAGCGAGCTTCCCTTTGCCGTAAGGCATGCCGAAGAGGTGCAAATGGCTGTTAAATCATTCGGAAAGGGACGCGGAGTTTACATCAGCGGTCTGCCCTACAGTTTTAAAAACAGCCGTGTGCTTTACAGAGCCGTGCTTTGGAGTTCAAGTGCGGAAAACGAACTCAACAAATGGTTTTCAACCAACTACAATGTTGAGGTGCACGCTTATGTTAAAAACGGCAAATACTGCGTTGTAAACAACACTTACGAGCCGCAAGACACCACTGTTTACACGGGCGACGGCAACGGATTTGACCTTCATCTTGAAGCAAATGAAATCAAGTGGTATCAAATCTAATCAAGAAATGAAATAATATTAAAGCCGAGCATAATGCACTTCGCAAAGATAAGTGCATTATGCTCGGCTTAATTTGCATATTGATTAAATACAAAAGCGTGTTATAATCAATATACAATAAATTATTGAGAGGGAAATATGAAAAGCAACGCGGCAACATTTAAATTTGCTTTAAAAAAATCGCTGCCCGTTTTATTCGGCTATCTTTTTTTGGGCTCGGCATTCGGCATAATGCTGTACAAAGCCGGCTATAATTGGATTTGGGCGGTTATAATTTCAATAGTTGTTTACGCCGGTTCGGGGCAATTCTTGCTTGTTTCACTGATTGAATCTGGTGCAGGGCTTGCTACCACAGCGCTGATGACTTTTTTTATAAACACGCGGCATATGTTTTACGGGCTTTCCTATATAGAAAAGTTTAAAGCAGGCGGCTGGCGATATCCTTTTATGATTTTCAGCCTAACCGATGAAACATATTCCGTTAACTCGTCGATTTTATCAGTGCCGAAAAATGTGGACGAAGCCAAATCGCGTTTTTTAATCGGCGAGCTTGACCATCTTTACTGGATAATCGGCTCTGCACTCGGTTCGCTTCTGAGCCAACTTATTCCGATTGATTTCACGGGAATAGATTTTTCGATGACTGCTCTTTTTGTGGTTATATTTATCGATTTAATCCGCAATCAAAAGGGCAAAGCCGGAATTATCGGCATGCTCGGTATTTTTTGCGGCATACTTTGCCTGCTCATCTTCGGGGCAGATAATTTTTTATTGCCATCGCTCATATTAACGGTGGTGCTGCTTTCCTCGTTTAAAGGATATTTCGGCGCGGAAAGGAGCGGGCAAAAATGAGCAACACTCAGCTTATTCTTATGATTGCCGTTGCGGGCGCGTGCACATTTGCCACAAGGCTTTTCCCATTTGCACTTTTCGGCGGCAAAAAGGAAGTGCCCAAATTCATAAAATACTTGGGCAATGTTTTACCCGTGGCAATCCTTGGCATATTGATAGTTTATTGCCTGCGCGATTTTGAAAAGGGCAACCCGAATTATATTTTGCCGCAACTAATCGCCGTGGCACTCACCGCAGGAATACACCTTTGGAAAAAGAACACCCTGCTCAGCATAGCCGTGGGCACAATCGGCTACATGCTGCTGATTCATTTTGTGTTTGTTTAAGCAGTCGTGAGTCGAACACAATATGCCTAAAATGGGGCGGCGCGGCGGCTTTTCGCATTTTCGTCCTTGCCGTGCGTTAGCACGACTGCGTTCTCAAAAGCAAAAATCCATCCACGCCGACACCGTTTTAGGTGCCGGCAGTTTAAAGCAAACCGATTTTTGTGTGGGCAAGGCATAAAACGCAGTTAATCCTTTCGGATTAACGAGTATTTTAACACAGCTCACGCGGAAATCGGTTGCTTTAAACCATATTGTGTTCGATTCACGCCTGCTTAAGCAAGAGTAAACCGGGAGGAACGATAAAACGCTTCTCCCGGTTTGTTATTTTCAAACATTATATTAGCTTTCAGCGGCAAAACGGCACGGTTGTTCAGCCTCTTTACCGACGCTTTATGCCGATTTGTATTCAAGGCGAAGCTTATCCGCAACCATGGCAATAAATTCCGAATTGGTGGGCTTGCCGCGACTGCTTTGCACCGTGCAACCGAAATATTCGGAAAGAAATTTTTGATTGCCGCGCTGCCAAGCCGTTTCAATTGCGTGGCGGATTGCCCTTTCAACGCGCGACGGCGTGCTGGAATACATTTTTGCAACGGCAGGATAAAGAAGCTTCGTTACCGCACCTATCATTTGAGGATCCTCGGCGCACATTGCAATGGCAGTGCGCAAATAGCGATAGCCCTTAATATGCGCGGGAACGCCGATTTTACACAGCGTTTCGGAAATAACAAGTTCTGCGCTTTGCGAATTGACCGCCGGCTGAACTTTGGATTTTCTCCACATCAAAAGGCGCAATATTCTTTTTGCAACGGAATTTGCATCTACAGGGCACACAAGGCAATAATCAGCACCTGCACTCATTGCCTGCTGCTGCAATTTGTAATCATCGGAATTAAGCAAAATAAGCGCAAGCGGCTTTTCTTCAAAGCGTGAAATATGCTCAAGCACATCTGTGCCGTCTGCCCCGGGCATAAAAAGCTCTGCCACCACAGCATCGTAATACGCGCCGGAAAGCGCAGAAATTATTGAATTTCCGTTTTTCTCACAAAGAGTAACCAAACAGCCCGAATTTTGGAGCGCCCGTGCACAATCCTGAGCGAACAAGCTTGTTTCGCCTATTAAAATTTTTGATTTTCTTTCCATTTTTTCTCTCCTAAATGTGTTATTTTATCACATAATAGCATAAATTCAAAATTAGTGCAATAGTTTCACAAAGTAATTTTACTTATTTTCTCATTTTTGGTAAATGTTGATAATTTTACGGCGATTTTTTGTTGAAAAAAGCCAATTGCCAAAATTATGTTTAAAACAGCATTTCTTTATGATATAATGTTTTTAATATAAATAAGAAATCGGGGTGAGCTTGTGCCGCTTTTCAGCATAATTGTGCCTGTTTACAAAGTTGAAAAATACATAAAAAAATGCATTGAATCCGTTTTGGCACAAAGCCTTGAGAATTTTGAACTGATTTTGGTTGACGACGAATCACCCGATAAATGCCCCCGGATTTGCGACGAATATGCACAAAAAGATACAAGAATTAAAGTTATTCACAGAAAAAACGGCGGCGCATCGGCAGCACGAAACAACGGAATTGATATTTCCTGCGGAAAATATATAATTTTTCTTGACGCCGACGATTATTGGGAAAGTGAATTGGCCTTGCAGCACCTTGCCGAAAAAGCAAAATCCGAATACGGCATAATCATTTTCGGCTGCAAGCTTTTAAATAACCAAACAGGCAAAACAAAAATTGAGCGCAGCGATTACAACACTTCCCTGCTTGAAAGCAAAAATAAAAACGAAGCTCTGCAATATTTGCTAAAAAGCAAAAAAATCCCCGGTGCGGCGTGGCTTTTTGCCGTAAAAGCAACCGTGTTGCAGAAAAACGGCATACGGTTTAAAACAGGCATAAGCGGCGAGGATTATGATTTTGTGCTGAGCTGCTTTTTTGCGGCAGGCGATTTTTCCGCAATTGATGATGCATTTTACATTTATCGCCGAGGGCGAAGCGAATCGGCAACAGGCAGTGCGGCTGAAAAAATTATAGACGGCAGCATATATGCCATTCAAAGATGGAGCAAAAAGGCGAACGAAATGACCTGCAAGCCACTTGCGGCAGAACTGCTGAATTACCTTGCCTTTATTCACTGCACGGCACTTTTAATGGCAGGCGGATTAAAAGGAACAAGCAAAAAAAGTGCAATCGCAAAGCTTGAAAATGAAAGCGAAATACTCCTATTCGGATATTGGAAGAGCGTGAAATGCGTGCGCACGGCACACAAAATTTTAGGCGCGAATGCAACCGCAGGGCTTTTAAATATATATTGGAAAAATTTCGGGAAATGATGAAAAAGAAAAAATTGTTGGTGGTGCTGCAGCAGCTTCGCCGAGGCGGTGTGGAGCTTGCGGCAATAAATTTTGCATCGCATTTAAGCAAAGAAAAATACGACATAACATATTACCTTGTCAATATTGAGAGCAATCACGACGAATCGCTTGAAAAAGAAATTATTTCAAGCGGCGCAAAAATAATAAAGGCTCCCAAGGCGGCACACGGATATTTGCGCGGATATTTTAACGCAAAAAAAGTGATATCCGACGGAAAATACGATATTGTTCATTCGCATGTGATGTTTTTCAGCGGCATTATTGCGGCTGCGGCAAAAAAATGCGGGGTAAAAAAAATAATCGCCCATTCCCACGGCATAAAATGGAATCATAAGGAAAACATATTATTTAAGGTTTACAAAACGGCAATGCGTCAATTGATAAACAGAAACGCCACGCACCGCCTTGCCTGCTGCGCTGCCGCCGGAGAATACCTTTACGGCAAAGATGAATACAAAAAAAACGGCATTTTTATGCCAAACGGAATTGACTGCACAAAATATGCCTTCAACAAAGAAGTGCGGCAAGATGTGCGCAGGGAATTCGGCATTAAAGACGGCGAACTTTTAATCGGTCACATAGGCACAATTTACAAAATCAAAAACCAGGTTTTTTTGGCAGAGATATTTGCAGAAATGCTTAAAACCGAGCCGAATGCCACCCTGCTTTTGGCAGGAGAACGGGTTGACGACGAACCGGTTATAAAAAAAGCAACGGAGCTTGGGATTGAGAATAAAATAATTTTTGCCGATCAGCGCAGCGATGTTGACCGCCTTTTGCAGGGATTTGACATAATGATTTTTCCGTCGCTTTTTGAAGCGCTTCCCGTTTCGCTGATTGAAGCGCAGGCAGCAAAGCTGCCGTGCCTGATATCGAGTTCGGTAACAAAAGAGGTTGCATTTAACACCAACACGGCTTTTATACCGCTTTCACAACCTGCAAAAAAATGGAGCGAAAAGGCATTTGAGCTTATAAAACAATGCAGAAACGAAATAAGCACCGCAGCCCTTGAAAAAAATTACGATATATCGGCAGCTGCCGAAATACTTGATAAAATTTATTCGGATTAAAATATGATAAGCATAATAGTTCCCATCTACAAAGTGGAAAAGCATTTAAAAAAGTGCATAAGCAGCCTTGTGCAGCAAACAAACCGAAACATTGAAATAATTTTGGTAAATGACGGTTCGCCCGACGGTTGCCCCCAAATCTGCGCCGATTTTGCAAAAAGCGATTCGCGCATTAAGGTGATAAACAAGGAAAACGGAGGGCTTGTGAGTGCGCGCAAAGCAGGGCTTGCGGCTGCAAGCGGCGAATACATTACCTTTGTGGACGGCGACGATTATTTGGAGCCTTTTGCCGCAGAGCGAATTGAAACGCAAATTGAAAAGCACGCGCCGGATATGATACTTTTTGAATTTTACAATGATTGCGGCACTGAGCAAAGCAAAAGCAAGCAAAACTTTTTTTCAGAGTATGCCGAGCAGCCAGAAATTGCACAAAAGCTTTACCCGACAATGCTTTATGCCGGAGAATTTTACAAATTCGGAATAATGCCGAGCTGCTGGAGCAAGGTTTTTAAAAAAGAAATTTTGGAACGCGAGCTTGCCAAAGTAAACAGCAGTATCAAAATGGGGGAAGACGCCGCTTTCACCTACCCCTGCCTGCTTGATTCGCAAAAGATTTGCATGATAAGCGAGCCGCTTTATCACTATAGCATCAGCCCGGAAAGCATGTCCAATGCATACGACGAAAATTTGGAGCAAATAATTTTTTTACCCTATTACCGCCTGAAAGAAAAAAGCCGCGAATCCGGCGGAGCGCTTGATTCACAGCTTGATTATTACCTGATTTATTTAACCAATTTTTTGATAAGAAACGAAGCGCGCGGAAAAAATCCCGCGCCTACGATAAAACGCATTGCGGCAAACGAGGAAATATACACCGCGGCACGCCGCATTAAAACGGGTGCGCTGCCCGCGCACACAAAGCTGCTTGCCCGAGCCTTGCAAAAGAAAAGCCCCACAATGCTGACGCTTTATATGAAAGCGCTGAAAAAATTTATGTAGCGCGATAAAGCGCCCCAAACCGAGGGTATCCTCGGCTTGGGGTGCTTTCTTTTTACGGAGTGCGCCCATTTTATTATTTTTCTTCGTTATGCGCTTTAATCAGGCTTTCCGCCCGAACGTCATCATCATCCGTGAACCAAGCCTCCGTTACGCAATCGGCAAACCACTCAAACTCAAAAAGCCACGGTGCGGCAAGAAAACACTCTATATCATGATTGTTATAACCGTAAAAAACGCCGGGTGCAACCTCGTTTATCGAGGAGGCATGGCGCGAAAAGAACTTGCCGATAATCGCAAACGCTCCCTCGGGAGTGAGATCGTATATTTTAAGCTTTTCCTCATCAAACGCAAATTCCATTTTCACTTTAAAATCGCGTTTCTTTGTTGGGTGCACGGCGGCAAGCATATTGACCGCGGACTGCAAATCCATAAAATCAACATTGCCGTTTTGCTCTGCCAAGGCTTTGAAAGCGCTTAATTTTTCAATCACCGCGCCAAGTTCGGCGGCACAGCGTTTATTGCGCGGCAGAATTTCACCCGAAAACACCTGCAAATCAACAGCGCTTGAATCAATTCCCTCAAGGCACTCGCAAACCGTGTGATTATCAACCTGCCAGATCCAGCTTTTTATTGCCGAAACAAACCAATCGCACCCGCAAAGCCGCCTTGCCAATTCCGAAAAGGCGGCAAAATCCTGCTCGCCGCCGAAGAAAAGCCCGATTTCCGGCTCCGAAACATCGTCGCAGTGCTCGGCAAGAAACGCCCTTATCGGGGCAAGCACATTATTGATTGTTAGCCCCTTTTGCTTTAATATTTTTCTGCTGAAAATAAATTCCATTCGCATGCGTTATTCCTCCGAATCGGAATTTTCAATCTGAACCACATTTATTCTTTGCATATTCTTTATGCGCTCGTTCACCGCGCGGTAAATATAATATTCACCCTGCCGCGCACCGCAGCAGGTGCAGATATTCATGGGATATTCGCGCTTTTGAACAGAGCTGTATTTAAGCTTGATTCGGCGCGGGAATTTTTCAAGAAGCAGGCTGTCGTATTCATCAACCGAACCTATCACATTAAGGCCGTAATACTCTATGCTTGGATCTTTCATATGCTTAAGCACATTTTGATACGCAAGCAAGTGCTCCGTTTTCCACGGATAGCGCAGGCTCACGCCTGGCCTGTCCGAATAAGTTATATATGTGAGTACCTCGGTGGTTTCGTGGCATTTATAACATTCAAGCTCCAGCGAATAAAGCACAAACGGCAATTCGGATTCAAAAACCCTGATATTCTTTTTAAGATATTTATATTCTTTTCCGTTTTCTTTAAATTTAACAAAGGCATAATCGGCCGCTGTTCTGAGCGAATAAGCGGATTTTATTTCCCCTGTTTTGGTCATCATAAATTTTACCATAACTATCCCCTCAAAAATCAAAGATGCGCATATACTTTCGATTTGATAATAACACGGCAAAAGCGGCGGTACAAGAAATTTTGCAAGAGATTTCAAATCGGTCCCGCTTTCGGGACTTATATCTCAAAATTATGAACCCAGTGCATATTTTAGGAATAAAAAAGCTCGGAGCACGGATTTAACCATGCTTCGAGCCTTTTTGATTTATTCATTCGGGAACCGACCCCGGATGCAAAAAAATTATGTTTGATTACCGATTGCTTATGCTTTGCAAAACGGCGTCTACGATTTTTGAATCAACATCCAAGTCAAATTTTCGCGCAAACATTGCCGGCGAATTTTTTATCAATTCAAAATCATTCATTTTAAAAATATAAGGATTGCCGCGCTGCCAATCGATAAGGCGGGCACAGGCAAGATGATTGTTGCCGCAATTTTTCATATAAACATCGTCAGCAAACGGTGAATTTAAAAGCACAGTTTGCACAAACACTTCGTCGCCGCAATAGGAAAAGCGAAAGATTTTTTCAAGGCGATTGCTTTCACCGGCGATATAGGCAGCGAAAGCACCCGTTATGCTAAACCAATTGCAGCCCTTTTGCACTGCCGGATTTTGCTTTTTAAGCCTGTTTACGCCCAAAAGCATTTGCGCCCTGAGTGCAATTTGTGCCAAAACTTTTGTGAAAAGATTTCGACGGCGGCGAAAAAGATGATAATATCTTATTCTGCCCTCGGATTTTTTTGAAACATCGTCCGCCGTAAAATGCACAAACTGCCGCCCTGCGTTTTCGTTAAAAAAGCGATGAATTTCACCGTTTGACTTTATAGGCAAATCGGCGCCGGAAATGAGATGCACATAGTCATAAACCCTGCCGCTTTTTTGCATTTTATCAACCTCCGCAAGCAGCAGCAATTCACATTTAACCTGGCTGAAATCGCCCCAGGTTACGCTGATTCGCGGAGTGAAATAAATGCGCGAACGCTTTGGCAGGGATTTGAATTTTTCAAAATCAAAATCACGCACCTTGGCATCAATATGCACAAAAATATCGTTGCGCTCATCATCCAACGCGGAAATAAGCTTGGCAAGCAAATCAAACTGCCTGTGGGCTATTATCATAAACGCATGCATCGGCAATCCCCTTTCGTGATGATTTTCTTTTGATTTTAAGCAGTTGTTAATCCGAATTTATGATGCCGAAATAATTTAAAATGCGATATGCGGCATTTCCGTCCTTAAACTTATGAAGCGCATTGCGTTGCTCTGCACGGGCTGCAGCATAATCGTCTTTCCCATCGGCAACGGAAACGATAAAATCGGCAAGCCCCGCTGCACTGCTTATGTGCTCGCCGGGCATATATTGCAGCGGATTATCAACAACAAATCCTCTGAGACCGTCACTCTTAACGGAAATGTCCGAAATATCAAACGCAATCGGCTTATCGCAAAGCAGATAATCGGCAAAAACGGATGAAAAATCCGTTATCAAGGCATCCGATTTTGCAAGCAAATCATAAAGGCGAAGCCCTGCGGCAGCAAATTCGCCGTCGCCGAACACAAGCACATTTGAAAGCCCTGCCACATTTATTTTTGAAAGCTGCTGCGCCGGGTGAAATTTAACAACCATAACCGAATTTGAAGCGGCAAGCGCGGCGTTTATGATTTGCAGGCTTTCGAGAGCGAGCAAATCATACCTATCCTGCTCGCAACCGGCATGTGAAACGCCCTTGTGAGAGCGATAAGTGGGCAGCCACACAAAAAGCTTTGAATAATTTGAAATATTCTGCAAGAATTCGCGCGGCAAATTATAATTGCCGCCCACAAGCACATCCGTGCGCGGATAGCCCAAAATCACAGCCTTTTCGGCAGAGCCGGGATTTATATATTCCTCCAGCTTTTTATGATTTTCGGAAAGGCAAATTATATCCGTGTGAAAATCGGAAGAAAAGAAAAGCCCCTTTGTGTTTTTATATGAAAAACCATGGGTAAGATAAATTCTGCGCTGCCCTTTTTTACCGCTTATGCCGCAATAATCGTGAGTATAAAAGCAATATTTTGCCTTGGCATTGCACCAAATCCATAAGGGACTTGTTTTTCCCTGGGTAACATATTTAACCCTGCGGCTGCTTTTATATTTTGAAGCGTCCTCAACAACCCACACATATTTATACGGTGCATTTTCGCGCAGCAGATATTCATAAAGCGGATAGGAATTATCTGCCAAATCACCGCGGCTTTCAAACAAAATCAGCCGACGGCGAACAGGGGTCTTTCTTTGCCAAAGCTGAATGATTCTAACCAACAATTTTTTAATCATTTGGCATTTCCCCTTTGCCTTTTTAAAGTGCCGAAAATTTTTTCAAAAAAGCTTTTAACAAGCGATTTTTCATAACCGTTCATTGAAAAAAGCCAAACACAGCCGCAAAAAACGGCTGCATAAGCGCAAATCCACAGCACAAGCTTTATTATCGAATCAATTTCGGCAAGTGCCATAATTGCCGCACCGGCGGCAAAGGGCACCGTCATGCCGAGAGTTGCACGCAAAATGCTTTTCCAAAAAGCAATAATATCGATATTTATCTTTTTGTGATAAACAATGTTCATAATAATGCCGTTTGCAAGCACCGTTGCGATACCGGTGCCGAGAGCTGCACCGAAGCCGCCGAGTATACGGCACAAAACAATGCTGATTGCCAAATTGAGCAGTGCCATTGCACCGTAAATATACGAACGGTAATGATGGCGGTTTTGAGCCCTTTGAATTTCTATACCCACATTTTGAATGAGCGGCACAATGCTGGGAAACAAAATCACAAGCGCAATTGCATAGGCATCGCCGTATTCCTCACCTGCCCAAAAGCGAATAAACGGTTTGCCGAAAAACACAAAACCCGAACCGATAAGAGCAAGCAACATATATTGCAGCCTGCCCACTTTAACAAAAAGCTGCGTAAGCGCAGTGCGCTGTTCGGGCGAATCCTGCGGATATTTATTTACAAGCGAATGAATATACGGAGTAAAAACGCCGGAAATTGCTGTGGAAAAATTGGTGTAATAAGTGTTTATAGATGCTCCGACGGCATAAACGGCAACAATTGCCGTGCCGCAAAATCTGCCGAGCAAAACGCTGTCTATCCCGGAATTGACCTTATCAACAAAAAGATTTATCGCAATAAGCCCGGAGAAGGCAAAAACACTTTTAAAAAGCCTAAAATCTATATTTGAAAAATCAAATTTTAACTCAAGATTTTTAAGCGCATAAATTATATTTATCAATTTAACAACCACGGCAAGCGCAAGTGCCACAACGGTAAGCCCTACTGCACCGCCGCCGAAATAAAGCACAATCAAATTTAAAATCACCGTTGCCACGGTGGATGCAAGCGAAAACATTTTTAAAAAAACAAATTTTTCAAGCGCAGCAATGTAGCAATTAAATACGGTGCATAAAAAGCCGAGCGCAGTTGAAACCGTTAAAAACAGCATCATAATGCTTGCCTTTTGCAATTCGGCTGCGCTGAGACCCTTATCAAAAAGCAGTGCCGGCTTTGCGGCAAATACTCCGCCGACGGCAAGTGAAATCAGCGCGATTGCGGCAAACACGATAAAAAAAAGCGAATTGAAGCCGTTTATTTTATCCTGCCTGCCCTCTGCTTTGAATTTTGAATAAAATTTTATGTAAGAACTTGTGAAGCCCAAATCAAGAAGCCCAAGCAACGCCACGGCGGAATTTACCGTGCCGTAAAGCCCGTATTCGTTTTGCCCCATAAGGCGCAACATAACGGGAGTGTAAAGCAGACCTACAACAACATTTAAAAACACCTGCGCATAGGAAAGAAGCGCACCTGCCTTACGCTGAGCTGAGTTTGACAGTTTATTTTTCATATCAGAAATGCTCCGTCAGGATTCATTTATTTGTAAAATAGCGCAAAAATATTTTATCGCCGAGCATAAGCGCGAGCGTGCCGGCTTTTTGCTTAAAAGAATAGCCGCTGCAAAAAAGCACCCTGCTTTTGTATTTAAGAATTTCCTTTTTATAAATAGGGAAAAATTCGGCTGCAAGTTCTTCGTTTTTGCTGCGCAAAACACGGCTTAAAAGCGCATATGTGTGCACAATATGGCGATGCACCGCGGCATTTTGAATTGCTCGGCTTTTGCCGGAGCATTCGCGCACGATTTGCGCAGTTACCCCCCAACTTTTTGCACGCGGCACAGTGATATACGGTGTGGTTGCCGAGTTACCGCTGTTTTGCAAATAATGATAGCCTGTGTTTGCTGCATACACTGCCCTTTTGCAATCGCAACAAGCATAAAAGCAAAAAAGCATATCCTCGGCATATTTAACATTTTCATCAAAAAATTTATTTTCAAGCAAACCTTTGGCGAATAATTTTGCCGTAACCTCCGGTCTGATTTTATCAAGCAACATTGCCTCCACAGGGTTGTCAAAGCGATTTGCGGCAGCACCGGGGCAACGAACGGATTCGCCGGGGCTTTCCAAAAACATATCACAAGCGGCGATTTCTGCTTTTTCGGATTCGGCAGCACTGAGCAATCTTTCCAGCATATCGCAGTCTATCCAATCATCGCAATCCACAAAGGTGATATATTCACCGAGTGCAGCGCGCAAACCCGTGTTTCTTGCAGCCGAAACGCCGCCGTTTTCACGGTGGATAACGCGAAATCTGCCGTCGCGGGCAACCCAAGCGTCACACATTGCGGGGGAATTATCGGGCGAGCCGTCGTCCACAAGAATAACCTCAATATTTTCAAAGCTTTGCCCCGAAATACTCTCGGCGCACTTATCGAGATATTTTTCCGCCATATAAACGGGAACTATAACGCTGATTTTGGGATTCATAGCCACTATCCTTTTAAAATAAGCTTATTATAAAGTGATTTTGAAAGTGCCAAAACGCACAGCTTTAACTTATCGCGCACCGGGCAATGCGGTGATTTCAGAATTTGCTTTTTATACGAGAGCAAAAGATTTCTTATTTCATCATATTTATCAAGGCAGTTTCCGCTGCGCACAATTCCGCCGAGCACTGCGAAACAGGATTTTGCAAGCCCGATTACGGCATACGGTTCAATATCGGTGCCGATTTCTCCGGCAAGCACGGTTTGCTTTGCAGAAACGGCGTCAAACGCACCGATTGAGAACTCTGCCGAAGTGGTGCTGCCGCTTCTGAGCACATAGTGATACAGTTTTTGAGAAGAAACGCACACGCGCTTTGCATTTTTTAAAGAGCGATAATTAAACACCAAATCCTCGCTGCACACAAGCGGCGGCATTTGAACACCGCAAATCACACTTTTTTTATAAAGCTTATTCCACAAAACGCCGAATTTATAATCGCCGAGAGCTACTTGCCTTAACGCCTCACCGGCAGTTATTGCCGTGAACTGCGGCGAATCGGAGTCGCCAAAATCAGAAAGTTGCACACCGTTTTCATCTTGCCTGAAATAATCGCAAACAGCGATTTCCGCGCCAGTTGCAAGCATATTGCAATACAGAGTTTCCAACATATTCGGTTCAAGAAAATCATCGCCGTCCGCAAAAGCAATATAATCGCCTGTGGCTCTTGAAAGGGCAAAATTGCGCGAATTTGCAACGCCCCTGTTTTCAATATGAAAGGCTCGAACTCGGTCGTCTTTCCTTGCCCAAGCGTCACACATGGCAGGGCAATTATCGGGCGAACTATCATCCGTTAAAATAATTTCAAGATTTTTATATGTTTGATTAACTATGCTTTGCACACATTTATCAAGATATTTTTCAACCTTATAAACGGGCACTATAACGCTGATTAAATCATTTTTCATCGCAATCTCCGTTAATTTGAGGCGGCATTTAAGCCAAGCCGAAACACAATAAAATCAAAAGCCCAATTCAAGCCAAGTAAGCGATGAGCCGGTGATATCATAAACAAAATGCACCACAGAATAAGCAAAAACGAAAAACGAAAAAACGCCCTTGTTCATTGCCCTGGTTTTTTCCATATCCGGACTTTTTGAATTATAGCTTATATCGATAAGCCCTGCATCAATTCTGCTTTTTTGAAGCTGCATACCCACCATATAAACAACCGCCGTAACAATAGGCAGCACCCACCTTGCAAGGCGCACGAAAAGCAGGCTTGTGAACACCATGCCGAGCATAAAGCACAAAAGCACCTCGGCAAACCTGAAAAAGCGGCGCTGATTTATATCCGTAACATATTTTTTGATATACGGCAGGCAATAAAAAATTATCAGCGCACAAACAACATATGTGGCAATGTTTACGAAATAATTTGTTTGCTTTGTGATTCCCAAATTTTCAAGCGCAGTTTCCGTTTTTCCGAGCAGACTTTGCATAAAATCGCTTTCAGCCCTGTCGCCGAAAAAACCGAGCAGCGCACTGCCGCCGACAAGAGACAAAATAAGAGCCACATTAACCACTTTGCTGCCGAAAGTGGAGCTTATCCATGCAACGGCAACAAGCCCAACGAGCACAATGCCCGAGGAATGCATGCCGCAGGCAAGCACATAACCGATAAAGCAAAGCGGAATGTTTTTACGCTCCACAAAATGATAATAGGCACAGGCAACGGTGATCGTGAAAGCAATGCCGTTTCTTGTGCCGCTGCAAACATCGTAATACCAATAGGTGGAAATTACGAAAATCATGGCAAGCACGGTGTAAAACTTATCAACCTTAAATTTAACGGCTGCCTTTTGAATAACAAGAATTATACACCCATAGCAAACAAGGATAGTGAAAAAAGGCAGAAAATGCGGATTTTTAAAAAGGCTGATGAAATAAAAATAATAGCCGCAAACGGGAAAACTGCCGAAATCGGAATAATTGTTTTCCAACATTTCGCGAAATCCCTCGTACCCTGCCTCCTGAATTTGATTTATCAAATAAAAATAGCGCGCCAAATCATCCGTTTCGCTCGGCTGAACGAAATAGGACATTACGGCGATCGCAGCCACAAACAAAGCGCACGGAATTGCCGAGTACTTTTGCGGCACAATAAAATAAAGGGCAAAAAATATTGCTACAATCATTATATAAACAAACATTTTTGCCCCTGCCTTTCATTTTAAATTTTAAACGAATTATTCGGCGTTTTTAAAAACGCCTGTTCTGTAATATTCGGCAAGCCTTGCGGTGCGGTCTTTAATATCCCAGCCCGCGGCTTTCATAATTTCATAATTATCTTTTCGCGGCTCAAGTGCTGCCGAAACGGCGGCATCCGCCCATTCGCGCGGCGATGCTTCAAGCGAAAGCATTTTTGCATTTTCTGCCACAATTGCCTCGCGCGTGATTGTGCTTGCCATAAGAACCGGCAAGCCGCTTGCCTGCGCTTCTATTGCCGCAACGGGCAAGCCTTCCCGAAGCGACGGAAACAAAAACACATCCATTGCAAACAGCAAATCGGCAACATCCCTGCGCTGACCGAGAAAAAGCACATCCTTTTCAATTTGAAGCTTTTTTGCAAGTGAAAGCAAAGAAGAATCTTCCTCTGCGCCGACGAGCAACAGCTTTGCAGCCGGGTGTTGCTTTTTAATTTCTGCAAATATTTTTAATATAAAAGGATGATTTTTTTGCGGCGGATACAATCTGCCCACATTGCCGCAAACAAGGCAATCGCCAAACCCGAGGCTATCCCTTGCCTTTACACGCTTTTCCTCATTAAACCGAAAAGCAGCACAATCCACCGCATTGGGAAGTACATAAAATTTATTTTTAAACCAAAAATTGCCAGCATCCGTGCCGCAGGCAAAGCAAGTGCCTGCCAAATGCTTTGCAGGAGCGGCAAGCAGCCGATTGCGTAATTCGTTTTTCGGAAAAAGCGAATACCAAGTGGTGTGGCAATGGCAGCAAATTTTTTTAATGCCTGCCTTTTTTGCCTGCGGCGCAATAAACACGGCAAAATGGGGAGCGTGAATATGCAATGCTTCCCATTCGTTTTTATGAGCGGCAAAAAAGCGGCTCGTTTCATGCTGCAACAGCCCTTTTGCCGAGGGCTGATTTATTTTATATACCCTGCCGCCGAGTGCTTCGATTTGCGACTGCACGGTTTTTTCTTTTTCCGAAAAATAAACAACATCAAATTTTATATCGGGAGGCATCATTTTAAAATAGTTTAAAACAACGCTCGCAACCCCGTTTGCAACCTCGATATCGGGAATCATATGCAAAATTCTCATACGCCGGCAATCTCCGCTTCAAAAGCTTCTTTTAAAAAAGAATGAACACTTTGCATTGAATATGCTTCAAGCACATGCATGTTTTTTCTTACTGCCTCGGCACGTGAAAAATCGTTTTTATTTTTTCTAACATCATCGAGTGCCTGCACAAAATCACGCGGAGAGTTTAAACTGCAGGCAATTCCCTCGCCGCCAAAAGCAAAAAGATCGCTGCTGCCCCTGATATCGGAAACCACACAGGGCAAGCCGCAGCTCATAGCCTCAAGCACAGCAACCGGCAATCCCTCCTGAAGAGAGGTGAGCAAAAACGCATCCGCAGCACAATCCATTTCACGGATATCATCGCCGTAGCCCATTAGAAAAACATTTTCGCCGAGCGAATTGTCATCTATATATTTTTGCAGTTTATCCTGCAACGGACCTTTGCCCCTTATGAAAAATTTTACCACATTTCGGCTTTCGTTTACAAGCTTTTTAACAACATTCAGCGCAAAAAACAGATTTTTTCGTTCCGTAAGCTCAGAAACGCAAAAAACGGCAAAATCGCCGTTTTTAAGCCCTAAGCTTTCTCTTTTTCTTCGCCTTATGTCCGCATCGAAAGCATTGATGCCGAGATTTACACCGATTCCGTTTGAGCGCAGCACTCGCACCTTTTTAAAATGCGATTTTGCAAATTCGTAATCCTCGTTATTTATTGTGATTATCGTATCCGTAAAGCGAGCGGCAAATTTTTCCGCCGAGTAAAAAAGAGCCCAATTAAGCGCAGGTGCTCCTTTCCAAAAATGGAAGCCGTGAACCATATAGATAACTTTGGTGCCGTGTGCTTTTCGGGAAGCTGCAGCCGCAAATCGGGTCATCATTCCCATAACAGGCTCGTTTGTTATAACGGCGTCGTAATGATTTTCGGCAAAATGCCGTTTCAGCTGACGAAATCCCTTTAAATTTTTAGGCGAAAAAGGGCTTCTGCACAAATCGATAACTTTTAAATGCGGATTACCGCATTCCGAAAGTCGGCTTTTTAAATTTTCAAGTTTACCGCCAACCTCAGAGCAAATCAAATCAACCGAATAACCCTCATCAATAAAGGCTTTTATATGTTCTGTCCAAAATTGAAGCAAATGCAATTCCGTGGCAGTTATAAGAATTTTAGGTGCCATTTTATTTGATTCCGATTTCTTCGGAAACCCTTTCAAAAATTTTCTCGGCACTCATGCCGTAAATTTCTCTTAAATATTTCTGCGTGCCGACAACCGATGAATATTTATCTTCAAGCCCGATTGAAGCAAGGCGTGCTTTACCGGCAACAGACGCCATAACCTCTGCCACGGCACTGCCGAAACCGCCAACAACATTATGCTCCTCAACTGTGACAATAAGCTCAAAATCGGCAGCGCATTTTTTGATTAAATCCCTGTCTATAGGCTTAACGGACGGAAAAGTGTAAATCGCCGGGGTTATTCCGGAATTTTCAAGCGTTTTTGCCGCGCCGGCAACCTCTTCATAAATCGCGCCGGTTGAAAACAGGGCAACACGGCTGCCTTTTTGAATTTCAATTGCTTTACCGACGGTGAAATCAACCGAGCCGTCATGAATTTTCGGCTCGCCGCCTCTGCCGAGCCTTAAATAGCAGGTTCCGGGAGTTTCATATATTGCACGAGTGCACACAGCGGCCTCTGCCGCATCGCCCGGGGCAAAAACAGCCACATCCGGCATTGCACGCATAACGGCGATATCCTCGGTGGCATGGTGGCTCATACCGAGAGCACCGTAAGTGAAGCCGCCTCCCACACAGATTATTTTAACATTTGCATTATGATAAGCGCAATCGTTTCTTATTTGCTCTATACAGCGCAGCGTGGGAAAATTGCCGATGGAATACACAAACACTGTTTTGCCGCAAAGTGCCATACCTGCCGCAAATCCTGTCATATCCTGCTCCGCTATGCCGGCATTTATAAATTGATCGGGAAATTTTTCCCAAAACGGCTTCAACACACCAAAGCCCAAATCGCCGGTGATAAGCACAACATTTTTATCCTTTTCGGCTATATCCATAAGATTTTTAACAAAAGTGTCTCTCAAAGCAATTACCTCTTGTAAGACGAAACGGTCAACAAAGCATTGACCGTTTTATGTGTTTATTATTTATCTTCATAAGGGTCATTAACGCCCTGCGGCATTGCGGATTTTAATTCTGCAACGGCATCATCGTATTCCCAACCGTCGTGCGGAAAGCGATAGTGCCAAAGAATATCATTTTCCATAAATGATATTCCCTTGCCCTTAACCGTGTTTGCAATTATAACACTCGGCGAGCCCTTGTGATTTTTTGCTTGCTCAAAAGCCTGCTGCAGAGCAGTATGATCGTGACCGTCTATATCAAGCACATTCCAACCGAATGCACGCCATTTATCGGCAAACGGGCTGAGCTTAATTGTGTTTTCGCAATAATCAAGGCTTTGCATTTTATTATGGTCTACAACAGCGATAAGATTATCAAGCCCGTAATGGTTTGCCACGAGCGCAGCCTCCCAAACGGAGCCTTCATCGCATTCGCCGTCTCCAAGAACAACAAACGCCCTGAAATTTTTATTATCTTTTTTTGCTGCCATTGCCATGCCTGCGGCAACGGGCAATCCGTGGCCGAGCGAGCCTGTGGAAAAATCAACACCGGGAACACCCTTGTGGGAAACATGACCCGAAAGGCGCGAACCGTTTTGATAAATGGTAAGAAGCTCGGCAGTGTCAAAAAAGCCGGTTTCCGCCAAAGCAGCGTATATTGACGCACCTGCGTGACCTTTTGAAAGGATAATTCTGTCTCTGTTTGAATCTTCGGGGTGCTTCGGGTCAACATTTGCAACGCCGCTGTAAAGCACAGCCACAACATCCGCCACACTCAAAATCGAGGCGATATGCGATGCGTGGGAATGATGAGTCATTTCCACTGCATGACGCCTTATAAGCCAAGCAAGCTGTTCACTTTTCACCGCAATCACCAACCGTTCGGGCACGGCTGAAGCCGTGCAAAATTTTAATCGTCTGCAGAAGCAACCAAGAGTGCCTGCATATCCTCATCACTCAAATGCCAACCGGAAGCAGCAGCATTTTGAATCACCTGATTGGGATTTTTTACACCCGTAAGCACAACGCTGTCCTGAATCCTATCCATAATAAATCTTATGGCCACGGCAGTTATAGGCTTATTGATCTTTTCCGATATTTGCCTGAGCACTTTAACTATTTCCAAATTTTTCTTTAATTTTTCGCCGTGGAAATTAACATAAATATCCCTGGAACGGCGATCGTCTGCACCGAAGCAAACATTGCTTTCATCATATTTGCCGCTTAATATTCCCTGCCCAAGCGAGCCCCAGGTAAGAGGAGTTAAGCCGCATTCATCACGAAATGCAATCAATTCATTTTCAAACTTACGGCAGACAAGCGAATATTCGTTTTGCACGGAAACAAAATATTTTGAGCACTCACGAATTTCTTCCATATCCGAAGCATGCACATTTGAAAGCGCAAAATACCTGATTTTTCCCTGACTGCGAAGCGTTTCAAGCGTTTCTGCCACTTCAATAAGCGGTGTAACACCGTCTCTGTAATGCACTGTATAAATATCTATATAATCCGTGCCGAGCCTTTTAAGCGAATCCTCACATGCGGAAATTATATAATTCCTTGAATTATCGTAAACTGTGGGCTTGCCCTGCTCGGCATTTACGCCGAACTTATCGGAGATAACAACCTTACTTCTGTGTTCGCCCAGTGCCTTGCCCAAAATCGTTTCGGACATGCCGAGACCGTAGGTTGCCGCAGTGTCAAAAAAATTAATTCCGTTTTCAACAGCCGCCCGAACAGAGGCAATCAAATCATCCATATTTGTTTTGCCCCAACCGTACATTCCCATGGGGCAACCGCCCATGCATATGCGGGAGACATTTAAATCGCTGTTTTTTATTTTTAAATATTCCAAAGGCTCACCTTAATTCTTTCCTGTAACGGTGAAGAAAAATTTTTGCGCAACACCTGCAAGTGTTTTAAAAAAGATTTTTACATCCGTTTTGAAAGAAACCTCTGCGGCATATTTCACACGAAGCGCATTTTTGTTTTTCAGCACATATTTTTCGTACATTTCATCGGCATTTTCACTGCCGACAATTTCATCAAGATTTATAAACATGCATGAACTGAAATCCGTTATACCCGGACGAACCTTTAAAATATATTCTTCTGTGCCGGAATAAAGATTTGTATATTGCAAAAGCTCGGGACGCGGACCCACAAAGCTCATTTCACCACGCAAAATATTGAAAAGATTTGCAAGCTCATCCAATTTTGTTTTGCGCAGGAACCTGCCAATCCGTGTTATGCGCGAATCGTTCAGTGCAGTGGTGCCGCCGCCGATTTTATCGGCATTTTTAACCATTGTGCGAAATTTAAAAATTCTAAACGGCTTACCGAGATAACCGCATCTTTCGGCGCGGTAAAAAATCGGGAAACCGCTGCACACGGCAACCGAAACCGCTGTGATAAGCAAAAGCGGCGAAAGCAACACAACAAAAACCGCGGCAAACACAAAATCAAGCACACGCTTAACATATCTGTTATAAACACCATTATAACCCGTTATTTGCTCGGGTTGAGGAAGGATTATATTCAATTGTTTCAATTCTTCCGTGGTTTTCATAAGTTCTTTCGTTAAGCATACCGGGTTGAATCCCGGCGCGCTTAATCACCTTTGCATTTTGCGCTAATCTTTCATCATTGCATACAATACAATTATAGTATATTACAGCTGTATAGTCAACATTTCCTTTGTAAAAAGAGCACAATTTCATCATCTTTCTCCAACATAATCCCGCAATATTGTGCCTATTTTAATAAATCACAGCTTTTTCTGCGTTATTCGCATTTTTGTGAATCTAAATGTCTTTGTTTTCGGCTTCGTAAGAGCCGATTTTCTTGATTTTTGCAAATTCAAATGCTTTTTCGGCATAGTGAGTTGCATTCTTTGCAATTTTCGAAATACCGTCGTCGCCAACAGTGCCTACAGCTTTGGCAGGAACGCCGATTATAAGCGAATTATCCGGAAAATGCTTGTTTTCCGTAACAAGAGCACCTGCGCCCACAAGGCAATTTTTGCCGATAACGGCACCGTTCATAACCGTGGCATTCATTCCGATAAGGCTGCCGCTGCCGACAGTGCAGCCGTGAAGCACCGCATTGTGACCGACTGAAACACCATCTCCGATAACAGCCGGGAAACCCGGTGTGCAATGCAGAGTGCAATTATCCTGAATATTTGAATTTTTGCCGATTGTTATCTTTTCATCGTCGCCCCTTATAACGGCACCGAACCAAACGGAACTGCCCTGCCCCATTTGCACTCTGCCGATAACGCAGGCATTATCCGCCACGAAAGCGGCATTGTTTACATCAGGCACAAAGCCCTTATAATTCATAATCATTCAATCACCCTTTGCCGAATTTATTTTGCCGAGGCGCTTAATCAAAATTCCGCCAACAATGCCGATAACCGCACCCGTTACCGAGCCGCTGACAAGCAAAGCAGGCAAATAATAAAGTGCGCCGAAATTGCGCATAATAATACCTGCGGCAACAAGCTGACCTATATTATGAGCAGCCGCACCGAGCACCGAAACGCCTGTGGGCGAAAGACTAAGCAGTTTTTTGGACGCTGCCATAACGGCAAACGATAACACACCGCCTGCAAGACTGTAAATCATAGCTGAAACTCCGCCGAAGGTTACGCCCGCAAGCACAATTCTGATGACCGAAATGCAAAATGCATCCTTGGCGGAAAGTGTGTAAAGCGCGGTGAGCACCGCCAGATTTGCAAGACCGAGTTTTATGCCCGGAATGCCGAAATTAAGCGGAATTAAACTTTCGAGATAAGAAAGCACAAACGCCAGCGCAACATCAAGCCCGAAATATGCGATTTTTTTTGATTTATTATTCGTTTTCATCGAGCCACACCGTCCGGCTGAGAGCTTTTGTCGCCGCACACCGTTATAACAACCTTGTTCGGCAGGCACACAATGCTGCTGCCGCTTTTTGAAATTTCCGCATGCTTAACGCAAATTTGATCGGGGCAATCGGCATATTCCATATGCACAGCCCCGTTTGCAACAACAGCAACATTTGTGATTTCGCCGCTTTTGTTTTTGATTTCGCAGCGAAAATCTTTATTCAAATCAAGCGTTGCATAAACTTCGCCGTTTACGGAAACCTCGGCATAATCGCCTGATTTTGAGGCAAAATTAAAAATCAAAAGCAACGCAAGACCGGCGGCAAGCACCGCGCAAAAAGCGACGATATCGCCTTTTTTCAAAAAGCCCTTTTTCATTCTTTGACCAAATCCTTATATCCCGAGGAATAATAAAGCGTGCCGTTTTTATCGAGGCAAACTGCCTCAACGCCGCTTTGCGAATTAACGAATTCCATTGCCTGCTCGGGCTTCATATCAAAAAGTGCGGTTGAAAGTGCGTCCGCAAGTGCGGTATCGGCGCAGATAACGCTTACCGAGCTTACATATTCGGGCGGCATCAGTGTTTCGGGCGAAATTATGTGGCAATAATTTTTACCGTTCACCGTGAAATACCGCTGATAATCGCCGCTTGTTACAACGCCCGTGCCATCAGAAACCGAAAGCACATCCAAATACCCTCCGTTTGGGTTTTCGATTGCGATTGAAAACGGATTTCCGCCTTTTGTGCCGATTGTTTTAATATTACCGCCGAGGTTCAAAACCGCACTGCTCCAAATATTATTTTCGGCAATATAATCGGCGATTTTTTCGCAAACAAAGCCCTTGGCAATTGCGCCCACATCAAGGCTCATTTGCGAATCGGCAAAATAAACCGTGGATTCGTTTTCGTTTATAATCAGCTTTTCGATATCGCAGTGCAAAGCGGCGGCTTCAAGGCTGCTTTGACTCGGCAATGCGGCATTTTCGGGATTTTCGGCAGCCGCCTGCGATGCATCGTGCCACAGAGAAAGCACAGCCCCCATGGCGATGTTTACCCTGCCTTCTGTGATTTCATAAGCCTGCTTGCCGAAAACAAGCAAATCGATAATTGCTTTATCCGCCTTAACCGGAGCCGAGGCAGCATTTTCGTTTATGTATTTAAGATTTACGACACCGTCGTAATCCTTATAAATATCAAAAAGCCGAGAATAGCGCAAAAGCTCATTATAAACGGAACCGTAATGACTGTTAAATTCCGCCTGCGAAGAATCGGCAGCGGAAATCGACGAAGCGGTGTCAAAAAGATCAAGCATATCTTTTTTATATGTTTCGCCGCTTCGTGAACAAGCCGTGAGGGAAAGCACAAGCAAAACCGAAACACAAAATGCGATTATTTTTTTCATTTTGCAATCCCCCAATCAGTTTTATTTTCGAAAAAAGTGCCGCCCGGCATTCTTTTTCGAGCAAAGCAAAGCGGCAAAGTGCCCCGTCGCAACACACCGCTGGGCTGAAAAAAGCCATTCGCTGCGGCGCAAAACCGCAGCGAAAAAATCAATTATATTTTCTGATAACCTTTGACGGGCACTTTTGAGCGCACACGCCGCAGGCAACGCATTTATCATAATCGATATGCGCCACATTATCCGTTACCGTTATTGCGCCCACAGGGCAATTTCTTTCGCAAATGCCGCAGCCAATGCAGCCTGCCAGGCAATTTTGCTTAACGGATTTGCCGCGTTGGCGGTTATTGCACTGTACCCTGTAAACGGAATTATACGGTACAATTTCAATCAACCTTTGCGGGCAAGTCTTAACGCATTTGCCGCAGGCAACGCACAAATCAGATTCCACAACTGCTTTGCCGTTTATTATTCTGATTGCTTTACTGTCGCACACCTCGGCGCAACTGCCATAACCCATGCAGCCGTAAGCGCAGGACATATTTCCGCGCCCGAGCGCATGCTTAACCGCCGTGCAGGAACCCGCGCCGTAATAATTAAAGGTTTTTGTGCGTTTATCCTCCGTGCCGGAGCAACGCACAAATGCCGTTTTGCGAACAAATTCGCCTGCGTCAACACCCATAATTTTTGCAATTGCCTCTGCGCCGCTTTTTCCGGCAGAGGGGCAGGCATTTACGGGGGCTTCGCCCTGAGCTATTGCCTTTGCGAGTGCATCACACCCGGCATAGCCGCAAGCACCGCAATTGTTGCCGGCAAGGCATTCGCGCACGGCAATTTCCTTTTCATCCGCATCAACACGAAACACCCTTTCGGCAATGCTGAGTACAATTGCAATGATGAGCCCGACTGCCGCAACAATTACCGTTGCGATAAGAATATTATGCAAATTCACAATCGCACCCCCTTATTTAAGCGAGCTGAAGCCGTAAAAGGCTATCGCCATAAGGCAGGCGGTGAGGAGCACGGAAGGCGTGCCCTTAAACGCCTGCGGAAAATCGTTGTTTTCCGTTTTTTCGCGAATACCGGCAAGAATGATAATGGAAAGCGCAAATCCGCAAGCCGTGCCGAATCCGGTTAAAACGGAAGTGATGAAATTATTGCCGTCCTGCACATTGGTGAGGGAAACACCGAGCACTGCGCAGTTTGTGGTGATCAGCGGCAAATACACACCGAGAGCCTTATGAAGCTTCGGCACGAATTTTTTGAGAAACATTTCAATAAATTGCACGATTGCGGCAATAACCAAAATGAAAACGATTGTTTTAAGATAATCAAGACCAAGCTTTTGGATAATGCCGGTATAGAGCAAATTGGTGACTGCACTTGAAATGGTGATAACGAATATAACCGCGCCACCCATGCCTGCGGCGGTTTTAACATTGCGCGAAACACCGAGAAACGGGCAAATGCCGAGGAACTGGCTGAGCACAACATTATTGATGAGCGCAGTGGAAATCAGAACGAGGAACAGAGTTTTAAACATTCTTATCCACCTCCGTTTCGCCGTTGCACGAAAGCGTGCAATTCATGCAATCGCCCGTGCAGGCATCCTGCTTAACATGGCGGTTTGCGCCCTTTGCGCCGAGTTTGTTCTGAAGTGCACACAAAAACGCAAGCACAAGAAATGCACCCGGAGCCAACACAAAAATTGACACGCCTTCATAGCTTTGCGGCAAAACACGCAAACCGAAAACCGAGCCGGAGCCAATAAGCTCGCGCACAATGCCGATAGAGGTAAGACCGATTGTGAAGCCGAGACCCATGCCGATGCCATCAAACATTGAGGGAATAACTTTATTTTTTGAAGCGTAGCTTTCCGCCCTGCCCAAAATAATGCAATTTACAACAATAAGCGGAATATAAATTCCGAGCGCATTATAAAGCGGCGTAACATAGGCGTGAAGCAGCATTTCAACAATTGTTACAAAAGATGCAACTATAACAATATAGGCAGGCATACGAACACCGTCCGGAATAACCTTGCGAAGTGCCGAAATCATCATATTGCTCATTATAAGCACTGCGGTGGTGGCAAGCCCCATACCGATACCGTTTACGGCAGAAGTGGTGACCGCCAAGGTGGGGCACATGCCGAGCATAAGCACAAAGGTGGGATTTTCGGTGATAATGCCGTTTTTAAGCCTTTCAAGATTTTTATTCAAAGCTTATCCCTCCTTTAATGCAAAATTATAAAATGCAAGGGCACTGTTTACCGCCTCGGTAACGGCATTGGTGGTGATTGTGGCTCCGCTGATAGCGTCTATCTGCGTATCGCCCGAAGCACCGCCGCCCTTAATATATTCAAGTTTTGTTGCCGATTTACCCACAAACTGCGCTGTGAAATCATCCTCGGTGCATTTTGCGCCGAGACCTGCCGTTTCGCTGTTTGAAAGCACGGAAAAACCGGTGATTTGATTTGTTTCATACGATATGCCGACTGCAACCTTTATATCGCCGCCGTAGCCGCTCGGCGATGTGGCAGACATTACGCAGCCTATCTTTTTGCCAGAACCGTCGTAAGCAAAATAAAGATCGTCCACACTGCATTTTGAAAGCCCTGCCGCGTCAAGTGCGGAGGCGGCTTCGTTGAGCAGGATTTGCTTGTTATCCGGCTCTTCAAACGAGGCGTTCGGCAGCACGGTGTTATAAGCCTCCATTTTTGCCTGCTGTTCTGCCTTTGCTATCGGTTCTTTTGTGATTTCGTTTACGGCAGAAAGCGCAAGCCCTGCCACAAGAGTTATAAGCAAAAGCGCAACACAGTTTTTAAGTACTTTTGATTTTGATTGAGCCATGCTTACACCTCTTCTTTCTTACGCATGCCGAACGGCTTCGGCACGGAAATTTTTTCGATAAGCGGCACAGCCAAGTTGCTGATTACGATTGCATAGGATACACCTTCTGCACTTGAACCGAGAATTCTGAACACAGCTGTTAAAAAGCCCATAAGAACGGCATAAATAATTTGACCGTTCTTGGTTATCGGGCTTGTGGTATAATCCGTTGCCATAAAGAACGCCCCTGCCATCAAGCCGCCGGTGAGAAGTTCGCCGAGAACAAACTGCCAATCGGGAACGCTGCCGCCCTTTGCCCATGCAAAAATAAAAATGAACAAAGCCGCGGAGCCGATATAAAACGCAGGAATTCTGATTGAGATAACCTTTTTAATAAGCAGATAAGCCGCGCCGATAAGAATTGCAAGGCATGAAACCTCGCCTATACAGCCGGTTTTCATTCCCAAAAACGCATCAAGCAAATTCACGCTGCCGCCGCTTTTGAGCACGGCAAGCGGAGTGGCTGAAGAAACGCCGTCTGCCGTTGAAAAATCCGTCATCCTTGAGGCAAAGGAAATCAAAAGGAAGCACCTTGCGGCAAGCGCAGGGTTCATAATATTTTGACCGAGCCCGCCGAAAAGCATTTTAACTACAATTATTGCAAACACGCCGCCTACGGCAGGCACCCACCATGCCACCTGAGGAGGCATATTAAGAGCAATTATAAGCCCCGTTACCACTGCGCTGAAATCAAACACGGTGACGGGCTTTTTTGCAACCAGCTCAAACAAAAGCTCAGAAACAACGCAGCTTACAACCGAGGAAATGATAACAACAAGGGCGTTTAAGCCGAAATGCCACACGCCGAAAGCAAGGGTGGGCACAAGTGCTATGCACACATCCAGCATGATTTTGGAGGTGGAGCTTTTATCCCTTACATGCGGTGAAACCGAAACATTATACATAAAGCCATTCCTCCTTACTTAGCCTTTTTGGATGCCCTAACCTCTGCCTTTGCAAGCTTAAAGGACTGGGTAAGCGGTCTTTTTGCAGGGCAAACATAGGTGCAGCATCCGCACTCTATGCATTCCATGCCACCGAGTTTTTCGTATTTCTCATAATCCTCGCCCTTAACTGCGGCAGCCATAAGCTGCGGCACAAGATTTTCAGGGCAGGCATTAACACATCTGCCGCAATGAATGCAGGCAGTGGTTTTCATTTTAACAACATCGTCACTCGTGAGCGCAAGCACGGAGGAAAAGGTTTTTGTAACCGGAAAATCGAGGCTCGGAACGGCAAAACCCATCATCGGACCGCCGCAAATGATTTTTTCCGTGTTTTCCTTAAGTCCGCCGCACTGTTCCATCAAAAACGAAGCCGGCGTACCAAGCAAAACATCTGCGTTGCACGGTTTATTAACGCCGTCGCCCGTTACGGTAACAACCCTGTGAATCAGCGGCTTACTGCCGCAAACCGCCTCATAAATTGCAAACGCGGTAGCAACATTAAGCACAATAACGCCTGCATCCGCAGGAAGCATATGGGAATTGATTTTTCTGCCCGTTACGCTTGCGATAAGGCGGCGTTCGCCGCCCTGCGGATATTTTGTTTTAAGCGGCATAACGCTTATTTTATCAAGCCCCTTGCACTGGGCTTCAAATTCCTTAATTGCGGCAGGTTTATTATCCTCTATCGCCACAACAGCATTTGCATTTTTGAAAAGGCGCAAAGCAAGCGAAATACCTGTTATGATATTACCGGTGCGCTCTGTCATCAGGCGATAATCGGAGGTTAAATACGGCTCGCATTCTGCGCCGTTTATAACAAGATAATCTATATCATCGGCATTTTTCGGAGTCAGCTTAACCCCTGTGGGGAAGCCTGCGCCACCCATACCGACTATGCCGCTTTGCTTAACGACTTCGGCAATTTCTTCATTTGAAACGGAATTTGGATCGCGAATTTCGCCGAATCCGGGAGCACATTCGTTTTCAAAATCGTTTTGCACGATTATGCATTTTGAAATTGCGCCGGTGACGGTTTGGCGTTCCTCTATCATTTTAACCTTGCCCGAAACAGAACTGAAAACCGGGCTTGATATAAACGAAGCCGCCTCGCCGATTTTCATTCCCACAAGCACTCGATCGCCGATTTTAACGGTTGGCACGGCAGGCGCGCCGATATGCTGGCTCATCGGAAACACCATTTCGGGAGCAGCTTCGATTTTTATTATTTTTTCGTTTTCGGAAAATGCTTTGCCCTCAAACGGGTGCACTCCCGCTTTAAACGGAACCCTCTTCATAAGCATAACTCTCCTTCATGCAGGCGCACAGTACACCTGTTCACTTTTAATGATATCATAATTCAAGCGAGTTTTCAATAGACAATAACCCTGCACCAGTCTGCCTGCAAAGCGGTTTTTTTTGCCCTATTTCTCCTGCTTTAAGTTGAAAAAGCGCGCAAAAAAGCGGCAACGCACGAAAGCGCACTGCCGCAATATTTTCATTATAATTGCCCGGCGAATTCCGCCGTGCAGCCGAAATCCGCGCAAATCACGCAGCACAATCAATCGGCGTGAGCCGCACCCGCATGAACCTCGCCGTTTTCGTGGGTGTGAGTTTCACCCGAAGCCGTACCTTCGCCGGAAGAAATGGCGGATACCTCCTTCATTTCAATCGGAGTACACTCGCCTGTTTCCTCGTCATACTTAAGCAGAGTTTTGCCGTCGTAGCTGATAAGATAAGTTCCCACATTGTCAAAAGTAAATTTATCGTCGCCGATATCGTATTTTTTGCTTACTTCAACCTCAATATAATATCCTGCATAATCTGAATTTTCAAGTTTAATGCCGCTGTCGTTCACAGCAACGGAATCGTATTTATCCCAAGATTCGGGCAAGCCGAGTTCCTCGGTCGAATAAGATTGAATAAGCTGCGCCGCCTCGCCGCCTTTAATTTGTGCCGGATCGGTGGTGGTGTAGGTTTCATTTGTATATTGCGAAGTGCCGTCGGACGACGAAGCCGCGTCAGAATCCGCTTTTTTAGCCGAGCAAGCCGCAAATACGCAACACACGGCAACGATTAAAGCCACAAACACGGCAAAAATTTTCTTTTTATCCATACTTATTTTCCTTGTTATAAATTTAGGGCAACGCATGCTCCCCGAAGATATATTAACATAAAAAACGCTTGCCTGCAAGAGATTGCCGCACAAAGAGCAACCGCTCAAAAAAATCAAACGATATCTGCCTCTTCAAGCAATTCACCGATTTCGCTTTCACCGAAAACTGATATGCCCGTTTTAATAAAAAGTTCGGCGGTTACGCCGTTTCCCGGCACCAAAGTGCCCGAGAAAGTGCCGTCATAAATCATGCCCTTTCCGCAGGAGGGGCTGCGTTCTTTAAGCACGGCAAAGCGCGCACCGCTTTCCTCTGCCACATAAAGAGCCTTTTCTGCGCCCTTGTTATATTCCGCGGTGAAATCCTCGCCGTTTTTGGAGATTGCCCTGCCGCCGATAATTTCATTCGGTACACGCGGAATCTTTAAGCCGCCGAAGCATTCGGGACACACGGGCACAATTTCAAAATCCTTTTGCAGATTTATAACGGCTTCGTTTTTATTATTGCCGCCGTTATACTTGCAATTTTCGCCGAGCAGGCAGGCAGAAACGGCAAGGCGCGGCTTTATGCCGAGGGCATATTTTTCCACAAACACGCCCACGCCATCTTCATCGTTGCGCTTTGTAACATAAGGCGCCGCCTCTTTGCATTTACCGGCGGCATTGCCCATTGCCGCGCCGAAGCCGGCAAAGGAAAGCATTTTTAAATCATTATCCGCATCGCCGAACGCCATAACTTCTGCCGGCTCGATGGCAAGCTTTTCGCAAATGCCTGCAAGTGCATAAGCCTTATCCACATCTTTATATGTCATTTCTATATCGCCTGCAACGGGAGAGGTGCAATCGATATCGGAATAAGAGAAAAGGAAATTCTTAATTTCGTCATAATATTCCTTTTCAAAATAGAAAAGATTGATTTTTTCCACCTTGCCCTGCTTAGCGACGGCAATAATATCGTCCGTTATATTTATGGAATTTATATACGCCTCCAAAAATTCGCGCGGCAAATCCATGTTTTTGAAATATTTTTCGCGCCCTGCCTGCGAATACTGCTTTGCATCGGAATAAACCTCAAAATAAACCGGGTATTTAAGCAAAAATTCAATAACCTTAACCGCAACATCGGCAGGCATATAATTTGAATAAACCGTTTTAGCGGACTTCAAATCGCAAACTGCCGCACCGTTTGAATAAATCACATAATCAACAAACGGAATCTGATCCACGGTGCCGTAAATAACAGGCAGTGTTCTGCCTGTGGCAATGGCAATTTTTATGCCGTTTTCATGCGCCTTCAAAAGCGCAGCTTTTGTTCGTTCTCCAACGGTTATATGATCTGCCCCAAGCAAAGTGCCGTCCAAATCACAGGCTATAAATTTAACGGGCACGGCAATCAACCTTTCCGGCTGCAAAAATTGCAATTGCGCCGCTGCAGCCGCGCGGCACAGGCTCTTTTATTTCGGAAACACCGCAACACTGCGGCAATAAAGAAAAACGGGGAAGTCAAAAATGATTTCCCCGATTACACGCACGGTACTAAATTTGGTGCCTGTTTTTAACCTTAATACGCTCCATTGCGCGCGAAAGATTCGCCTTGGTAACATAATAATCGAACTGGCTCATCTTTTGGCGAAGTTCTTCCTCGGCGCGCTCCTTGGCTTCTTCCGCACGGCGTTTATCGATTTCCTCCGGCAATTCAACCGAAACGCAGATAAGCGCCGCTTCGTTTGAAAGAAATTCAAGGAAACCGTCACTCACGAAAGCCTCTTTAACATCGCCGTCTGCCGTAACAAGCTTCATTTCGCCCATTTCAATCGGCACAACTGCGTTTGAATGGTGCGCCAAAAAGGTCATGGAGCCGCCGTCAATATACGGCACGGTGAG
This sequence comes from Clostridium sp. AF37-5, assembly GCA_963625835.1. GTDB lineage: Bacteria > Bacillota > Clostridia > Oscillospirales > Acutalibacteraceae > Eubacterium_R. The sequence goes on along the minus strand of CAVFVA010000003.1, from coordinate 41,731 downwards.
GCTTTGCGCCTCGCCGTCAAAAAACACCTTGTTTGATGCAACAATTTTAATCTTAAAAGTGTTCATTACTTCATTTCCTTTGCCTTTGCAAGCACATCATCAATGGTTCCGGCATTGAAGAAAGCCTGCTCGGGAATATCGTCTACTTCACCGTCAATAATGGCTTTAAAGCCCTTAACAGTTTCTTTAACAGGCACATAAACGCCCTTTAAGCCGGTGAACATTTCCGCAACATGGAAAGGCTGAGAAAGGAATTTTTCAATCTTTCTTGCGCGGTAAACAGTGGTTTTATCCTCGTCGGAAAGCTCTTCCATACCGAGAATCGCGATAATGTCCTGAAGTTCTTTATATTTTTGAAGATATTCCTGAACTCGGCGTGCAACATTATAATGCTCCTCGCCGACAGTTTCGATTTCAAGAATACGGCTGCTTGATTCAAGCGGATCAACAGCGGGATAAATACCTTTTTCAACAATCTTTCTTGAAAGAACGGTTGTAGCGTCAAGGTGAGCAAATGTGGTTGCAGGAGCAGGGTCGGTTAAGTCGTCCGCAGGCACATAAACAGCCTGAACGGAAGTGATCGAACCGCTTTTTGTGGAAGCAATTCTTTCCTGAAGCTCGCCTACATCTGTGGCAAGCGTAGGCTGATAACCAACGGCCGAAGGCATTCTGCCAAGCAGAGAAGAAACCTCCGAACCTGCCTGAATAAATCTGAATATGTTATCGATAAAAAGCAGCACATCCTGATGAGCAACATCGCGGAAATATTCTGCCATTGTAAGCCCTGTTTCGGCAACGCGCATACGCGCTCCGGGCGGTTCATTCATCTGACCGAACACAAGCGCGGTTTTATTGATAACGCCGGATTCCTTCATTTCGTTCCAAAGATCGTTACCCTCTCTTGAACGCTCACCTACACCGGTGAAAATGGAATAACCGCCGTGCTCGTTGGCGATGTTTGTAATAAGTTCCTGAATAAGAACGGTTTTACCTACGCCGGCACCGCCGAAGAGACCGATTTTACCGCCCTTTGCATACGGGGTAAGCAAATCGATAACCTTAATACCCGTTTCAAGAATTTCAACGCTTGAGCTTTGCTCCTCAAAATCCGGAGGACGGCGGTGAATACCCCAATGCTCCTCGCCGGAAAGATCCTCAAGCCCGTCTATCGTTTCGCCGGTTACGTTAAAAAGCCTGCCGAGGCATTTTTCGCCGACGGGAACGGAAATGGCTCCGCCTGTTGCAACAACCTCCATATCCTTATGAAGGCCCTCGGAAGCCGCAAGCATAATGCACCTTACAACGCCCGAGCCGATTTGCTGAGCGACCTCCATAACCAAAGTTTTGCCCTCTGATTCAACATGAAGTGCATCCTTAATTTTGGGAAGTTCGCCCTCGAAAGCAACGTCCACAACGGGACCCATTACCTGAATGATTTTACCTTTATTCATTTAGGATTCCTCCTAATTCTTCATTTTTTGTGCCTTTGAACCTGCAACAACCTCGGTGATTTCCTGAGTGATTGCCGCCTGCCTTGCACGGTTATATTCAACATCGAGCCGCTTAAGCATATCCTTAGCGGCGTCGGTTGCCGTTTGCATCGCCATCATCCTGGCGTTATGCTCGCTGCAATAAGATTCTATCAAAGCACCGTAAACAAAGCCCGCAACATAATCGGGCACAATGCTTTGAAAAACGGTTTTTGCATCGGGCATAAATTCGGCATTTTCGTAATAATTTGATTCACCCTTTGTTTTTATGCGCTCTTTTTTAAGGGGCAGAATTTGCTTGGTTACGGCTTCAACCGTCATTGAATTCACCATTTTGGTGTAAACAACATAAACCTCGTCAAGCTGTTCCTCGATAAAAAGCTCTATCAGAGTTTTTGTAATATGCCTTGCCCTGTTCATAGTGGGATTTTGAGCCGTGTATCTGAAATCAATATCAACGGGAATATTTTTTCTTCTGAAATAATGCCTGCCGACTTCGCCGACAATAAAAAGCATATTATGCGCTTCCATGGCGGCACTTTGCTCCGTGATTTTGATAACATTATGGTTATACGCACCGGCAAGACCTTTATCGGCAGTGATAACAAGATATCCCTTTCGGCGTTCCGAGCCTTCACGCTGGGGGCGTGTGTCGAAAAACTCATTACCGACATCCGGGGAAACATCAAGAATCTTTGCAAGGCCGTCCTGCATCATAAAAAAGAAGGGCTCTGTGTTTTTAAGATCTCTGCGGGCTTTTTGAAGTTTTGAGGACGACACCATATACATGGCGTTTGTGATTTTCATAGTATCCTTAATAGACTTCATTCTGCCCAGAATTTCTCTTGCGTTAGCCATTGTTCGCCTTTCCGAATTCGTCTATTGCGTCAAGAATATCCTGCTTAAGCGCATCGCCGAGCACCTTTCCGCTTTCGATTTCATCGATAATATCCTTGCGGGATTCGGCAAAATATTTAAGCAGGCGGGCCTGATATTTTTTAAGCCCGTCTACCGGAACATCCATAAACTTACGCCCTACTGCGCCCACAAGAGTGATAACCTGCTGAGAAAGCGACATGGGATTACCGAGCGGCTGCTTAAGAAGCTCCATAAGACCTTTACCGTAAGTAAGTTCTGCCTTTGTTTCCTCATCAAGATCGGAAGAGAACTGAGTGAAAACTTCCATTTCGCGGAACTGAGAAAGGTCAACACGAAGCGAACCGGCAGCCTTTTTCATGGCTTTGGTTTGTGCTGCACCGCCTACACGGGAAACCGAAAGACCGACATTTACAGCCGGTCTTTGACCGCTGAAGAACAAATCGCTTTCAAGGAAAATTTGACCGTCGGTTATTGAAATAACATTTGTGGGAATATAAGCGGAAACATCGCCTGCCTGGGTTTCGATAATCGGCAACGCGGTGATTGAGCCGCCGCCGAGCTCATCCGAAAGCCTGCTTGAACGCTCAAGAAGCCTTGAATGAAGATAGAAAACATCGCCCGGATAAGCCTCACGGCCGGGTGAACGCTCAAGCAAAAGCGAAAGCGCACGGTAAGCCACGGCATGCTTGCTTAAATCATCATAAATGATGAGAACATCCTTGCCGGCATACATAAAGTATTCAGCCAATGCCGTTGCGGCATAGGGTGCGATATATTGAAGCGAAGCGGAATCGGCAGCCGTTGAGCAAACAACAACGGTGTAATCCATTGCGCCTGCTTTTGTAAGCGTGCCCACAAGCTTTGCAACAGTGGAGGTTTTCTGACCGATTGCGTTATAAATACAAATACAATCCTTGCCTTTTTGGTTAAGAATCGTATCAACTGCGATAGATGTTTTACCGGTTTGGCGGTCGCCGATTATAAGTTCACGCTGACCGCGACCGATCGGGAACATTGAATCGATAGCCAAAATACCGGTTTCAAGCGGCTGAGATACAGATTTGCGGTCTACGATTGACGGAGCAGCATTTTCAACAAGGCGATAATCGTCTGCCTTAATATCGCCGTTACCGTCTATCGGCTCGCAAAGCGCATTAACAACCCTGCCGATGAACGCATCGCCGACGGGAACACCGGCTTTTTTATGGGTGCGCGTTACTCTGCTGCCCTCGTGAATGCCGATTTCCTCACCGAAGATGATACAACCGATTTTTTCTTTTTTAAGGTCCTGCACCATGCCTTTTACGCCGTTTTCAAAAACAACGATTTCGCCGTACATAACATGATCCATGCCGTAAATATTGGCAATGCCGTCGCCGACGCTGATAACGGTGCCGATTTCCTCGCCGCCGTTTACGCGTTCCTCAAAATCACGAACATCCTTTTGAAGAACCTCGATAACCGATTTGGGATCTGCACCGCCGGAGCGTGCGGATTTCATAACCTGAGCCTTAATAGCCTCTAATTTATGCTTAACGCTGAAATCATATTCCTTATCGCCGATATCGATAACGAAGCCGCCGATAAGTTTTTCGTTTTTAACGATTTCAACATTTGCCTTTTCTGCACCGGTTTCCTTGCAAACGAATTTTTTAATACCCTCAAGCTGCTTATCATCCGGGGCATTAACACAAAAAACTTTTGCAGAGGCAACATTATTTTTTTTGTTTATTTCAGAAACATATTTTTCGATGATTTCTTCAAGATCGTCGATTTTGCCTTGCTTTGCAAGCTGAAGAATAAAATCCTTAACGGAGGGCACAAAAAGATCCTCCGCAACCTTTTCTTTATCTTCTGCAGGCAAATTCGGATCGTCAAGAACAGTTCTTAATTCGCTGCTTGCCTTTATCAGCTTAAGTGCGTCCTCAAGACCGGACACGCCGATATTGGCTGAAAACAGGGAATCAAGATAATTTTCAATATTCTGAACCATTATTTTTCATCACTGCTTTCATTTAAAAATTTGTTATAGAGCTCGCTGTCTGTTTCGGCGCTTACATTTTTGCCGATAACCTTTTCAGCGGTTTCCATAGCCAAAGCGGCAATCTGTTCGTTAACTGCGCTTCTTGCTTTTTCGCATTCAAAGTCGGAAGCCTTTTTAGCATCTGCCTTAATTTTATCTGCGTCTGCCTGAGCGCGGTCTATAATCTTATTATATTCTGCCTTAGCGTTTGTTCTGGCTTCGTTGATAATTTGCTTTTTCTCATCCTCAACGCCGCCGAGCTCGTTTTGATATTGAACCTTAAGCTCATCTGCCTGCTTTTGCGCTGCCTCGGCATCGCTGAACTGCTGATCGATAAGAGCTTTTCTTTTATCAAGAGTTTTCTTTATCGGCTTAAAGAGGAAAACCTTCATAAGGATAAAGAACACAATCAGGTTAATAACCGTCCAAAGCAGATTTAAATCAAACTTTAACATTTAAATATATCCTTTCGTAAAGAATATCGGGTGCCGAAATTCAGCCGATTATTTAACCATAAAGATAATAAGGATGGCACCGATAAGACCGTAAATAGCTGTTGCCTCAGAAAGAGCGGCACCGAGAATAAGAGTTGTTTGGATTTTACTTGCCATTTCGGGCTGACGAGCCTGAGCTTCAACGGCTTTACCTGTTGCGATACCGATACCTACGCCTGCGCCGAGACCGCAAATAAGAGCAATACCTGCACCGATTGCAATAATTGAACCTGTCATAATAAATTCTCCTTAAACATAAACAAATTAAATGATTTTGGTTTTATTTTAAGCTGCGTTTGAAGCCTCAAGCGCTTGCTTTTTTGCTTTTTTATTAGCTTTTTTCATTTTCTTTTTTTGCTTTCTGGCCTTTGTTTCCTCTTCGGTTTCAACAGCCTCCTGTAAATAGAGGGCACTTAAGAACACGAAGATATACGCCTGAAGCAAGCCATCGAAAATATCGAAATAAAGGCTGAGCACAACGGGAACGAAAAGCGGCACAACCGCCTTAATAAGTTCCATAATTGTGAAAGCACCGATAACATTACCGAAAAGACGCATTGAAAGTGAAAGCGGCTTAGTGATTATTTCCAGCATATTGATCGGGGTTACAATCCATACCGGCTTGGTGAAGTTTTTAAACCTGCCAAGTAAGCCCTTGTCTTTAAACGCGTTAAACTCAACGAGCACAATAGTCATCACTGCCATTGCAACATCCACCTGCATGCTCTTGGTGGGCGGCTTCATTCCGAAAAGGCCAATGATGTTTGACGCACCTATAAAAAGGGCAACGCTCATTAAATAAGGAATGTATTTTTCCACCTTGGGACCCATAATTTCCTTAAAAAAGCCTTCAGCCTTTTCATAGCACAGTTCAAGCAACGCCTGCCTTTTGCTGATTTTGCCCTGCACCTTTAAATTGCGGGTAAGCAGAATAGCAACAACAGTCATCACAGCCATAATGATCCAGGACACAACCGTGCATTCATCAATCGTAACCTCAATCCCGAAAATTTTAAAGCCGAGATCCTTCCATGTTGCGATTTCGAGTTGCTTGGTTAATTCCTCCTGCAAATCCATTGTGATGGGAGCAAACGTACAATCACCTCCTGTTTTTATAACGCCGAGGCAAAGGTCTGCGGCGCCTGCTTGGGAGCCGTGTTTTATATATAATATAGGCTCGCCTTACGCTATTTGGATTATACACCAACAATTTTGAAAATTCAAATTTTTTGCCGATTATTTTGCATTATCGGCGAATTGCATAATTTGTATTATTTGAAAAGGCGCATTTTTATTTAATTGAGCGCAGAGAATACGGTGCTTTTTTGCCGAAAGAAGCCTTGTGTAAAAATATGATTTTTCGCTCAGCGGCGGCATACGCGCCGTTTTTCCACACCTTTGGCAAAATGTGAAAATTTAAGGTTTACAACTTTGAAAAGTTAGTTTATAATAGTAATCTGATAAATATAAACATATATATTTAAGGAGAATTTTGAATGGCAAAAGAACAAAAGAAAATGGTGGACGATATCACCTCCATGGACGAGGATTTTGCAAAATGGTACACCGATATTTGCCGCAAGGCGGAGCTTATCGAATACACAAGCGTTAAGGGCTGCATGGTTATCAGACCTTACGGCTACGCCATTTGGGAAAATATACAGAAAATACTTGACGGGATGTTTAAAGAAACAGGGCACGAAAATGTGTGCATGCCGATGTTTATTCCGGAAAGCCTGCTTCAAAAAGAAAAAGACCATGTTGAAGGCTTTGCGCCCGAATGTGCATGGGTAACCGTGGGCGGCAGCGAGGAGCTGGAGGAAAGGCTTTGCGTGCGCCCCACTTCCGAAACGCTTTTCTGCGACCACTTTAAGCAAATCGTTCATTCTTACAGGGATTTGCCCAAATTATACAACCAATGGGTTTCCGTTGTGCGCTGGGAAAAAACCACAAGACCGTTTTTGCGTTCAAGAGAATTTTTGTGGCAAGAGGGGCACACACTGCACGAAACAGCCGAGGAGGCAATTGAAGAAACCGAAAGAATGCTTAATGTTTACACCGAATTCAGCCAAAAATATTTGGCAATTCCCGTTGTGCAGGGCATGAAAACGGAAAGCGATAAATTTGCAGGCGCAGAGCGCACATATTGCATTGAAGCTCTTATGCACGACGGCAAAGCCTTGCAGGCAGGCACATCGCACTATTTCGGCGACGGTTTTGCAAGGGCTTTCGGAATTCAATTTGCGGATAAAAACAATCAACTTAAATATCCCCACCAAACATCTTGGGGCATGACAACAAGAATGATAGGCGCAATCATAATGACTCACGGCGATAACAACGGCTTGGTGCTTCCGCCTGCCGTTGCTCCGATTCAGGCAATGGTTATTCCGATTGCAATGCACAAAGAGGGCGTGCTTGAAAAGGCAAACGAGGTTTGCGACAGACTTAAAAAGATTTGCCGCGCAAAAATAGACGCCTCCGAAAATTCACCCGGATGGAAGTTTGCCGAATACGAAATGAAGGGCGTTCCTATCAGAATCGAAATCGGCCCGAAGGATATTGAAAACAACCAATGCGTTATCGTAACGCGCCACAACAGAGAAAAAACCTTTGTTTCGCTTGACGAACTTGAAACGGTTATTCCGCAAAAGTTGCAAGAAGTGCGTGACGGTTTATATGAAGCCGCCCTTGAAAACAGGGAACGCCGCACATACGCCTGCAAATCACTTGACGAAATTACCGAAGCGCTCGATAAAAACGGCGACGGCTTTATTAAGGCAATGTGGTGCGGCAGTGAAGAATGCGAAAGCAAGGTTAAAGAACTTACCGGCGTTGGCTCACGCTGCATTCCGCTTGAGCAAGAGCATATTGCAGACACCTGCATTTGCTGCGGTAAGCCTGCAAAGCACATGCTTTATTGGGGCAAGGCTTATTAATGCTGCGCGCAGCTTTACTGCCTAAAAAAACAAAGCAGGCATATTTACACAAACTATCGGCAAATGCCGAATAACACACTATTACAGAAAGATGGGATTTAAATGGCAGTTTTAGTTACAGGCGGTGCAGGATATATCGGCAGCCACACTTGCGTTGAGCTTATGAACGCCGGCGTTGATGTGGTTATAGTTGATAATTTTTACAACTGTAAAAAATCAAGCATAGACAGAATCAGGGCTCTTGTTGACAGGGACTTCCCCTATTACGAATGTGATATTCGCGATCATGACGGGCTCGACAAAATATTTAAAAAAGAAAAAATCGATTCGGTTATTCACTTTGCCGGCTTAAAAGCAGTAGGCGAAAGTGTTCAAAAGCCGCTTGAATATTTTGACAATAATGTTACCGGCACGCTGGTGCTGCTTGATGTTATGAGAAAGAACGGCTGCAAAAAAATCGTTTTCTCCTCCTCTGCAACCGTTTACGGAATGAACAATATTTCTCCCCTTACCGAAGATATGGAAATCGGCGGCGTAACAAACCCTTACGGCAGAACAAAATATATGATTGAATGCATTTTGCAGGATTTATATGTTTCGGACAAGGATTGGTCTATCTGCCTACTGCGTTATTTCAATCCCATCGGCGCACACAAAAGCGGCACCATGGGCGAAGCACCGAACGGAATTCCAAACAACCTTATGCCCTACATCACCCAAGTTGCAATCGGCAAAAGAGATCATTTAAGCGTTTTCGGCAACGACTACGCCACACCGGACGGCACTTGCATTCGCGACTACATTCATGTTGTTGACCTTGCGCTGGGTCACGTTAAAGCAGTTCAAAAAGTTGACGGCGAAAACGGGCTTTTCATTTACAATCTCGGAACAGGCAAGGGCTACAGCGTGCTTGATGTTGTAAACGCATTTGAAAAAGCTTCCGGAATTGATATTAAATACGAAATAGTCGGCAGGCGCGCAGGCGACCTTGCAATTTGCTATTCCGACCCAAGCAAGGCTTACAAAGAACTTGGATGGAAAGCGCAGAGGGATATTGAGGAAATGTGCGAGGACAGCTGGCGTTGGCAAAAGCAGAATCCGAACGGATACCCCGATTGATAAACGCATAAAAAACTTAATAAAAACAAAATCACCCGCTCGGCGCAAAACCGAGCGGGATTTTTTTAGGCAAAACGAATACGGCAGCGCAAAAGCACTGCCGTACCCATAAGTGTTTTTTATCAACGAAAGCTTATTGTGAAAACAGGCACTCATCTGTTAAATTGCGATTACATCGCTGAAATCACTGTAAACCTTAGCGCCGTTATCGTCAAGGCTGTAGGCACGAACGCGAACATAGCATTCCGAGCCGTTTGTATCAACGGTGTAATTGGATTTTTTGGCACCCGATATAAACACACCGTTTGTTGCAGACCTTGCAAAATTCGGGTCTGTTGACCATTGAATATAATATCCGTTTGCCGAATCGGGAGCACTCCACGAGAATGTATACAATGTGCCGTTGTTCTTCACCGTTTTAAACTTTTCAACGGGAGCCGTGGCGGTAACTGCGATAAATTTCGCAAATGAAGTGTTTCCTTTTTCATTTGTGGTGATAATCCAAAGCTCATAAACCGAGCCGGGCACAAGATCATTTATGTTGATATCGCTTGTTTCGCTTGAACCGAGGAGCTTGAGTTCGGAATCATCGGAATCCTCGTCTTGAACAAGCTGATAAACATCATAGGAAACCGCGCCGTAAACATCTGCCCAATCAAGCCAAACCGATGTGCCGCCGTTGCCGCGACCGGTTATCTTAATATCCGTTGCCGGGAGGGGCAATTCAGTGCTCAGCGCATCGCTGAAATCGCTGTAAACATAGCTGCCCTGATAATTTTTCCAGCTGCGAACACGAACGAAATATTCTGTATCGGCATCGGCATTAAACTTAAACGAAGTGTTGAAAGTGCCGTTTATATACTGACCGTGAACATCGCTTGAGAAATCCGAGGTTGTGGACCACTGAACATAATAGCCGTGGCAAACTGCATAATCCCAGGAAACGGAAACAGTGTTTGCATCCGAGTGACCCACTTTAAGATTTTCAACCGGCGGAGTTGCCGCGCAAATTCTGTAAGTGCCGGAAGCAATCGGATTGCCGTTGTTTGAAGCAACAACCTTGATATCATATTCCCAAGCAGGCTTAAGATTTGTGAACACATAATCGCTTGTGTCGGATGTGCCGATATAGGTATACACATTATCCGTTACATCATAAAATCTGTATTCCGTTGCGGAAGATGTGTCATCAAAATCAAGCCAAAGTGCCGTGCCTGCTTCGCCGCGACCGGTTACCTCAAAGCCCTTAACCTTGCCGAGACCCTTTTCGGGATCAACAACATCTGCACTGCCGCCGGTAACGCTGCCGAAGATTGTGAGAACGCGACCGTAAGATTTGTAAACGCCCTCCGATTTAAATGTTGAAAGGAGTGTGGAAGCAACGCTTGAAAGTGCCCCAAGCTTGCTTACTGCCTGCTTAACGGTGCCGTAATTATCGTAATCTGCGATTCCAACGCTGTAAACATAATAGAAGAGCTGCGTGAACGCGGAATCGAAATCGCCGGTTCTGAACATAAAGTAAGCATTGTCATTACTGCTGCTTGCTTTTGATTCAACCGTTGCACAGTGCGCAAGTGCGGTCCAATCAACCGGCTTCAGAGTGATAACATGTGTTTTACCGTCATTAACCGTTGAAGAAAGGTCAATAGAAACACCTGTGATTTTTGCATTGATTGCATCGGCTGAAAAATCAAGACCGCCTGCAAGACCGGAAAGGGTGTCGCCGGTTGCCGTGATAACTTCCTTAAGAGTTGAGGTAAGCATATCGGCTTCAATAACATGTGCAATTCTGGGGAGAACGGCAAGAATACCGCCAAGCGTATCCTCCGTAACAGGATCAATGATATCCGTATAGAACGCATTGATTATAGGTCTTAAAACCTCGTCATAGGCAAGATTTTTTCCGCTTGCTTCGCGAACACTGTAATAATTATAGCGGTAATCGGCAGGGGTGGGAAGATTTAAGCCAAGTTCTTCAAGCAGGGGAAGAAGCATTGCATAAATACCGTTTGTGCCGTAATTACCGTTTCCGATTACTTTGTAATCGCCGTTTTCATCAACGCCCTCAAACATATTGAAGTAAATTTTTGCAACGCCCGCAATAACATTATCGCCTGCAAGAATTTGAGTAACCGGGCGAAGTACAGCAAGCAGAGCGTCTGTAAATCCGGCTCTGTCACCTGCTTTAAATCCGAAATCCTCTGCAGTGAATTTGATTTCGGCAAGCTTATCAAGTTCGTTAATTCCGTTTGCCTTATCCTCTGCGGTAAGCTTAATATCGGAAATTTTTTCGATTGCGGCGGCAAATTTGCCGTCATCTTGCTTCATAAGATTTGAAATTACCGATGGGCTTATAATCAATTTAACTACCGCACCGAGCGTGGGAGCAATGCTGACGCCGGTTTCGGTTTCGTTGTGAGAAAGATTTGCATAAAGGTCAAAGATTGCTTCAACCATGTCAACCTGATAAACATTATCCTTGAGCACCGGCTCAAGACCGTTTGAAAGGTCAATATCGTTTGTGATAAGCGGAAGAATGCTGCTTACAAATGTGTCGTAAAGATTATACGCCGCACTTTGAATGCCGCCCTTGCTCATAACAACTCTGCCGCCGATTGCATTTCTGTCTATCGGGGTGGTTTGGAAGGCCTTAATTTCCTTCTCAAATGTGTAATTTGAAGGAGCTGGCTTAACCATTTTCATAAATTTGGTGTAGGTTTCATTATCCGTTTCATTTTGGAAATCGGTAGGAAGATCAACCCACATTTGCTGCGCTTTGCCGATAACATCTGCATCAAGATTATTAAGATCAACAGACGCAACATATTCCTTAAATTCATCTGCCTTAAGCTGGGAAAGAACATCGTTTAACGCCTGAAGCAAGTTTTCGCCGGTTTTTGTTTCAACTTTAATTTTGCTGTAGGTAACATATGCCTCGGCGGCAGTGGTGTTTTCATCCCATTCTGTGCCGTTTATAAGTTTGCCGTCAACCTTAAGCGTGCTGCTGCCCATTATTTTTGAAAATACCGTTTCCGCAGCACCCGAAAGTGAATTAACACTGCTTAAAACATCGTTAATTTCATCAACGGTTGTTTTGCCGGATTCATAATATGCCATACCCGTTTTAACGGTTTTGGTGATTGCATCGCTGAAATTGCTGCCGTAAGCAGTGCTGAAAAGCTCGGCAAGCTTTGCAACGGCATGCTGTGCCGGAACAAAAACACCGCTTTGCATTTCTGCATAGTAATTATTATAATCCTCTAACCACACCGTTGCGCTTTTGCCAGATTTCCATGTATATGTGTAAGTTTTATCTGCATTACGTGTGCTTTGAATATATGTGCTGTAGGAAAGGGACTTCGGATTTGAGCCCGAGGTTGTTTCCTTATCCTGATAATAGTTGAAACACATTGAGATAAGATTTTCAACCAAGTAGGTTTTGGTGTCGCCAGGCTTGCTTATATTAAAATAGAAACCCGAGCCGCTGGGATAGCAATAATTTGCAAATGCAATTTCATTTGATGTGAGTGCTGAAACGGTGCTCCAACTTTCCTCAAAATGAGTATATCCTGCACTGTTCTTCTTAAAATCGAAGCTTGAGTTAAAAAGCGTGTTTCCGATTTTAACATAAAACGCCCTCATGGCATTATATGCAGTTTGATATTCGGTCGGAAGCGCACCAACAGCTTTGATAACATCTTCAAAGCCGGTTGTGGCACCGTATTCCTTTGCCGAAGAACTTGTTTTGCCTGCCTGCACACCCACATATTGCGAGGCTATGCCAAGCCAATACATATAAGTTCCGAGCTCAATTTCAAGTTTTTGCGCTTCGGTAAGCGAAGAAAGCTTTGCATTGATTGCTGCGAAGTCCTTTTCCGCTGCGGCTTTTTTTTCGGCATCTGCCGTTTTTGTGGAAAAAAGCGATGTGCCGTAGCCGTTTGCATAGAAAGATTCAATGGCAGCCTCAACTTCCTGCACCGCAGAATCCTTTGCAGACTCATCGGAGACAGATGTTTCCGCAGCTATTGCATAAATGCCTGCGGAAAGTGTTGAGAGAACCATTAAAATTGCCAAAACAAAGCTTAACACTTTTTTGTTTTTGTTCATAACAATCTCTCCTTTATTATATAATACGAACACGATTCATAATAAACCGTCTACATATTCAATTATAATGCAATATATTAATTTTACAATACCCAACGGGCAAACAGTTGCCTTTCTTTGACAATTTTGTAACAATCTACAATTGAGACACAGGAGCTTTTGTATATATTGCACAAACATCGAAAAAACAAATCATTTTGCAGGTTAGATATAAAAAATCGGATTGCCGCTTTTGAGTTCAAAAAGCGGCAATCCGATTTATATTTTGATTTATTTATTGTGCAGTTTTAAATTTAAAAAGGCAATAAATTCCGATATCAAGCCCAAACATAACGAGGGCAATTATTCCGGCAGGCAAAGCTTTTTTGCGCATAAATTCATAATCCCCGCCGAGCGGCTTTGATTTAAGCACGCACGAGGCAATTATTGCCGTGATTCCGAACGGCGGCAAAATCCCTGCCGAAGCAATGCCGATTATGCCGCACACAAATGCTCTGCGTGCCGCCTTTTCATATTGAGTGAGCTGCTTTTTGGGCTGTTTTTGCCCGCGTGATTTTTTAATTTTGCGCAACGCTTTGCTCATTTTGCGTTTCCTCCAAAATGCCGTACTTCACGATTATGCGGTTTATTTTTTTAATGAACGCCTCGCCGAAAAGAAATAAAAACAGCGCAGTTGCACCACCGAACACGGCGGAAAAAGGAACGCCTGCCGCATAAATCGCAAGCACACCCGAAAGCGTGTAATCCGTGAGCATGGTGAGCACGGAGCTTGCATCCACAACAATGCCGTAAAGCGCAAAGGCAAGCACAAAGCCGATTGCGGCAAGGAGCCAGCGATTTGGCTTGATTTTTTTAAACAATGTCCCTGCAACGAAGCCCACAAGACCGAGTGCCACCATTTGAAACGGAGTCCACACACCTTGACCGAAAATAAAATTTGAAACGAAAGCCGAAAGCGAACCGATTATGTAGCCTCTTTGCGGACCGAGGCAAACAGCCGATGCGATAACCACGGCGGCAATCGGCTTGAACTGCGGCACAAAATAAAACACTGCCCTTGAGGCAACGGCAAGTGCCGAAAGCACCGCCACAAGTGAAACCTCGCGCGCGGAGGGCTTTGAATTTTCATAACTTATAAAAAACGGCAAAAGCGACAGCACGATAACGATAACGCACACAAGATAAAACGATGTGCCCGCCTTAAAAAACAGCTGCCACAAAATTATAAAGGCAAGCGCCGCCGCAGTGAAAAGCAAATAAATCAGATTTGCACCTTTTTTCATATTTCTGCCTCCGCATCATCCACGCTTATGATTCTGCCGCCCGTCATTACCGAAAGCGCAGTGGTGTAAATATCAAGCGCGGCAAAAAAATCGCGCCGCGGTGCCGAAGCGGCGATTTTTCCGTCAAACAAAAACGAAGCAAAATCGGCATATCTGCCGGCAAATTCAATATCGTGAGTAACAAGAACAACCGTTTTTCCATCGGCGCAAAGCGATTTTAAAATTTCCGCAAGTTCGGCTTTAAAAGCTGCGTCCACGCTTTTGGTGGGTTCGTCAAACAGCAGTATATCCGCATCGGTTTGCACTGCTTTTGCAATTGCAAGCCGCTGAGCCTCGCCGCCCGATAAATCAAACGGATTTGCAGCGGAAAGCTCGGTAAGACCGAATTTACTGCGCAATGCCTCATCGGGAATTTCGCTTTCAACAGTATCTTGCAAAAACATTGCCTGCACATTTTGTGGCATATAAACTGCCTTGCCCTGCATTTTGATTTTGCCGCCGTAGGGCTTTAAGATTTTGCAAAGGCATTTAAGCAAAGTTGTTTTTCCACAGCCGTTTGCGCCTACAACGGCATTTATGCATCCCTTTTCGGCAGTGTAATCCAAGCTGAAAAGCACATCCTCGGCACCTTTTTTATATGCAAATGCCAAGCCGCGTGCAACCAACGCATGCACCGCCTGCGGTGCCGAAGGAGTCGGCTTTTCCGCCACGGATTTGAGCATTTCCTTTGCCGCCGAAAAATCAAGAGGGCGTGTTTTAAGAATTTGTGTGTATGCAGGCAGCATTTGCGCCATCGGGTCGCCGTGCAAGGGCAAATACTTTGCAAGCTCGTCGGAAGTGCCTAAAAATGCCGTTTCGCCGTGTTTCAGATACAGCACCGAATCGGCATTCGCCAAAAGATCCGGGCGATGATCGGCCACAATAACCGTTATTCCCCTTTCGGCTTTAAGGCGCAAAACAGCCGAATAGAAACTGCGCGCTGCCACAGGATCAAGCTGTGAGCAAGGCTCATCAAGCAAAAGCACATCCGGCGAAGAAGTCATGGCGCAAGCAAGTGCAAGCATTTGCTTTGTGCCGCCCGAAAGTTCTTCCGTTTTGCAATTTATATATTTATTAAGATTGAAATAGCTTGCCGTTTCGGCAATTTTAAGGGCGATTTCGGCGCGTGAAAGCGAGGTGCTTTGCAACCCAAACGCCAATTCGCCGTAAACCGTGTCCGTTATTATATTACTTTCCGCATTTTGACCGACAAAACCGGCTTTGCCGCGCACAACAATTTCGCCGCTCTTTTTGCCGTGGGGGGCAATTTCGCTTTTAAGCAGACGAAGCAGTGTGGTTTTTCCGCTGCCGCTGCTGCCGCAAACAAGACAAAGCCTGCCCGGTTGCACCGAAAGCGAAACATTTGAAATTGCCGCGTTTGAGGCAAGCGGATAAGCAAAGCTTAAATTTTTGATTTCAATATCAGCCATTTGGTATCCTCCAAAACATCAATCAAAAACGGCAACAGGCACACCGCAGCAAACACCGCCGCAACAAGCGGATTCGGCTTTTTCATTTCAATGTGATTTCGATACAAAAATTCAAATGCGCCGAGGCAACGCGCAGCGATTTCAAACACAAAAGCAGTGGCAAAGCAGCAAAGCAGCACGGCATCTCCTGCCCCAAAATCAAAGCGCGAAAAGCCGCGGCGATTTCCTTTGCAAAAGCCGCGAGCGCGCATTGTATCCGCAGTTTCCATGCTGCGTTCGAGGCTGATTGAAACAAGTGCCGAAAAGCGTGCCACAGCATTTTTTAAACCTTTAACCTCATTGCCCAGCCCCTGCTGAGCCTCTTTAATTTGATTTGCCGTTTTAATCATAAGCGGCACAAAACGCATTGCCATTGAAAAGGTGAGCACCAAATTCGGTGCAATTCCGCCGAAAAGGGCAGCGAATTTTTCGCTTGTGACAACTTCGTTATAAGACGCGAACCACATCACGAGCGCACCGAGCATAAGCCCCGTGCATGCGCCGTAAACAAGCGGCTGCAAATTCATTTGAAAGCGAAACACGAAAAAAAGCCGTGTTTCGCCGTAGCGGCAAAAAAGCATATTAAACGCTGCCACAAGCACGCCGAGCAACACGGTGAACTTAAGAGTACCGAGCGCAGCTGATTTTCCGCACGCCTTTAATTCATAAAGAAACGCCGCAGCAAAGGATATCGTGCCGAACACCGGGTTTATATACACCGGCGTCAGCACTATCACAAAAGCAAAAAAGAGGAAACAGACAGCGGGATGAAATTTAGCAAATCTATCCATATCGTTCCTCCGTGTTACTCTGTTTAATTAAGCGGATTTTTAAGCACCGTTTTTAAATCTGCGTTGTTTTTTACAAATCCGCAGTGCGGCAAAATCAAAAGCGCATTAAAATTCTATTCCCCGCCTTGCCGAAACGCCGTTATCATAGGGATGGCGAATTTTTTTAAGTTCCGTGATATAATCCGCCTTTTCAAAAAGCGGCGCAATCTCCGTATGCCCCGTAATCACATATTCCTTATCGGGTGAAAACGAAAGCGATTTGATATAATCGCTGTCAAAAAGCGAAACTGCGTCCAAAAATTCGTCAAGCACAATTACATCATAATTTGAAGACAATGCATCGGCAAGCATTTTTTGCGCAAATACGGCATATTCGGCCTTTTCACCGTCGCTCATTTTAAACAAAAACGGCAACTTTTGAGGCGTTGGATAAAAATCAACATCGCACTTTGCAAACCTTTCGCTTGATGAATTATCTTTCAGGAAAGCATAAACGCAGGCGGATTTTCCGGCACCGCAAGCGCGGATTGCCTGCCCGAGTGCAGCGGTGGTTTTTCCTTTGCCGAAGCCGTAATAAATTTGAATCATCTTATTCTCACATCCTGTTTTGTTTGAAAGCGGTAGCCGTATTGATCGAGAATATGCATTTTATTCAGTGCAATCATGGCGCCTTTTGAAACACAAAGCTCTGCGCGCGGCGCAATTGAAACATCAAGCCCAAGTGCATTTGAAAACAGCTTATCAATGCCGTAAAGCTCCGAGCAGCCGCCCGTGATGATAATGCCGCTGTTTGTTATATCGGCAACTATTTGCGGTGTTGTGCGCTCAAAAATAACGCGTGCCGCATCCGTAAGCTCATCAAAAAGAGGCTTTAAGCATTCGTATATTTCATTTCCTGTAATTTCAACAACGCAGGGCATTCCGGAAAACATATCGCGCCCCTTTGCCTGCATGCTTACATCCTCTTCGCGCTCCACTGCGCCGGCAATACGGTTTTTAATTTCCTCTGCCATTCTTTTGCCGATTAAAACGCCGTATTTTTCGCGCATATATTTTGCAATTTCCTCATCAAAACGGTTGCCTGCCACTCGCACGGTATCAACTTGGCTCATACTGCCCTGGCTGATAACCGCCATGTCCGTGGTGCCGCCGCCGATATCGATAACGAAAGCACCCGTTGGCTGCAAAGGATCAACACCTGCGCCGAATGCAGCGCAAAGCGGTTCTTCCACAAGGCAAACAGACCTTGCGCCTGCGGAAATCATAACGGAAATTATCGTGCGCCTTTCCACATCCGTGGCAAGTGCGGAAACCGCGGCTACCACCCTGGGCTTAAAAATGCTTTTTTTGATTATTTTATTTATAAAAAAGCGCACCATTTGCACGGCGATTGAATAATTTGTGATTGCACCGCCGACAATCGGCTGAATAACGGAAATTCCGCTCGGCTCGCGCCCTTCAAGATAATAAGCCCTTCTGCCGGCATAAAGCATTTTTTCGGTTTCCGTGTCATATGCCACATAGGAGGGCTCATTCACAACAACGCCCTTACCCGGCACGGAAATCACCAAGGAGCTTGTGCCGAGATCTATACCGAGATCATATCCAAACATATCGTCATTCCTTAAAACAAATTTATATAATCGGAAAACCCGAAAAATCATTTAAAATTATGTGCGGTTTTGATTTAAAACGAAAAACGCACACAATTAAATGTTACTGTAAACTGCCGGAGTTGTCAACAGTTAAAAAGTGAAGAAGCGCACTGTAACGCCGGCTTTTTTTATCGTTTTCAACCATTGTGCGCACCGCACCCTCGTTGCCGACGAGCACAAGCAGTTTTTTTGCCCTTGTAAGCGCGGTGTAAAAAAGATTTCTGTATGCCAGCTTC
This sequence comes from Clostridium sp. AF37-5, assembly GCA_963625835.1. Taxonomy (GTDB): domain Bacteria; phylum Bacillota; class Clostridia; order Oscillospirales; family Acutalibacteraceae; genus Eubacterium_R. The sequence continues at coordinate 23,207 of CAVFVA010000003.1, read as the reverse complement.
GGCGGAGTGGCAAGCACAGGCATAACCACGGCGTCAAATTCCGAGCCCTGGCTTTTGTGCACCGTCATGGCATAGGCAAGTTCAAGCTGCGCAGCGTTTGTAAGCGAATACATTGCCTCTTTATCGTCATACACAACATTGATTATATCGTTTGCCGAATCAACGCGCGTGAGAACGCCCACATCTCCGTTAAAAACGCCCATGCCGTTTTCGCCGCTTTTAAACCACGGAATATCATAATTGTTTTTAATTTGCATAACCTTATCACCCTCACGCAGGGTGCAGCCGCGAGCAGTAATTTCGTTTTTGCCTTTTTCAGGCGGGTTGAGCTTTTTCTGTAAAATACGATTTATATTTTCCGAGCCGAGTTCGCCTTTGCGCGATGGGCACAGCACCTGAATATCTGCCACGGAATCAAAGCCGTAAGCCTGCGGCAGTCGGCGCGTAACAAGATCTGCAATTTTGCCGGAAGCTGTATACGGCGATTGCTCGCGGAGCAAAAAGAAATCCGACTCCGGCGAATTATCATCCGTTATTGGCATTTCGCCGCGCACAACACGGTGCGCATTGGTAACAATTCTGCTTTGCATTGCCTGGCGAAAAATCTTATCAAGTTCCACAACGGGAATAAGACCGCTTTTTCGCAAATCGGAAAGCACATTACCTGCGCCCACGGGCGGCAATTGATCTTTATCTCCCACCAAAATAAGCCGTGAATGAAGCGGCAAAGCATCAAGCAGCGACGAAAACAAAAATATATCCACCATTGAAAGCTCATCAATTATAACGGCATCTGCCTCAAGCGGATTTTTCCTGTTTCTCGCAAATGCGGATTTATTTTCGTCGTCCTTAAATTCGGCTTCAAGCAGGCGGTGCAGGGTTTTTGCCTCACAGCCGGTCAATTCCGTCATCCTTTTTGCGGCTCTGCCGGTGGGAGCGGCAAGTGCCACATTCAGCCCGTGATTTTTCATAAGGGTTATCATGCCCTTAACTGTGGTGGTTTTGCCGGTGCCGGGACCGCCTGTTAAAATAAGCATTCCTTTATTGACGGCAATTTCAATCGCCTCGCGCTGTTTTTCATCAAAAGAAATACTGTTTGAGCTTTCAAAGGCGAAAACCTCGCTTTGAAAAATTTCCACCCGGCGTGGCGGATAATTCACCATAACCTTTATGCGATCGGCAATATCGTGCTCGGCATTATATGCCTCCGGTGTGAAAAGAAATTCTTTGCCGTCTATTTCCTCATTCATAAGGCGATGATTTTCGAGTGCGGAATCAACGGCGATTTCGGCCGAATCCTCGTTACAATCAAGATAGGAAACAGCCGCTTTAACAACGCTTGAGCGCGGCAGACAGGTGTGACCGTTTGCGATATTATGCTCAACCACATGGGCAACAAGTGCCTCGGCACGAACCGTATCGCGAACGGCAATTCCGTGTTCCTGTGTTAACTCATCGCATCTGTCAAAACTGATAATTCCGCAGGCAACGAACGAAAAAGGATTATCTGCAAACATTTCGGCTGCATTTTCCTTGAAAAGTTTGTATGCAGAAAGTGCTTCTTTTTGAGAAAGGCCGTTATTCATAAGAGCGGTAAGTGTTTCGCGCGAACCGAATTTTTCATTAAACGATTTTTGTATTTCACGCGCCTTGGTGCGGCTTATTCCTTTTATTGAAGCAAGGCGGTTTAAATCATTTTGCAAAACATCAAATGTTTCCTCGCCGAATTCCTCCACAATTTTGGAAGCGGTGGCTCGGCGGATTCCGCTTATTATCCCACTTGAAAGGTAATTGAGCATTTCGGCGGCATTTTCGGGCATGGTAAGCCTTATGGAATTTGCTTTTAATTGCCTGCCGTAGGTGGGGTGCATAACCCATTCGCCGCAGACTTCTACCTGCACGCCCTCTGCAACGGGCAGCGAATTGCCCACCACGGTTACGGCATCGTCATCAGCGGAAACGGTTAAAACCGCATATCCGTTTTCCTCATTGTAATAGGACACATTCTCAACGGTGCCCTTAATTTTTTCAGTCTGATTTTCTGCCATGATCGCTCCGTTTGCTGCTTTGAAAAATGATTGTTAAATACTTATATCTTGCTTGGTGAACATTTGAACTCACTCGGTTTATATGAATTTTCTGATTTGTGAGGGTATTTTAACGCGCGTGTGAGGCAATGCACAGTCGCCGAACGCTGCATTTCAATATTAATTATAACACACCCAAAAAGCCTGAGCAAGAAAAAACAGGCAGGGAAAACCCTGCCTGCGAATAATTATTGTAAATTACTCTTCGATTTCTGTAACAACGCCTGAACCTACAGTTCTGCCGCCTTCACGAATAGCGAAACGAAGTCCCTTTTCGATAGCGATAGGAGTGATAAGTTCAACATCCATAACGATGTTATCGCCGGGCATGCACATTTCAGTGCCTTCCGGAAGAGTGATAACGCCGGTAACGTCTGTTGTTCTGAAATAGAACTGAGGACGATAGTTGTTGAAGAAAGGAGTATGACGACCGCCTTCGTCCTTAGTAAGAACGTAAACCTGACCCTTGAACTTTGTGTGCGGATGAATTGAACCCGGCTTTGCAAGAACCTGACCGCGCTGGATCTCTGTTCTCTGGATACCACGAAGAAGTGCGCCTACGTTGTCGCCTGCTTCTGTGAAGTCAAGAGACTTACGGAACATTTCAAGACCTGTGCAAACAGTCTTCTTGATTTCGGGCTTAATACCAACGATTTCAACTTCCTCGTTGAGCTTAAGAATACCACGCTCTACCTTACCGGTTGCAACGGTGCCACGACCGGTGATGGTCATAACATCCTCAACAGGCATAAGGAAGGGAAGGTTTTCGTCGCGCTCAGGAGTCGGGATATAAGTGTCAACAGCTTCAAGAAGCTCTTTAATGCAATCGCAAGCAGGATCGTCATTTGAAGCAGCCTGAAGAGCAAGGAGAGCAGAACCTCTGATGATGGGGGTATCGTCGCCCGGGAATTCGTACTCGCTGAGAGTATCGCGGATTTCCATTTCAACGAGGTCAAGAAGCTCTTCGTCGTCAACCTGGTCAACCTTGTTCATGAATACAACAATGTAGGGAACGCCAACCTGACGGGCAAGAAGAAGGTGCTCTTTAGTTTGAGCCATCGGGCCGTCGGTAGCAGCAATAACAAGGATAGCACCGTCCATCTGAGCAGCACCGGTGATCATGTTCTTAATGTAGTCAGCATGGCCGGGGCAGTCAACGTGTGCATAGTGACGGGTTTCTGTTTCATACTCAACGTGAGCAGTGTTAATTGTGATACCACGTTCTCTCTCTTCGGGAGCCTTATCGATATCAGCATAGTCTTCAAACTTAGCATGGCCTTCGTTTGCAAGATACTTAGTGATAGCAGCCGTAAGAGTTGTCTTACCGTGGTCTACGTGACCGATCGTACCGATGTTTACATGCGGCTTGGAACGGTTAAATTTTTCTTTAGCCATTGGGATTTCCTCCTTAGAATTTCAATTGAATAAATTGGTATAATTATTTTATCAAAGCATTGACGAAATATCAAGGCTTTTTAATGATTTTATTGTTAATTATCCGCTAATCAGTCTTTTTTAGCGCGTGAAGAAATGATATCTTCTGCAATGGACTTCGGAACGGGTTCATAACCGTCGGGCTCCATGGTGTATTGACCGCGACCCTGAGTTTTGGAACGAAGATCGTTTACATAACCGAACATTTCGGAAAGCGGAACGCGTGCATTGATTTGCTTTGCGCCCGATCTGTCTTCCATGCCTCTGATAAGACCGCGACGGGAGTTAAGATCGCCGATAACATCACCCATGTATTCCTCGGGAACGATAACGGTTACCTTCATCATGGGCTCAAGGATAACGGGCTTAGCCTTTTTGGCAGCGTCTTTGAATGCCATAGAACCGGCAATCTTGAACGCCATTTCAGAGGAGTCAACTTCGTGGTAAGAACCGTCATAAAGTTCTACTCTGATATCAACCATCGGATAGCCTGCAAGAACACCGCTCTTCATTGCGCCCTGAATACCTGCGTCAACAGCGGGAATATATTCTTTGGGAATAGCACCGCCGACAACGGAGTTAACAAATTCATAGCCCTTGCCGATTCCTTCTTCATCAAGGTTGGGAGCCATACGGATTTTAACATGACCGTATTGACCCGAACCGCCCGACTGACGCTTATATTTGGTGTCGGACATGGAATCTGCGGTGATTGTTTCTTTATAAGCAACCTGAGGAGCACCAACATTTGCCTCTACCTTAAATTCGCGGAGCATACGGTCTACGATAATTTCAAGGTGAAGTTCGCCCATGCCGGCGATGATTGTTTGACCTGTTTCCTCATCGGTATACGCCTTGAATGTAGGATCCTCTTCTGCAAGCTTTGCAAGAGCGATGCCCATCTTTTCCTGGCCTGCCTTGGTTTTTGGCTCAATGGCAACGCGGATAACGGGATCCGGGAAGTTCATTGATTCAAGGATAATCGGGCTGTTTTCATCGCAAAGAGTATCACCGGTGGTAGTGTTTTTAAGACCTACTGCGGCAGCGATATCGCCGGCATAAACCGTTTCGATATCTTCTCTGTGGTTTGCGTGCATTTGAAGAATACGACCGATTCTTTCCTTATTGCCTTTAACAGAGTTGTAAACCTGAGAGCCTGCATTAAGAGTGCCCGAATAAACGCGGAAGTAGCAAATTTTACCTACAAACGGGTCTGTGGCAATCTTGAATGCAAGAGCCGAGAACGGCTCGCTGTCGGATGAATGGCGGAATTCCTCCTCATCCGTGTCGGGGTTTACACCCTTAATTGATTCAACATCCGTGGGAGCAGGCATAAATTCAACAATCGCATCAAGGAGCGGCTGAACGCCCTTGTTTCTGTAAGATGTGCCGCAGGTGATCGGAACCATCTGGCAAGCACAAGTTGCTTTTCTGATTGTTTTTTTGATTTCATCAACGGTGAGCTCTTCGCCTTCAAAATACTTATCCATAAGAGCTTCATCCTGCTCTGCAACAGCTTCGATAAGCTTATCGCGATATTCCTGAGCAAGATCTTTCATTTCCTCCGGAATTTCCTCGCGGCGAACATCGTTTCCGAGATCGTCGTAGTAAATTTCGGCATCCATATTGATAAGATCCACGATACCCTTAAAGGTATCCTCAGAGCCGATCGGAAGCTGAATCGGAACTGCGTTGCATTTAAATCTTTCTTTTACCATGTTAAGAACATTGTAAAAATCTGCACCCATAATATCCATTTTATTTACATAGATCATACGGGGTACATTATATTCGTCAGCCTGGCGCCAAACGGTTTCAGACTGAGGCTCTACGCCGCCCTTTGCACAAAGAACGGTAACAGAGCCGTCAAGCACACGAAGTGAACGCTGAACTTCAACAGTGAAGTCAACGTGACCCGGTGTGTCGATAATATTGATTCTATGTTTTTTCCAGAAGCAAGTTGTGGCAGCGGAGGTGATTGTGATACCTCTTTCCTGCTCTTGTGCCATCCAGTCCATAGTAGCGGCGCCGTCGTGGGTTTCACCGATTTTGTGGTTAATACCCGTGTAATAAAGGATACGCTCGGTAGTGGTTGTTTTACCGGCATCGATATGCGCCATAATACCAATATTTCTTGTCATCTCAAGCGACACTTTTCTTGGCATAATATCCTCCTATTCCGATACTGGGATCAATACCTGAAATGAGCAAATGCTTTGTTTGCCTCTGCCATTTTATGTGTATCATCGCACTTCTTAACTGCGCCGCCGGTTTTATTTACGGCATCCATAATTTCCGCAGCAAGGCGTTCCTTCATTGTTCTTTCGGAACGCTGGCGAGAATATGCTGTTATCCAGCGCAAGCCCAAAGTTTGGCGCCTTTCGGGGCGAACTTCAAGCGGAACCTGGTAAGTTGCACCGCCGACACGGCGAGCCTTTACCTCAAGAACGGGCATAACGTTTTCCATAGCAGCTTCAAAAGTTTCTAACGGATCGTTGCCTGTTTTTTCTTTAATGATGTCAAATGCACCGTAAACGATTTTCTGTGCGACACCTTTTTTTCCATCATACATGATGTTGTTGATAAGACGGGTTACCAGCTTTGAATTATAAAGCGGATCCGGCAAAACATCACGCTTAGCGATTTGGCCTCTTCTTGGCATCTTCGCTTCCCTCCTTCATAAATTTAATGAGTTCATAGGTACTCGGTTTTTCCGTGGAGTCAACAAGTAGGCTATACCGCATATATATAATACAAGGTATAAACTATTGTTTTATCCTAAAAGAGCTGCTTATTTCTTTGCAGCCTTCGGCTTTTTAGCGCCGTACTTAGAGCGGCTTTGCATTCTGCCGTTTACGCCCTGAGTATCAAGAGTGCCGCGAATTATGTGGTAACGCACACCGGGAAGATCCTTAACACGACCGCCGCGAACCATAACTACAGAGTGCTCCTGAAGGTTGTGACCAACGCCGGGGATGTATGCAGAAACCTCCATGCCGTTTGTTAAACGAACACGGGCGATTTTACGAAGAGCAGAGTTCGGCTTCTTCGGGGTAGCTGTTTTAACAGCTGTGCATACACCGCGCTTTTGGGGAGAGCAGTTATCGTTCATAACATTTTTCTTGGTATTGAGGCTCTTTAAAAGTGCAGGTGCTTTTGCCTTTTTCTCAACAGACTTTCTGCCTGTTCTTACTAATTGGTTAAAGGTAGGCAATAGTTTATATCTCCTTTCTGCAAAATTTATGCGCAATTTTATGCGCATACACTGCGGTTTCAAAAATTTGAAGCCGCCGTATATACGCACATATTGAGGCAGGCACAAAGCCCACCTCAATATTTTGTGCAACTGTGACAAAATAATTAAAAATATTTGTGCAATGCAGTGTTATCCCTGCTCACACAGTTATCAATTATATCACTCGGACATACTGTTTGTCAACAATTTTTGTAACTGTTCAAGGTTTAATATTTCCTCGGAGCCCTCGGAAGAAAGGTAGCTCGGCACAACATCAACATCGCGGAACACATTCATGCCCGTGCCTGCCGGAACAAGCTTACCGATGATAACGTTTTCTTTAAGACCGATAAGAGGATCAACCTTGCCCTTGATTGCCGCATCCGTAAGAACCCTTGTGGTTTCCTGGAAGGACGCTGCGGAAAGGAACGAATCAGTTGCAAGCGAAGCCTTTGTGATACCCATAAGAATCGGGATATAGGTTGCCTTTTTAAGATCCGCCTCACCTGCTGCAATACGAGCTTCGATTTCCTCGTTTGCCTCGTCAACAGCCGAAACATCAACCATCGTGCCGGAAACAAGCTTTGTATCGCCGGCATCGTCAACCGTGCACTTCTTGAGCATTTGGCGAACGATTACTTCGATGTGCTTATCGTTAACATCAACACCTTGAGTACGGTATGCAAACTGAACCTCGCGGATAAGGTAGTTATAAACCGCCTCTTCGCCGAGGATTGCAAGAACATCATGCGGATTCTTTGAACCGTAAGTGAGTTCCTGACCCTTTGCAACATGCGCGCCCTCTGTGATTTCCTCGCGAATTCTGAAGCCGTAAGGAACAAGGTATTTGCATTCTTCCATAGTGTCGTTATTTGTAACAACGATATGCTGTGTTTTCTTTACTTCTTCAAATCTTACAACGCCCTCAATTTCGGAAAGGATTGCATACTGCTTGGGCTTGCGTGCCTCGAACAGTTCCTCAACACGGGGAAGACCCTGAGTGATATCCTCACCGCCTGCGATACCGCCGGTGTGGAAGGTTCTCATTGTAAGCTGAGTACCGGGCTCGCCGATTGACTGAGCCGCAATAATGCCGACTGCTTCGCCGACCTGAACAGGCTCGTTAAACGCAAGGTTTGAGCCATAGCACTTGCGGCAAACGCCGTGGTGCGATTTACATGTGATAAGAGAACGGATTTTAACCTCCGTGATGCCCGCGGAAACGATTTTATCTGCGATTTCCTTGGTCATCATAACATCGGGAGAGGCAAGAACCTCGCCGGTTGCCGGGTCGCAAACCTCATCGAGCGGGAAACGACCGATAAGGCGTTCCTTAAGAGATTCAAGCTCGCGGTTACCGTCCATAATTGCCTTAACGATGATGCCGTCTTTACAGCCGCAATCGTCATCACGGATAATAACATCCTGCGAAACGTCAACAAGGCGGCGTGTAAGGTAACCCGAGTCGGCTGTACGAAGTGCCGTATCGGTAAGACCTTTACGGGCACCGCGCGAAGAAATGAAGTATTCCAAAATATTAAGACCTTCACGGTAGTTTGCCTTAATCGGAATTTCGATTGTTTTACCTGCCGTATTTGCGATAAGTCCGCGCATACCTGCAAGCTGACGAAGCTGAGCGGTACTGCCGCGCGCGCCGGAATCAACCATCATGTGAATCGGGTTATGAGTTCCGTCAAAGTTTGAAGTAAGCTCATTCGTAACTTTATTTGTGCAATCTTCCCAAGCCTTAATAACTGCGGAGGAACGCTCTTCGTTTGTGATAAGACCGTAATTATAGTTCATTGTGATCTCATCAACCTGCTTTTCGGCGTCTGCAAGGAAGCCTTTTTTCGCATCCGGAATAAGAGCGTCACAAACGGCAACGGTTGTGCCGGAAACGGTGGAATACTTATAACCCTGTGCTTTGATATGATCAAGCGCAACGGAGGCAACGGAAACACCGTGAACGGAGATAAGCTTATCAACGATTTGACCGAGCTGCTTTTTCTTAACAACAAAGCCGATTTCGGGTTCAAATTCATTTTCGGCAACAGAGCGATCAACAAATCCCAAATCCTGCGGAATCGGATTGTTGAAGATTACGCGACCGATTGTGGTGATAACAACAGCACTTTTTACGCTGCCGTTGTCCTCTTTGGAGAAGCGGATTTTAACCGGCGAGTGCATACCGAGAGAGCCCTCCTGATATGCCATCATAGCCTCGTCCTTATCTCTGTAAATATTATATGATTTATAGATTGAGAAATCGGCGGCAAGCTCGGAATCCTTTTCGTCCGTGAGGATTTGAGAATCATCAAATCTGCCGGCAACAAGCTTTCTCACAGCTTGGAAATCGATTTCTTCGGTTCTGTTTTCATCTTTAAAGAATTTCGGCTGACCGGGCTCACCCTCTTTAATCATTGTGAGGTAGTAAGAACCGATAACCATATCCTGTGTGGGAACGGTTACGGGCTTACCGTCCGACGGCTTAAGCAGATTGTTTGCGGCAAGCATAAGAAGGCGTGCCTCTGCCTGAGCCTCTGCCGAAAGCGGAACGTGAACAGCCATTTGGTCGCCGTCGAAGTCTGCGTTAAACGCCGTGCAGGCAAGGGGATGAAGTTTGATTGCCCTGCCCTCAACAAGAACGGGTTCAAATGCCTGAATACCGAGGCGGTGAAGTGTGGGAGCACGGTTAAGCATAACCGGGTGATCCTTAATTACAACTTCAAGAGCATCCCAAACTGCGGGATCCTGAGCACGCTCAACCTTTTTCCTTGCGGATTTGATATTTGAAGCCGCACCCGTGGCAACAAGTCGCTTCATAACGAAGGGCTTAAAGAGCTCAATTGCCATTTCCTTGGGAAGACCGCACTGATGCATTTTGAGCTCCGGACCGACAACGATAACGGAACGGCCGGAATAGTCAACACGCTTACCGAGAAGGTTTTGACGGAAGCGACCCTGCTTACCTTTAAGCATATCGGAAAGGGATTTAAGCGGACGGTTGCTGGGACCGGTTACCGGACGACCTCTTCTGCCGTTATCGATAAGGGCGTCAACAGCCTCCTGAAGCATTCTCTTTTCGTTTCTTACGATAATATCGGGTGCGCCAAGCTCAAGGAGCCTTTTAAGGCGGTTGTTTCTGTTTATAACTCTTCTGTAAAGATCGTTAAGATCCGATGTGGCAAATCTGCCGCCGTCGAGCTGAACCATGGGGCGAATATCCGGAGGAATTACCGGAATAACATCCATTATCATCCATTCAAGCTTATTGCCGCTCTTATAGAAAGCATCAACAACATCAAGCCTTTTAAGAATACGCACTCTTTTTTGACCCGTTGCCGTTTCAAGTTCGGCGGTAAGCTCGTTGCGAAGCTGCTCAACATCAATATCCTGAAGCAGTTTTTTAACAGCTTCTGCGCCCATGCCGGCTTCAAAATCGTCCTCATATCTTTCGCGCATTTCGGCATATTCTTTTTCATTGAGAATTTGCATTTTCTCAAGCGGAGTATCACCGGGATCCGTTACGATATAAAGTGCGAAATAAAGCACCTTTTCAAGATAGCGCGGGCTTATATCAAGCACAAGACCGAGGCGGCTGGGGATTCCTTTAAAATACCAAATATGGGAAACGGGAGCTGCAAGTTCAATGTGACCCATGCGCTCACGGCGAACCTTTGAGCGTGTGATTTCAACACCGCAACGCTCGCAGACTTTGCCTTTATAACGAACTCTTTTGTATTTACCGCAGTGGCATTCCCAGTCCTTTGTGGGTCCGAAAATCTTTTCGCAGTAAAGACCGTCTTTTTCAGGCTTAAGAGTTCTGTAGTTTATGGTTTCGGGCTTTGTAACCTCGCCGTAAGACCATGCACGGATTTGTTCCGGAGAGGCAAGACCGATTTTTATTGAATTGAATTCACTGTTATTTTCCATGTGGAAGCACTCCTTTATATATAATGTAATGTAGGTTTATCGGCCCGAAGATTATTCTTCGTCATCTTCAATATCCGAATCCGTAAACAAATCGTCAAATTCGGAATTTTGGCCTGCTTCCTCGGCTTTTTCATCAGCATCCTCAAGGGTGTAGCCCTCGCTGTTTGAATCAAAGTCGTTTACCTCTGTAAAGGCATTGCTGTCTATCGGCTGAATTTCCGCGCCGTCGTCGATATCCTGCTTAAGCTCAACCTCGTTGCCGTCTTTATCATAAAGGCGGGTATCAAGACCGAGAGCCTGAAGTTCTTTATAAAGAACCTTAAAGGATTCGGGAGTGCCGGCAGGCGGAATGTTTTCGCCCTTAACAATTGCTTCGTAAGTTTTAACACGGCCCGTAACATCGTCGGATTTAACCGTGATGATTTCCTGCAGCGTGTAAGCCGCACCGTAAGCCTCGAGTGCCCAAACTTCCATTTCACCGAAACGCTGACCGCCGAACTGAGCTTTACCGCCGAGGGGCTGCTGCGTTACCATGCTGTAAGGACCGGTGGAACGAGCATGGATTTTATCATCAACAAGGTGATGGAGCTTAAGATAATACATATAGCCGACGGTGATTGGGTTATCGAATTTTTCACCTGTTCTGCCGTCTGTAAGAACGGTTTTACCGTCCTCCGAAAGGCCTGCAAGCTTAAGGCATTCGCGAATATCATCCTCGTGTGCACCGTCGAAAACGGGTGTGCACATCTTCCAGCCGAGTGCCATTGCGGCATAGCCGAGATGAACCTCAAGCACCTGACCGATATTCATACGGGAAGGTACGCCGAGGGGGTTAAGAACGATATCGAGCGGACGGCCATCGGGCAGGAAAGGCATATCCTCCTGCGGAAGAACACGGGAAACGACGCCCTTGTTACCGTGGCGACCGGCCATTTTATCGCCGACCTGAATTTTTCTTTTTTGTGCGATATAAACACGAACCACTTTGTTTACGCCGGGGCTGAGCTCATCGCAATTTGCACGGGTAAACACCTTAACATCAACAACAATGCCGTATTCGCCGTGAGGAACGCGCATAGAGGTGTCTCTTACCTCTCTTGCCTTTTCGCCGAAGATTGCGCGAAGCAATCTTTCCTCGGCTGTGAGTTCGGTTTCGCCCTTGGGAGTTACCTTGCCGACAAGGATATCACCGCTGTGCACCTCTGCGCCCACGCGGATAATACCGTCTTCATCAAGGTCTTTCAAAGCATCCTCGCCCACATTGGGAATATCTCTTGTAATTTCCTCGGGACCGAGCTTTGTGTCTCTCGATTCAACATCATGCTCTTCAATATGAATAGATGTGTAAACATCGTCGCGAACCATTTTTTCGTTTATAAGAACAGCGTCCTCGTAGTTATAACCCTCCCAGGTCATAAAGCCGATAAGCGCATTCTTACCGAGTGAAACTTCGCCGTTGCAGGTTGCGGGACCGTCTGCAATAACCTGACCGTCCTCAACCTTTTGATGCAGCGAAACAATCGGGCGTTGATTGATACATGTGCCCTGGTTTGAACCGCTGAACTTAACAAGCTCATATCTGTCCACATCGCCGGTTTTAACCGTGATTTCGATTGTTTCTGCGTCAACAGCAGTTACGGTGCCGCCGCGCTTTGCAACAACTACTACACCGGAGTCGTAAGCTGCTTTGTATTCCATGCCGGTGCCGACAACGGGAGCTTCTGTTTTAAGAAGCGGAACTGCCTGACGCTGCATGTTTGCGCCCATAAGAGCACGGTTGGCGTCGTCATTTTCAAGGAAAGGAATCATCGCCGTTGCAACGGAAACAACCATCTTGGGCGATACATCCATGTAATCTACTTTTTCGGGCTCGCAGGTAAGGAACTCGTCTCTGTAGCGGCAGGTAACACGCTTATTGAGGAATCTGCCGTTTTCGTCAAGCGGTTCGTTTGCCTGAGCAACAGTGTAATTATCTTCAACATCCGCTGTCATATAAACAACCTCGGAGGTTACACAGCCTGTTTCCTTATCAACCTTACGGTAAGGAGCCTCGATAAAACCGTATTCATTGAGGCGGCTGTAGCATGCAAGATAAGAGATAAGACCGATGTTGGGACCTTCGGGAGTTTCGATGGGGCACATTCTGCCGTAGTGAGTGTAATGAACGTCACGAACCTCAAATCCGGCACGGTCTCTGGAAAGACCGCCGGGACCGAGAGCCGAAAGTCTTCTCTTATGAGTAAGCTCTGCAAGCGGATTGTTTTGATCCATAAATTGTGAAAGCGGAGAAGAACCGAAAAATTCTTTAATAGCCGCAACAACGGGGCGGATATTGATAAGTGCCTGCGGAGTGATGGATTCCTCATCGTCCTGCACCTGAAGAGTCATTCTTTCGCGGATAACCCTTTCCATTCTGGAGAAGCCGATTCTGATTTGATTTTGAAGCAGTTCGCCAACCGCGCGGATACGGCGGTTTCCGAGATGGTCGATATCATCGGTTACGCCCACGCCGCATGCAAGGTTAATAAGATAAGAAACGGTTGCGAAAATATCATCAATGATGATATGCTTCGGAATAAGATCATCGCATCTGATTTGAATTTCTTCTTTAAGAGCAGCCTCATCATCGCCGCATTTTTCGAGAATTTCGGAAAGCACTCTGTAGGAAACTTTTTCGTTTATACCGAGCGGCTTGCAATCGAAATCAACATATTTATTGATATCAACCATGCCGTTTGAAACGATTTTAACCTCTTTGCCCTCTGCATCAACAAACGCATTCATAACGCCTGCGTTTTCGATTTCAAGAGCCTTTTCCTCGCTGATAACCTCGCCGGCATCTGCAAGAAATTCACCTTGAGGAGAAACAATCGGCTGAGTAAGAGTTTTGCCGGCAAGCCTATCCGAAAGAGCAAGCTTTTTGTTGTATTTATATCTGCCGACTCTGGAAAGGTCGTATCTGTGAGCATCAAAGAACAAGCCGTCAATATGAGCCTGAGCCGTTTCGAGTGTGGGCGGCTCGCCCGGGCGAAGCTTTTTGTAAACCTCAAGCAATGCTTCTTCGGTGTTCTTGGTGGTGTCTTTTTCTATTGTGGCTTCGATTCTTTCGTCGTTTCCGAAAAATTCGCGAATTTCATCATCCGAGCCGAGACCGAGAGAACGCAGGAATGTGGTGATAAAGATTTTTCTGTTTTTATCGATTCTTACATAGAAAAGGTCATTTGCATCAGTTTCATATTCGAGCCATGCGCCTCTGTTGGGGATAACGGTGTTTGTAAAAAGTTCCTTACCGGTTTTATCATGATCCATATGATAATAAACGCCGGGTGAGCGAACAAGTTGGGATACGATACATCTTTCCGCGCCGTTGATAACGAATGTGCCTGCATCCGTCATAAGCGGGAAATCGCCCATATAGATAATATTTTCTTTAACCTCGCCGGTTTCCTTGTTTTGAAGACGAGCCCTTACTTTGAGGGGTTTTGCATAAGTTACGTCTCGGGATTTGCACTGTGCGATAGTATACTTGGGGGCGTCGTCCATTGAATAATCGATGAAATCAAGCACAAGATTGCCCGTGTAATCGGTGATGGGGCCGATATCGCGGAAAACCTCCTGCAAGCCCTCATCAAGAAACCACTGATAGGATTTTTTTTGCACTTCAATAAGATTGGGCATGGGCATAACCTCATTTATTTTTGCAAAGCTTTTCCTCGTTGTGGTGCCGAGCTGAACGTCCTTCACATTTACCATAAAGGTAATCACTCCGTTTCTTTGTAGATTGCTGTAAAAATCAAAAAACACACCTTTGCCGCCGGCGGCGAAATTTCGCACAATCACGAATATTTTGCCGCTTTTTGCACCCGTTTTCGACAGGCACAAAGGCAAAAAGGGCATACTTTCCATTTTTAGCGTGGTATTATAATAAGCTTCCGTATCAAATAAGTCAATAAAAATTTTTTAAATATTTATAAAAACAAGCCGATTTTTAAAAACTTTTTGTTACACTGCGCCGTGTGTTTTTGATACAGGCAGTGAAAATTCCCTTTTTCGCCGTGTTTTTCACCGAAAAATCAGAGCCGTGCAAAGCAAAATAAATAGCAAATTTATCTTTTCATACTCAATATAATCTGCTATAATATTATAATTGAAAAATATGGTGATGAATTATGAAAAAGCTGATTTCCGTTTTAATGTGCATAGCACTTGCAGCCTGCGTTTTCGGCGGCTGCTCAAAAAGCAACGATAAAATAGACCTTATATACCCCTTTTCCGGCAATGTAAACAGCTACGACCCTCAAGTGGCTTCAACGCAGGACGAATTCTTAATTGCCGAAAACGGATTTGAGGGGCTTTTGCGCTGCGACGACGACGGCAACATCACCCCCGGCTGCGCCGAAAGCTGGCAGGTGAGCGACGACGGCTTAACATATACCTTTAAACTGAAGCAAGGCTTAAAATGGTATATCTTCCCCTCTGTAAAAAAAGCAATGGGCGATGATTACGACCCGGAAATCACGGCGGACGATTTTGTTTTTGCCCTGCAAAGAGCTGCGGACGATTTAACGCAAAGCCCGCTTTTTGCCACAATTTCCGGCATTGAAAACGCAAACGAGGTTCATTCCGGCGAACGCGATGAAAGCGAGCTCGGCGTTTATGCAACAGATAAATACACACTGCAAATAAGCCTTACCGCGGCAGACAATGATTTTTTGCAAACGCTTTCCACAGCGGTGGCAATGCCCTGCAACAAAGAATTTTTCAATTCCACAAACGGCAGATACGGGCTTGATTTAAAATACACAATGTTCAACGGGCAATTCGTGCTCACGAGCGTGCTTGAAACATCATACATTATGAAAGCAAACAGTGCTTACAAAGGTCCCTCACCGGCAAAAGCCTCCGACTTAACCTTAAAAATCGTTGCCGATGACGAAAGCGTGGCAGACAAGCTTTCCAGCGGATATTACGACGCGGCTTACCTGCGCGGATACGAAAGCGACAAGGTTGGCAAAAAAAGCGGAATTTCCCTTGTGCCCTACAGCAACACAACCTGGGTTTTTGTGATAAACGCGTCAAAAGGTGTTTTTTCAAAAAAGGACGCTCGCAAGGCATTTGCGCTTTCCCTTTCCGATATCGATTACGGTGAATTTGATTATTTGAGCAATGCAAAAGGCTACATTCCGCCTTCCTGTACGGCAGGCGGCAAATCCTACAGCGAGCAAAGCACAGCGGTAACCGAAAGTAAAAACAAGGACGAGGCAATCGAGCTTTGGAAAAAAGCGCTTAAGGACGCAGGCACCTACAGCGTTGAAATTACAATTTTGGCTCCGGACACAATGAAAGACGCCGCCAAAGAGCTTATTCAGGGAATTCAGTCCGGCATAGGCACGGTTTCAAAAGTAGGCAACCGCGACACTGAATTTTCGCTGAAGCTGGAAACGGCAACGGAAAGCGAGGTCAAAAGCAAGGCGGCAAGCAACGATTACGATATTGTGCTTTATCCCCTTGTTTCCAACTCGGCAAGCCCTGCGGCTTTTTTAAATGATATTGATAATCTTAAAATCACGGATTTTTACAGAAACGATTTTGAAAACGCGCTTGAAGCGGCAAATTCAGCCGATTCTGATTCGCTGATTTCAGCATGCGCGGAATGCGAATCTGCGCTTTATGCCACTTACTGCTTTATCCCCGTTTTTTACGAATCAAACTACTATGCGCAGGCAAAAGGCGTGAGCGGAGTTCAGTTTCACCCCGGTTCCGGGAGGGTTTCTTTTATAAATGCAACAAGGTCATAAGCAAGCGGAGCACAAAAGCGGCAAGGCGGCAAAAATCATTTGCTGGGTGCTTGTGGCTGCGTGCATGGCAACAATATTTTATTTTTCATCACGCACGGCGGACGAATCTTCAAAGCAAAGCGGCTTTTTTGCACAGCTGATAACAAAAATTTTCGGCATAAGCGGATTTTCGGATTTCGTGATCAGGAAATTTGCGCATTTTTGCGAATTTGCCGGGTTGGGGCTGCTTTTTGCAATTGCCTTTCAAATGCAAACCGGCAAAACAAAAACGCCGACGGCAATTATATGCGCATCAGTTTATGCCGCAACAGACGAAATTCACCAAATCTTTGTGCCCGGCAGAGCCTGCCGTGCACTTGATTGGGGAATAGACACATGCGGAGCGGCACTGGGTGCACTTGCGATTTTACTGATAATAGCCGTTTTTACAAAAATCAAATCCGGCAAAAACAAGCGCAAAACAAAAGATGAAACCGACGGGCAGGCATTTTAAATGCACGATTGACAGACGGTTGCAATTGGAATATAATGTTTAATTAAATTATAATATTTTTAATAACAGATAGTTATGAGGAGACAAACTAATGAATGTACTTGTTTACGACAACGAAGAACAGATAGGCATTGCGGCAGGCAACTATATGTGCGGTCAAGTGCTTCAAAAGCCCGATTCTGTTTTGGGTCTTGCAACTGGTTCCACACCGCTGAAGCCCTATGTTCAAATGGCAAAGCTTTATGAAAAAGGCGTTGTTGATTTTTCAAAAGTTACCACATTTAACCTTGACGAATATGTTAACATTGATGTAAACGATGTTAATTCCTACCACAGATTTATGCACGACAATCTTTTTGATAAGATTAACATTCCGGAGGAAAGCATAAACTTCCTTAACGGAAATGCGGCAGACCTTGAGACCGAATGCAAAAATTACGAAAAGAAAATCAAAAAAGCAGGCGGAATAGACATTCAGCTTTTGGGCATAGGCTCAAACGGTCACATTGCGTTTAACGAGCCTGCCGACTGCTTCCAAAGATGGAGCCATGTGGTTACGCTTAAAGAGAGCACGGTTAAAGACAACAGCCGCTTTTTCAAATCCATTGACGAAGTGCCGACCAAGGCAGTTACAATGGGCATTGGCTCAATCATGCAGGCAAAGAAAATCCTTATCATAGCACTCGGTGAGCACAAAGCAAAGGCCATCAAGCAGGTTATTGACGGCAATGTTACCCCGATGTGCCCGGCATCCGTGCTTCAATTCCACACAGATGTTACCCTTATGCTTGACAAGGGCGCAGCTTCGCTTATTTAATTTAAACCGAAAACAATAATAAAATTAAGGAGAGGAATAAAATGGCTGAAAAAGAAAAGTTTTATATCACCACACCTATATACTATCCCTCCGGAAATCCGCATATCGGCCACTGCTACACAACTGTTGCCTGCGATTCCATTGCAAGATACAGAAGATTGCAGGGCAGAGATGTTATGTTTCTTACCGGAACAGACGAACACGGTCTTAAAATTGAGCAAAAAGCCGCCGCGGAGGGGGTTACACCCAAGCAATATGTTGACAAGGTTGTTGAAAAATTCAAAAGCCTTTGGCAATATATGAATATCAGCTACGACAGATATATACGCACAACGGATGATTACCACGTTGAAGCGGTGCAAAAAATATTTAAAGAGCTTTACGACAGGGGCTATATCTATAAGGGCGAATACAAAGGCAAATATTGCACGCCGTGCGAAAGCTTTTGGACAGACAGCCAACTTGCGGACGGCAAATGCCCCGAATGCGGCAGAGAGGTTACCGAAGCCGCCGAGGAAGCATATTTCTTTAAAATGGCACCGTTTGCAGAGCGCATTGAAAAGCTGCTTACGGAAACCGATTATTTACAACCAAAAACGAGGGCGAATGAGCTTGTAAACAACTTTATCAAGCCCGGGCTCGAGGACCTTTGCGTTTCCAGAACATCATTCACATGGGGTGTTCCCGTGTCGTTTGACGAAAAGCATGTTGTTTATGTTTGGATAGACGCACTTTCAAACTATATCACCGCGCTCGGCTACGAAAACGGCAAATACAACGATTTTGATAAATTCTGGCCTGCGGATGTGCACATGGTTGCAAAAGACATTATGCGCTTTCACGCAATTATTTGGCCCGCAATGCTTATGGCACTTGATTTGCCGCTGCCGAAACACCTCGCCGTGCACGGCTGGATTACCTTTAACGGTCAAAAAATGAGCAAATCCATAGGCAATGTTGTTGACCCGTTTGTGCTTGGCGAAAGATACGGCTGCGATGCTATCAGATACCACATTTTGCGTGAAATGGCTCTCGGTGCAGACAGTTCTTTCTCCAACGAAATTATGATAAACAGAATAAATTCCGACCTTGCAAACGATTTGGGCAACCTTGTTTCAAGAACCGTTGCAATGGTTGAAAAATATTTCGGCGGCACCTTGCCTGCGGACAGAGAAGCCGCAGAGATAGACAATGAGCTTATCAATACAGTGCTTGCGCTGCGCGATAAAACGGATGAACACCTTGATTTAACACAGCTTAACAACGCACTTGCGGAAATTTTCAAGGTTATTTCAAGAGCCAATAAATATATTGACGAAACAACACCCTGGGTACTCGGCAAGGACGAAAGCAAAAAAGCACGCCTTGCAACCGTGCTTTACAATTTGCTTGAGGCAATCAGAGTGAGCACCACACTGCTTTCCTGCTTTATGCCCACCACAATGCCCAAGGTTTGGGAACAAATCGGAGCTGACGAAAGCCTTATCACATATGAAAACGCAGGCAAATTCGGGGTTCTGCCCGCCGATGTTACCGTTAAAAAAGGTGCGCCGCTTTTCCCGAGAATCGATGTTGAAAAAGAGATAGACGAGCTTAACGAACTGATTTCAAAGCAAATGAAGGAAGCCGAGGCAAAGGCTACAGGCAAAGCCCCTGCTCCCGAGGGCATTGCCCAAATCGGCATAGAGGATTTTGCAAAGGTTGAGCTTCGCACGGCTAAAATTCTTGAATGCGAGCCTGTTAAAAAGTCCAAAAAACTGCTTAAAATCCAGGCAGATGACGGCACGGATGAGCCAAGGCAAATAGTTTCCGGCATTTCGGAATACTACAAACCCGAAGAGCTTATCGGCAAAACCGTTATCATAGTTGCAAATCTGAAGCCGGCAAAACTCTGCGGCGAAATGAGCAACGGAATGCTGCTTGCGGCAGACACGGCAGACGGCGGCGTTAAGGTGCTTTTTGCAGACGGCATGGAACCGGGAATGAGGCTTCACTGATTTATGGAGCGGTGTATATTCGATTCCCACAGCCATTACGATGACGGGCAATTTGACGGCGACAGAAATGAACTTTTAAGCTCACTGCCCCAAAAAGGCGTGGAGCTTGCCGTTTCCTGCGGCTGCGATTTGGAAACCTGCGAAAAAAACAGGCAAATCGCCGAAAAATACGATTATATATATTTTGCCGCCGGCTTTCACCCCGAAAATTTAGAGGGCGCGAAGCTTTCGCAACTTGAAGAAATCAAGGAATATGCGGCGCACGGAAAATGCGTTGCCATCGGCGAAATCGGGCTTGATTACCACTGGATGAGTTCTTCCAAAGAAAAACAGCGTGAATTTTTCACACAGCAATGCCTGCTTGCAAACGAGCTTGATATGCCCGTTATAGTGCACGACAGAGAAGCCCACGGCGACACGCTTGATATTTTAAAGCAAATGCAACCAAAGGGCGTTGTTCATTGCTTTTCCGGCTCTCAGGAAATGGCGGCGGAAATAATCCGCCTCGGAATGTATATAGGGCTAAACGGCGTGGCAACCTTTAAAAATGCGCGCAAAAGCCTTGAGGCGGCAAAAGCAATTCCGCTCGATCGCCTTGTGCTTGAAACGGACTGCCCTTACTTGGCACCCGAACCGTTCAGAGGCAGGCGAAACGACAGTTCATACATCATTTACATTGCCGAAAGACTGGCACCCGAGCTGAATATTTCGGCGCAGGAGCTTTTGAGCATCACAAACGAAAATGCACGCCGCCTTTATAATATGTAAAAATATATAATATAATCTAATTAAAAGCGGAAAAAGCGTGTGCTTCCCATTGGAAACACACGCTTTGATTTTGCGTTTATTAGATTTTTACTGAATCACCTTGTCCGCAAGATCATGCAAAACAAAACAAATCACCATTTATTATGCACGCGCTCGGCAAACACAAGCTTATCCTTAATCTTGATTTCGGTGCCGTCATCAAGCACGGCGGTGCCGCTGATTTTGCCGAAAACCTGGTGCGGCAGCATGCACATAAATTTAATATCCATCGGTGCTTGGCGGTCTATAATCGGCTCAAAGGTCATTTCAAACCGCCCGTCCGACGAAGTAAAAGCCCACGGCTGCATATAAAGATATTCATCGCCGCTTTTCGGAATATTAAAGGTAACATCCTCCAGTTTATGCGAGGTGCCGTTATAAAACAGCATATTTTCGCTTGCAGCACTTGTGTTGCCGAAGCCGTAGCCGATATTGAAGCCGAAGCGGCTGCCGTCGTCCAAAATCATTTGACCTGAGCCCCAATACCATGTGTTGTCATAAGTCCAAACGCCTCTGCCCCAATCAAGTGTGGCAAGCGCACCGTTTTCGGAGTTGAAACCGTATTTTTTACCGTCAAACGAAAACCAACCCTCGGCACGCATGCAATTGATTTTTTGATTGTAATAAAAATGCTTATCCTTATCAAAGGGCGTGGCAATAACCATGCTTTCCTGCGGAATATCCGAAAGCACAATGTCAAATTTAAGCGGTTTTTTTGTGTTGCAATAATTGGCATATGTGCCGAAAAGGTGCCTTGATTTACCGTCGTTTTCAAATGTCATTTCCGCCGTGCCCACCTTGGCATGAACATCACCGATTTTTGACGAAACCGGCAAATGAAGCTTACCCATAGGAAATGCGCCTATTTCGGAATCGTTCATTTGGCGCGGACTTTTGCCAAAGCGAAGTATA
The DNA here is from genome assembly GCA_963625835.1 of Clostridium sp. AF37-5. Classification (GTDB taxonomy): domain Bacteria; phylum Bacillota; class Clostridia; order Oscillospirales; family Acutalibacteraceae; genus Eubacterium_R. The sequence goes on along the minus strand of CAVFVA010000003.1, from coordinate 1,694 downwards.
GAAGCCGAAACGCAGCTTACATAGCCTGCATCTGAAATTGTGAGGCAAATGCCGTAATCCTGCGTGCCAACATAATAATAATCCCATTCCTTTATGCGCATGGCAGGTGCTTTGATATCCGCCCTTGAATACTGCCAATACAGTTTTTTTGCAAAGCCCGGCTCGGCGATATTCCCCGTATCATCAAGCAACCTTTGCTGTCTTGTAATTTCATGCTGCATAAAAATGATTCCCCCTTAAAAAAATCATAAATCAATGCAAATATTTGTTTATTGCAGAATATTCGCGCACAAGCTCCTCAACACCCATTCTTGCATTTGCAGGGCTTGTGGACGGCAGGCAAACGGCGTTTATTCCCGTTTTCGGCAGCTGATATTTGCAATAATATTTATAAGCCGCCTTGCCCGTTGTGAATATTCCCTTAATCGGTGCCGAGCGCAAAATAACATTTAAATCCGCAGGCACCGCATTTTTTATGCTTGAATCCGCCGCACCGCAAATATCGCATTCGCAAAGCACATCCCAAAGAGCAATTTTGCGGCTCAGCAAAATCCGAGTTTTGCCTTCATTATCGGCAGGGATTTCGCAGCCAAGCACGATTGAAAGCACGCGCCAAAAGCGATTTTGCGGATTTGCATAATAAAAATCGTTTTCGCGCGATTTGGGAGACGGCATTGTGCCCAAAATCAACACTTTGCTTTGCGAATTATATATGGGCGAAAACGGATGAATTATATGTTTTTCTTCCATTATTCGATATTAACACAAAGGCTAATAAAATAAAAGAGAATATTTCTAAAAGAAATAAAAAATAAATAAAAAAAGTTATTGACAACGCCGGCATAATTTGCTATTATATTAACGCACTTGAGATTGCAACACATTCCTCAATAGCTCAGTCGGTAGAGCATGCGGCTGTTAACCGCAGGGTCGTTGGTTCGAGTCCAACTTGGGGAGCCATGAAGAGATACTCTTTGAGTATCTCTTTTTTCTTTGTTTTTTACGTTTTTTTGCCTTTCAACCGTGTTTGCGATTTCTATTGAACAATGTGCCTTTATGTGATAAAATGAATATATAATTTGCGGCACAAAGGAGGCTCATATTATGAGCGAAGAAAAGAAAAAATCAAAAAACATTTGGCAATTTATAAAATTTGCACTGTTTTCGGCTTCTGCCGGTATTATTCAGGTGGCAAGTTTCACCCTGCTGAGCGAGGTTGTTATTAAGCTGCAATTTTTCCAAAATTTAATGGAAACAAACGACGGCTTTAAAAAAATTATGCAAAACGAATACGGACCCATGTATTTGATTGCCCTGATTCTTTCCGTGCTTTGGAATTTCACATTTAACAGGAAATTTACCTTCAATTCGGCAACAAATGTGCCGATTGCAATGCTTAAGGTTTTTGCCTTTTATCTTGTTTTCACCCCGATTTCAACGATTTTGGGCAACTATTTCACGGCAAAATTTTCCGACCTTGCCTTAATTAACTACATTGTGCTCGGCTGCACCATGGCGTGCAACATGATAACGGAATTCCTTTACGATAAATTCGTGGTTTTCCGCGATGCAAAAGACAAAACTGAAGAACCTGCTGAAAATGCCGAATAACCGATTGCTTTTGCAAAAAATTAAAATCTGTAAATTGCAATAACAAATTGAACACCAATAAAAAAATCAATCACTTAATGAAT
>CAVFVA010000002.1:0-118701 GCA_963625835.1 Clostridium sp. AF37-5 | reverse complement strand
AAGGGGCGCACTCCGTAAAGAATAATTGCTCAATAAATCAAATAAACGGCAAAATACTGCGTTAAAATTGCAGTGAAGGCGGCAGCCTGCCCTGCAATTTATGCCTTGCCTTTTATCCGTTTCTTTGATTTTTGAGTGCAGAGCAGTTTAAGCGAACTGATTTTGTTCATGGTGCATTAACAAAAATCTGCCAATACTTGCATATTGGCAGATTTTTTTAATAGTGCAACGGGCAAAACTCAGAAAGCTTAAACCATATTCTTCTTTACGGAGTGCGCCCCAACACATTCTTTTTTACAGAGTGTGCTCCGTGCTTTTTATTAAATCAGTATCGGATTTAACGGCACAGGCGCGCTGTGCCGCTTTTTGTTTGCATTTTTGCGAAATGCATTTCTTTTTCAGAAAGTTACCGCCTGAACTTCGCCGCCGCTTTCTCTTGATTCATCTGCAAGATAAACAGAAAGATGACCTGCAATGCTGTCGAAAATTGAAGTGCAGGCAAGGCTCGGTTTTTCACCTCTCACAAAATTTATAAAATCTTCTGCAAGCCTTTCGTCGCCGCCACCGTGACCACCGTAAGCACCTACCATATCGCCGTTTACATTAAGGTCAACCTCTTCAATTCTGCATTCGCCGCCCCGTGCGTCGGGTGACGGGTCAATAGTGGAAACATAGAATTTTGACTCTTCAAAGTTACCGTAAATTTCGCCCTTAGTACCGATAATATGTATTCTTCTCATGGGCTCGGAAGTGCCGCCAACCATATTATGTGTACCGGTTGCACCGTTTGCGAAATTAACAAGTACACTTTGATGGTCAACAACATTGTTATCGCATTTATAAATGCATCTTGCATAGGGGCTGTTGCTTTTCATAAGATTTATTTTATCTTCAATTGTCGGATTTTCAATATTTTCGAGAGCGTCCCAAACATAAAATGCCCATCTGTCGGGGTGGTCAATATATAATCTCTTTGCAGAATAAACACAGGAGTCAACAAGCGGGCAATCTTTCATACAAATTGTGCCTGCACCTTTTGGAGCATTTTCGGGTTTGAATTGAAATTTTCCACCGAATGATGAAATTTGTGTAGGTTTGGTATCACTCATCATCCACATCATTATATCCATATCGTGGCAGCATTTTTGCAAAAGCATTGTTGTGTGGCTTTTGTTTGAATTAGCCCATTTTCCTCTTACGAACGAAGTCGAAAGATGGTGATAAGATACATGCTCACAAGTTTGAATATTGATTATATCTCCGATTTCACCGTTTGCGATACGCTCCTTAATTGAATAATAAAACGGAGTGTATCTGAGGACATGGCAAATCATAACCTTAGAGTTATTCTTTCTTGCACATTCCACAAGCTCTCTCATTTCCTTTTCGTTTACTGCAAAAGGTTTTTCAAGCAGCATATCATAGCCGAGATTTAAAAGCGGAACAGAGGTCTCAAGGTGCTGTTCGTCCATTGTGCCGTTAATAATTGCATCTGCGAGCCTGCCTTTTTGTGCAAGCTCATCTGCACTTTCAAAGCACATATCCATTGAAAATCCGAATTTCTCCATACACTGTTTTCTTCTTACGGGATTAGGGTCTGCAACTCCAACAATTTTTAGCGATTCAGGATTTGTTAAAGCAAGATTTGCATAAATAAGCGCTCTGTGACCTGCACCTACAATTATTGCCGTTATCGGTTCTTGTTTCATAACTGTAACCTCTCTTGATTTTTGTTAAAAATCATTATATGGCAGGCGCATTTTGATGTCAATAGCAAAATAAAAAAAACATTCGATCAAATCCGATATGCCTAAAGCGAGAAGGCACGTAAATTCCTTAATTTTAATCGCTGAAAATCGCAAAAAAAGACCTTGCAGATTTCTCTGCAAGGTCCTGTTTATTTTATATAGCTCGTCCGCCAAAGCAAGCTTACGCTTGTGCTTTCTTAGCTTTGATGGCAGCCTGTGCAGCAGCAAGGCGTGCAATCGGAACGCGGAACGGTGAGCAAGATACATAGTCGAGGCCGATTTCGTGGCAGAACTCAACAGAGCTCGGGTCGCCGCCGTGCTCGCCGCAGATGCCGCAGTGAAGAGAAGGTCTTGCAGCCTTACCCTTTTCAACAGCCATCTTCATAAGCTGACCAACACCTTCGGTGTCAAGCTTAGCAAACGGATCGTTCTCGAAAATCTTTGCATCATAGTAAGCATCAAGGAACTTACCTGCATCGTCACGGCTGAAGCCGTAAGTCATCTGAGTAAGGTCGTTTGTGCCGAAGCAGAAGAATTCAGCCTGCTCTGCAATCTTATCTGCTGTAAGAGCAGCACGGGGAATTTCAATCATGGTGCCTACTTCATACTTCATATCAACACCGGAAGCTGCGATTTCGGCGTCTGCCGTTGCAACAACGATGTCCTTAACATATTTAAGCTCCTTAGTGTCGCATGAAAGCGGAATCATGATTTCGGGAGCAACATTCCAATCCGGATGAGCTTTCTGAACATTGATAGCTGCGCGGATAACTGCTTTGGTTTGCATCTTTGCAATTTCAGGATATGTAACTGCAAGACGAAGTCCGCGGTGACCCATCATCGGGTTGAATTCGTGAAGAGAAGCGATGATAGCTTTAATGTCTTCAACTGATTTGCCCTGAGCCTTAGCAAGCTTTTCGATATCGTCTTCCTCGGTGGGAACGAATTCGTGAAGCGGAGGATCAAGGAAACGGATTGTTACGGGGCAGCCTTCAAGTGCCTCATAAAGCTTTTCAAAGTCGCCCTGCTGATAGGGAAGAATCTTTTCAAGAGCAGCTTCTCTTTCTTCAACGGTGTCGGAGCAAATCATTTCACGGAATGCAGCGATTCTGTCTTCTTCGAAGAACATGTGCTCTGTACGGCAAAGACCGATACCCTCTGCGCCAAGCTCACGAGCCTTTTTAGCGTCTGTGGGGGTGTCTGCATTTGTGCGAACCTTAAGGGTTCTGAACTGGTCTGCCCAGCCCATGATTCTGCCGAATGTGCCTGCGATTGAAGCGTCAACCGTGGGGATGATGCCTTCGTAGATGTTACCGGTTGAACCGTCGATGGAGATTTCGTCGCCTTCGTGGAATTCCTTGCCTGCAAGGGTGAATTTCTTGTTTTCTTCATCCATGTTAATGTCGCCGCAGCCGGAAACACAGCAAGTGCCCATACCGCGTGCAACAACGGCAGCGTGAGAGGTCATACCGCCGCGAACGGTGAGGATGCCCTGTGCAGCTTTCATGCCGGTGATGTCTTCGGGAGATGTTTCAAGGCGAACAAGAACAACCTTTTCGCCGCGAGCAGCCCATTCAACAGCGTCATCTGCGGTGAATACGATTTTGCCGCAAGCAGCGCCGGGAGAAGCACCGAGCCCCTTGCCCATAGGAGTGGCAGCCTTAAGTGCTTTAGCGTCAAACTGCGGGTGAAGAAGAGTGTCAAGGTTACGGGGATCGATCATCTCAACAGCTTCTTCGGGAGTTCTCATGCCTTCGTCAACGAGATCGCATGCAATCTGAAGAGCAGCTTGAGCTGTTCTCTTACCGTTACGGGTCTGAAGCATGTAAAGCTTGCCGTGTTCAACGGTAAATTCCATATCCTGCATATCTCTGTAGTGATCTTCAAGAGTTTTGCAAACCTGAGTAAATTCAGCAAATGCTTCGGGGAACTTCTGCTCCATCTCTGCTATTTTCATGGGAGTACGAACGCCGGCAACAACATCTTCGCCCTGTGCGTTTGTAAGGAACTCACCGAAAAGGCCCTTTGCGCCTGTTGCGGGGTCACGGGTGAAAGCAACGCCGGTGCCGCAATCATCGCCCATGTTACCGAATGCCATGCTCTGTACGTTTACTGCGGTACCCCATGAATACGGGATATCGTTATCGCGGCGATAAACATTTGCGCGCGGGTTGTCCCAAGAACGGAAAACGGCTTTGATAGCGCCCATAAGCTGCTCTTTGGGATCTGTCGGGAATTCTTCGCCGATTTTTTCTTTGTATTCTGCCTTAAACTGAGAAGCAAGCTCTTTAAGGTCGTCTGCGGTAAGCTCAACATCCTGCTTAACGCCTTTCTTAGCTTTCATTTCGTCGATAAGCTGCTCAAAGTATTTCTTGCCGACCTCCATAACAACGTCGGAATACATTTGAATAAATCTTCTGTAGCAGTCCCAAGCCCATCTGGGGTTGTTGGATTTTTCTGCGATAACGTTAACAACATCTTCGTTAAGACCAAGGTTAAGGATTGTGTCCATCATGCCGGGCATTGATGCGCGTGCGCCGGAACGAACGGAAACAAGAAGCGGATTTTCCTTATCGCCGAACTTCTTGCCGGTAATAGCTTCCATCTTAACGATGTATTCGTTGATTTCTGCCATGATTTCATCGTTGATCTCGCGACCGTCCTCATAATACTGAGTGCAGGCTTCTGTTGTGATGGTGAAGCCCTGAGGAACGGGAAGACCGATATTTGTCATCTCGGCAAGGTTTGCGCCCTTACCGCCGAGAAGCTCTCTCATGTTGGCATTGCCTTCTGAGAAGAGATAGCAATACTTTTTTGCCATTTGGGGATTACCTCCTAATAATAATTTGCAAATTATTTATACCTATATAGTATAACGCGATAGAATTATAGCACATATCAATGCAAATTACAAATATTTTTTGTAAAAATCGCCGCTTCGGCAAGTTTATATTGAAAATTTGCGGGTTTTGGTGCATAATGAAATAAATACTCTGAGATTTTGTAAAAAAGAGAGGCTGAAAGAAATGAAATGTGCAATTATATTGGCAGGCGGAAAAGGCACCCGAATGAAATCGGAACTTCCCAAGGTTATGTGCGAAGTGCTTTTTGAGCCAATGCTTAAATATGTTATAGATGCCGTTAGGGAAGCAGGCTGCGAGGATATTTGCGTTGTTACCGGCTACAGGCACGAAATTGTGGAAGATTATTTGTCGCCCGAAATCAAAACGGCTTATCAAAATCCGCAGCTCGGCACGGGTCATGCGGTTATGACGGCAAGAGATTTTGTTGAGCAGCATAAAAACGACGATATTTTGATTTTAAACGGCGACGGTCCTTTGATGGACGAACCCACAATAAACGCCGCTTACGGTTATCACAAAAGCAACGAAAATTCCATCACACTCGTTTCTGCCATTGCAGACGATACCGAGGGCATCGGTCATATCAAACGCGATGAAAACGGCAAGCTTCTTTGCATTGTTGAGCATAAGGATGCCGATGAAGAGGAAAAGAAAATCAGGGAATCAAATGCCGGCACATATTGGTTTTACGGCGCGGATTTGATTTATGCGCTGGACAGAATTACAAATAACAATGCGCAAAATGAATATTATTTAACGGACAGCCTTGCAATTCTTCTCAGCGCAGGCAAAAACGCAGGTGCTTATGTTTGCGAGGATAAGGAGGCAATTCTCGGTGCAAACGACAGATTGCAACTCAACGGACTGAATAATATTATGCGCCGAAATATAAACAACCGCCATATGATAAACGGCGTTGATATTCCGTGCACGGACGGCGTTATGATCGGCAAAGAGGTTGAAATCGGCGCAAACACGCAAATTTTGCCAAACACGATCATTTTGGGCAACACAAAAATCGGCAAAGATTGCGTTATCGGCCCGAACACTTATATTAAAAACGGCATTATCGGCAACGGCGTTGTGCTTGACAATGTTAAGCTCACGGACAGCGAGGTTGAGGACGGCGCAGATTGCGGCCCGTTCGTTAAAGTTCGTGCAGGCAGCAAGCTCGGCAAGGGTGTGCATATCGGCAATTTTGTGGAGGTTAAAAACTCTGTTGTGGGCGCAGGCACAAAAAGTGCGCACCTCACCTATATCGGCGATTCCGATGTGGGCGAAAATGTTAATTTCGGCTGCGGCACCGTAACGGTTAATTATGACGGTAAAAATAAGCACCGCTGCAAAATCGGCAATCACGCATTCATCGGCTGCAATTCAAACCTTGTTGCCCCTGTTGAAATCGGCGATTATGCTTTCACTGCCGCCGGCAGCACGGTAACGGACGATGTGCCCGAAAACGCGCTTTCAATCGCTCGCGCAAAGCAGGTTAACAAGCCGGATTGGGTAACGAAAAAGAAACCCTATAAGGATATGAAATAATATAGCTTGAAGTTAAATAACCAGAAATGAAAATATATTGAAATTAAAAAGGAACGGTTGGGGCACACTCCATAAAGAAGAATGTGGTTTAAGCTTTCTGAGTTTTGCCCGTTGCACTATTAAAAAAATCTGCCAATACGCAAGTATTGGCAGATTTTTGTTAATGCACCACGAACAAAATCAGTTCGCTTAAACTGCTTCGCACTCAAAAATCAAAGAAACGGATAAAAGACAAGGCATAAATTGCAGGGCAGGCTGCCGCCTTCACTGCAATTTTAACGCAGTATTTTGCCGTTTATTTGATTTATTGAGCAATTATTCTTTACGGAGTGCGCCCCTTCCGCCGTTCCTTTTTTGCCTTTTTCCCGCGTCGAAACAAACTTCGCCTTCCCCCCCCTCGGGGGAAGGTGGGCGCGAAGCGCTCGGATGAGGGGGAATTATAATAGCGCACTTGCATATAACAACACTGTTTGTCATCAGCCCCTCATCAGTCAACTTCGTTGACAGCTTCCCCCGAGTGGGAAGCCAAAGAAGCGTTACTGTAAAAAAATAAGCCTCCCTTGTTAAAGGGAGGTGGGTCGGCTTTGCCGACTCGGAGGGATTCGTTTACCGCAGTTGTTATAAAATGCTTTTTCAACAAAAATAAAGAATCCCCCTTGGTGTTTTAACCCTATCGGCTCAAAACACCATTCCCCCTTTAACAAGGGGGACGAATATATGCAGAAACGCTTTTAAGACTTTTTCCCTTGGGAGAAGTCCAAGAAACATTACTATACAAAATAAAAAAGAAGCACCGAAGTGCTTCTTTTTTATGGAGCGGATTACGAGACTCGCTCGGCTCGCTTTCGCGCTCGCTGACACGCACACGGCCGACGAAACAGCCCCCGGCTGTTTCTTTGCTTCGCAACGGCCTTTTCGAGCCTCGCAATCCTTAAATCGGCAAAAAAAGAAGCACCGAAGTGCTTCTTTTTTATGGAGCGGATTACGAGACTCGAACTCGCTACCTCCACCTTGGCAAGGTGGCGCTCTACCGGATGAGCTAAATCCGCATGTGTTTTCTAAACCGTAAGCAAATTATACATAATCGCAGGGCGTTTGTCAACACCGAAATTGAAAAAATATGCAATTATTTCTATTTACATTGCGCTGCCTTTTTGTTAAAATTATAATGCGTTAATATACAAATTATGATTTAAACATTCAGGCGATATTATGAATTATCAAATTTTACCGTTCGGCAGTGTTTGGAGCGGCGGTATGTTTTTTGTGCCGCAGGCAATTGCCGATAAATATTTAAAGCTTGCAAGCGAATATCAGTTAAAGGCATTGCTTTACCTGCTGGGCAAAGGCGGCGCGGCTTCCTCTGCCGAAATTGCGAAAAAGCTCGGAATCACGGGGGCAGATGCCGAAAACATTATGGATTTTTGGGTTGCCGAGGGTATTTTGGTGCAAAATTCAGGCGAAGTAAGCGGCAAATCAATCCCCGAAACCGTGCAAACGGCGGTGCGTAATCCTGTTTCTGTTTCGGTTGAAAACCCTGCGCCTGTCGGGCAACAAACTTTGCAAAATGAGCAAATTGCCGAAAAAGCGCAAAAGCAGGCGTTAAAAAGCGAATTTAAAATTTCTCCGCCGGTTTTAACACCTGCGGAGATTGATAAAATAGGCTCGGAAAATGCCGAAATCGCAAATCTTTTAAACGAGGCACAGGTGGCATTCGGTCACACGCTGAGCCATTCCGAAATGGAAATGACGGTTAATCTTGTTTCGTTTTATGGCATGCTGCCCGAAGTGGTGCTTATGCTGATAGCGTATTGCAAGGAGGCTAAGAAAGCCGGCAAAAGAATAGGCTCGGCTTATCTTTACGCAATTGCAAAAAACTGGCTCGAGCAGGGAATAATCACTGTGTCGGATGCGGAAGCGCGCCTTTGCGAAGCCGAAAACGCAGGCACATTTTGGCACAGAATCAGGGAAACGGGCGGATTTGTGAGCAAATCACCCACGGAAAAGCAGCTTGATATGATTATGGAATGGCGCAAAAATCATTCTGACGAATTGATTTTGCACGCCGCCTCCGAAATGCGCGAAGCGATAGACAAGCCTAACTTAAAATATATGAATACCATACTTGTGCGCTGGAAAAAGGCGGGCATAACCACCGTGGCGCAGGCACAGGCAGACAGTGAAAATTACCAAAAGCAAAAAGAAAACCGCGCCGCAAAGTCGAAAACGGGTGAAATCAGCCGCAAGCCCACTTATGATTTGGATAAAATCAAGAAAAACGCTCAAAGCAACACGGAAATAAAATTTTAACCGCAAAAGCGGGGAGGTAAAAAATGCCTTATAATAAAAACACTTATCAAAAAGCGATAAATATTTTGCAGCACAGGCGCGACAATGCCCTTATGGAGCAGCAGGAGCGCACCAATGCGGCAATTGAAAAAATTCCGCAGCTTGCCGATATTCAAATGAAACTTTCAAGAATCGGCTATAATATTTCCACCCTGCTTTTTCGTGATGAAAATCCGCGTGAAAAGGTGGCTCAGCTTAAAGAGCAATCGCTGGCACTTCAGGCGGAAAAGCGCAAGCTGCTCAGGGAAAACGGGTTTGACGAGGACGCCCTCACAATCAAATACACCTGCCCGGCGTGCAACGATTCCGGATTTGTAAACGACAGAATGTGTAATTGCCACCGTGCGCTGCTTAAAGAAATCGAGCGCGATAACCTTCGCCGTTTTGCTCCGATTGACGAATGCACATTTGATAATTTCAACACGGGGTATTACCCTGCCGAAACTATGGAAAACGGTGTTTCGCCGCGCGAAAAGGCAAAAAAAATTCTTGAATCCTGCCGCAGATATGCGCAGGGCTTTAACGCTCATACATCAAGCATTTTGTTTATGGGCGGCACGGGACTTGGCAAAACTCACCTAAGCCTTGCCATTGCCAATGTGGTTATAAACAGGGGCTATTCCGTTGTTTACGGCACGGCGCAAAACATTCTTTCCGATTTGCAAAACGAAAATTTCGGCAGAGATGAAAATCTTGAATACACCGAGCGCGATGTGCTTGCAGCGGATTTGCTTATAATAGACGATTTAGGCACGGAATTTAAAAATCAGTTTTCCGTTGCCTGCCTTTATAATATTATCAACACACGCATTTTGAAAAACAAGCCCACAATCATCAGCACAAATTTCGGCTACGATGATTTGGAGCGCGATTACAACCAAAGAATCACAAGCCGCATTGCCGGCGTTTATTCCACTCTTATGCTTGAGGGAAACGATATAAGATATATTAAATGATTTTCGCAGGCATATAAATAAATCACGGCAGGGCTGCCGAAAACGGGAAAGGAGGAGCGCAATTGAAATATAATTATTTTGATGATGACGCGGAATATCTTGATAAACGCCGCGCAAAAAAAGACGCGCGCCTCCTCGCAAAGAAAAATGCCGAGGCGGCATTGCAAAATGCGGCAAATTCCGCAGCCGGCGTGCTGAAAAAGCTTTCAAGGGGAAAGGTGAATGTTAAAAGTGTTTCGCTTCCCCACATAAAAAACACACGCCTTATAATCGGCTTTCGTGCCGCGGTGGGCATATTGCTTGCCGCGTCGGTGGTGCTTACGGGCGTGTTTTTTTATTCCGATTTGCGCAGCAGCGATAAAGCGCAGCAGCAGTTTAGGCAGGATGCAGGCTCGGTATGCTCAAAGCTGATTTCGGCTTACGGCGTTTGCAAAACCATGCCGCTGGAGGAGGAAGAACAATATCAGCTTACGGGGCTTTCTTATGTGCGCCAAATGGATTTTGATTCAAACGGCGAATCGGAACTCCTTGTTGCGTATCTTGACGGCGGTGAATACAAAGTTGAGGTTTGGGGTTATTCGGGCAGCGATTTTTCAAAGCTTTACGATGGCAGCGCAAACACTTTTTCGGATGTGAACGGCAGCAGACTCACTGTTTACAGCCACGGCGGTAAGTATTACATAGGCGAAATCGGGGAAGACGGCAAAACAATGCAGCTTTCCACCCTCAGTTTCGGAAAGTTCAAAAGCAGCCGTGAGTGCGAATATGACGCGGCAAACGATATTTATGCAATTAAAGGCGAAATAAACACTGAAAATTTTGAAACGGTTTCGTTTTCGTATATTTCGGCAAACAGAGCGGAATTGCTTGCCGAGCGTGTTTCAAGCAACCTTGCCGAGTTTGACACTTCTCAGGCAGTGCTCCGCCAAAGCCAAAAAAGCGATTCCGAATTGATGAAGGAAGCCTATTATTCCGTTGTGGAAGATTTAAACACAAAATACGGCAAGGCTTCTTATGACTCCGAAAGCGATATTTGTTACGGCGCAGGGCTTTGCACCGTGCGCCTGATTGATTTTAATAACGACGGCACTGATGAGCTACTTGCCGTTTTCAGATATGATAAAAAGGTTTCTGCCGAAAACGAAAGCGGCGAGCATGTCTTGGAAGAAGAACCGGATTATCGCTTGGAGGTTTATGCTTGGAACGGCAGCACCGCCGTGCGTGCGTTTGACAGCGACGGCGTTTCAACCATGCAGGAAAAGGACGACGATTCGCGCTTCTACGTTTTGCAAAAGGACGGCGAAAAAACAAACATTTGCCGCAACAGCTATTCTTACAGTGCAAAAACGGCACGCGTTTGGAGCGGCACAAGCCGAATAAGCGCACAGAATGAAAGTGGCATATTCGAGCCGATTTTCACGGCAAATGCCGAAAGCGATTACGGTTATATGACCTATATGATAAACGGCGAAAGAAGTTATCGCCGCGATTTTGAAAAAAACGGCTGCGTTGTGCCTTATTTTTGCGGCAGCAACACGGATTATGACGATTCCGAATTTGAAATCCGCTGGCTTCAGGGGGATTCATCTAAAGGCTCGGATATCCGCAATATGATTTCTGAAACGCAAAAAACAATCCGTGAGCTGAATTCCGCTTATCAGCCGTAAGCGGTTTCGGGTGCGGCGCAAAATGATTTTGAACGGAAAATTTAATAATAATGCAAAAGCAGTCGGTTGGGGCTCGTGCCTTTAAGCCGACTGCTTTTGTATATAACAACACCGCTCAAATTAAACCCATTATCAGTCAGCTGCACTTTGGTTTCAAAGCAACTCTACTCCTCAAAAACTGTTGAAATAATCTTGGGCGCATTTTCGGGCGAATAATCAAAGCGCACCATATGCTCGCCTGAAAAGAAATATTTAAGCTCTCCGGCAGGCTCCGATTCCTCAAATGCCTCCACAATCACAAGCTTTATTTTCATCTTATCGGGCAACACGGATTTTATATAAACCGCCACTCGCTGCCCTTCAAAAAGAAAATCGCACGGCTCCGCAAGCCCTGCCAAATTTGGAGCAAGCTCCACAAAAACGCCGTAGGGTTCAATGCTGCGCACAGTGCCCGTCACCGTTTCGCCGGGCTTAAATGCGGCAGCGTTTTCCTGCCAGGTGCCAAGCAGCTCTTTAAGCGAAAAGGTCAGCTTTTGCGGCTCTCTTTTTTTCAGCACGGTGCGAATGTTTTCGCCCTCGTAAAGCCGCTCGTGCGGATGATTTATGCGTGAAACGGAAAGCATGTCAATCGGAATGAGGGCGTTTATGCCTGCACCGATGTCTATAAATGCACCGAATTTTTCAAGGTGGGTAACGCGTGCGTTTATAACATCGCCCTCGCGCAGACTGTCAACAAAGCTTTTTTTGCAGCCCAGTTGCACCGCCTTGCGCGAAAGAATGGCTGTTATGTTGCCGGTTTCATCACGCTGAAATCCAAGCACAATGAAGCAAACGGGCTTATTCACCTTTGAAATAAGGGCAATGTCGCGCGTGGTGCCGTCGTCAATCCCTATTGCGCCCTCTTCACGCGGAATAATGCCGTTTATAATTCCGAGATCAACATGAAGATTATGCTCACTGTCGCACAAAAGCACCCTGGATTCCATAACGCTGCCGTTCATCATCGCAATTTTAACTTCCTCTAAGGTGTCAAAGCTGCGCAGCAAATCGGCGTTTTGACCCTCGGGCCAGAATTTCATAAATTTCACTCTCTTTACTTTTTGATTATCTCTACTAATTCTATGCAAAAGAGAGCGCGATTATGTTGTAAATGTATTTAAGATGTGCTAAAATACTTTTTAATAATAAGTAATTTTAATCGGGTGATATTTTGGATTTGCAGCTTCACGATATTGTTGTTATGAAAAAGCCGCACCCCTGCGGTTCGTGTGAATTTGAGGTGCTTCGCCTCGGCGTGGATTACAAATTAAAATGCCTCGGCTGCGGCAGGGAATTTATGCTGCCAAGAATTAAAGCGCAAAAAAGCATTAAAAAAATTAAGGAAAAGGAAAATGAGTGAAAACAGCGAGCCTATCGGTTTTCTTGATTCGGGCATCGGCGGAATAACGGTTTTAAACAAGGCGCTCGGGCTTATGCCGGGTGAAAATTATATTTTTTACAGCGATTCGCAAAATAATCCTTACGGCGATAAAAGCGATGCTGAAATAAAATCGCTTTGCAGGCGCACGGTTGATTATTTCGTAAATGAGCGAAATTGCAAAGCAGTGGTTCTTGCGTGCAACACGGCTTCCGCAAAGGCGGCAAAGTATTTAAGGGCGCAGTTCACCGGCGTGCCTATTGTGGCGATTGAGCCGGCATATAAAATGGTGCATGATTCCGCACCCGGCGGCGGCACGCTGATTATGGCAACAAAGGGCACGGTTAAAAGCGAAAAATTCCGCCGCCTTTATTATTCTTATTACGATCATCACACCTATCTTCATGCGTGTAACGGTCTTGCCGATTTAATAGAGGGCGGAGATTGCGCAAAAATCAGAGAATATTTAAACGAAAATTTGGCGCAGTATAAAGGGAAAGTGCAAAACGTGGTGCTTGGGTGCACGCATTATCCGCTTGTTAAAGGCGAAATTTGCGAGGTGCTTGGCGATGTGCGCTTTTTTGACGGTGCAGACGGCGTAAGCCGCAGGCTTTACGATTTGCTGCAAAAATCGGGCAGGCTCTGCAGCGGCGGCGGAAAAATCGAATTTATCGATTCCTCTAAGGATTGTGATAAAAGGGCTCAGAAGAAAAAAAGATTTTTTGAGCTGCTTGGGAATGCAAACGGCGAAAATTAACGCTCAAAAGCTTAAAACGGAGAGAATTAAATGCTTGACAAACTTAATGAAGTTGAAAAAAGATTTGAAGAGATAAATGCTCTTTTGTGTGAGCCTGATATTGTTTCGGATCAGGAACAATATACCAAGCTTATGAAAGAGATGAAGCACCTTACCCCGGTGGTGGAAAAATTCAGGGAATATAAAAAGGCACAATCAGAGCTTGAGGATTGCCGCACCATGATGGAGGACGGTATTTCCGATTCCGATTTTGCCGATATGGTGAAAGAAGAATTTGAGCAAAGCAAAGAAAGCGTAGAGCGCATAACGGAGGAACTGAAGGTTTTGCTTTTGCCGCGTGACCCTAACGACGATAAAAATGTTATCATCGAAATCCGCGGCGGTGCAGGCGGCGAGGAAAGTGCGCTGTTTGCAGGCGTGCTTTTCAGAATGTATTCCATGTATGCCGAATCAAAGGGCTTTAAAACAGAAATAATGGGTGCAAATGAAACGGGTCTCGGCGGCTTCAAGGAAATAAGCTTTTCTGTGGACGGTGACGGCGCATACAGCCGCTTTAAGTTTGAAAGCGGCGTGCACAGGGTGCAGCGCGTGCCGGAAACCGAAAGCCAGGGCAGGATTCACACCTCCACAGTTACCGTGGCAGTGCTTCCCGAAGCGGAAGAGGTTGATTTTGAACTTAACGAAAAGGATTTGCAGATAGACACGTTCCGCTCCAGCGGCGCAGGCGGTCAGCATATAAATAAAACCTCCTCGGCAATCCGCATAACCCATATTCCCACGGGCACGGTGGTTGAATGCCAGGATGAACGCAGCCAGCATAAAAACAAGGAAAAAGCGCTCAAGGTTTTGCGTTCAAGACTGTATGACGCGGAAAAGGCAAAGCACGATGCAGAAATCGCAGGCGAGCGCAAGGCGCAGGTCGGCACGGGCGACAGATCGGAAAGAATCCGCACCTATAATTATCCTCAGGGGCGCGTTTCCGATCACAGAATCGGGCTTACACTTTATAAGTTGGAGCAAATTTTAAACGGCGACTTGGATGAACTTATCGACGCTCTCATAACCGCCGACACGGCAGAAAAAATGAAAGCCGGCTCAGAGGAACTTTGACAGCGTTGTTGCAATCAATTTTGCCTCCATTGTTAAAAGGCGGCGGGTCGGCTTTGCCGACTCGGAGGGGTTCGTTTACCGCAGTTGTTATAAAAACGCTGTTGCAACAATTAAGCTCTCCCTCATTGAAAGATGATGAAAATGAACACAAAATTTTTAAAACCCACAAAAGAAAATATCGCCTCGGCAGGCAAAATAATTGCAGGCGGAGGGCTTGTGGCATTTCCCACGGAAACGGTTTACGGTCTCGGTGCAAACGCATTAAACGAAGCCGCTGTTGCGAATATCTATAAGGCTAAAGGTCGCCCGAGTGATAATCCGCTGATTGTGCATGTGGCGAAAAAAGAGGATATCGCACCGCTTGTAAGCAAAATTCCGCCAAAAGCGCAAATGCTGATAGACGCGTTTTTCCCCGGTCCCATAACGGTTATTATGCCGAAAAGCGAAAAAATAGGAAAAACCGTTTCGGGCGGACTCGGCACGGTGGGCATCAGAATGCCGCAAAATCCGATTGCGCGCGCATTGATTGAAGCGGCGGGCACTCCGATTGCCGCACCTAGCGCGAACACAAGCGGCTTGCCAAGCCCAACGGAGGCACGCTATGTGCTGGAGGATATGAACGGCAAAATAGACGCTGTGATAGACGGCGGCAGCTGCGAATTCGGCATAGAATCCACGGTTATTACTCTTGCCGGCGATCACCCCGTTATTCTGCGCCCGGGCGCAATCACAAAAGAGATGATTGAAGAAATTATCGGTCCTGTTGAAATAGCAAAGGCGGTGCTTGAGGGAATGAAAGACGGCGAAATCGCTGCCTCTCCCGGAATGAAATACAAGCATTATGCTCCGAAAGCAAAAATAATAATTGTTAATGCCGATAAGGAGAAATACGAAAATTATGTTAATTCGCAAAGCGGCGCGTTTGCCCTTTGCTTTGAAGAAGACAATGTTACCGTGCCGAAAGTAACCTTTGGAAAAGAGGGCGACGATTTAAGCCAGTCGCATGCGCTTTTTGATTCGCTTCGCCGGCTTGATGAACTCGGTGCAAAAAAGGTTTATGCGCGCAATCCGAAACTCAG
The DNA here is from genome assembly GCA_963625835.1 of Clostridium sp. AF37-5. Taxonomy (GTDB): domain Bacteria; phylum Bacillota; class Clostridia; order Oscillospirales; family Acutalibacteraceae; genus Eubacterium_R. Next base: position 103,212 of record CAVFVA010000002.1, on the reverse strand, counting down.
CGGCGTCGGTCTTGCGGTTTACAACCGCCTTATCAGGGCTGCTGCGTTTTGCGTGCTTGATTTGGAAAAACTGTTTTTAATCGGCATCACGGGTCAAACCGGCTCAGGCAAAAGCCATGTGGCTGCAATGTTTAAAGAACTCGGATTTAATGTAGTTGATGCAGATGCCGCGGCAAAAAAGGCTGCCGAAAAAAATTCTCCGCTTTTGCCGCTTCTTGCCGATGCTTTTGGGCAGGATATTATTAAGAACGGCGAGCTTCAACGCAGGCTTCTTGCAGACAGGGCTTTTAAGGATAAAGAAAGCACGGCAAAACTTAATTCGATCATGTTTCCCGAAATTTTGAAAATCTGCACCGAGCAGGCGAAATATCCATGCGTTTTCGATGCTCCGCAGCTTTTTGAAAGCGGTGCAAACGAGCTTTGCGCGCGCATAGTTTGCGTTTGCGCACCGGATGATTTGCGCTTTGAGCGCATTTCTCGGCGCGACGGTATTACGCCGGTTCAGGTAAGGGCGCGAATGGCAGCGCAGCACAGTGCGGAATTTTTCTGCGAAAATTCGGATTTTACCGTTATTAACGACGGCAGAGATATAAATTCTCAAATAAATAAATTCAAGGAGGACTCATTATGAGTGAAAAAAGCACAAAAGAGCTGAAAAAGCTTCTTTTTAACGACAAGAAAAACGGCGTTGATTTTTTGAGCGACGAGGAGCTTGAAATTTGCGACACTTTTGCAGACGGATACAAGGATTTCCTCTTCAATTGCAAAACGGAAAGGGAGGTTGCCGCTTGGGCAGAAAGTGCAGCAAAGGCTTCGGGCTTCAGAAAATTCGATGAATTCGGCAAGCCGCTCAATCCCGGCGAAAAGGTTTATGTGGCAAACAGAGGCAAGGCAATTATCCTTTGCGTTAAGGGCAAAAAGCCGATTAACGAGGGTGTGCGCATTGCCGCGGCTCACATCGATTCGCCCCGTGTTGATTTGAAACAGTGCCCGATTTATGAGGATGGCTCCATGGCTTTCTTTAAAACGCATTATTACGGCGGTATCAAAAAATATCAGTGGACAGCTATTCCGCTTTCGCTTCACGGCAGAATTTGCAAAAACGACGGCTCCTATGTTGATATACGCATCGGTGAAGAACCGGGCGAACCGAAATTCTGCATCACGGATATTTTGCCCCACCTTGCTTTGGAGCAATACACAAGAAAGCCCAACGAACTTGTGAAGGGCGAGGAAATGAACATCCTTATCGGCTCACGCCCGTTTAAAGACGATGATGAAAGCGAAAGAATCAAGCTGAATATTCTTAATCTGCTTTATGAAAAATACGGCATTGTTGAGCGTGATTTTCTCTCTGCCGAGCTGGAACTTGTGCCTGCTTTCACCGTAGATGATATTGGGTTCGACAGAAGCATGATCGGCGGCTACGGTCACGACGACAGAGTTTGCGCTTATCCTGCTTTTGAAGCCATTGCCGAAATCAATGAAGCACCCGAATACACCGCAGTAACCGTTCTTACGGATAAAGAGGAAATCGGCAGCATGGGCAACACCGGGCTTAATTCAAGCTATCTTAAATATTTTATCGAGGATTTGGCTCGCCTGGAGGGCTTTGAGGGTCGCGATGTGCTTCGCCACAGCAAGTGCCTTTCGGCAGATGTTAACGCTGCGTTTGACCCAACCTGGTCGTTTGCGTATGAAAAGAACAATGCAAGCCTTATCAACAACGGCGTTTGTGTAACCAAGTTTACCGGCTCCAGGGGCAAGAGCGAAACAAGCGACGCCTCGGCGGAGTTTTGCAGCTGGGTTAAGGCTTTGCTTGAAAACAACGGCGTTTTGTGGCAAAGCGGCGAACTCGGTAAGGTAGACGGGGGCGGCGGCGGCACCGTTGCCATGTTTATTGCAAATCTTGATGTGGACACAATTGATGTTGGTGTTCCCGTACTCTCAATGCATGCGCCATATGAGGTTGTCAGCAAGATAGACCTTTATATGGCATTTAAGGCTTTCAAAACCTTCTTCACCAAATAGTTTTTTAAATGATAAAAGCGTTGCGCTCGGAGTAATCCGTGCGTAACGCTTTTTGTTATATGTGTTCCTGTAAAAAAATTCAAGTTTTCGCCCTCGGGTGAAGGTGAGCACGAAGTGTTCGGATGAGGAGAAGCTAAAACTAAAACAACGCTCCGTTTTACAAAAACGCGCAAAAAAAGCGGCATAAAATATGCCGCTTTAAGTTTAAAACCGATTACCAACCGAGGCGTAAAATTGTGATTGTGCAGTGACCTGTGCCGCCGTTGAGTGCCGCCGTGTGACCGCCCGGGGTAAAGATATCAATTCTGCCCGTTTTTGAAAGGCCGCTGCCGCCTCTGTCAACAACAGTGTAGGTTTGACCGTCCACATCAATAACCGAGCCGAGCGGAAGCCAGTTGCAAGCCACATAATAAGGCTCCGGCATACCCACATAAACCTTTTTGCCGGATGCGGTGTTGCCTGTGTCCTTACCGCAGCATTTTGCGCAGGGGCAATAATGAGTGTATTTTCCGCTGATTGTTTGACCGACGGAATATCCGTTTTTGGATTGCACGCCGTTCGGCTCAAAATCCGCTGCAGCCGTGCCCACATATTTAACCTCTGTTACAGGCTCCTTAACCGTTACGGAAGTAAGCTCCAACCTTGAGGCTTCTTCGCCGTTAACATAGGTTACCTGATAGGTTACTTTCTTTTCACCGTTTTGACCTGCGGTTTCAACCTTTGTTTCGCCAACGGTCATGCTGCCGTCATTTTTAGTTTCGGTTGAATACTTGATTGTTTCACTTACTGTTTCGGTTTTAATCTCCGTTCTGAAAACGGTGATTTCCATGCCGTTTTCAACAGCCGTGTCAACAGACGGTTCGCAATAGTCGGCGTCGCCGAGGGTGATGCCTGCAAGAGAAATAACATCCGCAACCGTGCCGTCTGCCGTGTTTAATTCATAAGTGTTGCCGTCTGCATTTACGGTAACGGTAAGCGGTGCTTCAACCGTGATTACCATGCCGTTTTCAACAGCAGCGTCAACATCGTAATTAAGCTTGCAGCCCAAAATGTTCATTTTCAGCTCTGCAAAAGCCTCGCCCACCGTGTCGGCATAAACATTATATGCCTTGATGGTGCCTGAATATTGAATATTTACTGTGTTTAATCTGTCTATAACGATAGTGCCGCCGTCGCCTGCCGTGAAGCCTGCAATGTTAAGCCTGTCATTAGAACCAAGAGTTATATTTGCCTCGTTAAGGATTTCGGTTGGTTCCGTTTCGTTTGTAGTAACCGTGTATTGCATGCCGTTGTCATCAATAACAACATTGTATTCGGTTGCCATGCCGGCGAATGCGCTTGTGGCAAACACGCAAATAATAAGCAAAAATGCGATTACCGCTGCCGCCATAAATCTGGAAATGTGCTTTACGGAGGCCGCATGTGATTCGTTAATCATCTTAATCTCCTTTATTTGTGCACTTGAGCCATAATATTGGCTGTGCCGAAATTCAGCGGACTTATGCATTCGCATAAGCCTGCCGGCAGAAGCATTTATTCTGCCTTCAGAACCGATTGCAGCGCAAGCCTGCGCACGGCTCTGCCTTTAGTATTTCTCAAGCAATTGGCATTATAGTAATTTTCGCACAAGGTGTCAAGGTGAAAAAAATCTGTTTTTTGTGCACATTGCACAAGTAAACGAAAATGTTACAAATTGTAACCGCTTTGTAAAACAATATGTTGTGTCTTTTTCTTTTCACGATTTAATGTGCGAAAGCGTTTTTTTGTCTATTTTTTCAGAAATGCGCCACAGCATTTTCATAAAATTGTAACTTTTTCATTTTTTGGATGTGTATTCAACAATATATTGTGCTTATTTTTATAATCTTAAATTTGGTACACTATATATAGGCAACAGTTTTGCAACCTTGAAAGCATGTCCTTTTGGAAATTGTTGCATATATAATAGATATATAATATATAAATATATATTACATTTTATTAGAGCGTAAAACGGCGGTTCAGGGGAGCTTATAATAACGCACTTGTATTTAACAGCGCAGCATTGCCTTCCCCCTCGGGGAAAGGTGGGCACGAAGTGCACGGATGAGGGGGGCTGGCAACGCTCTTACATATAATAACACCGTTTGTTATTAACCCCTTAATCAGTCAACCTCGCCGACAGCTTTTTTACCGTACTTCCGCCGAGCATGCCGGTTTTAGATTTGTATTGACAAGAATATTTCTTTGGGCTATAATATGACGGAAACAGAAACCCGTCTCAGTAGCTCAGTTGGATAGAGCGACCGCCTCCTAAGCGGTAGGTCGGAGGTTCGACTCCTCTCTGGGACGCCATTTGGCCGCACTGCAAATTCGGTGCGGCTTTTATTAACGCTTTTGCCGGTGAATAATGCCGGCAGCATTGAGCAAATTATAAAAGGCAGGAGGGAGCACGATGCTGGAACTTAAAAACATTTCCTTTGCCGTAAGCGATGAAGCACAGGGCGGCACAAAGGAAATATTAAACAACATCAATTTAACGGTTGATAAAGACAGCTTCGTTGTTATAACCGGGCCGAACGGCGGCGGCAAATCCACTTTGGCAAAAATAATTATGGGAATTGAGCACCCGACGGCAGGCAGCATTATATACAACGGACAGGATATAACCGAGCTTGATATCAATGAAAGAGCCAAACTGGGAATAGGCTTTGCATTTCAGCAGCCGGTTCGCTTTAAGGGCTTAACCGTGCGTGATTTATTGCAAATTGCGGTAAACAAAAGCGTGGGCAAGGCTGAATTGTGCGGCTATCTTTCGCAGGTGGGGCTGTGCGCGGCGGATTATATAAACCGCGAAATAAATGCAAGCCTTTCCGGCGGCGAGCTTAAAAGAATAGAAATTGCAATGTTGATGGCAAGGGGTGCGGATTTATCCGTGTTTGACGAACCCGAAGCCGGCATAGATCTTTGGAGCTTTAACAATCTTATCTCCGTTTTTGAAAAAATCAGAGATTCAAAGCACGGTGCGGTTATGATTATTTCGCACCAGGAGCGCATCCTTGAAATTGCGGATAAAATCGTGGTGGTTTCCGGCGGCGAAATCACGGCAGAGGGCGGAAAAGATGATATTTTGCCCGAGTTGCTTTCGGATTCAAATGCATGTAAATTTTATAAGGCAAGGAGGCAGAGTAATGAGTGAATTTGGCATAAATCCTGCCCTTAAAAGCATTTTAAAAACGATTGCCGATATTTCCGAAACGCCGAATGGCGCATATAACATAAGGTTGAACGGTTCGGGAATTGAAAGGCACAGCACGGAAAATATTGAAATAGTGCCGAAGCTGAACGGCACGGGAATTGAAATTTATGTTAAGCCCGGTACAAAGGGCGAGGATGTGCATATTCCCGTGGTTGTGAGCAAAACGGATTTCGCCGATTTGGTTTACAATGATTTTTATATCGGCGATAACTGCGATGTTAACATTGTGGCAGGCTGCGGTATTCATAACGACGGCGAACATCTTTCGCAGCACGACGGTATCCACACCTTCCATGTCGGCAAAAACGCCAAGGTGCGCTATGTTGAAAAGCACTACGGCGAGGGCAGCGGCACGGGGCAAAGGGTGCTTAATCCCGTTACGGTTGTGCATCTTGAAAACGGCAGCTATCTTGAAATGGAAACCGTGCAAATTGAGGGCGTTGATTCCACAAAGCGCGTTACAAAAGCCGATTTGAAGGACGACGCACGCCTTGTTATCAAGGAAAAGATTATGACAAGCGGCAGCCAATATGCCGAAACGGAATTTACCGTTGATATGAACGGCAAGGGCTGCAGTGCCGATATCAGCAGCCGCTCTGTGGCAAAGGGCGAGTCAAAGCAAAAATTCATTTCCGTTATAAACGGCAACAACGAATGCGCAGGCCATTCGGAGTGCGACGCTATTATTATGGAAAATGCCTGCGTTAAGGCTGTACCGGAAATTACGGCAAACGATGTGAATGCTTCGCTTATTCACGAGGCTGCCATCGGCAAAATCGCCGGCGAGCAAATCACAAAGCTTATGACGCTCGGTCTTTCTCAAAAAGAGGCTGAGGAGCAAATAGTTAAGGGCTTCCTTAAATAAAAACCGCTTAAAAGCGCAATACAGGCGCAAAGAACAAATGAGCAAAAGGCGCAAAAAAGCACCGATTCGTTGTGAATCGGTGCTTTTTATATCGATTATAAATATTGTAATTAAGTTTTAATCAGTCTTTATCGCCATCAAGCTTTGCTTTGCGAGCAGCCTCCTGCTCTGCAAGGCGTTCGGCGCGAATGTCCGCAAGTTCTGCAATCATTTGATTGCGAAGGTTGCCGTGAATGGGGTAAAGGAAGAATGAAAGACCGTAAAGCCCTCTTGCAAGTGCCGGCAGGATACAGAAAACAGCCCAAATGCCGTTCAGCACTTTGGGGTCTGTTTGCGGCAGAGCATTGCCGAGTGAATCTGTAAGCGGAACATAGTTAATCCAAGTGAGCACCATGCCGGAAAGCCAGCCGGTGATAGAGGTGGCAAGCTTTGTGAAATAGCCCTGAACGGTGGTAACGAGTGCTTCGTTTCTGAGTCCGTGCTTCCATTCCATATAATCAAAGGTTTCGGCGCAAAGAATCGGGCCGACAACCTGAATGATTTTGTTCGGCAAGCCGCAAACAGTAAGACCGAAAATAACCCAAATAAGATTAAGCACATAATGGTCGCTGAAGGTTTGCCCAAACGGATGATAGCCGATTATAAATAAAAGCGTGTAAGCCACACCGCCGAAAACGCCGGCAACAATTGCCGTTGTGCGTGCGCCGAGTTTTTTAACCATTTTAGCCGCAAGGGGCACCATTAAATAGTTTGGAATGCCGGTGAAAAGTCCGCAAACGGTTTGGTTTGCAAGCGCGCCCGTGTTGTTGAGCCAGAAATACTGCTCGGATGAGCCGCCGACAGCCTTAAAGTTGTTAAAGAAATCGGCGAAAATGATTGCGAAAAGCGGTCTGTTTGTGAAGATTTGCTTGATTGACTCCAAAACGGAGGTTTCGTTCATTTCCTCACGCGATTGAAGCGGAACACGCTCGCGCATATTGAAGAAGCCCCAAATTGAGAAAAACGAAGCAAACACAAGCATGAAATACGCAAAGCCTGTATAAACGCTGCGCATGTTTATTGCCGGGTTGATTTTGGGCAAAAACTGAACAAGCACAGGCACAAGCGACGGAAGCCATGTGCCGAAGAGTTCAAAGAATTTACTTGTGGTGATAAGGTTGTTACGCTCATTCGTGTTTGGCGTGATGTTGTAAATCATCAGGTTCCATGCGCCGAAATAGCTCATGCCGAGTCCGTAAACAAGCGTTGCAACCATAGCCCATGCAGATTTGCCGCCGGTTGAAAGATTCGGTGCCGTAAACATCATGGCACCGCCGATAAACCAAAGCGGAAGCGGCAAAATGAAAAACGGGCGTATTCTGCCCCAGCGGGTTCGGGTGCGGTCGATAATAAGACCGGAAACAGTATCGTCCGCTGCGTCATATATAGAAGCCACAAGGTTTATATAAGCATAAGCGGTTGTGTTCAGCTTTAAAAACTGAATCATAAAAAATTCCTTGTATGCGTTGACGAACTGAGAAAGATTTTTTTGCCCGAAGTTTACAAGCACATATGCCGCAATTTCCCTTGGGGAAAGATAGCGTTTCTTAGTATAGGCAAGCTTATCAAGCTCGGCTTCTTCCTGAGCAAGAAGATCTTGGTTTTCCAAAAACAACACCGCTTTCTGAATTTAACTTTAAAAATTTAACATTCAATCAAAAATGAAAATATAACATTTTTATATTATCAAAAATCAAAAAAATAATCAATATTTATTTATAGATATTTGCAATAATTCATAAATGAATTTATGAATACGCTTAATATCCGAGTTCTTCGCCGACTATGATAACATTGATTCTGTTTTTATGCCTTTGCATGGCGGAAACAACATAATTGCAGCAAATTCGCTGCGGACTTTGGCAGCCGGAGCAAAGTTCGGCATTTTCCTTTGCAAGGCTTATGCATTCTCCTGTGGCAGCGCACGGTGTTTTGCAATTAAGCCTTTTTGTGTTTTTCGGAGCGGCAATTTGCTTAACTCTTTTAACAGCGGCTTCAATATCGGGCACGATTTTGTTTTTGCCCACAACCATAACCACTTTTTCGGGACCGTAAACAATGCAGGCAACGCGGTTTGAATTGCCGTCCGCATTATAAAGCTCGCCGTTTTCGGTTACGGCGTTTGACGAGCAGAAAAACGCATCGCACCCAAATGCCTTTATGTAGCATTCGCGAACGGTTTCGGCGTCGTATTTGCGGCGGTCGATAAAATCATAATATCCGCTTTCCAGCAAATCGAAAACTCCGCATTCGGCAAGGCTTTCGCTGCCGCCGTTTGAAACGCTGCTGCCCTGCGGCACAATTTGCTTAATAAGCGGCACAACCTCCTCTTTCTTTTCAACATAATATGTAGCCATGTTGTTCTTTCTTAAATTTTCCATTGTTTTTTCGACAATACTGTTAATATCATTCATCGGAATTCTCTCCCTCAGGTAAAATCACGCAATTTTTGCAGTGTGAATAAATATGTGTGTTATGTAATTTATGCTGCCGTTAAAACTGCCAATATTTTCTGTCCAGGCTTCGGTATTGAATTGCCTGAGCCACATGCGCAAATTCAATGTTTTCGCTGCCCTCAAGATCGGCAACCGTGCGCGAAATGCGCAGCAACTTATCATATGCCCTTGCCGAAAGACCAAGCTTTTCAAAACTCATTTTCAGCAGTTCGGAAGCGTCTTTCGTGAGCACGCAGAATTTGCGTGTCATAGCCGGGGTCATTTGCGCGTTGCAGCTTATTCCCGTGCCGTCAAAGCGGCGGTGCTGAATTTCGCGCGCTGCATTCACGCGCTTTCTTATCTCTGCCGAGCTTTCGCTTTTTTCGGCAGAGGAAAGTTTTTCGTAATTCACCGGCGAAACCTCGATGTGAATATCGATTCTGTCCAAAATCGGGCCGCTGATTTTATCGCGATATCGCTTTTTTGCCGCAGGCGTGCAGGTGCATTCCCGTGTGGGGTGCCCGAAATAGCCGCACGGGCATGGGTTCATTGCAGCCACAACCGTTATAACAGATGGGTAGGAAACCGTGCCCGCGCTGCGAACTATGGTTACTTTGCCGTCCTCAAGCGGCTGGCGCAAAGCCTCCTTTGCGCGGCGGTCAAATTCCGGGAATTCGTCCATAAACAAAACGCCGTTGTGTGCCAGGCTGATTTCACCGGGGCGAGGCGTTTGCCCGCCTCCGGTGAGCCCTTGAGCGGAAACCGTGTGGTGAGGAGCGCGAAACGGGCGCCTTGTGATAAGTTGAACGCCGCTCGGCAGCTCGCCGGCAATGGAATAAATCTTTGTTGTTTCAAGTTCCTCTTCAAAGCTCATCTGCGGCAAAATGGAGGGAAGCCGTTTCGCAAGCATTGATTTGCCTGTGCCGGGCGGACCCACCATTATGCAATTGTGACCGCCTGCCGCTGCTATTTCAAGGGCTCGTTTGGCGTCCTCCTGCCCTTTAACATCGGCAAAATCAAGCAGTTCATCGGCTGTTTCCAAATTTTGAATCGGCGTAAAGCACGGCTCAATCGGTGCCTCGCCGCTTAAATGGCGAATAACATCAAACACCGTTTTGGCAGGGAAAATCTCAATTCCGTCCACCACGCCTGCTTCCGTTTTGTTGGCATAAGGAATAAAAACAGAACTTATTTTTTCCTCACGCGATTTTAGCAGCATAGGTAAAACGCCCATGCAGGGGCGAATTTCACCGTCAAGCGAAAGCTCGCCGATAAAAGCGCAATCATTTATCTCTCCGGTAATTTGCCCCGTTGCTCTCAGCAAGGCGATAAACACGGGCAAATCATAAAGCGGACCTTCTTTTTTTATATCTGCTGGCGCAATATTAACCGTTATGCGTGAAACAGGAAACTGAAAATTGCAATTTTTTATTGCGGCGCGCACTCTTTCGCGGCTTTCTTTAACTGCCGTGTCAGGCAGACCGACTATGTCAAAGCGCGGCACGCCGCGGCTTATATCAGCCTCAACAACAACGGAAAAAGCATCCATTCCGAAAATCCCGAGGCTTTTAACCTTTGCAAACATAAAATTCACCGGCTTCTCATAAAAATATCACGGCGGCAAAATTCAAAATCAATAAAAACAGAAAACATTGATTATCGGCACAAAAATCCGTCATGCCGCAATGCAAAAAGCCGCCGCCCTGATTTTATTATACTAAATAGCCGCGGCATTGGCAACAGTTTAAATTTAATGCCGAAATATATTATAATGATTATATTGACAACGGATTTTAATAAGTTTAAAATGAAACTGGATATAGTTCAGAAAAAATTATATATTGCGGGAAGGTGTTTTTATGGATATAAAAAAAGAATATGAAAACTGGCTGAAAAACGCAACGGCAGACCCCGATTTGGAGGCAGAGCTTAAATCTGTTTCGGGCAACGACGCCGAAATTTCGGACAGATTTTATAAAGATCTTGAATTCGGTACCGCCGGGCTCAGGGGCGTTATCGGCGCAGGCACAAACAGAATGAATGTTTACACGGTTTGCCGTGCAACGCAGGGGCTTGCCGATTTTCTTAACAGGCATTTTGAAAATCCCAGCTGCGCAATCGGCTACGATTCCAGAATTAAGAGCGATTATTTTTCAAAAGAAGCGGCAAAAACCCTGGCAGCAAACGGAATTAAGGTCTATATTTACGAGGAACTTGAACCCACACCGTGCCTTTCCTATGCCATAAGGAAATACGGCACCTCCGGCGGTATAATCCTTACCGCGTCGCACAATCCGGCAAAATACAACGGCTATAAATGCTATGATTACAACGGCTATCAGATGACGGATGAAGAAGCTGCCGAAACATATGAATACATTCAAAAGGTGGATTACTTTACCGGAATTAAATCCATGGATTTTGATGAAGCAGTTTCCAAAGGTCTTATCGAATATATGGGGCAGGATGTTATCGATTCTTTCCTTGATGAGGTTCAAAGGCAATGCGTTTACCCCGAAATTTGCAAAAAAGCCGATTTAAGCGTTATTTACACTCCGCTTAACGGCACCGGCAACAAGCCCGTTAGGCAAATTTTAAGCAGAATCGGCGTTAAAAGCATTTATGTTGTGCCCGAGCAGGAAATGCCAAACGGCAATTTCCCCACCTGCCCTTATCCCAATCCCGAAATCAGGCAGGCATTTGAGCTTGCGCTTAAAGCGGCAAAGGAAATTAAGCCCGATATTCTTTTGGCAACCGACCCTGATTGCGACAGAGTCGGAATTGCCGTGCCGAATAAGAACGGGGATTACACGCTTATGAGCGGCAACGAGGTTGGCGCAATGCTGCTTAACTATCTGCTTTCGCAGCGCAAGGCAAACGGCACGCTGCCGCAAAACGCCGTGGCGGTTAAATCCTTTGTTTCCACCGATTTGGCAGAGGAAATTGCAAAAAAATATAACTGCACATTTAAAAATCTGCTCACCGGTTTTAAGTATATCGGCGAGCTTATTACCAAGCTTGAGGCAGAGGGCAGAGCAGGCGATTTCATTATGGGCTTTGAGGAATCTTACGGCTACCTTGCCGGCACGCACGCAAGGGATAAGGATGCCGTAGTCGGCTCAATGCTTATTTGCGAAATGGCAGCTTACTATAAGTTGCAGGGCAAATCACTTCTTGATGTGATGGAGGATATTTACAAGGAATTCGGCTATTACAGCAATGTGGTTAAGAGCTATGAGTTTGACGGCGAAGCCGGCATGAAAAAAATGGCTGCGATTATGGATAATCTGCGCCAAAATCCGCCTGCCGAATTTGCAGGCTCACCGGTTGTTTACATCGGCGATTATAAAACAAGCGTTGCCAAAAACCTTGAAAACGGCGAAGAAAGCAAAATCGATTTGCCCAAATCAAATGTGTTGGCATATAAAACCGCGTCCGGCAACGGCGTTATAGTTCGCCCCAGCGGCACGGAGCCGAAAATCAAGGCATATATCACGGCAATCGCAGGCAGCGAAGACGCCGCTGAGGCTCTTGCAAATGAGCTGATTGCAGATTCAAATAAATTTATGGCATAAAAAGAACAGGAAAATAAATAATATGAACAACAGAAAATGGGTTAAAATCACAGCAATAATACTTGCCGTGCTTATGGCAGGCAGCGGACTCACCGCAGGTGTTTTTGCGCTTTTTGCCAACTGAAATCAAAGCCGGTGCAGCACACCGGCTTCTTTCATAAAACCGTGTGCCGAAACAGCGGTTTATAACAGCGAATAAGGATATATGAATATGAAAAAGAAAACAAAAATCATTATCGGCTGCGCCGTGCTTGCACTGGTGATAATCGCCGCCGCAATTGTGGGAGTAAAAATAACCGATTTGCAAAGGCAAAATGCTTTTGTGGATCAGATGAACAAACTGTCTCAAATTGTGGATGCGGAGTACATTTCGGATATAGACCGCGATGAATTCAACACTTTTATCGACACACGCGTTTGCAAGGGTAAATATGCAAAGCTTGAAAATGCAGTTAAAAGCTATTATAAAGAGCTTTACTCCGTTCAGTTCACTTCGGAAGACGCAATTGCGAATTCAAGTTACGACAAAATGCTGCTTGCCGATAATTTAACTTCGGACGGTCCCGATTTTGAAAATTCGCGAGCCGAGCTTGAAACGCTGCTTCAAACGCTTAAAGATTGCTCCGAAAAATACAGCGAGCTTATCACGGCGGAAAAAGCAAGTTCTTATTTCAGCGAAACAGGGCTTTCAAAAAAATATGAAACGCTTTTCAACGATTCCGTTTCAATTGCCTCAAGCGAAACAGAAAATGTTTATTTAACATCGCTTGAAAATTCCGAAAAGGCAATTTCGGCTGTTTCCTCCGTTATCGATTATCTGTCGGAAACAAAAAATGAATGGAACGTTGAGGACGGCAAATTGGTTTTTAACACAAAAGAAGCTGCCGAAAAATACAACGAAGCCGTGGCAGCACTCGGCGACGCTCAAAACAATCAATAAAGCATAAAATCAAAAACGCACATCGCATAAGTCACGCTTTTGCAATGTGCGTTTTTTCGCAAAACACAGAGTTTTTTTAAAAAAGGTGTTGACTTAAAGCTAACTTTAACTTGTATCATATATATGAAATAAAATTCACGGAGGAAAAACAAATGAAAGCTTTAATAATTTATTATTCATTCGGCGGCAACACCGAAAAAATCGCAAAAATAATTGAGCAGGAAACGGGCGCGGATGTGCTTAAAATCGACACCGCCGAGCCTTACACCGGCAGCTATAATGAAATAGTAGACCGGGGGCAGCGCGAAATAAACGAAAATTTTTTGCCTGAATTAAAGCCGTTTAATGCAGATTTTAATAAGTACGGCACTATTATAATCGGATCTCCCGTGTGGTGGTACACCTATGCGCCGGCAATGCACAGCTTTTTAAGCAATGTGAATTTGAGCGGCAAAACGGTTTATCCGTTTGCCACAAACGGCGGCTGGATAGGTCACACTTTTGAGGATTTTGCAGCTGCGCTGCCCGATTGCACCGTAAAAAAGGGGCTGAATGTTCGCTTTAACGAAGCAAGCCTGCGCACATCGCAATCGGAAATCATCGCTTGGGCAAAGCAGATTGTTAAATCGATTTAGTCTTCCTTTGCATTGGCGCAAACTTGCCTTTCCACCTGATGGGGTCAAAGAAGCGTTAATGTAAAATTAAACCTCTCCCCTCAAGCGGCACTGCAAGTTTTTTCAAATTAAGAATTCATTATTTTCTGTTCAAATACTTGCGCATATCAACGGTGCAGGCTGCTAAAATGATTGCGCCCTTAATAACATAAAGCATATTTGCCGAAACGGAAAGAAAATTCAGCCCCACAAAAATAAGCTGCAGCAAAAGCACGCCGATAACGATTCCGCCGATATTGCCCGTGCCGCCCACAAAAGATACGCCGCCGATAACGCACGCTGCAATTGCGTCGCTTTCATAAGTCAAGCCTGTGTTTGCGGAGCAGGAGGCAATGCGCGCGCCCTCAATAAAGCCCGTAATGCCGTACATTGCGCCGGCAAGCATAAAAACGCAAACAACCGTGGCAAACACATTTATGCCCGAAATTCTTGCGGCTTCCTTGTTTGAACCCACGGCAAACATTCGCTTGCCGAGCTTCGTTTTATTCCACACAACCCACATCAGCACGGTGAGCACTGCGGAATAAAGCACATATTTGGGCACGGAAACGCCGCCTATGCTGAAAAGCGCACCTCGGATAAATTCCGTGTAAGTTGAATCAAGCCCCGAAAGGGTTTGCCCGTTGTTGTTGCCGAGCATTAAAAACATAAGCACTGCGCCGAATGCGATAAGCTGGGTAGAAAGCGTAACGATAAACGGATGAAGTTTAAATTTTGCAACGAAAAAGCCGTTCACAAAGCCGATTGCCGCACCAACGGCAATTGCAGCCGAACACGCCGCCCAAACGGGCACTGTTCCAAGGCTCGGAAAAAGCTTGTTTGCATAATCCGCAGATTGCAAAAGCGCGGCGGAAATGCAAGCCGTAAGCCCCACCGCTCTGCCGGCAGAAATATCCGTTCCCGAAAGCACTATGCAGCCGCCGACGCCGAGCGCGACGGGCAGCCGAGCCGCAGTGAGGGAAATCACATTTATTATTGAAGAAAGCGAAAGAAATGCCGGCACGCGCAGCGCAATAAAAATAACAGCTGCCGCAATTACTATATACATTGCGTTGTTCAGTAAAATTGTATAAAGCGTGCGCTGCTTATCTTCACTGCTCATTTGCCGAAATTCGGAAAGCTTGCCGCAGTTTTGCTTTGCGCCTGATTTTTCTGCCATATATTAACCACCTTTTACCGCCGGGGAATGAAATTAAAATGCATGCGAAAACGGGATATGCCCTGTTTTCGCTTTTTTATTGCTGTCTGCCTATGCATATTTTGCTGCCAGGGTCATAATCTGCTCCTGCGTGGCAGTTGCCGCGTCAACAATTCCGGCAAGTCTGCCGCCGCTCATAACAAGAATTCGGTTGCAAATTCCCAAAAGCTCCGGCATTTCTGAAGATGCCGTAATTATTATTTTTCCGCTTTGTGCCATGCGAGAAATAATTTTATAAATTTCGTATTTTGAGCCCACGTCAATGCCGCGCGTCGGTTCATCAAGCAACAGCACGGCAGGGTCATTTAAAAGCAATCTGCCCAAAATTATTTTTTGCTGGTTGCCGCCCGAAAGGCGGGAAATTGCCATGTTGCGGCTTGCAGCCTTAACATTCAGCTTTTTTATAATCTCATCCGTTTCGCGGCGTGCTTTGCTTTCGTTTACGAACGGTCCGAAACCGAGACGGTTAAGGCTTGCCGCCGTGGCATTTTCCGTTAATCCCAAAATGCTGAAAATTCCGTTTGCGCGGCGTTCTTCGGGCAACAGTGCAAAGCCGTTTTTAACGGCTGTTGCAGGATTTTTGTTGTTCGCTCTGCTGCCGCAAAAATATATGTCGCCGCCCGAGGCGGATTGCGCGCCGAAAATCGTTTCTAAAAGTTCTGTTCTGCCCGAACCGTCCAGCCCGGCAACTCCCAAAATTTCGCCTTGCCGTGCATTAAACGAAACGTTGCGCAGGCAGCTGTGCTCGCCGGAAAGGTTTTGCACGCTCAGCATTTCACAGCCCGGCTCGTTAAGCTTGGGAGGATAGCGGTTTGTAAGCTCTCTGCCCACCGTAAGCCTTATTATTTCCGAAACACTCATTTCCTTCGCCTGCCTCGAGGCGACTGTTTTGCCGTCTCTCATAACGGTTATTTCATCGGAAATGCGCAAAATTTCCTCCATTTTATGCGAGATGTATATTATTCCGCAGCCCTGCTTTTTCAGCGAATTTATAATTGTGAAAAGGTGCTCTGCCTCCGGCTCGGTAAGCGATGATGTGGGTTCGTCAAACACAATTATCCGCGCCCCGAAAGAAACCGCCTTTGCAATTTCAATCATCTGCCGTTTTGAAACGCTCAGGCGGCTCATTTTCTCCTTTGGGTTTATATCTATTCCAAGGGATGCAAAAATCTCCCTCGCTTTTCTTTGCGCATCTCCGTTGCTCACAAACGGTGAAAAGGTGAATTTTGACGGATATCTGCCCATCCACATATTTTCAGCCACGCTGCGGTTGAGTGCCTGATTTAACTCCTGCTGCACCATGGCAACGCCGCTTTCCGCCGCGCGGTGCGGATTTTTAAAATTCACTTCTCTGCCGTTTAAAAAAATTGTGCCCGAATCCTTTTCGTAAATGCCCAAAAGGCATTTCATAAGCGTGGATTTGCCGGCACCGTTTTCACCCATAAGAGCATGCACCGTGCCCGCTTTCACGCAAAGCGAGGCCGAATCAAGTGCGCGCATGCCCGAAAAAGTTTTTGTTATATTTTTCATTTCAAGAAGCGTGCCGCCGTTTTTCATAAAAATCACCATAGCCTTTCAGGCAACAAATAGTTTGTTAAAAATCACCGAATGCTCTGTATTGCCTGAACAGGTGTGAATGGTGATTTCAGCCATTTCAAAATTATGCCGCAGGCAAATTTTGAAGGCAATATAATTTATAGTGTGATTTTTCACACTGTTCCCCGCTTGCGCAAAATTGCCAAAGTATTTATTTATACTGTTTCCCAAAAAGCGTCTGTTAATCAAAAAATACGTTTTAAAACCCGATATCGTCGCTTTATAAGCTTCGCTCCTTGAAAAAGCGTGATTTTGCGTTCAAAACAAATATTGTGAATATTATTTTGTTGTGATTTAAATATTTGTGAATAACTATTGCAATTTGTGGGGATTAATGGTAAAATACGCTTAATAAATGATAAGGAGATTCACAAAATGAAGCAACAATTCAATGTGCTGATTGGAGAGAACGGGGAATTCGGCAAAGAATGCAAGGCGGAACTTGAAGCCTGCGGCTTTGCCGCCGAGTTGTGTGAAAAAGACGGAGAAAAAATTATGCAGCGGTTGCAAAGTAATGGCTACAATGCCGTGCTGCTAAATCTTTTTATGCCCGGTGCAGACGGCGCGGATGTGCTTGATACCTTATCGCAAAGCGAAAAGGAAAAGCCGATTGTGATTATTCTTTCGTCCGCAAACAGCAGCGAGCTTGAAGAAGAGATTATGCAGGCAGGTGCAGATTATTACTTTATTAAGCCGGTTTCTGCAGCGTCCGTGGCAAAGCGGATTAAGCGGCTTTCTGTGTGGAAAAGCGAGCGCATGCCGCACGAGGGCACGGATATTGATGTTGTGATTTCCGATATTATGCGGCAAATCGGCGTGCCTGCACACATTAAGGGCTATCAGTATTTGCGCACGGCGATAAAGCTTTGCATAAACGATTCCGAAATGCTCGGCTCGGTTACAAAGCTGCTTTATCCCACCGTTGCAAAAATCTACAGCACCACGGCATCGCGTGTTGAGCGTGCAATCCGCCACGCAATCGAAGTGGCGTGGGATCGCGGTGATGTGGATGTGCTTGCATCCTATTTCGGCTACACGATTAAAGATCAGCGCGGCAAGCCTACCAATTCCGAATTTATTGCCATGATTGCCGATAAGCTGAAGCTTTCGCTTAAATCGGCTTAAAATGCATTTTGGCACACAAAAAAAGGCACATCGTCAGATGCGCCTTTTGATTTTGCAAATATGTAATTTGCGGTTTTATTTAATAATTTTGCCGATTGTGTTCGGAGCCATGCCTGCGGCATTTGATTCATCCGTGTCAATATGCATTGCAAGGGCATATTTTTCGGAAACGCGCACAACAACATCGCCGAAGGTAAGATTTCTGCTGTTTGCCGTGGGGATTTCAACGGAAACAATTTCGCCGTTTTTAAGACCCATTCTTTCCGCATCCTCAGGGGTTGCGTGAATGTGGCGCATTGCTGCGATAACGCCCTCTTTAACCTCTACCTCGCCGCACGGACCCACAAGCTTGCATGCGCCGGAGCCGGCAAGATCGCCGCTTTCCCTAACGGGAGCGGAAACGCCGATTGAGCGAGCATCCGTAAGCGAAAGCTCAACCTGAGTGGCAGGGCGAACGGGACCCAAAATCGAAACTGCGGGGAATTCGCTTTTTGTGCCGATAACCTTAACTTTTTCATTTGATGCAAATTGACCCGGCTGGGAAAGCATTTTTTTAACGGTAAGCTCATAGCCTTTGCCGAAAAGTGTTTCAAGATCCTCTTGGGTAACATGCACGTGGCGTGCGGAAATTTCAACTAAAACTTCATCGTTTTTCATTTATTTGCCTCCATAAAATTTTCTTGCCTTTATTCTATACCTCTTTTGCGCGATTTTCAATAGTAAATTCGGCAAAAAACTTGTTTGCTGAGCGGTGCTGTGTTATACTGAATAAAATGTGCGCAATGCGCCGAATTATTTTGGAAGCACGGTGATGAAATTGACTCTTGACGAGCTTGAACTTCAATGCAAAAGCTGCCGCAAATGCGGCTTGTGCGAGGACAGAACAAATGTGGTTTTCGGGCAAGGTAAAAAGGATGCGGATATTATGCTTATCGGTGAGGGACCCGGCGAAAACGAGGATTTGCAGGGCAAGCCCTTCGTGGGCAGAAGCGGTCAGCTGCTGGATAAATTTTTGGCGTCTGTTGATCTTTCGCGTGATAAAAATGTTTACATAGCAAATATGGTTAAATGCCGACCGCCGAAAAACAGAGACCCAAAGCCCGAGGAGCAAACCATGTGCATCGATTGGTTGCGTGCTCAGTTTAAGGTTATCAGACCGAAAATAATAGTTTGCGTTGGCAGGATTTCAGCCCAGCGGCTGATTTCGCCCGATTTTAAGGTAACGAAGCAGCACGGCGAGTTTATTGAAAAAAACGGAGTGCTTATGATGGGTACTTACCACCCGGCGGCGATTTTGCGCAATCCAAACAATAAGGAAGCTGCGTTCGGCGATTGGCTTGCCCTGCGCGATAAAATAAACGAAATGGGAATAGAGATTTAAGCGTTGTAACCGATTTTGCCTAAAGCGGGTTGCCGCAATGCTCTAATCCGTCAATTTAAAATAAAGATTTATGTAAAAAGGCGAAACAGTCCGTGGGATTGCTTCGCCTTTGTTATATTGCCGCTATTTGCAAAATTTGTGGCTGCCTATAATTGTTACCACGGGGCGTGAATGCATAAAGGAATCGCTTGTTTTATCAGGATTGAAATAATAAATCGCGCCACAGCTCGGATCCCAGCCGTTTATCGCATCTATCGCAGCTTTTTTGGAGGCTTCGGAAACAGGCTGATACCAATTGCTGTCGTTAACGCAGGAAAATGCGCCGGACTGATAAACAACGCCGCTGATACTGTCCGGAAACGATGGGTGTGCCACACGGTTTAAAATAACCGCACCGACTGCCACCTGCCCCTCATAGCTTTCGCCGCGTGCTTCGGCAGAGATAACCTTTGCCAAAAGCTCAATATCAGATGCGGAATATCCTGCCGTGCCGCTGCTTTGGCTGCTGCCGAGCCCCAAATAAAGCAGCGTTTTTGAGCCTGCAATGCCGTCTGCCGTAAGCCCCACGCTTTTTTGAAATTTTTTAACGGCATTTTGAGTGGCTGAGCCGAAAACACCGTCCGTATCGCCGCTGTAGTAGCCCAGCTCTTTCAGCTTTTTTTGCAATTCCTTAACTTCCGTGCCGTTTGAGCCGTATTTTGAAACGGCATAAACGGCGTCTTGCCGCCCATAGCATATTTTGTATGCCGCAAAGCCTCCGAATATGCCGCCGAGCAGCAGTGCAAGAGATATCAAAAAAATATAAAAGTTGCGAAACGCCTTATAAACTGTCATTTAACCACAGCCTTTCTTTTTACTGTTATTTTTTATTATCAGCCGAATCTGCCGAGCAAATACATTATTGCCACGCCTGCGCCTGTGCACAAAAGCCCCTGCCCGATAAAATAGCGGATTTGCCTGCGTGTTTTGCGCGATTTCGGAGGTTTTTTCGCCTTGGCGGCATATAATTGTGCCTCTTTTTTTAATTTTTCCGCATGCCCGCTTTGATATTCGGGCTTAACGAAAAAAATTATTCTTTCAAAATAAGGATTTTCGGTGTTTGTAACCTCCAGCACCTGTTTGTTTACGCCCTTTATCATCCCGATTTTCCTTTCTTGCTTTTCTACGAACAGTGTTGGCAAAATTGCGATTTTTATACAGAATTTTGATAATTGATTTTTGGTAAAAAACGCAATAAAATAATGCTTGACAACATTCTTTATAACAACTTGTATATAGATTTCAACAGCGCAAAAATGTTGAAAACTATGTTTAAAATGTTAAAAACCTTGCTAAAAACGCCTTAAAACCGCCGAAAATCGTTGTTGAAAAGTTAAAATCAGGCAATTTTCAATAATTTACACAGAGTTTTCAACAATTTGTAAAGTTACAAATGGTTACAGTTTTTTTAGCTATTTTGCTATTTTTTTGTTTTCGCACGGGCAATATTGTGCTATAATTTTATTATCAAAATGCGGAGGAAAACCGGGAATGATTGCTCGCTGTGAAAATGAAAACGTAATTTTAAGCGGAGTTCGCTGCCTGAGCCTGCCGCTTACCCTTGATTGCGGCGAAGCCTTTCGCTGGCAGTGCGAAGAGGACGGCTCTTGGAGCGGTGCAGCTTACGGAAAATTTTTAAATATAAAAGAGGAAAACGGCGAATTTGTGCTGAAAAATACATCGCTTGCGGATTTTGAAAGTGTTTGGCGCAATTATTTTGATTTGGACCGTGATTACGCGGCAATTTGCGACAGGCTGAAAGAGGATTCGCTTTTAAGTGAAACGATAGACGAATATTACGGCATACGGATTTTAAATCAAGACCCGTGGGAAGCGCTCGTTTCCTTTGTCATCAGCCAGCAAAACAATATTAAGCGCATAAAGGGCATAATAAAACGCCTTTGTGATGCATACGGTGAGCCTATTTGCCCCGGCTGGAATGCTTTTCCCACACCGAAGGCACTGTCTGCCTGCTCTGAAAAAGATTTTGAGGCACTCGGGCTCGGCTATCGCGCAAAATATGTTAAGCGACTTGCCGATGATGTCGCCTGCGGCGCAATCAACCTTGCCGAAATCAAAGCCATGGATTTGGCAGATGCAAAAAAAGCCCTGCTTTCCATTTACGGTGTAGGTGAAAAGGTGGCAAACTGCGCGCTGCTTTTCGGATTTCAATTTGTGCGTTGCTTTCCCGTGGATGTGTGGATGAAGCGTGTTTTGCAATATTACCCAAACGGGCTGCCTGCATGTTTTGAGGGCTTTGAGGGCATTGCGCAGCAATATCTTTTTCATTGGGCAAGAAACAATTTGAAGTAATCCCGTTTTGCCATATATAATGTATATAATATAAAGGCAATTTAAATATCAAATCAAATCACAAAATCGGCAGCCTAAATAATTTTGTGCCGACTGGAGGAATTATGCAAAAGCTTTTTATACCTGAATACGACGGCGGCGAAAAAATTCATCTTAATGAGGAGCAAAGCCGACACCTTGCCAAAAGCCTGCGAATGAAAACGGGCGATATGATAACCGTTTGCAGCGGAACGGGCGAGGACTACGGCTGTATGATAAACGAAATCGGCAAGGAGGGTGTTGTGCTTTCCGTTTGTTACCGAAAGGCAAGCGAAAGCGAGCCGGATGTTCGGGTTTCGCTTTATCAGGGTGTGCCAAAAGGCGATAAAATGGAGGATATTATTCAAAAATGCGTTGAACTCGGCATTCACGATATCACCCCTGTACTCACAAAGCGCAGCGTAAGCCGCCCTCAGGAAAAGCAGGCGGAGAAAAAGAGAATAAGATATTCCAAAATTTCGCTTGAGGCTGCGCAGCAAAGCGGCAGGGGAATTGTGCCGCAAATAAATAAAATGCTTTCGCTTAAAGAAGCTGTTGCAGAGTGCAATGCGGAATGCAAAATTGTTTTTTACGAGGGCGGCGGAGAGCCGATTTCAAAAATCGTAACGCCAGGCATAAAAAGCGCGGCGATTTTTATAGGTCCCGAAGGCGGCTTCGAACTGGAGGAGGTTAATCAAATCACCGCCTCCGGCGCAATTTGTGCCACGCTGGGCAAAAGGATTTTGCGCACGCAAACCGCTCCCGTTGCCGCACTTTCGGCAATTATGCTTTTAACGGGCAATTTGGAGTAACGCGGTTTTGACAGGAATATTTATTTTCAATATATGATATAAATATCAAACGGAGGGCAGTAATACCCTCCGTTTTTTGAGCCGAATATGTCGCAAAAAAATAAAATCCTTGAAATCCTACTAACTTTATAGTATATTAGGGATAACGATAAAAACCGAAAGGCTGAGTAAAATGAAAATATCAACAAAAGGTCGCTATGCTTTGCGCACAATGATAGATTTGGCAATGAACGACACGGGCGAAAATATTTCCATAAAGGCAATCGCAGCGCGCCAGGGAATCAGTACAAAGTATTTGGAGCAAATTATTTCCACGCTAAACAAAGCCGGCTATGTTAAAAGCGAGCGCGGCGCAAACGGCGGTTATCGCCTTACGAAAAAGCCCGAGGAATATACAGTAGGCATGATTCTGCGCCTTACAGAGGGCAGCCTTGCAATAACTACCTGCACGCAGGATGAGCAAAATCTGTGTGAAAGATACGGCTGCTGCACCACGGTTAAGGTTTGGGAAAAGATAAATAAAGCCATCAGCGATGTGGTGGATAACATAACAATTGCCGATTTGGTGGCGGATGAACAAAGCAGCACAAATAATTTTGTGATTTAATTAAAAAAACACTTGACAAATGCATTTGCCCGTGATATTATTATGTCAAGCTAATTCCCACCAATGCCGTAGGAATAGTAGAAATTACAAAATCACCTATAGACAGAAAAGGAGTGTGATTTATCCCAATGAAAAATGCGGTTAAAACAAAAGAGATAATCTATTCCTCTTATTCGCGAATGCCACGATGTTGCAAATAAAATAAAAAACAGCAATCATCAATCAATTCTAATTTAAATTTTAAGGAGAAACATCATGGCAAATAACAAATATCATTTTGAAACAATTCAACTTCACGCAGGTCAGGAAAATCCCGACCCGGCAACAGATTCCAGAGCGGTTCCGATTTATCAAACCACATCTTATGTGTTTAAAAATTCGGATCATGCACAGGCAAGATTTAATTTAACCGATGCCGGCAACATTTACGGCAGACTCACAAATTCAACACAGGGCGTTTTTGAAGAAAGAATTGCCGCTCTTGAAGGCGGTGTAGGCGCTCTTGCAACTGCTTCCGGTGCAGCTGCTTTGTCTTACACATTCCAGGCACTTGCCAAGGCAGGCGACCACATTGTTGCCGCAGAAACAATTTACGGCGGCACCTATAATTACCTTGAGCACACATTCCCGGAGCACGGTGTTAAAACAACATTTGTTGACCCTGATGATCTTCAAAATTTTGAAGATGCCATTCAGGAAAACACAAAGTTCATCTTTTTTGAAACACTCGGCAACCCCAATTCAAATCTTGTTGATATTGATGCACTTGCCGAAATCGCACACAGGCACAATATTCCGCTTGTGTCGGACGCAACTTTCACAACTCCCTATCTTCTTCGTGCATTTGACCACGGCGTAGATATAGTTGTTCATTCTGCAACAAAGTTTATAGGAGGACACGGTACTACACTCGGCGGCGTTATCGTAGACAGCGGCAACTTCGATTGGAAAGCAAGCGGCAAATTCCCGCAGTTCACCGAGCCGAATGCAAGCTACCATGGCATAAGCTTTGATGCAGCAGCAGGCAAAGCAGCGTTCGTTACTTATATTCGCGCAATTCTGCTTCGCGATACGGGTGCGGCAATTTCCCCGTTTAACGCATTCCTGCTTTTGCAGGGTCTTGAAACACTTTCACTTCGTGTTGAAAGGCATGTGGAAAACACCAAAAAAGTGCTTGATTATCTTTCCAAGAATCCCCTTGTTAAGAAAATCAACCACCCATCGCTTGACCCTAAATATAAAGACCTTTACGATAAATATTTCCCGAACGGCGCAGGCTCAATCTTCACCTTTGATATAGACGGCGGCGAAGCGGAAGCAAAGAAATTTATCGACAATCTTGAAATATTCTCACTTCTTGCAAATGTTGCGGATGTTAAATCGCTTGTTATTCACCCGAAAACAACCACACATTCACAGCTTTCCGAAGAGGAATTCAAAAAGCAACACATCAACGATTCAACTATCAGGCTTTCAATAGGCACAGAGCATATTGACGATATTATTGCAGACCTTGAAAACGGCTTCAAGGCCATCAGCAAATAAGCGCGGCTAAATACGAAAGGAGCAAATAATCATGGCTGTATATAATAATGTAACTGAACTCATCGGCAAAACACCGATTCTTAAATTAAACAATTTCGCAAAGGCAGAGGGCGTGGATGCAAATATTTTTGCAAAGCTTGAATACTTCAATCCCGCTGGCTCTGTTAAAGACAGAATTGCCAATGCAATGATTTCGGATGCAGAGGCAAAGGGCGAGCTTAAACCCGGCGCAACAATCATTGAGCCCACTTCGGGCAACACAGGTATCGGTCTTGCAAGCGTTGGCACCGCAAAGGGCTACAAGGTTATTCTTACAATGCCCGAAACGATGAGTGTTGAAAGGCGCAATCTTGTTAAGGCTTACGGTGCAGAGGTTGTTCTTACCGAAGGCGCAAAGGGTATGAAGGGCGCAATCGAAAAGGCAAACGAGCTTAAGGAAGCCACACCCG
This sequence comes from Clostridium sp. AF37-5, assembly GCA_963625835.1. Taxonomy (GTDB): domain Bacteria; phylum Bacillota; class Clostridia; order Oscillospirales; family Acutalibacteraceae; genus Eubacterium_R. Next base: position 78,332 of record CAVFVA010000002.1, on the reverse strand, counting down.
GCGCAGTTATTCTCGGTCAATTCGTTAACCCGGCAAACCCGAAGGTTCATTATGAAACCACAGGCCCCGAAATTTGGGCAGACACAGAGGGCAAAGTTGATGCATTTATCGCAGGCGTAGGCACCGGCGGCACACTTTCCGGTGTCGGCAAATATCTTAAAGAGCAAAATCCCGATGTTAAAATCTTTGCTGTTGAGCCGCAAACCTCTCCCGTTCTCAGCGAGGGTCACGGCGGTTCGCACAAAATCCAGGGTATCGGCGCAGGCTTTGTGCCCGATACGCTCGATACAAAGATTTACGATGAAGTTATTCCCGTTCCGAACGAAGCTGCGTTTGAAACAGGCAACAAAATCGCAAAAACAGAAGGCGTTCTCGTTGGTATTTCAAGCGGCGCAGCCGTTTGGGCTGCAGAGCAGCTTGCCGCAAGGGATGAATTCAAGGGCAAAAACATTGTTGTTCTTCTTCCCGACACAGGCGACAGATACCTTTCAACAGATCTTTTTAAATAATTTAAATTCCCCCCATAAAATCACAAGGCGGCGCGGTTTCAAAATCGCGTCGCTTTTGTGGCTTAATAAGCGGCAAAAGTTTTTATTGCATTTTCGCCGCATATATTGTAAATTTATATATGATAAAATAATGAAGGAGCGGCATTGCCGCGAAAGAGAGATTTTTATGAATATTCGCGAACTTCAGGACGAAATTTTAAAAATAAAAAAAGAAAAAGATATTTGTATTTTGGCACATTCATACCAGGCAAGGGAAATTTGCGAAATTGCGGATTTTACTGGCGATTCATATGCGCTTTCCGTTAAGGCGCAATCTGTGCCGAATAAAACCGTGATTATGTGCGGCGTGCGCTTTATGGCAGAAACGGTTAAAATCCTTTCGCCCGAAAAAAATGTTATCCTTTCCGATTCGCAGGCAGGTTGCCCTATGGCGGAGCAATTCACCAAGGAGGCGGTTTTGCGCCTTAAAGAGGAGCACCCCGGTCATGCCGTTGTGGCTTATGTAAACACCACTTCCGAGCTTAAAACGGTTTGCGATGTGTGCGTAACTTCCTCATCTGCCGTTAAAATAGTTAAGGCAATGCCGGAAAAGGATATAATTTTTATTCCGGATATCAATTTGGGAGGCTATGTTGCAAAACAGTGCCCGGATAAAAATTTTGTTTTGCTTCAGGGCGGTTGCCCAAGGCATATGGTGGTTTCCGAACAGGATGTGCTCGACGCTAAAGCTGCGCATCCGAATGCACTTTTCCTGGTGCACCCCGAATGCCGCGAAGATGTTACAAAGCATGCGGATTATATCGGCTCCACCAGCGGCATAATGAATTATGCTAAGGAGAGTGACGCAAAAGAATTTATCATCGGCACGGAAAACAGCATTTTGGAGCACTTGCAATACGATTGCCCCGGCAAATCGTTTTATCCCGTTTCAAAGCACCTTGTTTGCATGAATATGAAACTTACCACACTGCCGCAGGTTTATAACTGCTGCCTCGGCACTGCCGGTGAGGAAATTGAAATGAGCGAGGATATGCGCCTTGCCGCCAAGAAATGCATTGATAAAATGATTGCATACGGCGGCTGATAAATTTTTGAACGGAATTTGTTTTTATGAGAATGAGAAGAAAGAAAAATCTCGAAACGCGGCTTGATGATTGCGCCGAGATTTTAATTGACTGCGAAAACGAGGATTTGAATTTTGAAAACGCTGTGCCGGCAAACGCCGTGCTTGATTTGAAAAAGCTTTTTAAAAACGATAATCCGCTTGTGCTTGAAATCGGCTGCGGTAAGGGCGGCTTTGCCTGCGAATTTGCAAGGCAAAACCCGAATGTGAATGTGATAGCCGTTGAAAAAGTGGGCAATGTTATAGTTGCCGCATGCGAGGCTGCTAAGCAAGCCGAGTTGAAAAACATAAGATTTATGAAATGCAATGCCGAATATCTGCCTTGCTATATTCCTGCAGGCAGCGTAACAACGCTTTATCTTAATTTCAGCTGCCCGTTTCCGAAAAACAAATATGCAAAGCACCGCTTAACACACCTGAATTTTCTTAAAATTTATAAGCAGCTGCTTGCGCCGGGCGCACCGATTTGCCAAAAAACGGATAATATGCATTTCTTTGAGTTTTCGCTGCAAAGTTTTTCGGAATGCGGCTTTAAGCTTTCAAACATAAGCCTTGATTTGCACAACAGCGATTTTGAGGGCAATATAGTTACGGAATACGAAAAGCGATTTTCCGATATGGGAATGCCGATTTACCGCCTTGAGGCAAGGCTTGATTAAATTGTTTATAACCGCAAATAAAACAAAATATAAATTTAAGCGGAGCGCACTTCGGTTTCAGGAGTGCACTCCGCTTGTTGTTTTTATAAGGTTATTTAAAAGGCGAAAATTATTTAACCCAGCCTTTTTTAAACATAATGTGCGCCGCAAGCAGTGAAACAACAACGCCCACCGGAATGAGCACGCCAACTGCCAAATCTCCCTTAAAGAGCAGCATAAGGCAGATAACGGCAATCGGCACAATGCTGATTTTAAAGTGCTTTGCTATGTAGGACATACCAAGCGCGCCGAAAAGGGCAGGTACAACCTGCCTGAATGCGGGTGCGAGCACTGAATCGGAAGCCGTTATGCGCGGTAAAAACGGCGCAAATGCAATAACGCCTACGGCAATAATCAGCGTTGTAACTATTGAGGACGCCGCAACGGCAATTGTGGAAAGAATTTCGCCCTCGTCGCTGTTTGGGCTTACGCCGGCACTGTCCATTGCCGAAAGCGCGCAGGGCAGCTTTAAATTGTTTATATTGCCGGTTACAAATGCAATGTAGGTTGCGCCGGAACCGAGCATCGGTGAGTATGTGCAAACCTCTATAACCGCCGTGGGGTAAAAGAGCAGCGCAATCGGCGCAAGCCCTTTAAGCACAACGGATGCCTGCGGAAAAGCATTCAGCTTTGCCGAAATTGCCACGGGAATCATTAAAAAGGCAACCAGGGCGGTGATTATCCAAAAACGGCCTATTATGTGGGTGCGTTCGTTATAACTGTCCATAATCAACCCCTCCATTCAAGCACGGCAATATCGCCGGGCAAAACAAGGCTTAAAACCGTAACAACCGCCAGCGCAATAAACATGCTCAGCGGCATTGCAAGCGGCTCCAGCCACGAAATATTTTTCTTCTTTTGCAGCTTCATAAAGCCAAGCATGCACAGCATGGAAACCGCAAGTGCGGTAACACTCATAACGCCGGCACCGTCGCCGAGCTGATCCGGCTCTCCGCTGCCGAGCACGGCTCTGCCGATAAAGGCGCTGATTAAGCCGATAAACGCCGCTGCGCTCATTGTGTTTGCCCAAGCGGCATTTTTGTTTGCCACGCCGCCAACCTTTTTTTGGATGAATTTAAGCATAAACGGCAGCAACACAAGCGGCATAACGGAACCGAGTGTCATAACCCACGCAATTGTGGAAAACTGAACGGGGTCGTTAACCTCCTGCGAAAGTCCGCCGATTTGCCCCAGCGCATTAAGCGCGCTTTCCGCGGCAGGCACTTCATAGGTGATTGCGCCTATAACCGTAAGTCTTATCCAGGGCAGCACAAGCCCGAGTGCGCCGGAAAGCGTTATAATCGTTGCCAAAATCGAAATTGACGGAGCAATTGAAAACAGTGAGCTGGAAACGATTGTGTTTTTCATTGTTTTTTCGGAAATGCCGATTTTTTTGCCCTGCCTGTAAGCGCGCACAAGAAAAAATATCGATTGCGCCAAAACAAAGGCAACCACGGCACCGCCGAGGATATACATAAACGTGCTTTCTTTAAAATCCATATAAATCACCGTAGCCTTTAATGTAATGTAATTTAAAAAGTGTGATTTTCACATTATTTTTCCTCTGCCGTCATCGCCTTGATATAGCGTTTGAAGAAGGTTATTCCGGCTCCGAGCTGCTCTATCGGGCACCTTTCGTTTGTTGAATGGGTGGTGAGCAAAAGCTCGGTGGACGCTGTAAACGGCGCAAAGCGATAAATGTTTTCGCAAATCGGCTCGTAATGGTAAGCGTCCGTTCCGCCCATAACAAGAAACGGGGTCACAATCGCAGTCGGGTTTGCCGCTTCGGTTATCTCCTTAATCGTATTAAACGCTTTTGTGTCGGTGGGGGAGATGAGCGACGGCTCTTTGCCCTTTAAAAGTTCTATTTCGATATTGTCGTTTTTAATGGCTTTTCTTATGTGCTCCTTTGTGGAGGCAATGCTTTCGCCGGGCATAATGCGGCAGTTTATCGTTACGCTTGCGCTTTGCGGCAGCACATTTGCCGCAGGGCTTCCGCTGCTCATCGTAACGCCCATGGTGGTGTGCACCATTGAAGCGGCAGGCGGAATTTGCAGCATTGCAAATTTAACAAGCGGCTCAAGCAATTTGTAGTTGCACATAACAAATCTGCCGGGGTAAGTGCAGTGCCTGCCCACTTCCATAAACATTTTGTTTAAGTAATCGGGAATTTCGCCCTTGAATTGCTTTTTCTCAAGGCGAACAACGGCTTTTGAAATTTCGCCGATTGCCGTGTGCTTCGGCGGCTGAGATGAATGACCGCCTTTTGCTTTAACGGAAAGCTTAAAATCGGCATATCCTTTTTCGGCAACGCCTATGCCGGCTAATTTGCCGTCTAAAAGCCCTTTTACCTGCGCCGGCACCATTGCGCCGCCCTCATCTATAATGCTGTCTAACTCAACGCCACGGGCTCTGAGTGTTTCCATAATATCATTTGCACCTGAATTTGCAGAGGCAACTATTTCCTCGTTGTGCCCAAAGCAAAGATAAACGCTGCGTGCCGGCACAAAGCCCTCCTCAAGCAAGGTTTCAATACTCTCCATCAGGCAAATAAGGTGATTTTTCATATCAAGCGCACCGCGCCCCCAAATGAAGGTGCCGTCATTGTGCCCCTCAAACGGGGGATATTCCCAATCCTGCTCCGTGCCCTCGGAAATCGGCACCACATCCATATGCGATAAAAACGCAATCGGTTTCAGGCTTTCGTCCGTGCCCTGCCATTTGTATATAAGGCTGGCTTCGCTCACCTTTTCTCGGCTGAGCGTTTCGGTTATATGCGGAAACGCATCTGCCAAAAAGGCATGGAATTTTTCAAATTCGCTCCAGTCAACCTTGCTGCTGTCGTCGTTTGAAACGGTTTTGATTTGAATTGCCTGCGAAAGGTGGTTTGCAGCTCTTTCAATATCAACATTTTCGGGCGGCAGCTCGGTGTGCGTTTTGTTTTCCGCTTTAAAATTTGCCGCCTTAACTGCCGTTGCGGCAAGCCCTGCACCTATTGCGGCAGGAATTGCCAATAATGCTTTTTTCATAAATTTTACCTCCGAGGCGAAATGATTTTTCACTTTGCAGCCAATCAAATCGCCGAACAAGAAAATATTGTGCGTACAATAGCATTATACACCGCCGCAGTCAATCTTGTAAAGAAAAAATATGTTTTGTGAAGAAATTTGTTTTGCGCCCGAATTATCATACCGTCGGTGCATTCTGCACATGGCAAAAAGAAAAGGCTGCAATCAAAATTGCAGCCAAGGTTCTTATTCAAATATTTCTCTGTTTTTCATAACAAAGCTTCGGATATAAATATCATATCCCGAGGCGATACCGCCGATAAGTCCGCCCAAAATAATGTTAACCACAAGGAAAATAATATTTGCCGTGCCTTGCTTTTCATAATATACATAAATGCCGGCAGGCATTTCCGCAAGGGTTTTGCTGTGCTTAATTCGCTGAATACCTGTGTAAATATTCCAGCAACCTACAAGAGCGGGGGCGTAATAGGTAAATATGCCGCCTATAATTTGCAGCGCGGCTATAACAAACCAAATGATTGCCGCTGTTTTTTCATATTCGGCAAGTTTTTTATACGCTTCTTCTTTGCTCAAAACCGTGCCTGCTTGAGGCTGTGCGATTTTTTTGATTGTAACGCCGCAATGCGTGCAAACGGCGGCGTTTTCATTCACAGGTTCTCCGCAGTTTGCGCAAAATTTATTGCCGCACCCGGCATTTACGCCGCAATTCAAACAGATTGCCTGATTATCGTTCATCGGCTTACCACAATTTTTACAATACATAATTTTTTCCTTTTGTCAAAAAATAACATGTATATGCATACTCAATATATTGAATATTGTCAAGCTGTTGAGTATGATAAAATTACAGCGGTGATAATATGATAAGTTATGAGCCGTTTTACGAAACGCTGTTTAAAAAGAATATAACGGAATATTATCTTATCTTTAAGCAGGGCTTTTCGGCAAACACATTTTACAGAATGAAAAAGGGCGAGGCAATCAGCACAAAAACTTTGGATGCCCTTTGCTATGCGCTTGATTGCGAAGTCGGCGATATTATAAAATTTGTTAAAGAATAATCCGCAGCATGGAACCGCATTTTTATGTAGTGCGCCCAAGCTGCGGATTTTTTGTTTGAAAAATTATTTGCCTTTTTTCCCGTTTTCAAGGCGAAATGTAATTGATGAGGGATGATGTCTGCCGATAATAACATAAATTACAACAGACAAAATATTTGCCGCCGCAATTATTGCAAACATATGATTATATCCAACCGTATCAATAAGCAATCCGGCAAGTCCGCCGCCGGCGCCGATTCCTATATCATATGCGCAAAGAAATGTGGAATTTGCAGCCCCTCTTTTATTAGGCGGCGCAATGCTGACCGCCATTGCCTGAAGCGCCGGCTCAAGTCCGCCGAAGGCATAACCGGAAAGCAGTGCGGATATGATAAACGAAGCATTGCACGGCACAAGGGCGATGAGCATAAGTGCGGCAAACATTGCACCGTTGCAGGAATAAACAAAAATGCTTTCGCCTTTTTTGTCAGAAATCCTGCCGATTGATATTCTTGTCAAAAAAAGCATAACTGCCATAAGTGCAAAATAAATGCCGCCCGAAATCGAAATATCTTCGCTTTCCATTGCAAATTTGATTGTAAAATTTTCGAGCGAACCGTATGTTATAAGAAAAATCAATGTTGTGAGCGATGCAGGCAGCGAATCCCTGTCGATAAGATTTTTAAATGAAAACGGCTTATTTTCAACGTTAATTTTCGGCGTTTTTAAAAATATGAAAAGCACAAGCGATAAAACCATAATCGCTGTTGCGGCGATGAAAAGATATTTAAAATCGTATATTGTTTTTTCGCCGATGTGTGACGCTTTTTTCATAAGAAGCTGACCGATTGACGGTGCAATTGCCGTTGCAAGCGCAGTTGCCATACCGAACATGCCCATGCCCTCGCTGAAGCGCGCTTTCGGAATAACATCCGTTGCGATTGTTGAGGTTGCAGTGTTTGAAAAAGCAAGCGCAACGCCGTGAGCCATTCGGCAAACAATCGCAAGAGCAATTGAAACAAGCAGAGTGCTTGCAAAAAGATAGCCCATGGGCATAAGCGCCATCAGAATTAAGCCGATAATCAAAATCGAACGGCGCTTTCCGTTGTCAAGCATAAAGCCCACAAACGGGCGGCACACAACACCTATCAGCGAAAACACTGTTGCACAGGCTCCTGCTATCGTGTCCGAGCCGATTTCGGCAAACGCTTTACTGTTTGTGATGAAGAGCGGAAATGCCGACAAAACCATCAAGTGATTTAAAAACACAAGAAAATTGATGATTATAATCAATATAAAATTCTTGCTCCACAACTTGTTATTTTCTTTCATAAAAATCACCATAGCCTTTCAGGCAACAAATAGTTTATTAAAAATCACCGAATGCTCTGTGTTGCCTAAACAGGCGTGAATGGTGATTTCAGCCAATTCAAAATTATGCCGCAGGCAAATTTTGAAGGCAATATATTTTATAGTGTGATTTTTCACACTATACCTCCGTGAAAAACAGAAAAGCGCAAGTCCTCATCCGGACTTACGCTTTTTTGCTACTCGATATTGCGTATTTTAACGCAACAATTTTATTTTGTCAAGCAAAATTTTATACTGCAAAGCTTTTGAATTTGCTTTCAACGGGCAACGAATGCTATCGGCAACAATAGCAAAGAGCACCTCCGAAGAGGTGCTCTTAATTTTTAGGCTTTTGCTTTATTCAATTTGAATTAAGCAAGAGTTTGAAGAAGTCCGCAAAGATCGGAGATAACCTGATCCGTGTCGCCGGTAAGCATTCCGAGAACCTGATCAACTACCTGAGATACGGAGCTGCTTGCGCCGCCGATGAGGCTGCCGATGAGGTTGCTGATGGTGTTGTAGTTATCCTTGTAGTTAACTGTGTTAATCAGGTAACGAAGAACAGCTATAAGCACTTCATTGGAATCAGCCTGAACATAAACTCTCTTGCCTGTGGTGGAAGCCTGCGAAGCTTCGTCGGTGATGTATTCGCCGTGAGAAGCAAGCTGGAACCAATCGATAGGCATAAGCTCGATTCCGAGCGGTGTGCCGGAAATCTTGATCATGCCGATAACCTTGTTGAGAAGGGAAACGATATTGTCGGAGCCGATGAGCGGCTTAAGCGAAGCTGTAAGATCGTAGATATCGAACTTATAGTTGCTGTCAACAAGACCGAGACCGGAAAGCGTCTTCTGAATATTGAGACCTGCTGCCACAAGAATATCATTGATATTTGCTATGGGCTTAAGTGCGTCAATAAGTGCTCTGATCGGAGTGGTAAGGTTTTCGATAACCTGAAGCAATCCGTCGTTTGCAAAGAAGAGTGAAAGGTTCGGAAGCATGCTCATAAGAGTTTGGATAGGAGCATTGAGGATATCCTCAACCTTGTCAAGAAGAGGATTAAGAATATCAAGCAGGATAGCGTCATATTCTTTGCTCATATCTTCTCTGTATTGATACTGAGTCTTGATGTTGTAAAGACCGAATGCCTCCATGATCGGAACTATTGTGGAAGTATATCCGTCCGAACCGGGTAGATAGATAAGATTGAAGAGACCGAGTGAGCCGTCGTTAAGAAGCACATCAAGCACTCCGTAAACCGGGCGAAGCACTGCGCAAAGCGCGTGGAGGAAGCTGTCTCTGTCTGTAACGCCCCAAGAAAGCTTGTCGGCTTTAACATTTGCCCAAGAGCCTGCGCTCTTGATTGTTTTTGCTGCGGATTCAAAGGTTTGACCGTAGCTCTTATCCGTAAGAAGCGAAGCAACATTGTCGGTTGTGAAATCAATGCCTGTTTGAGCAAGAAGCGAGGTAAGGCTCATGTTGCCAACCTTAACCTTTTCAACTGCGCCGTAAATGCCTGTTGCCATAGAGCTGATAATGCTGTCTTTATAAACATTGGCAGTTACAAGGCTTGAAAGTCCTCCCGGAACAAGACCGCCTACAAGACCGTCGATCATGGGACCGATAACCTCTAAGAAGTCAACATCAACCGTTGAGGGATAAGAGAAGGAGTAATCCTTAAGCTGGAAGTTTGAATAATCAAAGAATGTGTCTGTCGGCTGACCGAGAAGGAGATAGAATATTGCAAGAACAATATCATCTCTGTTTGCTGTTGCAATGTTTGCGAATACGCTGTCAAGGATGCCCTTGATTGTTGCATTATTCTTGATTGCGTCGATGTTGCCGAGCAGCTTGTTAATTGCGGAAGCGTTGTTGATAAGAACGCTTTCGATGTAGCGAAGCAAGGTAACAAGAACCTGACCCTGATTTGCGGTGATTTGCTTGATTGAGCCTGCTGCGCCGTAAACTGTGTTAAGATCGCCGAGGCTTGCAAGGAAGCCGAAGTCGATATTGCCGATCTTGATGTTAATGTTGTTCTTCTTAAGAACGGCATTGATAATGTCTGCAAGGTAATCCTGAATGTTGCAATTCTGAAGATTGCCTATTCTTAAATCAAGACCGCCGAGGTCTGCGCCGATGGCGTTGCCGATAATATCTGCAAGTGACTTACCTGCAACTGCTTCGATAATCTTGTCGACGCTCACGCCGTTGTTTTCAAGCACTTTAAGGATGCTTGTTACGGGTGAAAGCAGGTTGTCAATAACTTTGCCGAGACCGTTGTTGTCGATAAAGTAAGCAAGGTTCGGAAGAACAGCCGTGATTGTGTCAAACGGCTTATCGGCAACCCTGTTTACAAAGCCGAAGATGGGATTAAGAATGTCGATAAGGAGGTTATCCTTAGCTTTCTTGTAATCGCTGAGATACTGTGAGGGTGATTTAACATTATCGCACATAAGAGCTTCAAGAAGCGGAATGATTGCGCTTTCGTAGCCGTTGCCGCCCTTAATGCTGAGAGCGTTAAGCTGAGCGATGATTTCGTTAAGATCAACCTTAATTGTGTTTGTTTTTGCGTCTGACGCTGCTTTGTTAAGAAGTTCAACAACAAGGATGCTGTTGCTGAGAGAAATCTTAATCTGAACATCGCCGGAAGTTGTGGTTGTGTTTATTTCAAGATTGCTGAGAACGGTTTGAAGAACTTCGCCGAGGTTTACATCGCCGCCTGCAAGGAATGCTGCAAGAATGTCGTTTACAGGTCTGCAAAGAGCTGCAAGTGCATTGATGAAGCCTTGCTGAGCGGAAGAAGAGCCGTTTGTGAAGCCCCAGTTAACCGATTTAACATCGCTCCATGAAGAGCAATTCTTAAGTGTGCTTGCTGCCGATGAATATGTTGTGCCGTAGCTTGAATCTGTAAGATAAGCGGCAAGGTCGGCAGGGGAGATAAGGTCTACACTCTTTTCGATTGCGCCGTAAACGCCGGTTGCAATCGAGGTAACAAGCTCGTTTGTGAAGAGCTTATCGTTAATGATGTCGTTAAGACCGTCTGCATCAAGAACACCGAAGCTCTTAAGAAGCGGGAAGATGTTCTTAACAAGATCGTCAAGGCTTGTAACAGCCGAGTTTGCGTCGGAAGCGGTGATTCCCTTGGGATAAGAGAATGTGTTGCTTTCCTGAGCGGCATAATCGGTGAATGTCCAAGCAATTTCCTTCGGGTTTTGAGTTGATGTGATAACTTCTCTGATTATTGCAAGAAGCTTGCTCGGAGAAAGCTTGGAAACCATATCAACAATGCCCGGATACTTGCCGTTGAGCAAGGAGGAAAGGATTGAGCTGTTTGTGATAATGCTTACGGCAACTGTGTAAACAAGAAGCAGAAGCTGAGCATTTGTTGCCTGAGAAACGGCAGTGAAAATGCTGTTCAAATCCATATCAATCAAGTCTTTACCGAGAAGGGTAAGAATAACATTGACTGTGTTTACGAAATAGTTGCTGTCTTTAAGAATAACATTGTTTACAGTGTTGTCAACAAGATTTGCATAGCTTGCAATTGTTTTGCTGAGCGATTGTGAAAGAAGTGAAACGATGTCGGCTGCGCCGTTGATTTCGTTTGTAATGGGAGAAACAACCGCCTTAACCGTTGTGCCGAATTCAGCGTCGGTCAAGTTGGAGGCAACGCCCTTGATAATGCCGAAAAGTGATGAAGCAGGAGCTTCAAGAACCTTGTTTATAATGTTGGAGGCAACTTGAATGATTGCAAAGGTTGCATCCTTGCCGTCTGCGTTTGCAGGAAGTGATTTGGTGTAGGAAACATCAAGATTGCCGCAAATATCGGAAAGAACATGGCTGATTACATTGTTGTAGTAGCCTGTTGCGCAAAGAAGTGTGCCGAAAACAGCAGGAATAACGCCGAGCGAATCAATAAGGTCTTTATAGAAAGTGTCCTTATCGCCTGCGCTGAGATTGCTGTAGCCGAGGTTCTTTGCATAGCCTGTTGCCGAAAGTTCGGTCCAGCTTTGCTCTTTCATAATCTTCTTGTTGATTGAATCGGAACGAACTGCAATTGCGCTCGGAGAAATGATTCCCTTGATTGCGCCGTTTACAAGCTTGTTTGTATCGCCCTTAACATTAAGCTTTTGGTCGATAATCGTTTCAACAAGAACATAGGTTTGAGTTACAAGGTTTGAAAGGTTTTCTTTGCAATAAACCTTTTTGTCGTTTACGGAGCCGTCGTCCTCTGCAACATTATCGGCATTGATTGTTTTTGCATACTGCATAACAAGATTTACGATATCGTTTGCAGTGTCAACGCCGAAGTGGTTAACAAGGAATGTTACCGCGCCGGAAAGGATTCCGTCTGCCTGGTCAACGGTGAAGCCGTCAACATATGTATTTGAAAGGAGAGTTGAAAGAAGTTCGTCAACTGCATCTAATAAGTCTTCCGCAGCTTTTGTATTTTCGCTGTCGGAAACCACATTGTAATATTCTTTTGTGATTTCATCAATGTTTATTGAATTTGTGATGTCATCGGTAACTGCCGCCGTAACGATATCCGAGCCGGATGTGATGGAAACGGTTGTGGTGTCTTCCGATGAATTTGCGTTGATAACGCTGATAATAAAGGTTACGATCGGTTCAACATTGCAAAGCAGGAAGTAAGCGGAAAGTGTGCTGATGCCCACATAGCCGTTTTCGCGAGGCTCGAATGTGAAGGAATCTGCGTGTTCTCTGTTCATAAGGAAGAAGCCGTTAAGAACATCGGTAAGAACACTTGTTTCGCCAAAGAGGTCAACACCCTGAAGCAGTGAAGCCACAACCGGAATATCCTTTGTGATGGTGTTATCCGTGGAAACAACATCGTTTAAGAAATCGGTGAGTGCGTTGAACCAGTTGTTTACAAACATATCAACGAATGTTTCAAGCACTTTGGCTGCCGATTCGTTGTTTTTGCAAAGGTCTTTAAATTCTTTTGAGGAAACATTGTATTTGCAGCCGTCTGAATCCGTGGCAAATTCGCCGAAAGTCCAGTCGCTGGGAACATTGTATGCTGCAAGCGCGCTTTCGCCTACGGCACTGATGATGCTCGGAAGAGCAACAAAAACATTGTTTATTCCGCGGAAAACGATTTGCTTTTCGTCGCCCTGGTCGATGATGTATTTGCCGATGTCGGAACCGTGGTTTGCAACATAGCTGTCAACATCGGAAACGAGCAGGTTCATAACGGTTGAAATAATTTCTGAAACCGCATCGCTGCTGCCGAGGTCTGAAGCGGCAGCGTCTGCAAGCTTTTTATCAACTGCATAAATATTGAGGATAACCGGAACATGGTCAAGCTTGTTGCCGTCGTTATCGTATTTAGTGCCGTTTGCGCCTGTTGTGGGCGTGCCGTAAACATATTTTGTTTCGTTTGTTGTGTCTACATTATAATATGTATAGGTGTAGCTGTTGTCGCCGTTGAGCCAGTGAAGCAAAGTGGGAAGCACTTCGTTAAGGTTCCAGCCGATTTGACCGATACCCGTCGGGCTGCCCGATGCCTGAGAAAGATTCTTTTCGTTAAGAAGGTTTGAAAGAATACCGTTGATTTGTTCAAAGTACATATCGCCCTGTTGGTTAAAGAGCAGGGGAACGAGTACATCGTCAAGAACAACAACTATAACGGGAAGTAACTCAAAAATTGTTTTAACCGGGTCATTTGCAAGGTTTTTGTAAATGTCGGTAACTTTTTCAAGCAGTGTATTCAGAGTGAGTGAATCGGTAAGGTTTGATATAATGCCGCTTGCGAGTGTGTAAATGTCAATGCTAACACCGGGAATACCTTCTCTTACATAGTTAATGTAAGCGTTAATGTTGGCGTTAACAATTTCAATTGCAAGGTCGTTATCGGGCTTAACCTTATTCCAATCGTATGTTGCGGTGATTGTGGGCTCAACTTCTTTTGATGTTGCAAAGGTAAGATAGCCCTCAAAAATATACTGTGCATGTGAGCCGGCAACATTCATTGCATCGGTGATGCCGTCTTCGGTGCCGTCCCAAGCGTAGATTGCCGCAAGCGGAATGCTTGAGAACAATTCGTTTGTAAGATAGAATTTAACAAAGCTTGAAAGGCTGCCGTCTGCCTTAACAGCAGGAACGGAGCCTGTGCCATTAATGAATTCATCTTCGGTGATTTCGGAAACATTTGTTGCACTCTTAGCTTTGAGTAAGTCTCCGATTCGTGTTTTGATTGCAGCAAAATCGCTTGCAGTGAAGCCTTTTTGATACATCCAGCTGCTGGCAGCGGGATCCGAGGATTGATTTGCGAAAATATTTGCGGAAACGAGTTCGCACCATGAAAAGCTGGTGTCATAAAGTGCATACCAGAAAGAATCTTCGGTTGTTTTGCTCGGAGCTCCGGTAAGTTCTGCAAAGAAATCGTATGTCATGTCGTTTACTCTGCAGGCATCGTAGAAATATTCTCCGGGCTTAATCTCAAATATCAAACCTAAATCATCAACGAAAACCGATTCGCCGCTGATATCGGTGAGAACCTTGGTAAGAACTGCGTTAGTGCTTCTGATCGGTTGGTTATAATACCAATAAGCAGCCTCGGCAAGAGACGGATTTGCGCTGATGGGAGCGTTTACAGCTTCGCAAAGTTCAACAACCTTATTGATAAATGTTGCAACAGTGCTGTCACTCGAAGCGTTGATATCCGTAAGATTTTTGCCCTTGAATGCGCTGCCGCTTGCAACGATTTTCTTCGCCTCTGCAAGAGAAGCCGGAATAGCGGTAAGTTCTGCACCGCCGCCCATTGAAATAACATTGCTTGCTTCGTTGACTTCGGATTTGCCGAATGAAGGTGCATTCAAAAGATAGGGTGTAAAGAACGAAGTTGAAACCATGCTTGAAAAGGTGTTTTCCTGGAAAGCACCTTCGCCGATAACTTTTGTTCTTACATATTCCTCAACCGTTGCAAAATCTGCACTTACTGAAGCTTTTGCAACATCGTAAGCGTTGCTGAATGCCAAAATCAGCGGTTTAAGAACATCTTTTGTGTCTGTGCAATATTTTTTGAGGTCTTTGTTATCCGATTTCTCATTGTCCATGCAGAATTTATAAAGACTCCAAATGCTCATTGCAGCGTCGTCGTCGGTAAGATAAGCATATTGCGCATAAACAAAGCGCATTGCTTTTTCCTTATCCAAGTCTGCCATATCCGAGCTAATCGCACCCGCGTCAATAAGCACGGATTTGATAACAGCGTCGGAATCGCCGTTGCTGCCGCCCATAAGTTGGATGAGCGTTGGTGACAGTTGCGCCAAAAGTTCGTAAATCGGCTTTTCTGAAGCGCAAACCGCATCTACGTCAACGCCGAGTTCGGTGAGCTTACCGTTTTGGTTGATAAGCTTAATGATTTCGGGAGCGTAGGTGTTGACAAGGTTGTTAAGCGATTCGTATGTGATATCTACCGCTTTACCCTCGTCGGTAACATAGGTGAAAACATCGTCGCTTTCATCGGCTGCGAATGCGCTCATGCCGACGGAGCAGGTTGTTATCACCATTACCACAGCCAAAAGCAGGCTGAGTAATCGTTTGCTCGTTTTCATAATCATCTCTCCTTTTTTATGATTTTGGGAACATAAACATGCTCTCAGTTAAGCGCACGGGTATTCGCTTACAGCGTACTTTGTGAACGAAATGTTAACAAAATGCGCCGTAGGGCGCAAAATGCCCACGCGCACGAACAATACAATATATTTATACCAAATATAAAAGCGGAAGTCAACACCTTTTTTTGAATTTTTTAACAAACTGTGAACAAAATTCGGCAATTATATGTAAATCATTTCCGAAAATAAGTAAAATTTGTGCCGGTCTTTCGTTATGCCTGCATAAAAAATGCATTCAAAACAGCGCAATTTCGTGCAAGCAAACCGCCTTTGAAAAATTGTTGAATTTTGAAAATTATTGCCGAAAAATATACAAGATGTTGTTGTGTAAAGGGGTCTGCATTTACAAAAACTACCCTCTGTAATGGGTTACGAAACTGTTACAAGGTAAACTTTTTGTAAGAAAAGTATGAACAAATTGTAAATTTTTAAATGCTCAAATTGCACAAAAGCGCACTTGTAATTTCGTTAAAAGTGCCAAAATCTCGGTTTTAACTTTGTTCATATTGACTTTTTAATTTGCTTGTGTTTTAATATTTAATGAATGGAGTAGTATTCGTTTCTGTAAACATTTGCTCACATCCGTGCGTTTCAATGCGCACTTCCGCTCTGTTCGGATTGCCCGTAGGTCAGAGAGTCGGAGTGTGAACATTCTATGAATAAAACTTCATTGTGTTTAAAATTTTCACGGAGGTAAAAATTGTGAAAACGAAATTTGGCAAGAAATTGCTTGCTTTGTTTCTTGCGGTTCTGATGGCACTCACCGCATTCACGGGTGCTTTCTCCGCGTATGCGGCCTCCGCCGATCCTGAATATCATGATGACGCGCTTAAGTCAAATGCTTTGGCTTGGGTTGAGCTCTCTGATGAGCAAACCTGCGCGGCTCTTCTTGATTATGTGGACGACATCCTGTACGATCTTAAATTGCCTGTTTCAATCAGCGGCAGTTACGTTGTAATCAATGTAAACGTAAACGGCACGCTGGACAGTGTCAGCGGTCTTCTTGATATAGTAGATCAGCTGAAATCCACCGTTGATCAGGCCAACGGCTTGGGCGGCGATCTTAAAAACATCACCCTCAGCCCGCTTACCGGCATGTCTTACACAACAGTAACCGGCGATTGGCCGGCATGCGGCAAGGACTACAGAGCCAACAATTCCGCGAAAAGCATTGTCAAAGCCCTTTTGAACGCTGTTTCTAACAATGTTTCAAACTGGGACGGCGGTAAAGCGGTTGTTAACCAGCTTCTCAGAGGCTCTTTCAGCATGCCCCTTAACCTTAATCTTTACAGCATTCTTAACAGTGCTGTGGGTCTTGGTATGAGCGACGGCTATGAAAAGAACCTTGTATATAACATTATAGTTAAGCTTCTCACCGAAAATACCACTTGGTACACAAGCGACGAAGCTACTAAGATGTATAATAATGAAACCGGCTACGACCTTGATACTATGCTTTTCAGATCTTTGCAGAATGAACTTCTGCGTAAGATCAATGTTAATGTAACTTATGCAGACGGCACAAGCTCTCAATCACGCTATGCTGCCGGTCAAAAAGATTCCGGCCTTTGCTACACTCCGGACGGTAATGTTTACCTCTTCCAGTATGACAGCAACGGCGACGGTGTTGACGATGCAAATCTTACATTAACACCAAGCACAACGCTGTATGAATTTTCTTACAATGCGTTGGCAATAGCCTGGAAAACAGTTCTTCAGCCAACCTTAAAGCTTCTTAACTCGGCTATTAAGGATTATGACTGGGAATATATGGAATGGTTCCTCGGCGAGGGTAAAACTTGGGATTACTCAAATCCTGCAAGTAACTATTCCGAAACCAATGTTCAGGCTTGGGCTAAGGATTATAATCTTAACCTTGACGATGTTAAGGCAGCTCTCACTTATGACAGAAGCGTTGTAAAAGACGCTCAGTATAATTGGAGAGATATTGATTCCACAAAGCTCTTTAACGAGCTTCGCAGAAGCCCGCTTATGGTTTATTACTTTAAGGCGGAAACCGGTCCTCTTAACACAAACTTTAAGTGCACCGGCACTCCTAATCTTGATGCATTCATGGCAAATCAGTACGGCAACTACAGCAATATTCTTGCCGGCTTTAATGATTTCCTTGTTGCAGCAGTTAAGGACTTCCTGCCCGATTATGCAGGCGCTTCTTCACTTACAACAATCAATACCAACGATGCCAAAACAATCGGCAAAACTCTTGTTGCAAACGCACTGAAAGTTATTCAGTATGTTGGCGATGCAACCGATAAGAACATCCTTTCGGCGTTCTATCACACAAGCGGCGATTCCGCTGTGCTTTCCGAGTCAAATCTTGAAAGCGCAATGATTCCGCTTCTTATTGCTTGCCTTCAGAATAACATTCAGGATCTTAAATCCATCCACTATGACAGGTGGGATAAATGTGATGACGCAGAAGGCGTTGCAGCAGTTATTCTTCAGGAACACCTTGCATATGTGCTTCCTCAAAACGATTACTCGCAGTTCTTAACTGTGGGCAGCGACGGATATTATGATATATCTATGGAAACAATTTATGCACTGTGTCGCGATGCCGTTGGCTATGTTATGATGCAATACGTGCCGATTACAGATAAAACCGGCAAGTTCTGGAGCATCTATAATGTAACATCTGTTCAAACTTATGCTGAGCAGGTAGCCGAGGGCACAGATATCTTCAGCATCCTTAATTCCGTAATTTCTTATTACGCAAACGATAAGGGTGTAGGTCCTCTTCTCGGTTGTGCAGATTCAGAGGGTAACAGCCTGATTACTCTGGACAACACTTTGTGGAAGAACCTTGATATCATCGCAAATAAACTTCTTCCCGTTCTCGGCGAGCTTCAATTCGGCAGCGCTTCAAAGCGCGGCGCATTTGATTCGCATGCTCTTATTATGGACGATCTGGTAACAGGCGCACTTAATATTGCAAGCACTCACACCGTAGACGGTGAGGAACTCGGCGGCGTAACAAACTTTATTTACAGATTTGCAACAATTCTTAACGCTCCCTCTATTTCAACAAAGGGCGTAGACCTTACGGTTTATGATGTTCTTAAAGAACTGTTGAACGGTCTTCTTAATGCCCGCAGCAGCAATCAGCCGCTGTATGGCAAGAATGTTATTCCGGATGTTTCCGGCGATAATGTTAATAAGCCGTTCCACAATCTTGTTCAGAGCAGCGTTATTGCAGGCACTTCTTCAGATGCTTCCAATTTCGGCGTTATCTCAAGTGCAATTGTAAATGTTATCCAGTTCGCCGGCGTATTTTCCGGTTATCACGATACTGTTTGGAAAGGTGCGATGTTCGTTGTTCAGTCCGTTGCAAGCTTGCTTGACGGATTCCTTCCCCAACTTCAAAACTACAAGGTTAGCAACCTTGATGCTAAGCTTGCAAGTGATGTTGTTAAGGGCTACACGGCAGGTAACACACTCACAAACACTATCAATCTGGAAAACCTCGGTAAAGGTCTTAACCGTTTCACTATTAAAACGGACGGCTCCACCGATGAACTCGGCCGCTCTTGGATTAAAGTTAAGGGCGTTAAAGCCGATAAGGGCACATGGTCATTTACAGGCGATACTGCCGCAACCCTCGATCCCGAGGCAAGAGGCTCTATCGGCGTAAGCGGTTCTCTTTCCGCAAGCGATCTTGGCTCTTCAAATGCAACAGCTGTTGCATTCACGGTTACATATCAAATTGTTAATAAGGATGGCACCGCTTATTCGTCTGAATATGCAAGCGATTTAACCAGAACAGTTTATTATTATGTATCCGCTCAACAGGATCTGTATACGCAAACCTACAGCAGCAGTTCCACTACCGGCTTTGCTGACCCTGTCACTGCCATGAACCAGACAGGTACAACTACTTCGTCGACGGGCGTGATTGCCGGTAATACAAGGCAGGCAACTTATCTTGTTGTTCCCAACAATATCGCTGTTTCAACAGACGATCCTGCTTCGGTTTCCAACTCAACAGTATACCTTAACCGCACAGGTTCATCATCTTCAAACATCAGATTTGAAGCATACATCACTGTAGACGGTCAAAAGTATGTTGCAGCTGCAGCAGATCCCACAACGGGTAACCTCGTTAACACCTCTTGGTATGATTATTATCAGTATGAGTACACCACCGAAACAGTGGACGGCACAACCGTAAAGAATATCGTTTATGATGAAAACGGTAATCCTAAGGGTGCTTGGGTAACTGCGGAAGATAAGATTCTCAGCAGAGACGATGTTGTAAATCTTGTTAATACCGACACAACAGTTCCCGAATACAGGCAGCATGTTGTTTGCACGCTCGATAATATCACCACCACAGGCGTAAACGGCTATGTTCCCTCAAGCATTATTGCCGACAGAAATAACGACGGTTCTTATAACTGCGTTTATATTTCAACAAGCGGCACAGGAGATTACAGTGCAGCCATCAATAAGGGCGTTAAGGCAAGCGCAACAGCTTCCACAGGCTCTCAGGGTCTTGTATTCTCCCTCACTCCCGGCGCAATGTCTTCTTCCAGCACAAAGCTTGACTTTGTTGAATGGGATAAGGAGCACAGCGTTAAGCAGGGTCGCTCCGATGTTAAACTCAGCGTTGTAACATCCGCAAGCTACGACCTTGCAACAAATCTTATCGTCAGCGACCTTTCGGATATTTCAACTTCCGAAAGCCTTTATGCCGCAGGCGAGGAATTCCTGAATAACTACACTGCTGCCGATGCTAAAGACGCAGCTTACTATAACTATTATAGAGATGCAGTTATGCAGGCTCTTTCCACAACTGCAACCGTTATTACTGCCGATAACGCAGCAAAACTCGGTTCTCAAAAAGCTAACTTTGCAAAAACTTCAAACACAACCAATGTTGTCGGCGAAATAGCATATGCCCCTGCAACGGCAGATACTATGAGCAGTTCAAACTTTGCAAGCCTTAAAGCTTCCGCAGTTGTTAAGGACGGCGTATATTACCTCACCCATTACACTGAAAATGGCTCCGAGGTATTCGCTAACCCGATTTACGGCAACACCAAAATCACTGATTCTGATGTTACCAAAACAAGTGAAACCATTACCGCAACGGTAAACGGTGCAGCAACTAATCTTGACGTTTACACTGTTAATTCAACAGGCGTTAAGGTTGTAAGCGTAGACGGCGAATGGCATTTCGTTAATGCCGCAGCTTATGAAACCGAATGGCAGGATGCAGGCTCGGGCACAGCTCCTTATTTTGAAGCTCCCTATCTTGCAACCACCGACACTCAGGTTACAGACAGCCAAGGCAATCTTGTTTACTCCGCTGTTGAATACACTCATAACGATGCCGATAACAAGGCTGTTGCCACATCGGATGATTGGGTTGTAATGTATGCAAATACACAAAATCAAATCGTTCCCGGCACTGCTTCCAGAGGCTCCGTTGCAGCAGTAAACGATAAGGTAACTTATGCTAAGGAAATTCTTGATGAAAATCTTGATGTTTCTTATGCTAAGAATGTGTTCGAGAATGTTTATGTTCTCAGATCCGGCCTTAATAATGTAAACTTCGATGTTATTAAGTATGAGCAAATGGCAGGCGAAGGTCGCAATGCCGAAGCTCTTATTAACGTTGACCTTTACAGAGATTATTACTACACAACCGAAGACGGTGAAACAACACTTGCTTTCAGCTCTCTTGATTCCGAGAGAGACGATGCTCTTAAAGCATATAACACTGCTAATAAAGTAAATCGCAGCTTCAGAGATTTCGATGACGTTGTTAATTACGACAATGCTGTTGTAACTTCCACGGCTTCCACCTTTGAACTTCGTGAAGCTCTTCGTAACTTCAACGATTATATGGCAAAGGTTCTTGAGCGCGGCTATGTTCCGAATCAGCTCTTAACCGAAATCCGCTGCGCAGTTGCCGGTAAGAACAGCACAGGCTCCGCTTCACTTGATGTTTCAACTGTTGATGCAGATCCCGATGCTAAAACTTACACCGTTGGCAGCACCACTTACACAGCATCCTCCAACCCGGATGGCGTAACCTATTCGGATGAAAGTTGGTCTGCATTTATTGATGCTCTTTATGATGCTGTTGATGCAGTAACATTCCAGGCAGGTCTTTATAAGCACACCGATATGGCTCCGTTTGATACCAGTGATAAGGAAGGCTACACGCTCAGCATTTCAAACCTTTACACAATTAGGCAAAAGCTGATGATTGCAGAAAACGGACTTACGGAAGCATCCGATGCTCCCGAACCGGTATCCGGCCACAGCGTGTCTGCTTATATCGGCGCAATGTCCGCTCCTACGGACACAGAAGGTAAGTATGCAGTAACAGGCGCAGTTGTTTCCATTGATGTAAACGGCACAACTGTTTCAGCAACCACCGATGATTCC
The DNA here is from genome assembly GCA_963625835.1 of Clostridium sp. AF37-5. Classification (GTDB taxonomy): domain Bacteria; phylum Bacillota; class Clostridia; order Oscillospirales; family Acutalibacteraceae; genus Eubacterium_R. The sequence goes on along the minus strand of CAVFVA010000002.1, from coordinate 56,523 downwards.
GGTAAGTTCACTCTTACGGATGTTCCGGATGGCACTTACACCGCAACCGTAACCTATAAATATGGCTTCACAAGAACCTTCACCGTTGTTGTAAACGGTGCCGATGTTTCTTCTTCAACCATGGTAGGTATCGTTGCCTGCAACTGGGATGGCAATGCTGTTGTTAATGCAAAGGATAAATCGTCATACTTGGCAGCTTCCGGCACAAGAGAGGGTTCAGACGGCTATGATGTAGGCGTTGACCTTGACAGAAACGGAACAATCAATACCAAGGATAAAGCTATTTATCTTGCATTTGCGGGTTACAAAGATAGCGATATAAGCTATACGGATGTAACTGTTAAATAATAAGTGTGTGCTTTATTAGGCAAATGCTGATACCCGGCATTCGGCAGGGAAACCTGCCGAATGCTTCGGTTGCTATTCGCGTTAGGCGAAAATATATTTAAACGGAGTAGCTTAATATGCAACTCGAAAAATTCAAAAGGAAATTATCGGTTGCATTGGCATCCGTTCTTACCTGCACTTTAATCATATCTATTAATATTTACGGAGCTGCCGCAGAGGGTTCAACTTCCTCAATCGGCACGCAATCGCCGGTAATTTCCGCTCAATTCACGGATTCCTCCGGCAATGCGGCAGATGGCAATGCATTAACACCCGGCACATATGAAATGGTTTTGCGGGTTGATGATCTTGCATCAATCTCTCAAATGCAATTCACCGCTTCTTATGATTCGTCGCTCCTGGCTTTTTCGGGCAGTTCTTTGCCCTTGGCAGCTGCGGGCTTGAATATAAATGCCGTGCAAAGTGAATTTTCAAACGGTTCCTTTGTTTTTGCTTATAACTCGGCAAATTATGATTCCAATTCGGCTCTCGCCGCAAACGAAGCTGAATTGCTGAAGATTAATGTTACCGTGTCTGATGCTGCGGATACCGCAATAGATATGAGCACTGCTTTGCAGGTGGATGAAAATCCTAATCGAACCTTTATTGAGGTTGATTACGGCGATGTAACCGTTTCCGGCACATCGTATTTTTATAAATGCTATGCGTTAAGCACGGCAGCGGATTTTAACGGCGAGGTTTATGCAATGCAATGCGATCTCTCGCCCGAATTAGCCACGGGCTATTCGGTTTCCGCTTATATCGGCGCATTAACCGCGCCGAGCGACGAATATGGCTCCTATCCCGTAACGGGTGCGCAGGTTTCTGTTGAAATCGGCGCCGAAACGGTTTCGGCTGAAACGGATGAATCCGGAAAGTTCATTTTTAATGATGTTCCCACCGGCTCTTACACCGCAACCGTTTCTTATAAATACGGCTTCACACGCACCTTCACAATTGAAGTTGCGGATTCCGATGTTGAATCTTCAACAACGGTTGGCATTGTTGCCTGCAATTGGGATGGCAACAACACTATCAACGCTAAGGATAAATCGTCATATATAAGTCTCTCCGGTTTAAGGTCTGAGGATGACGGTTATGATGTAGGCGTTGACCTTGACAGAAACGGAACCATAAATACTAAAGATAAGCAAATTTATCTTGCTTTTGCAGGATATAGTTCAGAAAACCTTACTTACACAGATATTGTTGTTAGTTAAGCGGAGGTAATTCGATGAAAAGCTTGAAAAAAGCTTTGGCTGTGTTGCTCTCTGTATTGATGGTGGCTTTCAGCTTCCCTCTCACCTCATTCGCACTCCCGAATAAAAATAATACAGACGGTAAATACAGCTATGATGAGGACGTTGTTCTTCACACCTATGTTGTGGATTATGACGGTACCGATGCATGGGGATATATGTCCAATTACTATTATGATAAATTGGAAACAGGTGCTGTCCCCACATATGATTTGAAAAATTTGAAGAAGTCTGACCTTAAGTCGGGAAACGGCACATTTGCACTTGTTGTTACAGTTGAAAATGTTGATACGGCAGACTGCCTTTCTCTCATTTGGAAATATGCAAAAGGACTTGCTGATAATGATGTTGTTCCTGCCAGCTATTCAGGCAGAAAGGACACACTTACAACAGGCGAAGCAGCCGGTAAGTCTTGTGTCCTTGCAACATGGGCTGACACAAACACCGATATTGATGCTTCCGACGTAAGCGGTATCAACCTTCGTGCCAGCGTGCAGACTCTTGCTGTTATTCTTAACGCAACACCGCACGAGCCTTGGCCGAATTCATATCAACAAGATTCAGATAATGAGGATTCAGTTTTTAAGGGTCAAATGCTTGCTGTATTTGGTCTTCAAATGCAAACTGATGAAGTTGATTTAACAGAGGCACTTCCACTTTATCAAAATTCAGGTGATACATTTATTAACACAACTCCCGGTTCCGACGATAAGGACCTTGTTGTTTATAATTCACTTGATGATAAAGAACAAAATCCCTCACCCAGAACTCAGTTCATTATGCCCGAATGGGGTCTTGAACCCGCTTCCGAAGATGTAACTTATACTTACACCTTCAATGACGGCACATCAACAACCGTAAAGGCTGCTGCAGGTGAAACTCCCACAGCTCCCACCAACACGGCTACTGTAGGTCCCACATCGGACAAAGCAGGCAACCACACCACCAAAACTTATTCTTGGCCCGATTTCGTTGAAGGCACAACAACCTACACCGAAAAGGAAACCGTAACCACGGTTTCTTGTAAGGCTACAATGGAAGTAACAGAAAAAGCCGTTGCTCCCACTCACACATCAACGGGTAAAACCGCTGTTGAGAAGTGCTCCGTTTGCGGCTACACCACAGGCGGCGACACAGTTCCTGTAACATCCGAGCATACTTGGGTGAAGACAGCTGAAACAGCTTCAACATGTAAAACACAGGGCACAATTACTTACAAATGTGAATGTGGTCAAACCAAGACCGAATATAAGGCTCTTGATTCCGCAAATCACGAAGATGTTGTAGCAGATGCAGCAGTAGCTGCAACCTGCAAATCAACAGGCTTAACCGCAGGTTCTCACTGCGCAGCTTGCAACACCGTAATTGTTGCACAAACAGAAACTCCTGTTGATAAAACCAACCATGTCGGCGATATCAAAACAGGCGTTAACGCTAAGGAAGCTACCCGCGGCGAAAACGGTTACACCGGTGATTCCGTATGCTCTGCATGCAACGATGTAGTCGTTAAGGGCCAGGTAATTCCCGCAACAGGCGTTATGATCACTGTTAATGCATCCGATAAGGGCACCACAACTCTTAACGGCGAAGCTACAACAGGCGCAGCTCAAAAGGTTGCTTATGAGAAGGAATATACTCTCACAGCAACTCCGGCAGCAAACGCTAAATTCGTTGGCTGGCAGGTAAACGGCAAGCTCGTTTCCACTCAGCCCACTTACACAACCGCTGCTTATGCAGATCTTACTTACACACCTGTATTCGCAGCAAACGAGGCTAAGGCATTTAATGTAACATTTGTTGACCAGTTCAACAATGTTATCGCTAAGCTCAGCAACGATGATGTTGCAGCTCTCAGCGCAATGCCCGCTCCTTATGAATATAAGGGCTTCACATTCAAGGGTTGGAGCATGGATCTTGATGCGGTTAAGGCTCTTTCCGGTGCCGCAACCGTAGTTGCTTCCTATGAAAAGGATGAAGCAGCAGCTTACACCGTAACCGCTCCTACCGGCTGCACAATCACTGTAGACGGCAAGGATATGGGCACAACGGCAACTGTTTCTCATGATGCTAAGGTAACTGTTTCGGCAGCTAACGAAGGCACATGGAAGATCAACGGCAATGATGCAGCGTTCGGCAGCGAATACACATTCTTCGTAACAGCTAATGTTAACGTTGAATTTGTTGAAGGTGCTGTAACGGCTCAGCCCGTTGTAACCGCTGTGGCAGCTGAAAAGCTTGCTTCAAACAAGGCAAGATTCCTTGCAACACGTTCCGTTCCGGAAGATTATAATCTTCTTGAATCCGGTTTCGTATTCGGCAAGGATGTTGCAGACACTTCAACTCTCGTTCTTGAAAATGTAGGCAACGGTGCTTACATCTATAAGAACAGCAACACCGCAGCAGACGGTCAGTTCGCTCTTACTCTTAAGACATCTGCATCTTCTGTTTCGGCTCGTGCATACATCATCATTGAAAAAGACGGTGTATCGCAGGTAATTTACGCAGAACCACAAACTGCTACACTCGCTTAATTTAGTTTAAGCAACGAATTCGGCAGGGTTCAGGCTCTGCTGTGTCAATAAACTAAACGGAGGTCTTTCACAATGAAAGAAATTTACACAAAGCCCGTTGTAGAAGTTGAGCAGTTCCTTTCAGTTGATGTTATCACAACATCAACCGAGGAAGGATACTTCGAGTTCTAAGTAACTTCTGCAACTTGCTCCGCTTCCGCAAGGAAGCCGGAATATGCAAAATTAAATCGCAAGATTTGGGAGGGCGCATCCGCGCCCTCTTTTTTTGCGCGCTTTTTTGCTTTCCCCCGTCAAAACAAACTCCGTGCCGATGTAATCTGCTTTACAAATCATAAAAAGCACTTCGATTATTTCTCCTTTCCCCAAAATGCTAATGCATTTCGGGGGACCCCAATAAACAAGCTGTCAACGAAGTTGACTGATGAGGGGAAGTTATAACAACGGTCCTGTATTTAACATCCCGGGCATGCTCGGTCAGAGGCAAAGTTTGTTGCCGAACACGGCTTGACCTTACTATGCGTTTATGATAAAATATAATTGCGGCAAAAGCTGCCTTGCTTCTGTTCGGCTGTGCGGAGCAAGCCAATGTTATTCAGCAGTCGGAAAGGTTATGCACCTAATGGCAAAAAATAAAAAAGCGGCAAAAGCCGCTTCGGTCGATAAACAAATAATCAAGCAATCCGCAAAGGAAATGTTTAAAAATCACAAGGGCGGCGTTGTTGCAATCGCCGTGCTGGCGGTCGTTATAATTGCGCTGATTATCGCTGCCGCTTGGACTTCAAACGATTCAAATCAGTATAAGCTGTTCAATAAATTTGTGCCCTCGCAGCTGACGGATGATGTTACCGGAATCACTTTCTATTCAGAAAAAAATCCCGATTTCGTTTATGATGCACAAACAAGCAATGTGCTCAATTCGCTCAACTATTATTATTATCCCGGCGGCGACACATCACACGATAAAATGTATCTTTCAAACGGCACTTATTACTCTGAGGAAAAAGGCACCGTTCATGTTGATTTGGGCTTCACCTTTGCCGCTCTGCAAAAGATAAATAAGTTAACCGACGGTCTTAAAATCGGCGCAGGCGTTGCGGCGGCACTTGTTGCGGTTGTGCTTATCTGGCTTTATTATCTTTCTTACAAAAAGCACGAACTTGCCGAAAAGGAAAAAATCAGAAAGCGATTTAACCAAAATCAAAAGCCAAAGGAAATTAAGGGCGATTCAAAAAAGAAATAGTTTTCAAAGTGCGTTCTGCGGAGCGCACTTTTTCTTTTTGTTCAGCAGTGTAAATTAAATATGACCCCTCATCCGAGTGCTTCGCACCCACTTTCCCCCCCAAGGGGGATTCTTTAATTTTGTTGCAAAGGTGTTTTTATAACAAAAGCGGTAAACGAATCCCTCCGAGTTGTCTGCGGCAACCCACCTCCATTAAAATAAGGGAGGCAAAATTGGTTGCAAAAGCGTTCTTTGGGCTTCTCCTGCATCGAAAAAACTCCGTGCCGATGTAATTTGCTGCGCAAATCACAAAAAGCACTTCGATTATTTCTCCTTTCCCCAAAATGCTAATGCATTTCGGGGGGGGACCCCAATAAACAAACTGTCAACGAAGTTGACTGATGAGGGGAATTTATAACAACGCTCTTGCATTTAATAACGCAACTCAAACACTAATCCCTCGCTCAATTTTTTTCCTACCGGAGGAAGCACCAAAAAACACTGTTGCAACAAATCAAGCCATAAGAAATTTTTCACTGCAGTTGCCGGAATTATTTTTACACAAAAAAACAGGCAACCGAAGTCACCTGTTTTTAACCGATATAAAATTATTTGCAAAGTGTGCTTAAATCAAACAAGCTTTCTGCCCATCAAAACGCCGTGAACGGAAGCCATCATAAGACCGCGAGTCCAGCCGCTGGAATCGCCGAGGCAGTGAAGTCCCTGAATATTTGTGTTGAAATCCGTGTCCATCTTAACGCGGTTGGAATAGAATTTCAGCTCGGGGCTGTAAAGCAAAGTTTCGTCGCCGGCGAAGCCGGGAACAACATGGTCCATCGCATGGATAAAGTTTATAATATTCGTCATTGCACGATACGGCATTGCTGCGGTGATGTCGCCTGCAACAGCGTCCGGCAGGGTGGGGCGCAGGTTGCTCTGCGAAAGCTCCTTTTGCCAAGTGCGCTTGCCCTCAAGAATATCGCCGAAGCGCTGAACAAGAATATGACCGTCGCCGAGCATATTGGTAAGCTCGCCCACCTTCTGCGCATATGCAATCGGCTGGTTAAACGGCACTGAGAAGTTGTGAGAGCACAGAATCGCCAGGTTTGTGTTTTGGCTTTTCAGCTCCTTGTAGGAATGACCGTTAACAACTGCAAGGTCGTTGTCGTAATTTTCCTGAGCCACAAAGCCGCCGGGGTTTTGGCAGAAAGTGCGCACCTTGTTCTTAAACGGTTTGGGGTAGCCAACAAGCTTTGATTCATAAAGCACATCGTTGATCTTTTCGATGATTTCGTTGCGAACCTCAACGCGAACGCCGATATCAACCGTGCCCGGTTGGTGGGCAATATTATGGTCGGCACAAAGCTTTTCAAGCCAGTCTGCACCGCGCCTGCCGGTTGCTACAACTGTGTCGCCGGCATAGATTTCATCGCCGTTTTCAAGGCGAACGCCGAGGCACTTTTCGCCGTCTAAAATCAAATCGCTGCATTGGCTGTCAAACATAATGTCAACGCCCTGCGCGAGCAGATATTTTTCAATGTCAAAATAAAGGTCGTGCGCTTTTTCGGTGCCGAGATGGCGAATCGGGCAGTCAACCAATTTAAGACCTGCCTGAATTGCACGCTTGCGGATTTCCTTAACCTCTTCCGTGTTGCCGATACCCTCAATATGAGTGTCTGCACCGAATTCAAGGTAAATTTTATCCGTGTAATCAATCGTTTCCTGTGCCAAATCCTCGCCTATAAGCTCGGGCAGATTGCCGCCGACTTCGTAAGAAAGCGAAAGTTTACCGTCCGAAAACGCACCTGCGCCGGAAAAGCCCGTTGTAATATGGCAATAGGGCTTGCAGTTCATGCATTTGCCGGTTACCGCCTTGGGGCACTTCCTTTTTTCAACGGATTTGCCCTTTTCAATTATAATAATGCTTTTTTTGCTGCCTTTTTTTATCATTTCGATTGCGGTAAAAATACCGGCAGGACCTGCGCCCACTATTGCAACATCGTATTTTTTCATAATTTCACCATTTTAAAATATTTAAACATAAAATCAGCCGCCGGTGTATTCCGTTGGACTGAGGAATACCTGGCAGCTTTGCTTACCGATATATAATATCATATCTTATTTTACTTGTCAAACCCCAAAAGGTGTGATATTATTGTAGGCGTAAAAGTATGGCGTTTTACGAAAATTTGCGGCGGTTGAACGCATTTTCGGCGCGGAACGGAGAAGATTATGAAAGAATATAATGTTTTGCAATACGGTGCGGCTGGCGATGGCAAAACGAACGATGCGTTTGCCATTCAGCACGCTATTGATGATTGCGCAAAAAACGGCGGCGGCACGGTTGTGCTGCAAAGCGGCTTTGTGTTTTACAGCGATTCGGTGCGAATTAAAAGCAATGTTGATTTGCACATTCAAAAGGGTGCAGTGTTGAAAGCCACTTCAAATATAGACGGCTATATTCGCCCCAATAAATTGATAAACGACCCGAAAACGGCTCTTATCGGCAACCCTGTAACGGGCAAGCCCAGTTTCGTTTTCATTTATGGCTTTGAAGCGGATAACTGCACGATCAGCGGCGAGGGTACTATTGACGCAAACGGTCATGCCTTTGTGCAGCGCAAGGATCAATATTATGTAACGGGCGATTTTTATCCGCGCCCCACAGTGATTTACATAGAAAAAAGCAACCACATCACCTTTAAGGATTTCAGGGTTGTTGACGCCCCGTTTTGGACTCTTCACCCTGCCGGATGCGATGATGTGCTTATTGATAAAATCAGAATTTTAAACGACCTTGATGTTGCAAACAGCGACGGTATTGACCCGGATCACTGCTCAAATGTGCGTATTCTCGGCTGCCATGTAACCTGCGCTGACGATTGCATTTGCCTTAAAGCCTCAAAGGGCAACAGCGAATACGGTCCTACGGAAAATGTGGTTATAGACGGTTGCACGCTTGTTTCCACCTCTGCGGCAATCAAAATCGGAACGGAGGGCGTTGGCGATTTTAAAAATGTTATCGTTTCAAACTGCACCATCAGCCGCTCAAACAGAGGTCTGTCAATTCAAATCAGAGACGGCGGTAATGTTGAAAATGTTTCCTATTCAAATATCATCATAGAAACGCGCCGCTTCTGCCCGGATTGGTGGGGCACGGCAGAGCCGATAACCATCACCACCTTTAACAGGGATGAAAACACAAAAAGCGGCAAAATCAAAAACATTCGCTTTTTCAATGTTACGGCAAAGGGCGAAAACGGCGTTTTGATTCACGGCAATCCCGAAAATGCGATTGAGGATGTAACTTTTGAAAATTGCCGCATCACTCTCACAAAAACAAGCAAATGGCCCTGCGGACTTTACGATTTGCGCCCCTGCCTTGATTGGGGAGTTGAAAAATACGATAACTCGGCGTTTTTCATCAGAAACGCCAAGGATATCACAATTATGAAAACGAAAACCTCCTGGGGCAGGCTTTGCGAAAATTACAGCAGTGCAATAGATGCAAAGGATGTTGAAAATTTGGAGCTTATTCGTTTTGAGGGTGCGGCTGCGCAGCCCGAAAAGGAAGATGTTAAGCTTGAAAATGTGCGCCTTGTCAAATAAAATCGGCGTTTATTGCGATTGTATAAATTATTTTAAGTTTTCTTGATTTATTATATTTTATATATTATTATATAACAGTAATATTTTTACGAAAGTGCGGTTTAAATGAAAATACTTATCGCAGGCTTGGGGCTTATCGGCGCCAGTCTTGCCAAAACTCTTAAGAAAAACACGGCTCATTATGTTATGGGCTGGAACAGAACAAAATCAGTTTCCGAAAAAGCACTTGAGGACGGTGCTGTGGACGAAATCGGCGAGCTTTCAGAACTTATTCCGAAAGCGGATATCACCTTTGTGAATTTTTATCCCGATGCGATTGTGCCGTTTATCACGGATAATAAGGCTTTGTTTAAGCCCGGCAGTATTGTTACGGACAGCTGCGGCATAAAAACAAAAATTTGCCGCACGCTTGAAAAAGAAAATTTTGATTTCACCTTTATCGGTGCTCATCCCATGGCCGGCAGAGAGGTTTCAGGCTATGAAAACAGCCTTGCAACTTTGTTTGACAATGCCTCGTTTATTTGCACCCCAACAAATGCGCCGAAATCAAAAACAGACACTTTAACCGAACTTGCTCGCGAGGCAGGCTTTGCGCGCGTGGTGGTTACCACACCGGAGCACCACGATGAAATGATAGCGTTTACTTCACAGATTGCGCATGTGCTTGCGTGCTCTTATGTGCTCAGTCCGCTTGCTCCTATGCATGTCGGCTTTTCGGCAGGCTCTTACCGCGATGTTTCGCGCGTTGCAAGGATAAACGGCGAAATGTGGAGCGAGCTTTTTATTGCCAATAAGGAGCCGCTTTTGCGCGAGATAGACGATCTTGTTGAAAATCTTCAAAAATTCCGCACGGCAATAGAAAATGAAGATTCACAGGAATTGGAATCGCTTATGGCTCAGGCAAATAAAATTAAAGAGGAGATCGGCTGATGCGCAAAATCAAAGTTAATGTGGGCAGCGGATATGATATTCTTATCCAAAAAGGGCTGCTTAAAAATTGCGGCGAACACATAAAAACCGCAGTGCCGCAGGCAGCCACGCTTGCTTTGGTGAGCGACAGTAATGTGGCTCCGCTTTATATGCAGGATGTTGTAAATCAGCTTGAAGCACTTGGATTCAGGGTTGTTACATATGTTTTTAAGGCAGGCGAAAGATCAAAAAACACGGCGCAGCTTATTGAAATTGTTGAATTTCTGGCTCAAAGCGAGCTTAAAAGAAAAGATGCCGTCATCGCTCTTGGCGGCGGTGTTTGCGGCGATATGGCAGGCTTTGCCGCCGCAGTGTATTTAAGGGGCATTAAATATATTCAAATCCCCACCACTTTGCTTGCGCAGGTTGATTCCTCCGTGGGCGGAAAAACGGCGGTTGATTTGCCGCAGGGCAAAAATCTGTGCGGCGCATTTCACCAGCCGGCGCTTGTGGTTATTGACCCGGATGTGCTTTCAACTCTGCCGCCCCACTATTTCAGCGACGGCATGGGCGAGGTTATCAAATACGGCTGCATAAAATCCGCATCGCTTTTTGAAGCTGTTCAAAACCGTGATGCGCACGAATATATCGAAGATGTTATTTACGAATGCGTAGATATAAAACGCGGCGTTGTGGAGCGCGATGAAAAGGAAGCCGGCGAAAGGGCTTTGCTTAATTTCGGGCACACTGCCGGTCATGCAATAGAAAAGCTGCATAATTTTGCCGGCGTTTCGCACGGCGAAGCGGTCGGCATCGGCATGGTTATGATTTCAAGGGCAGGTGAAGCTGCCGGAATTACCGAGCCGGGCACGGCGGATAAGATTGCTGCCGTTCTAAAAAAATACAATCTTAAAACAGAAGATGAAAACAGCCTTTCCGATATCATTTCGGCAATGGCTTTCGATAAAAAAAGCACATCCGCCGGCATAAATTTCATTATGCTTTCAAAAATCGGCAGCAGCTTCATTAAGCCCGTTGCCACGGCGGATGTTAAAGAGCTTTTCGGGCTTCGCAAGTGATTTTGCCCGTGGCTTTGTCGGCGCAAAATCGCGTTACGACAATAAAATCATATTTCAGTTTATTTAAGGCGGACAGTTTATGAAAACCGTGTTGCTTAAAAATTCAAAACCGAACGGCACGGTTGTTATGCCGCCAAGCAAATCCGCGGCGCACAGGGCGCTGTTTTGCTCGTTTTTGGCGGGCGGCGGCAATGTGGAGCCGATTATTGATTCAAATGATATGAAAGCCACAATCGGCGTGCTTGATGCGTTGAAAAGCGGCAAAGAAACCCTTGATTGCATTGAAAGCGGCTCAACGCTTCGTTTTGCGATTCCCGTAGCGGCGGCACTCGGCAAAAACGTGCGCTTCATCGGCAGCGGCTTGCTGCCTCAAAGACCGCTTGGCGAATATTTGCGCCTGCTGCCGTTGCACGGCGTTTGCGTTAAAAGCGAGGGCGGCTTGCCCCTTGAAATAAGCGGCAGGCTTGAAAGCGGTGTTTATGAAATCCGCGGCGATATCAGCTCACAATATATAACAGGGCTGTTGCTTGCGCTTCCCGTGCTGGAAGGCGATTCCGAAATTCGCCTCACTACTCCGCTGCAATCGCAATCCTATGTGAATATGACCTTACGCGTACTTGCGCTTTACGGCGTAACCGTGCAGGAAACAGATTGGGGCTATTTTGTGCCCGGCAATCAAAAATACGAAAAAAAGAATTTAACCGTTGAGGGCGATTGGAGCCAGGCTGCGTTTTTTATGAGTGCGGCGGCAATCGGCGGCGATGTCACTTTGCAGGGGCTTGATTTTAATTCCGCACAGGGCGATAAAGCCGTTGCGGAGGTTATGCGGCGTTTCGGTGCAGATGTTTCAATCGGCGAAAACACCGTGCGTTGCAAAAAAAATAAACTTAACGGAATTGATATAGATTGCTCGGATATTCCCGATATGGTGCCGGCAATTGCCGTAACTGCGGCGTTTGCTCAGGGCGAAACGGTTATTCGCGGCGCTGAAAGGCTTCGCTTTAAGGAGTCGGACAGATTAGCGGCAGTTGTTTCAAACCTTCGCCTTATGGGCGTGGATGCGTGCGAAACGGCAGACGGTATGATTATAACCCCCGACGGCAATGTGCACGGCGCAAGCCTTAACGGGTATAACGATCACAGAATCGTTATGGCGTTTTCCGTGGCAGCAATGTTTGCGGCGGCAGATACGGCAATTTCGGATGCCGAAAGCATAAATAAATCTTATCCGTCATTTTTTGAGGATTACAACAGCTTGGGAGGGAAAGCATATGTCTTCGATAACAGGTGAAAAAATAAAGCTTTCCGTTTTCGGTGAAAGCCACGGCGAGGCAATCGGTTGTGTGGCAGACGGTCTTCCTGCCGGAATCAAGCTGGATATGAATGAAATAAAACGCGAAATGGCGCGCCGCGCGCCGGGCAGGGATAAAACCTCCACCGCGCGCAAGGAAGCGGATTTGCCGCGCATTTTAAGCGGCGTTTTAAACGGCACAACCACGGGTGCGCCGCTTGCCATGATAATTGAAAACACAAACACACGCAGCGGCGATTATGAAAATGTGCACCTTGTGCCGCGCCCGGGTCACAGCGATTACCCGGCTTTTGTGAAATACGGCGGTTTTAACGATATTCGCGGCGGCGGTCACTTCAGCGGCAGACTCACCGCGCCAATCGTTTTTGCCGGTGCAATCGCAAAGCAGATTTTAAGGGAACGCGGCATTCATATCGGCTCGCATATTTTGCAAATCGGCAATGTGCACGACATCGAAATGAACCGCACGGATATATCGCCTGAAACGCTTAATGCTTTAACTCACGAATTTTTCCCCGTGCTCAGAAACACAGCAGAGGGTGAAATGCGTGAATTTATAGAAAACGCACGCCTTTCGGGCGATTCTGCAGGCGGCGTTATCGAATGCGCCGTAACCGGCCTGCCCATCGGTCTCGGCTCAAATATTTTTTCAACGGTTGAAAGCAAGCTTTCCGCTGCGCTTTTCGGAATACCGGCTGTTAAAGGTGTTCAGTTCGGTGCAGGCTTCGGCTTTGCCGAAATGCTTGGCAGCGAGGCAAACGACCCGTATGAAATCAAAAACGGCAGGGTTGCTTTTAAATCAAACAACAACGGCGGCGTGCTCGGTGGCATGAGCAGCGGCGCACCGCTTGTGTTTTCGGTTGTTGTTAAGCCCACCCCCTCCATTTCAAAAGAGCAGGACAGTGTGGATCTTTCAACAATGCAAAACGAAAAGCTTGTTATAAAAGGCAGGCACGATCCCTGTATTGTGCCCCGTGCCGTTCCCGTGGTTGAGGCGGTTGCGGCTCTTGCGGTTTTGGATTTGATTATGCAGGATGATATAAAAGGATAATTGGCTTTAATGGATTTACTTGATTTAAGAAAACAGATTGATGAAATTGACGAGCAGCTTATTCCGCTGCTTTTGCAAAGAATGGATATTTCAAAAAAGGTTGCCGAATATAAGGTTAAAAGAGGGCTTCCTGTTTTGAACGAACAGCGTGAACGCGAAATACTTGACGACGTGCAGAAAAAATGCGGCGAACAAGGCGACACGGTGGCAACGGTTTTTGCTGCCACAATGGATGCTTCGCGCGCTTTGCAGCACAAGCTTATAGGCGGCGGCAGGGAACTTCGCGAGCAAATAGAGGCTTCCGAATGCCAAGCGGTTCACACTTCGGGCACGGTTGTAGCATGCGCCGGCGTAAACGGCAGTTATGCGGATAAAACCGCCGAGGCACTTTTTGAAAATCCTTGCATAAAGCATTATCGCCTGTTTGAGGATGTGTTTGAAGCCGTTAATAAGGGCGAAGCACCCTTTGGTGTTATTCCGGTTGAAAATTCCACCGCAGGCTCCGTGCACGAAGCTTATGATTTGATTTTGAAATACAGATTTTCCGTTGTGGGTTCCTACTCGCTTGAGGTTAATCATTGCCTTTGCGCAAAGCCCGGTGTTGAATATCAAAACATAAACGATGTTTACAGCCATCCGCAGGCTCTTTTGCAATGCTCGGATTTCCTTAAAAATTTTGATTTCACCGGAATTAACTACACAAACACGGCTGCCGCCGCAAAATTTGTGGCAGAAAACCCCCGAAATGATATCGGCGTGCTTTGCTCGGAGGATGCGGCAAAGAAATACGGTCTCAAGGTGCTTAAATCCTCTGTGCAAAATGTCAGCAACAATAAAACAAGATTTATCGTTATCTCCAAAAAACTGATAATTGAGGAAAATGCGGATAAAATTTCGCTTATTTTCTCGCTGCCGCACACTACCGGTTCGCTTTATCGCGTGCTCGGCAGATTTTCAATGACGGGTCTTAATTTAACAAAAATTGAATCCCGCCCCATCGGAAACGGGGATTTCAGCTATTATTTTTATATTGATCTTATGGGCAATGTTAAGGATGAAAAAACGCTTGATTTAATTTGTGCGCTTTCCTCCGAGCTGCCCGATTTCAAATTCCTCGGAAACTATCACGAATATTGATTTTGAATCGGAGTGATGCGTGTGCGTAAAAGTAAACGCCGCCAAACGAATTTAATATCTCTGATTATTGTGCTTGTAACGGTTGCCTGCGTGGCGGCTCTTGTTATTGCCCTTGTGCACCAGGCAAGCCTTGAAATGCGATTTGATGCAATAATAAACTTTCTTGAAAGAATTGAAAACGCCGTTGCCGGGCTTGATACTCATATTGAGATTTTGGTGTGCATTTTTGCGCTTTGGTTGGCGAAAACCCAGCTTCCGCTGCCTGTAAGCGTGCTTTCCATTATTGCCGGCATGGTGTTTCCGCTTTCAACTGCGCTGATTATAAATGTTTTGTGCAGCCTTATGTTTTTCGTTATAAAATATGAGGAGGGCAAATTTATAGGCGGCGGCTGGGCGATGATGATTTTAAATATCCGCCAGGCACGCTTTATAAAAAACTGGGTGCTCTTTAAGGGCAAAGGCAATCCCTATATTCTTGCAGTTTCGCGCCTTGTGCCAACCGTGCCGCTCGGCATGGTTTCAAAGCTTTACGGCTCAATGCACTATGATTTTATTTATTATATAATGCTCAGCCTTTTGGGCTTTTTTCCACGCATTTTTGTTTACACAAAAATCGGTGCCGAAATTTATAATCCCTTTTCAAAAAAATTCATTTTGCTTGCAATTTTAATTGTGGCGTTCACCGGTGTTTCAAGCCTTGTTTTTAATATCTTTTACGGCATTAAATCACGCCAAATGAATCAAACGCTGCTGATTTATTCGCAAAAGGAAAAATATAAAATCGTGCTTTGATTTCAAAAAGGATATGCAGAATTTTTGCCGCTTTTGCGGCTGCTATATAATTTAAGGAGTAAAAAATTTATGAAACCACAGGAAATGATTCTTGCTCTTTCAAGGGGCGAATTTGACGCGCAGCTTAAGGCGGTTTATGTAACTGATTCTGCCGTGGAACTGCAAAGAACCAGATATATTGATTTGGTGAACGATTTCATCAAGGCGTTCGGCGATTCGCGCGATGTTATCGTCACTTCCGCACCCGGCAGAACAGAGGTTTGCGGAAATCACACCGATCACAACAACGGCAAGGTGCTTGCCGCGTCCATAAATCTGGATGCAGTTGCCGTTTGCGCAAAAAATGACGACGGTATTGTTCATGTAAGGTCAAAGGGTCATGCCGCAAATGTGGTGGATATCTGTGAACTTTTGCCGAATGAAAACGAATTCGGTCGCTCCACTGCGTTGGTGCGCGGCGTTGTTGCAAAAATTGCCGAAATGGGTTATAAAATCGGTGGATTTGACGCCGTAACAACTTCTGATGTTATGGGCGGAAGCGGTCTTTCCTCCTCCGCGGCGTTTGAGGTGCTTCTTGGCACAACGCTGTCTTATCTTTATAACGACGGAATTATCAGTGCGGTTGACATTGCAAAAACCGCTCAGTATTCGGAAAATGTGTTTTTCGGCAAACCCTGCGGCTTGCTCGATCAAATGGCTTCTTCCGTGGGCACGTTCGTTACCATTGATTTTGAATCCACGGAAAATCCGAAAATCAAAAAAGTCGATTTTGATTTCTCAAAAAGCGGCCATTCGCTTTGCATTCTTGACACCGGCGGCAATCACAGCGATTTAACGGGCGATTATGCCGCGGTAAGAACCGAAATGGAAAGCGTTGCCGAGGCAATGGGCAAAAATGTGCTTCGCGAAATTGAATTTGAGGATTTCAAAAAGGCAATTCCGCAACTTATCGGCAAGGTAAACGACAGGGCTTTGCTTCGTGCATTTCATTTTTACAAAGATAATAAAAGGGTTGAAGCGGCTGTTTCCGCACTTGAAAACGGCGATTTTGAAGCTTTTAAAACAGCCATCACCGAAAGCGGTCGTTCCTCGTTTATGTATAATCAAAATGTTTATTCTCCTAAAAATCCCACACAGCAAAAGCTTTCGCTTGCGCTTTGCGTAACCGAGGATATCCTTGGCGGCAGGGGTGCATTTCGTGTTCACGGCGGCGGCTTTGCCGGCACAATTCAGGCGTTTGTGCCAAATGATTTGCTTGCCGAATATAAGGAAAAAACAGAGGCGATTTTCGGCAAGGGCAGCTGCCACGTGCTTATTATCCGCCCGGTCGGCGGCACTCGCGTAATTTGATAAGTCGTTAAATTTGAACAGTGGGGAAGAAATTATGAAATACGTTTTTATTGAAAATCCTATTGCGGGCAGAAAAGACAGGCAGCTTCTTTTTAAACAGGTTCAATCCGCTTTCAGAATGCTTGATGATGAAATGATTGTGGAGGAAACCCGCTACAAAGGTCACGCCAAGGAAATTGCGGCGGAATATGCCGCAAAATACGGCAGCGATTGTGTTATTGTTTCCTGCGGCGGCGACGGTACTGTTCACGAAATCGCAAACGGTCTTGCGCACACGCAAACTCCGATTATGATTTTGCCTTTTGGCACGGGAAATGATTTTGCAAAAAAAATTTACGGCAGTAAAAAGCTGGATCCGTTTAATGTTGTTAAAGCCTTTGGATTGCATAACGGCAAAATAAAATATGATGTCAAGTCCATGGATTTGATTGATTATAACGGCGAAAAATGCGTTAATGTTATGAGCTTCGGGCTTGACACAAAGGTTGAAACCCTCGGCAGAAAAATTGCCGGCAAGGCAAAATTCCTCGGTCATCAGGCTTATAATATTGCGGTCGTGCCGGCACTTTTGCAATCACTTCATTATCAAATAAATTTTGAAATCGATGTTGTTGATGAAGACGGCGATACTTATAAATGGACTCTTACTCCGGCGGATTACACGCTTTTTGCAATCTGCAATGCCAGCTATTACGGCGGCGGATTTTGCCCTGCGCCCAATTCGCTGATTGATGACGGAAAGCTCGATTTTTGCCTGGTTGAAAGCGTTAATTTGGCTCAGGCACTTCCGCTTGTTCCACGCTACAGTGCAGGTACTGCCAATGAAGAGACTTCAAAATTCATACATAACGGCTATGCCGTTTCGGGCAAAATTTGGTCGGTAAACGGTGAAGCACTTCTCGGTAATTGCGACGGCGAAAATTTCGATTACCCCGAGGTTGAATTTAAGGTCGAGAAGCACGCACTTAAAATTTGCCTTCCCCAAATATAATAAATGCTTGTTGCCCCGCAAATCTGCGGGGCTTTTTTGAGCCGTTTTTGTGCCGAAACACGGTTGAATTTAAAAAGCAAGCGTTTTTGTGCAACAAAAGGCGGCTTTTGTAAAGCAAATACGATTTTGTCAGCACGGCCTTCTTTAATTTAATTGACAGTACTGTTGCACGAGCCTATAATGATACTATGGGGTAAAAATTTATGTTTTTTTGCAAAAAATCCGAAGTGTAATTTCGGGTTTTGCAATTGCGCGGCTTTGCACGGCGCGCAGGGGGGTGTTTTTATGGCTAAGGTTAAATCCGCCCCGTCGGCGGAAAATACTTACACAAAAAAAGAAGCCGGAATGTTTTTAACCGGCATGTTCGGTCAAAATATGATATATAACATCGTGGCAACGGGGCTTTATTATTATTTTCAAAATGTTATTTGCCTGCCCGCTGTTGCGCTCGGCTGGATTTTTGCGCTTGCGCGCGTGTGGGATGCGATAAACGATCCTATGATGGGCTCAATCGTTGATAAAACGAAATCAAAATGGGGCAAGTGCCGCCCCTATCTGCTGTTTGCGCCGCCTGCCGTGTGCCTTATTACCTGCGTGGGCTTTTTAAACGGCAATTATGCCGCAGCCAAAGAAAGCGGCAATTCCGGCGCAATGGTTTTGATTGTTGCGTGGGCGGCAATCGCCTATGTGCTGTGGGGCATGAGCTATACGGTGGGCGATATTCCGCTTTGGGGCATTATCAGCCGAATGAGTGAAAATGAAAAAGACAGGGCTAATTTAATCTCCCTTGCCAGAATAGTTGCTTCCGTTGGCGCGGCGTCAGTTATCGTTTCTATAGTTGCGCTTTCTCAGGCTGCAAACGGTGCCTTTGGGCTGGATAAAAATTCACAAAAAGGCTTTATTGTTGTGGGCATGGCAATGACGGTGTTTGCTTCGCTTCTTTTTGAACTGGCAGGGCTCGGCACAAAAGAGCGCGTGCCCAATTCCGGCGAAACGAAAACCATGAAGGAAAGCTTTGCCCTTATGTGGCAATGCAAGCCGTTTAGAAGAATTCTTATCAGCGGTTTGCTTCGCTCGCCCATTCAGCTTATGATGACGGTGGTTATGACGCTGTTTTCATATTATTATTGCGAGGGCGATCTCACCACCGCGTTCACGAATGCGCACAGGCTTGTGATTGTCATAACAGTCGGCGGAGGCTTCTTTGTTGGGCAATTTGCAGCCACGGTAATTTGCCCTGCGCTTATGAAAAAACTTGATATTAAAACAATGTATAATTTAACCGGTCTTGCCGGGCTTCCGACTGCTTTGGTGTTTGTAACATTTCTTATTGCTCCCACTGAACTTGCCAAAATCGGCTGGGTTGCAATAGACGGCGTGTTGCTGCTTTGCTCGGGCGCGGGCATCGGTGCGGTTAATGTTTGTCAATCCGTTATGATTTCCGATTGCATCGACTACGAGGAATACACAAACGGCTACAGACCGGACGGTATTTTCTTCAGCGGTCAAAGCTTTATCACAAAATTTTCTGCCGGCATTGCATCAATAATTTCGGCATATGTTTTTGCCGCGGTAGGGTATACGGATGTTAATATAGATTCCATGAACAAAGCCCTTGCAGGCGGCGCAAGTTTTGCAAAGGATTACGGCGAATATTCGTGGGCAATGTGGTTTCTTATTACCGTGCCGCCGGCAATCGGCATGGTGCTTGCGATTTTGCCTACCCTAAAATATGAAATCACAAAGGAACAGCACCAAAAAATGCTGACCGAGCTTGTTGAACGCCATAAAAAAGAGGAAAATGCCTGATTTTCCGTTGCCGCTCGGTCTGTGATAATTTCGGCAAACAAAAATGCAGCAACATTGCTTTGCTGCGCTAAATAAAATTTGTATTTCGCACACAGTTTCAAATACAAAAAGCCGGCACGATTGCGCCGGCTTTTTGTGTGAATTTTATTGACAGGATAATTTTTTTATGGTATATATTAGTTGAAAACTGTATTATTTATCATAGTACAGTGCAAAATTTTGTAAAAAGGAGGGTTGGGATTGTTTTCAATAGATGTTTCCGGCCGTGAGCCGATATATGTGCAAATCGAAAAAGCAATAATCAAATTTATAAATCTCGGCGTTTATGAAGAAAACAGCCCCTTGCCCTCCGTTCGTTCGCTTGCAACGGAACTGGGAATAAATCCGAACACTGTTTCAAAGGCATATAAGGATTTGGAGCAGCAGGGTGTTATTTACACCGTTGCCGGCAAGGGTGTGTTTGTAAATAAAACAGAGCTTGAAGGCGTGCACGAAAAAATTGCAGTCCAAATCAAGGCTGTTGCCGCAGACGCCAAAATGGCAGGAATGAGTAAAAGCAGTGTGGTTGACATAATAAACGGCGTATGGAGGGGCAGCGATGATTGAAATTAAAAATTTAACAAAGCGTTTCGGCAAATCCATCGCACTTGATTCGGTGTCTTTCACGGTTGGCGAGGGCTCTATTTTCGGGCTTGTCGGCTCAAACGGCGCAGGAAAAAGCACGTTGCTTCGCATTCTTTCCGGCGTTTTAAAGGCAGACGGCGGTGAGGCTGTTGTTTGCGGTGAAAATGTTTTTGAAAATGTGGGCATTAAGGAAAAAATCGCCTTTGTTTCGGATTTTCCGTATTTTAATCCGGGTGCAACGCTTAATTCCATGGCGTTTTATTTTAAAAATTCCTTTTCCGATTGGAACGATGATGAATATAAAAGGCTTAAAGAACTTTTTAAGCTTAACCCGGCACAAAAAATTTCTTCCATGAGCAAGGGCATGCAAAGGCAGGCGGCTATAATATTGGCACTTTCGCATAAGCCGAGCCTTGTGCTTTTTGATGAAATATTTGACGGGCTTGATCCCGTTGTGCGCGAGCTTGTTAAAAAAATACTTATCGAATATGTTGCCTGCACCGGCGCAACGGTTATTATTTCCACCCATAATCTGCGCGAACTTGAGGGCTTTTGCGATCATATCGGCATGCTGCACCGCGGCGGATTGCTGCTTGAAAAGGATATCGATTCCGGCAGCATCGGCGTGTTCAGAATTCAGTTTGCAATGGATAACGCTTCATATGCCGTGCTGAAGCCTAAACTTAATATAGTTAAAGAGCGCAGACTCGGTAAAATGGCAGAATTGACGATAAAGGGCAACGAAGATGAAATATTGGGCTTGATAAAGCAATCGAATCCGCTGTTTTACGAAATGCTGCCGCTCACCCTTGAAGAACTTTTTATAAGTGAAATGGAAGAGGCAGGTTATAATATCAATAATTTGTTTGCCTGATTATAACGAGAAAATTCCGCTTGCTTTTGTCGGATTTTGCGGCTGCTTAAGCATTTGTGCCGGCGGTTTGCGGCTTATCGTTTTTTTGAATTTTTGAATAAAATGCTTTTGTGCAGCGGTCAAACGCTTCGGCAAGCACCATGGTAATAACAAGCGATGCAATCAAAAACGCATATTTGTTTTGCTCTGCAATGCCAAGGTGCGAAAGCAAAATCATCGGCAGCCGCTGAAGCATATAAATGCTGAAAACATGATTGCCGAACCATTCAAGAACGGGGTTTGTAATTTTAACCTTAAGGGTGATCATCACAATTCCAAGCGTGAAAAGCACTGCCCAAGCCGTGTAGGTGTAAATCCTGAAATCTGTTGTTATGCGAATATCGTATGCCTTAAGATAGGCTATGGCAACAAAGGCGAAAATTGCAAGGTAAATCAAATCGTTTTTCATTAAAACCTTTTCGATTGCGTTTTTGAAGAATGAATACCACATTCCGAGCGCATATAAAATCAGGGTGTCGTACCAATAAGCGAAGCCCGCTTTGCCTTTTGCGAGTGCGAAAACAAGCACAACGGAAAGCACGCTCGTGAGGCACAAGCCAAAAAACTGAGCTTTTTTGCCGCTTTTCTTTTTGATGATTGAAAACGATAAAAATGTGATTATGTAAAGCGCAAGGGTGTCAAAAATATACCAGTTTGAATTGCCTACGGAATCCCAACATATAAAAGAAAGCAAAATTTGCTTTGCGCTAAAGGTTTTGCCGATTGCGGCGTTTAAAATAAGAAACAGCACCACGCAGATATCCGTATTAAGCAAAAGACGCGGAAAGCGTTTTTTCGGAACGGTGTCTATATATGTGCCGCCTCGTTGCTTTATTTGCTCCATTATTCCGAAGCCGGAATAAAAGAAAAACATGGCAACAATCATTTGATCTAAATATTCCTGGATTTTCACATAGGGTAAATCAAACACACCCGTGGCGTCAATATATGTTTCGGCATGGCTCAGAAAAACCAAAAAAACGAAAATTCCTTTAACGGCAATGGTGTCCTTTTTGCCGATGTAATCATTGTTAAATTCGTTCGGCTTTGAAAAAACCGCACCGCAAAATATTATAAGCAGCAAAGCGGCAATGAAAAAAATCATAAAAATTCTCCCTCATATGTATTATAACAAAATTTTAGCACATGGCTGCTCGGAATTCAATGTATTTGCAGGTGATTTGTTGCCGTGAGGGTTGATTTTTTTGAAACAGCTGCGTGAATATAAAATCAAAAGCAAAAAATAAATTTAACCGGGCTTTGTGCCCGCTCGGGCGCAGCGCTTGGATGCGCCGCAATTTAAATTTTAAAACGGCAGGTTAAAAACTTTGCCGATAAACGGAGGAGGCAGGTTATGACTTCAACCACTCGTTTGACTAAATTGAAAAAAAGCAAGCTCGGCAATGTGCTTAAAATGAATTTCAGGCGTTATTTGCCCGGCTTTTTAACGGCACTTTGCAGCTGCATTACAGTTGCAATTGCCGCCGTGCTTATTGAATACGGTTATGCAGTGCGCGATGCATCTGCAGCGTTTTCTGTTTTTGATGTTACAAGCGCGTATAAAATCGTTTTCGGCATAGTCTTTTTCTTTGTTTTTCTTTATGATTTAATCGCGCCTGCCCATTATTTTTCCGAAATTTACAGCAAAAGAGCCTGCGATTCGTATTTTTCCGCGCCTATAAAAAGGTCAAACAGGTTTAATGCCGCTTTTATTATGGGTGCTGCCGTAAATGCTGCCGCACCGGTTCTTGCAAGCTTAATTGTGTCGGCAATAAAATTAGGCGGCGTTTCCGGCAAGTTTTCGTTTTCCTGTAATTTTAAGCTTGTGTGCATGTACACACTGTTTTCAGTGGCGGCATTGCTTGCCTTTTGGGCTGCATTTATGCTTTGTGCGGTAATGGCAGGAAAGCTTGTTCAATATCTTGTGCTTTGCGGAATTTCGGCGTCGTTCGTGCTGATTGCCGCGGTTGGCGTGGCGTCAAGGCTTAATCTTGTGTGGGGAATAATGGCAGATTATGAAAGCTTCACCTCAATCAGCCCGATCGGTGCGTTTATAAATGTTTTAAATTCGTCATTCACCAATTATAAGCCGCTCTTGATTTGCATTCCCGTTTCGCTTGCGGCAGCAGTGCTGCTTTATTTTGCAGGCTTAACCGTGTTTAAAAAACGCCCTGCCGAAACTGCAGAGGGCGGCGTTTGCGGAAAAGTAATGCCGTATCTTGTGCTGGTGCTTTTCGCTTTCGGCGGATTTGTGTTTTTTGAAGCTGCCGATAATTTTCTTGTAACTGCTGTTGTGGGAATTATCACTGCGGCTGTGAACGGGCTTATTTTTTGTGCAATTTTCTTTAAAAAGGCATACACAAAGCGCGGCGCCGTTTGCGTTGCTGCCACCGCTGCCGCAGGGCTTGTTCTGCTGCTGTTTTCGTATTTTCCGCCGGAAAAATCGTTTGTTGCCGCCGTTCCCTCGGCAGATTCCGTTGAAAGCGCACAACTTGAGGTTGAGCAGTTTCCGTACAGTAATTCAGTGCCGCTTGCAGATTATTTAAGCACTTTGCTTTATATCGGTTATTCGGATGATGAAGGCGTTTATAAAATCACCGAGCCGGAAAACACAGAAAAGCTTGTCGCTTTGCACCAAAAAACCGTTTCTGCCGATGCGCGCCAAAAAACTGCGCTTTATTATAAAAATCTTGAGGGCAACGGAGCCGATTATGTCAGCATGAATGAAGGCTTGAGTGATTACAACGAAAGCATTCTCAATTATACAATAAGATACACGCTGAAAAACGGCAAAAAAATCACCCGTAAATATGATGTTGCCTATTCTGCGGTTATTGACGAATATGTTGCCGCCGTGCAAAACGAAGAGGTGCTCAATCAAACCTCGCTCAGCGAAGATAATTTTAAGAATGTTTATTATTCATATTTCGCCGGTTATGATTCCGACGAAACGACTTATGACAGCGAAGGCGAATATTCAACTTCGTATGACAGTGCATTTTCAAATTCCTTAACCGAACAGCAAATTCTTGAATTGCGCAAATTGCTGATTTCGGACAGGCTTTCGGAAAGCAAAAACGATTTTCTTATTACTGAAAGTGAGCTGTTTTCGCAATTGAACTGGTATTATCGCGGCAGCGTGAATGTTGTTGTGTACGGTGATATAATGAATTACCACTTCGCATCGGAGCTTTCAGATAAAAAGCGCGCCGAACTTGAGGAGGCTGATTTCTCAAAGCGCGGCAATATTATCAAAGGCTATGAGGGCGGCGTGCAGGAATATATGGATGAAAACGGCAATTATCTGTTTGAAACGCAATCTTATCAAATATTGCGTTCCGATGAAAGAACCGTTGCATATATCGGCTCGCTCGGCTACGGAAAATAATTTAATATTGTCTGCAAAGGTTAAATAATAAGCGGAGGGGCTTTTGGCTCCTCCGCTTCAAACTGAAACGCCCTGCTTCGGCAAAAGCCGTAACAGGGCGTTTCCTGCGCGGCTTTGCTGAAATTTAACCGAAAAAATAAACGCACCCGAAAAGGGGCGCACTCCGTAAAGAATAATTGCTCAATAAATCAAATAAACGGCAAAATACTGCGTTAAAATTGCAGTGAAGGCGGCAGCCTGCCCTGCAATTTATGCCTTGTCTTTTATCCGTTTCTTTGATTTTTGAGTGCGAAGCAGTTTAAGCGAACTGATTTTGTTCGTGGTGCATTAACAAAAATCTGCCAATACTTGCGTATTGGCAGATTTTTTTAATAGTGCAACGGGCAAAACTCAGAAAGCTTAAACCACATTCTTCTTTATGGAGTGTGCCCCAAGAGCGGGTGCGCAAGGTTTAAGGCTATCTTAAAAGGGAAAATGCCACATCAATCGCGCCTCCGAGCAGGCGGGATGTTTTTTGCATTCCCAGTGTTTCGGTTATCCATAAAATAATAAGTGCCACAAAAATTGCTATGAGCAGGGTTTCCTTTTTCATAATTATTCTCCTTTGGGACACGCCGTTGCAGGCTTTTGAATTTGTTTTGCGTTATTGCTAATAATATTATAAGCGATTTTAAAAATAAATCAATAGGCGTTGTATAATATTTTTGCCGCGGAGTGATAATTTTTTGACAATATATATAAAAATATAATTTTACGGTTGAAAATCCGAGGCAACTGTTTTATAATACTACTAATTTGGATTTTCGGAGGGATAAATGATGCACGGTGTAGAATTATTGAATATTGCATCTCCCGTTGCAGCCAAAATTGATTGGACTCAAACGGCAACGGTTGTTATTTCGGGCATAGTTATCGTTATGCTCGTTTTGGTTGTTCTTATCTTTATTTTCAAGGGCTTCGGCGCAATAATGTCTAAAACAGGCAAATCAAAAAAATCAAAAAGCAAAGCGGCTCAGGCTCCGGCGGCTCCGGCAAAAAAGCCGGCGGCTTCGGCGGTTAAACCGTCCGCTCCCGCAGCTCCTGCGGCAGGCGGCATAGACCCTGCTGTTGTGGCTGCAATCACGGCAGCCGTTTCCGCTTATGAGGGCGGCAGCTCATTCACCGTCAGGTCAATCAGGGTTAAAAAGCCGGCAGGCAGAAACCCGTGGGCGGCAGCAGCGGCTGCAGATAACGCAAGACCGTTTTAACAGCTAATCGGAGGACTTTTATTGTGGAAATTTTACAAGGTGTTTGGGGCGCAATAACCGATATTGCAATAAACAGCGGTTACGCCTATTTCTTCACCGCAGACGGCGGTTTTAAAAACTTAATCATGATTTTAGTGGCTTTTGTTCTTCTTTATCTCGGAATAAAGAAGGGCTTTGAGCCTTTGCTTATGGTGCCCATCGCATTCGGCATGCTGTTGGCAAATATTCCCGGTGCAAACCTTGCCGTGCAATATCACGATTTGCAGGGCTTTATAGATTTGTTGGCAGGCAGATTGGTGGATGAAACCACCGGCGCAGTGTGCACGCCGGGGTTGATGGATTTCCTGTATTTCGGCGTTAAAGCCGGAATTTATCCGCCGCTCATATTCCTCGGAATCGGCGCAATGACGGATTTTGCTCCTCTTATTGCAAATCCCTCAAGCTTCATCCTCGGTGCAGCGGCTCAGCTTGGCATTTTCATCACTTATGTCGGCGCAATCCTTTTCGGTTTTACGCCTCAACAGGCCGGCTCAATCGGCATCATCGGCGGTGCAGACGGTCCTACGGCTATTTTTGTAACCTCAAAATTGGCTCCGGAATTGCTCGGCACAATCGCCGTTGCCGCATATTCATATATGGCGCTCGTTCCCGTTATTCAGCCGCCTATTATGCGTGCACTCACCACCAAAAAAGAGCGCAGCATCGTTATGGGCAATTTGCGCTCCGTTTCAAAGCTTGAAAAAATCCTGTTCCCGATTATGGTAACGGTTATCGTTTCGCTTCTTCTTCCCGATGCGGCATCACTTGTTGGCATGCTTATGTTCGGCAACCTGCTTAAGGAAAGCGGCAGAACCGAAAGAATTGCAAAAGCCGCTCAGAATGAGCTTATGAATATCATAACGATTATGCTCGGTCTTTCCGTAGGTGCCACAACAAGCGCGCAAAGCTTCCTGAATTTGAATTCGATTTTCATTATTGCTCTCGGTCTTGTTGCTTTCTCCGTAGGCACGGCAGGCGGCGTTCTTTTCGGCAAGCTGATGTGCATATTCACAAAGGGCAAGGTAAATCCGCTTATCGGCTCTGCAGGCGTTTCAGCCGTTCCTATGGCGGCTCGCGTAAGCCAAAAGGTGGGTCAAAAGGAAAACCCCTCCAACTTCCTGCTTATGCATGCAATGGGTCCGAATGTTTCGGGCGTTATCGGCTCGGCGGTTGCGGCAGGCGTTTTGCTTACTCTACTTAAATAATTTAAATTTAAAAGGCTTAAAGGGTGTGATAAACACACCCTTTTTTTCGGCTTAATCGCAGGTTTACATATTGAGTTCGATTTTGCCGCACAAATCAAAAAACATTCTCTGCCCCCCCGTGTGGACTGCAACGGGAACGGCACTTAAATAAAACGGCAGTCGGAAAGGCAGCGTAATCAAATGGCTTTAAATGCAATGCAGCAGGAAGCTGTTAATCAAACCGAAGGTCCGCTTTTAATTCTTGCGGGCGCAGGGTCGGGCAAAACCACCGTGCTTGTAAACAGAGTTCAGCACATAATCGGCAGCGGTCTTGCCTTGCCGTGGCAGGTGCTTGCCATCACATTCACAAACAAGGCGGCAGGCGAAATCCGCGAAAGGCTCATAAATGCAATCGGTCCGGAGGCAAATGATATTTGGGCTTACACATTTCACTCCTGCTGCGCCAGAATTTTAAGAAGATTTGCCGACAGGCTCGGCTACACTTCCCACTTCACAATTTATGATACGGACGATCAAAAAAGAGTGATGAAGCATTGCCAAAAGGCACTTGAAATATCGGATAAAATTTTGCACCATAAATCCATTCTTTCGGAAATCAGCTCGGCGAAGGACGGCCTTGTTGATTATGAAGAATATAAAAAATTGGCTCAAAACGATTTCAGAAAGGCACGCATTGCCGATTGCTACGAGCTTTATCAAAAAGAGCTTTTAAAATCGGATGCCATGGATTTTGACGATATCATCTTTAACACCGTGCGACTGCTTGAGGGCAATCCGGATGTGCTGGAGCTTTATCAAAAGCAGTTTAAATATGTTATGGTGGATGAATATCAGGATACCTCGCACGCGCAATACATATTGGTTTCTCTGCTTGCCGGCGGATATAATAATATTTGTGTTGTGGGCGACGACGACCAAAGTATTTACCGTTTCAGAGGTGCAACGATAGAAAATATTCTTTCGTTTGAAAACCAATATAAAAACGCCCGCGTTATCAGGCTGGAGCAAAATTACCGTTCCACACAAAATATTCTTGACGCGGCAAATGCCGTTATCGCAAACAACAAAAACCGCAAGGGCAAGAATTTGTGGACGCAATCCGGCGGCGGCGAAAAAATCATTTTCAACACGCTTGAGGATGAGGCAGACGAAGCAAAGTTCATTGCGCAGGAAATCGTTAAAAATGTTAAAAACGGCAGAAAAATGAGCGACCATGCCGTGCTTTACAGAATGAACGCTCAGTCGCGAAACATAGAAATCACATTTGCAAAAAGCGGCATTCCGCACAAGGTTATCGGTGGAAACAGATTCTTTGACCGCAAGGAAATCAAGGATATTATCTCCTATTTTGCCGTTATCAACAATCCGGCTGACAATGTGCGCCTGCAAAGAATTATCAATGTGCCCAAAAGGGGAATAGGTGACACTATGTTTGCCTATGTTATGGAAATTGCAACGGGACTCGGCATATCTGCGTTTGAGGTTTGCGAGCGCGCCGATGAATTTCAAAAAACCTTGCGTGCCGCTCAAAAATTGCAGGCTTTTGCCGCAATGATAAGGCATTTTCAAAATTGCCTTGATGATGAAATGCCGCTTTCGGATCTTTTGCAGGAAGTGCTGGAAAAAACAAAGTATTTCGACTGGCTTGAGGAAGATCCCGAAACCGCGGAGGACAGAAAAAACAATATAAACGAGCTTTCCTCAATGTTTGTGAAATATCAGGAGGAGGAAGAGGATTTTGAGCTTTCCGATTTCCTGGAGGATGTTGCGCTCGTTTCGGATATAGATTCATATAATGAGGATGATGACGCCGTTGTGCTTATGACTCTTCATGCGGCAAAAGGCCTTGAATTTCCCGTTGTGTTTATTCCCGGAATGGAGGAAAGTATTTTCCCCGGCAGCCAATCCGTTTTTAACGAGGAGGATTTGGAAGAAGAACGCCGCCTTGCCTATGTGGGCATCACAAGGGCAAAGGAAAAACTTTATCTGCTTAATGCACGCCGCAGAATGCTTTACGGCACCACGAATCGCAATCAGGCGTCGCGTTTTTTGCGTGAAATTCCGGTGGGTGTAACGGAGGATATTACCGTGCAAAGCTATGTGCCTCATTCGAAATTCGGTGCGTTCACTCAGCCGGCACACAGTTCGTCTTCGTCGGCGGCTCACAAATTTGGGCAGGTCGGCGGTGCTTCCGTTTCGGCTCAAAGCTATTCAGCAGGCGACACGGTGCGCCATAAGGCGTTCGGCACGGGTGTAGTGCTCTCTGCCAGGGCAATGGGCAATGATACAATGCTTGAAGTGGCTTTTGACCGCGCAGGCACCAAAAAACTGATGGCGAATTATGCCAAACTTGAAAAAATTTGAGTTTGCATAAAGCGTATTTATAAAAAATCAAGGGATTACGGAGAGCCGTAATCCCTTTTCATATTACCGAAATAATCTGCCTTCGTATTGCCGAAATTTTTATATTTCTCCGAAAAGCCGATTTAATCAGTTGCCGTTTGCGCTTGAATCACAGCAGCACGCCGAAGTATCTTCTTTTTCCGGCGGGAAAAATTCATCCACGGGAAATTCTATGCTTTGGAAAGTGTCGCACGGATTTTGCGTGTTGCATTCGCACTCTCTTTCAGGAATGCAATAATCATATGCCGGAATAAGAATTTGCACGTCCCGTTCCATCTGCACAATGCTGAAAAGCCCCAAGGTAACAAGCACTGCCTTTGCTGCTCCTGCGCTCGGCACGGTGTCCTGCGTGTTTTGCAAAACGGATTGCGGAAATGATGTGGAAAGCGGAATGCAGCAATCGCACAAATCAACCGTGTTGCACGCCAAAATAACGGGGTCAACCGCCTGAACTTTGCAGGCAGGATTTGTGTATTGCGGTGCTTCGGGGCAATCCGTGACTTCGGAAACGGGGTTTGAAACAAAAACCTTTACCTTTCCGTCCGAACCGTAAAGTATGCACTTTTTGGTGAATTGTGCATATCCGACTGCCACCTCGGGCGTTGTGCACGGTGCTGAATAAGTATCAAATTCAAGGCGAAAATAAAATGTGATGTCAACGGAATAATAGCCTCTGTTAAACGGCACTTCTTCCAAATCAACGGAAACGGAGGCAACCTCGCATTCGCGGCATTTAACCGTTACCGCTTCGTCTATAAGCCGTTGGCTGCGCGAAAAAAATGTTACCCGCAAATCCTCCAGGCAATCCTTGGAAACGCAGCTGTCGTAAATCCGCTTTGTGTCTATGCAAACGGCTTCGTTAATACGCGTTTCGCCTGCTTCGATGATGTTGTTTGCCATAAAAAAACTCCTTTTCAGAATATTTGAAGCGAGCTTCATATCATTCTATGCGGTCGGAGCTTTGTTGACAACGCTTTTTGCACAGCGTTCAAATTACGGCAAAATGAAATCCCCCTTGTGCAGTTTATTCTACACGAGGGGGATTGCTTGCTTTTTATGCTTTGCTTTATTCTTCGTCGAAAACCGGGTACATTCGGCGATATGTTGAATTGATTTTTCGAAAATAATCGCCGTCTGCACAGTCAATTGTTTCGCGCGTTGTGCGAAAACGCCAATTTTTATCCGGCACCCCGGGGATGTTCATTCTTGCGTCTGCTCCGAAGCCGCACATATCCTGAAATGCGATTATTGCCACATTTGAAGAACTGCGCCAAACACATTCGATTATCTTGCGGCATGATGGGCTTCGATAACCGCCCTCGCCCCAATTATCGCCCTCAAATCCGGCATAATCAAGCGCAAATCTGCGCTCTGCCTCGCTTGCTTCCCAAAGCCAGCCGAGCAGGGTATTGTTGTCGTGCGTGCCAACATAATTTATGCTGTTTTGCGTGGCGTTGTGCGGCATGTGGCTTGAATCGGAATTCGGGTCAAAGCCGAACTGCACCACTTTCATGCCCGGAAAGTCCGTGTCTTTAAGCAGCTGCGTAACATCCTCGCCGAAAACTCCCAAATCCTCAGCAATAACGGGGGCATTCGGGAATTTTTCAAACACTTTGCTGAATAAATCCATGCCGGGACCCGTTTTCCATTCGCCCGTTTTTGCCGTTTCGGCGTCTGCCGGCACTTCCCAATAACTTGCAAAAGCCCTGAAATGGTCTATGCGCACAATGTCGTATGTTTTAAGTGCCGCACCAAGGCGTGAAAGCCACCATTTATAGCCGTCTTTTTTCATGGCTTTCCAATTGTAAATCGGGTTGCCCCAAAGCTGCCCGTTTTCGCTGAAATAATCGGGCGGCACGCCTGCTACTTTTTTTGCCGTCAGCGTTTTTCCGTCTATTTCAAAAAGCGGCAAATCAGCCCAAACATCAACGCTGTCCATTGCCACATAAAACGGCATGTCGCCGATAACGGCAATGCCTTTTTTGTTGGCATATTCCTTTATTTCAAACCATTGTTTAAAGAAAATGTATTGCACAAATTTCCAAAAAGCCGCGCTTTCCTCATATGAAAAAATATCCTTAACGCAGTTAAAATATCGCGCCTGATTTTCGTCCCACTGCCACCACGGTGCACCGTCGTTTTGCTCCTTAACCGCCATAAAAACGGCATAGTCGGTAAGCCACGGGTTTTCAAGCTCGAATTGCTTTATCTTTTTTGCCGTTTCGTTGTCAATACTCAAAAACGCCTTTTTCAGCAGCCTGTATCTGTGTTCGGCGGCAAATTCGTAGTCTGCCGTGTAGGGCGAGCCGGTGTAAATGTTTTCTGCTGCGTCCGCTTCGGTCACAAGCCCGTCCTCAACAAGCCCTTTTGGATTGATGAAAAGGTAGTTGCCGGCAAATGCGCTCGGCGAGCAATAGGGGCTGTTTGCGCCGTCAAGCGGGTTAAACGGCAGCACCTGCCAATATGTGAAACCCATTTCGCTTATTCTGTCAATAAAATGCAGGGCGTTTTCATCAAACACGCCGACCCCGTAATCACCGGGCATTGAGCTGATGTGAAAAAGCACCCCTGCGCCTCTCTTTTTAAGCATAAT
This sequence comes from Clostridium sp. AF37-5, assembly GCA_963625835.1. Classification (GTDB taxonomy): domain Bacteria; phylum Bacillota; class Clostridia; order Oscillospirales; family Acutalibacteraceae; genus Eubacterium_R. The sequence goes on along the minus strand of CAVFVA010000002.1, from coordinate 24,676 downwards.
TTCCGCCTTTCGTTCGGCAATTGCCGATAAAAGTTTTAACAATCAGTAATTTTATCAAATATGCGCAAAAAGTGCAAGCCGCGAAAGTCCCTTTATTATATATTATTTTTAATAATTTAATAAATAGCTGTTGAATATGCGCTCTGTGTTTGATATAATTAAAAATATTATGGAATAGTGTGAGTAACTGCGTATTCCAAATCGAAAAAAGCAGAAAAGGAGGGGGATTTAATGGAAAATCCCGGCAGAAAAACTGCTGTTGTAAGCGATTACGAGCTTTTGCGTCAGCGTGAATTTTGCACTAAGGTAAATTCCGTTATTTCAAAAAGATACAGTGCCCCGCCGCTTGCCTGCGTAGTAACCTACGGCTGCCAGCAAAATGTGGCAGACAGTGAACATATAAAAGGCATGCTTGCCGAGATGGGCTACGGCTTCACCGATGAACGCACCGAGGCACAGCTTATTATTTTTAACACTTGCGCCGTGCGCGAGCATGCGGAGGACCGTGTTTTCGGCAATGTGGGAATGCTTAAATCATATAAGCTTGAAAATCCCGGCGTTATCATTGCGTGTTGCGGTTGCATGATGCAGCAAAAGCATATCGCCGATAAAATCAAAAAAAGCTATCCTTTTGTGGATCTTGTGTTTGGCACGCATGTTGTTTATAAGCTGCCGCAGCTTTTGTTTGAGGCACTTACGCGCAAGAAAAGAGTTTTTGAACTGCCCGATACGGACGGCGCCATCGCAGAAGGCGTTCCCGTGCTTCGTGACAATGATAAAAAAGCATGGATTCCGATAATGTACGGCTGCAATAATTTTTGCACCTATTGCATTGTGCCCTATGTTCGCGGTCGCGAGCGCAGCCGCGAAGCGGCGGATGTTATTAAAGAGGCAAAGGAACTTGTGGCAGAGGGATATAAAGAAATCACCCTGCTGGGGCAAAATGTTAATTCATACGGCAAGGATCTTGAACCGCGTGTCAGCTTTGCCGAGCTCTTGAGGGCAATAAACGGTATTGACGGCGATTTCAGGATCAGGTTTATGACAAGCCATCCGAAAGATTGCACCAAAGAGCTTTTGGAAACGATGGCGTCCTGCGATAAAGTTGCAAAGCACTTGCACCTGCCGTTTCAAAGCGGCAACAACCGTGTGCTTCGCGCCATGAACAGAAGCTACACCAGGGAAAAATATTTGGAACTAATCGATTATGCCAAGCAGCTTATGGGCGACGAACTTTCAATAACATCCGACATCATAGTCGGATTTCCGGGCGAAACGTACGAAGAATTTTGCGACACGCTTTCGCTTATAGAGCAGGTTAAATTCACCTCGCTTTTCACATTTATTTATTCACCGCGCGAGGGCACTCTCGCCGCAAAGCTTGCAGATCCGATTTCGGCAAAGGAAAAGGGTAAATGGCTTCGCGAGCTGCTTGCCGTGCAGGAAAAAATTTCGGCAGAAAATATGCAAAAATATGCCGGCAAAACTTTTAAATGCTTTGCTTACGGGAAAGGCAAGGCCGGTGATAATTACATTGCCGCCAGAACGGACGGTAATTTGATTATAGAATTTGAGGGAAGCGAAGATGTGATTGGCTCTTTCCTCAATTTAACGGTAACAGAGCCGATGACATATGTGCTCAAGGGCCGTTTGGCAGAATGAAAAAAGAAAGGAAATTTATCACAATGGGTTTGGAAGAAACACTCCGCCAACTCGGCAAGGAAATTCAAAGCGATCCCCGCTTTGCAGCTCTTAAAGCCGCAGCGGCAAAAAACGACGAGGATGAAAGCCTTCAAAATCAAATGCAGGAAATGCAGCTTTTGTCGCTTAAATATCAGCAAGAGGCAGGCAAGGGCGACGAGGCAGACAGTGCCAAAATCGAAGATTTGCAAAAGCAATATTCCGCTCTTTATGAGGAAATTATGAAAAACGAGAATATGGAGGCTTATTCGGCCGCTGCTTCTCAAATGGAGGAAATGGCTCAGTATATCAGCAAAATGATAGGCCTTTTCTTTGACGGTCAAGATCCTGAAACCTGCGAGGTTCCCGAAGAGGCTTGCACACATAATTGCTCAACCTGCGGCGGTTGCCACTGATTGAGGCAAATTTAAATTTTGATACGGCGGCAGAAAACGCTGCCGAATCAATATTGCAAGCCGAATGCGCTTTGCAATATTAAACAGATAATCACGGGCAATGCCCGTAAAACGGAGGAGGAAAAATATGGCAGCAAAAAAGAACGGCGGATTGTCTCCGATGATGGAACAGTATTTCGATGTTAAAAGCCGGTATCCCGGCATGCTGCTTTTTTTCCGCCTCGGTGATTTTTACGAGATGTTTTTTGACGATGCCAAAACCGCCGCAGATGAGCTTGATTTGGTGCTCACGGGCAAGGAATGCGGCATGGATGAGCGTGCGCCGATGTGCGGCGTGCCGTTTCACTCGGCGGATTCTTATATCGCAAAGCTTGTTAACCGCGGCTACAAGGTGGCAATTTGCGAGCAACTTGAGGATCCGAAGCTTGTTAAAGGGCTTGTTAAAAGAGATGTTGTAAGAATCATAACCCCCGGCACGGTGATAGAGGGCAATATGCTTGATGATTCCACCAATAATTATCTTTGCTGCATCTGCCGTGACGATAAAGAAACCGGGCTGTGCTTTGCCGATGTATCCACCGCAGAGTTTCACTTAACTGCTATTAAGGGCGCTGACAGCGAAAACAAAATAATCGATCAGCTTTCCGCATATATGCCGAAAGAAGTGCTTGTCAATTCTTCTGCGCTTGATTACACGCATGCCGCAGATTTTCTTAAATCGCGAAACGGCACGCAGGCGCAATTGCTTGATGATGAAAAATTCGATTACAATGCCGCAACTGAGCTTATTCTCGAAACTCTTAAAAAGGATGAAATTTCAAGTCTTTCACTCGGTAGCAGCAAGCCCGTTGTGCGCGCTCTCGGTGCGGTTATCGGCTATCTTAAAGATGTGCAGAAAAAAGACGAAATCGAAACCCCGGCGGATATCGATTATTTTGAAAGCGATCAGTATTTAAAGCTTGATATGAATGCACGCCGCAATCTTGAACTCACAAAATCAATGATGACGGGTGATAAAAGGCATTCGTTGCTTTGGGTGCTTGATAAAACAAAAACCCCGATGGGGCGCAGAATGATAAGAAACTGGCTTGAAAGGCCGCTTATGTCTGCCGCGCAGATAATTAAAAGGCAAAATGCCGTTGGCGAGCTTGCCGATAATCCCGAGCTGCGCGATAAACTCAGAACCTCATTTTCCGGCATCAGCGATATGGAAAGGCTGATGACGCGCATTGCCTATTCCACGGCAAATGCAAAGGAGCTTAAATCGCTTCAGCAAACCGTGCAAAGGCTGCCGCAGATAAAATCGCTTTTGGCAGGCAGCCAAAGCGCATTGCTTAAAGATATAAGCAGCGGCATAGATTTGCTTGAGGATGTTGAAAATCTTATAGACCGCGCAATATCCGACGAACCGCCGCTTACCGTTCGCGAAGGCGGAATGATAAAATCGGGTTATAATGAGCAGGTGGACGAGCTTCGTGCCGTTATGCAGGACGGTGCAGGCGTTGTTGCCGCAATAGAGGCACGCCAGCGCGAGGAAACGGGAATTCCGAAGCTGAAGGTGGGTTACAACCGCGTTTTCGGATATTATATCGAGGTCACCAATTCATATAAGGATATGGTGCCCGAAACCTACATAAGAAAGCAAACTCTCACAAATTGTGAAAGATATATAACCCAGGAATTAAAAGAACTTGAGGGCAAAATAGTGGGCGCAAAGGATCGCTCCGTGGCACTCGAATATCAGGTGTTTTGCACCGTGCGCGAAACGATTTCCCAAGAAACGCAGCGCATTCAAAAAACGGCAAAAGCACTTGCCGTGCTTGATACTTTGGCAAGCCTTGCCGAAGTTGCCGTAACAAACAATTATTGCTGCCCGCAAATTTCAACAAACGGCGTGATTGATATTAAGGACGGTCGCCACCCTGTTGTGGAGGCGATTATGAACGGCGCACCTTTCGTGCCTAATGATACGGTGCTTGACACTTCTGAAAACCGCTGCATGATTATCACGGGTCCGAATATGGCAGGTAAATCAACCTATATGCGCCAAATTGCGCTGATTGTGATTATGGCGCAAATCGGCTCTTTCGTGCCTGCACGCTCGGCTGATATCGGCATTGTGGACGCCGTGTTTACCAGAGTCGGCGCAGCCGATGATTTGGCAACGGGTCGCTCCACATTTATGGTTGAAATGAGTGAGGTTTCGGATATTCTTAAAAACGCCACGCAAAGCAGCCTGATTATTCTTGACGAAATCGGCAGGGGCACCTCCACTTTTGACGGCATGAGCATTGCCAGGGCTGTTTTGGAATTTGTGTGCAAAAAGAAAACGCTCGGCGCAAAAACGCTTTTTGCCACCCATTATCATGAGCTTACCGCAATGGAAGGTTTGCTTGACGGTGTTAAGAATTATTCGATTGCCGTTAAAAAGCGCGGCGACGATATCACTTTCCTGCGCAGAATTGTGCGCGGCGGCGCCGATGAAAGTTTCGGTATTGAGGTTGCAAAGCTTGCAGGCGTGCCTGATTCGGTGGTTCGCAGGGCAAAGGTGATTTTAAAAGAGCTGGAGCAAAATAAAATCGACATAGAATTTAAGGCGGAGGACGCCGTGCTTGAGGATGAAGAGGATATTCAATATAATTTTGCGGCAAACGGCAAAAACGAAATCCTCGAAATATTAAAAGCCACGGATGTGAACACGCTTACGCCCATTGAAGCAATGCAAACGCTTTATGATTTAAAGAAAAAGGCGGAGGAGCTTTAATACCGCCGAATATCCTGTAAAGGAAGTGAGAAATAAATGTCTGTTATAAATATTTTACCGAAAGAGGTCTATAATCTTATCGCCGCAGGCGAAGTGGTTGAACGGCCCATGAGCGTTGTTAAGGAAATGATTGAAAATTCAATCGATGCCGGCGCAAAGCACATAACGCTTGAAATCAAAAACGGCGGCACAACCTATATTCGCATAACGGATGACGGCAGCGGAATTGCGCGCGACGATGTGCAAAAGGTCTTTATTTCTCACGCCACATCAAAAATCGCAAAAAGCGAAGATCTTAATTCGATCGGCACGCTCGGCTTCAGGGGCGAGGCAATGGCATCCATCGCCGCGGTTGCAAAGGTGGAAATGCTCACCAAAACCGCAGCAGATGAAATCGGCACACGCTATGAAATCTGCGGCGGCGAGGAAAAGGATTTTTCACCGGCAGGCTGCCCGGCAGGCACCACCGTTGTTGTGCGCGATATATTTTTTAATGTGCCGGCAAGAATGAAATTCCTCAAAAAGGATGTAACGGAGGGTAATGCCGTTCAGGGCGTGGCAGACAGAATTGCGCTTTCCCATCCCGAAATTTCGTTTCGCTTCATCCGCGAGGGCAGGCAGGTTATGCTCACCTCGGGCAACGGCGATTTAAAGGGCACCGTCTATTCCGTTTTCGGATCGGAGCTTTCCGACACTTTAATTCCCGTTGATTATTCGCTGAATTCCATGCGCATAACGGGCTTTGTTTCAAGACCTCACCAATCAAGAAAAAGCCGCGCAATGCAGTTTTTCTTCATAAACGGCAGGCTTGTTAAAAGCGGTACGGCAATGGCTGCGTTGGAGCAGGCATATAAAAATTCAATAATGGTGGGCAGATATCCTGCCTGCATTTTAAATATAGAAATGGATACAAAGCTGGTGGATGTCAATGTGCATCCGGCTAAAACGGAGGTGCGCTTTGTTAACGAGCGCCCCGTGTTTGATTTGGTTTATTACGGAGTTAAAACAGCCGTTGAAACGCAAAACAGCATTAAAGAAGCCGCATTTTATTCCGATGAAAGCGGCAGAAGTTACAAAAATCTTGAAAAAAGCTCCGCAAAAATAGATTTCGGCGTTAAGCCGCCGCAGCCGTCGCAAATGAAATTCAGCACGGTTCGCCCGGCTTCAAACAATACCGCTTGGAATTTGGCGGATTCCTCCGAATACACGGTTCATCGCAGAAAAGAAAGCTACGGCAACCCTGCCGATTACAGAATAACTTCAAATTCGGCATTTTCGGATGAGGAAAAGTTGCACGACGATGATAAAAAAACCGTTGTAAAAATTGATTTTTCCAATTCTGCAAAGCCCTCAGGCAATGCCGGCGAAAAGCACGAGTTTGCTGAAAACGAAAAAGCGCAGGCGTTTGCGCCGCAAAACGGCGGTGAAGTTCGCGAAAACACTTTGCACACCGCACCGAGTGAAATTTCAGCCGCAGATAAAAGCGATTCTGTTTTTGTGGTGGAGGAAAGCGAGGTTGCGCCCGAATTTAAAATAGTGGGCGAGGCTTTTAATACCTACATAATAATCGAAATCAAAAACGATCTTTATTATATCGATAAGCATGCGGCACACGAAAGAATGAATTTTGAGCGCTTTAAGGCAGAGGCTGCAAGCAGCGGTATAGCGTCGCAAATGCTTCTTTCGCCCGTCGCCGTTTCGCTTGCGCCGGATGAATATGACTGTATCGTTTCAAACTTGGATTTGCTTTCAAAATGCGGCTTTTCCGTTGAGGACTTCGGCAACAGCACTGTTATCGTGCGCGAAACGCCATCGTTGCTTGACGGGGATGATGTTAAGGATTTAATCCTTGAAATTGCCCAAAAGCTGCTGGAGCATAAAACGGATATTGAGCCGGACAGAATGGATTGGATTTTTCATTCAGCCTCGTGCCGCGGTGCGGTTAAGGGCGGCGATCACACATCAGCGCAGGAAAGGGAGCTTTTTGTTAAAAAGCTGCTCTCCATGCCGGATATCAGATATTGCCCCCACGGCAGACCGGTTATGATAAAATTCTCAAAATATGAAATCGAAAAGCAGTTTGGCAGAATTCAGTGATATGGATAAAACAAAGCTTATAGTTGTGGCAGGTCCCACGGCAAGCGGAAAAACGGCTCTTGCCGTTCAAATAGCAAAGGCTGTGGGCGGCTCGGTTATCTGCGCCGATTCAATGCAGGTTTATAAAGGTATGGGTATTGCCACGGCGGCGCCCACAACGCAGGAAATGCAGGGCGTGCCGCATATGCTTAATGAATTTTTGGAACGCTCCTCTTCTTTTTCCGTTTCGGATTTTTGCAATGCGGCAAAAAAAGCCGTTTCGCAAATTACGGCGGCAGGCTCCGTGCCTGTTATTGCCGGCGGCACCGGGCTGTTTATAGACAGCTTTGTTGATAATATCTCGTTTTCCTCCGCAAATCCGGATGAGGAACTTCGCACCCGCCTTTCGGCACTTGATGAGGATGAACTTTATTCCCGCCTTTTGCAAATCGATCCGGCAGAGGCGCAAAAAACTCATAAAAACAATAAAAAGCGCGTTGTTCGCGCTCTTGAAATATATTATTCCACGGGAAAAACAAAAACCGAGCAGGATTTGCTTTCAAGGCAGAAGTCGCCTTATGAAACGCTGTATCTTGTTATCGGCTTCAAAAATCGGGATTTGCTTTATTCCCGAATAAATGCAAGGGTGGATCAAATGGTTGCAGCCGGTCTTGTTGAGGAGGCAAAAATAAATCTTGCCTCCGGCGGCAAAACCGCCGCACAGGCAATCGGGCACAAGGAACTTGCTCCGTATTTTGCGGGTGAGATTTCGCTTGCCGAAGCCCTTGAAAAAATAAAGCGCGAAACACGCCGCTATGCAAAGCGGCAAATCACATGGTTTAAAAGGCGTGAAAACGCCGTGTGGCTTTATGCGGATGAGCTCGGTTATGACAAGTTTGCCGAAAAAGCCGTAAATTTAAGCAGGGATTTTATAAATGGAAAGCAATGAAAAAGCAAAGGGCGTTAAAAGAAAGAAAACGCTTAAACTGAATAAAGAATGGCTTGCAATGGGCTTTGTTGTTTTTTTAATTGTTGCCTATCTTGCCGTGCAGCTTTACGGAATTTTCAATGTGCGCCTGAAAACACAAACGGCGGTTGTTTCCACCGTGTATGAAACCGTGCAGGCAAAGGCTCTTGCCGTGCGAAACGAAAAGGTTGTTTCTGCCGGCGACAATGCCGTTACGGCAGCTTCCGTTGATGATTGCGAAAAGGTAAATAAGGGCGGCGAAATCGCAAAAATCTTTTCGGATTCCGAAAGTGCCAGGCAATATTCAACCTATAAAAGTCTTGAAGAGCAGCTTGAGTATTATGATGCTATGCAAAGCCAGGCAGTCGGGCAGGCAACCGATGTGGAATCTTTAAACAAGGATGTTATCACGGATATAAACGGTCTTGTGCGTGCAAATGCCGCCGGCAAGGTGCAAACTGCGGAGGATTATTGCTCCGAACTTAACGATAAATTCACCAGAATTCAGATTTTGGTGGGTGATAATATTGATTTTTCCTCGGTGATGAAAGAAATTGAGGAAAAGATGAATGCAATAAACGAAAATGAATGCAAGCCCACGGGCTATGTGCAGGCGGATGAATCCGGGATTTTTTCAAGCTATACGGACGGATTGGAAGAATCGTTCGATTATTCGGCAATTTCTTCGGGTATCGGCGTTGAAACTCTGCAGCAGTGGATTGACGAAGCGGACGATACCGAAGCCACGCAGTCGCTCGGCAAGCTTATCACAAGCTTTGAATGGTATTTTTGCGCAATAGTTGAGCCGTCTCAGATAAAAGGGCTTGAAAACGGAAAAAAAATAGATGTTTCCGTTTCCGGCACGGATCATGTGTATTCCTGCAAAATAGTGAGCGGTGCTGAAAAACAGCCCGGTGTTCAAAAAACTGCTCTTGTGCTTGAATGCAGCGAAATGAATAGCGATATAGCCTCGTTAAGAACGGCGGATATTGAGCTTCGCCTCAATTCTTACGAGGGAATAAAAATGCCGGCGTCTGCCGTGCATGTGAATAACGGCGAAAAAGGCGTTTACGCCCTTGTGGCTTCCGTTGTGGAATGGCGCAAGGCAGAAGTGCTTTACACTCAGGGCGATTATGTTGTGCTTGAGTATGATGCGAAAAACACAGACGGTATTCGCCTTTACGACCAAATAATAACCCGGGGAAAGGAGCTTCGCGATGGGAAAGTATATACTTGATGAAGAAAGGCTTAAATCGGTTGGGGAAAATTACAGGCGAATTCTTGAAAGCGTTAAGGAATGCGCCGTTAAAGCCGGCAGAAGCGAAAATGCCGTGCGCCTTATGTGCGTAACCAAAACGGTTGAGCCGCCTTATATTAACAAAGCGCTTGAGCTCGGCGCCGATTTGATAGGCGAAAACAGAGTTCAGGAATATTTGGGTAAAAAGGACGAACTTGAGCTGAATGGCGTCGAACGCCATTTGATAGGTCATTTGCAAACAAATAAGGTGCGCCAAATAGTCGGCGAGGTGGATATGATTGAATCCGTTTCCTCGTTTAAGCTTGCAAAGGAAATTTCAAGAGTGGCTGCCGCAAAGGGGCTTACCGTAAATTGCCTTGCCGAGGTTAATATCGGCATGGAAGAAAGCAAAAGCGGCTTAACCCCTGCCGAGCTGGATGAAACGCTTTATATGATATCCGAATTGCCGAATATCAGAATAAAGGGACTTATGGCAATTCCGCCGGTTTGCGAAAACGAAACACAGGTGCGCAAATATTTTGCCGCACTTCGCCAATCTTTCATTGACATTAAAGATAAAAAAATAGATAATATAGATATGGAAATTCTTTCAATGGGCATGAGCGGCGATTACAAGGCTGCAATTGCCGAGGGTTCCGATATAGTCAGAGTGGGCTCCGCAATATTCGGCGCCAGAAAATATTATTAAGCAGGGAGGTAAATCAAATGGGATTTTTGGATAAATTCACCGAGATACTTCGTGATAACGACGAAGATGAATTTGATGATTTTTACGATGAAAATCCGGGCTATTCCATGCCGGCACCGCCAAAAAGGGAAAAGCATAAAAGCGTGAGGGTGCCCAAAGAGGAAAAGCCCGAAAAGATTCACCGCACACGCGCGGAATCCGATAAGGTTGTTAATATTCACACAACGGCGCAGCTTCAGGTTGTGCTCGTTAAGCCGGAAAGGTTTGAGGATGCTGCGGCAATCGGCGATAATCTTAATGAAAAACGCACGGTTGTGCTTAATCTTGAATCCACAAACAGGGATATTGCCCGCCGCTTGCTTGATTTCTTAAGCGGCGTTGCATATGCAAATAACGGTCAAATCAAAAGAGTTGCAAACAGCACTTATATCATTACCCCATATAATGTGGATGTTATGGGCGATCTTATAGATGAGCTTGAAAACAACGGCATGATAATGTATTAAAACCGCAATATTAAGGAGGAGAGATAAATTATGATAACACCTGCGCAAATCAGGGAAAAAGTGCTTTCAAAAGCACAATACGGTTATGATATTGATGAAACAAATGCTTTCATTAAGGAAATAGAAGAATCATTTATCGCCATTTATGACGAAAATAAAGAACTTTACAGAAAAATGGAAATCCTTGCTTCCAGAATAGAAGAATACAGGGAAGAAGAAGATTCAATTAAAGACACTTTGCTTACGGCGCAAAAAGCAGCCACCGAAGTTAAGAAAAAAGCGCAGGAAAAGGCAGATGATTTGCTTTCCGAAAGCGCACGCGCAGTTCAGGCCACGGTAACGGACGCTAAAGAAAAAGCCGAAAAAATTATTTCTGACGCCCGTGAATACGCAGCAAAGCTAACCAAGGAAAAAACAGAGGCTGCCGGCGAAATTCTTTCCGAGGCAAAGGAAAAGGCAGATAAGGAAACTGCAGGGGCAAAAGCGGATTCCGCAGCCCTTTTGGAAGAGGCAAAGGCAATTTCCAAGCAGCTTATCACAAAAGCCAAGGAAGAAAAGGAGCATTACGGTAATTTGGCAGAATCCCTTAAAGCCGAAGCCGAAGCATTTAAGGGTAGGCTCATTTCCCTTTATGAAGATCAGCTCGGCAGGCTTTCCGATATGGCTGCTTACAACAAATCCGATGCCGACGATAAACTTGAAAATGCCATTGAGGAGGCAGAACGGGAATTTGAAGCCGCTTCGGCAAAGGCAAGTGATATGCAACAGTCTATAGATGAATCCGAAACTTCGGCAGAGGAAGCCGAAGAATCCGAGCCGAATTCGCAGGAAACAGCAGAGCCGGAAACCGCTTCCGAAGCAGTAAAGGAAGCGGAAACCGAAGTGGGAAAATCTGAAAATCTTGAAATTGATGAAGCTGAGCCTGCACAGGAAATTCCGGCGGATGAAGCAGAAAACGAAGAGGCGGCACATGCCGATGAATTTATTGATATAAACACAAAAGCGGCAGAGGGACCGATTCCCGAGGAAGTTGAATACGAACTTGAGGAAGCCGAGCCCGAAACTGCTGCCGATGCTGCAGAACCGAATGAACCCGAAGAGGATGAAGAACCTGCCGATGTTCACAGCGCGGTTGCCGCATTCTCGCAGGATAATTCCGCACCCGAAGAAAAGCAGGAGCATCTTCCTTTTGAAGATTTCTTCCATGTGAAACCCGAGGGGCAATACAGAACAAACGAAAAAATCAGCCTTATCCCCCCGGATGAGGACGATGATGAAGACGAAGGCTCAAAATTTAAGGGCTTCTTTAAAAAGAAAAAGAAATAATCAAATAAAGGTTGATGATAACAATGGATTATAAAAACACACTTAACATGATGAAAACGGAATTTCCCATGCGCGCTTCGCTTCCGCAGCGTGAGCCGGAAATTCAAAAAAAATGGTATGAAAACGATCAATATGAAAAGCTGATGGAGCATAACGACGGCAAGCCGCTTTTTGTGCTTCATGACGGTCCTCCGTATGCAAACGGCGATATTCATATCGGTCATGCACTCAATAAAACCTTAAAGGATTTTATCGTAAGATATAAGAATATGACGGGCTTTAAATCCCCCTATGTTCCCGGTTGGGATACTCACGGTCTTCCCACGGAGCTTAAGGCAAGAAAAGAAGCGCATATCTCCGCAGAAACGAATATTTCCGATTTGGAGCTTCGCAAAATCTGCCGCGAAACAGCTCTAGGCTTTGTTAACCTTCAGCGTGAAGGCTTTAAGCGCCTCGGTGTAATAGGCGAATGGGATAATCCCTATATTACCCTCACAAAGGATTTTGAGGAAGAGCAGATTAAGGTTTTTGCCGCAATGGCAACAAAAGGCTATATCTATAAGGGCTTAAAGCCCGTTTATTGGTGCCCCGATTGCAACACCGCGCTTGCGGAAGCCGAAATCGAATATGCCGAGGATCCCTGCCATTCCATCTATGTTAAATTTAATGTAACGGATGATTTGGGCAAGCTTTCGGCAATGGGTGCGGATCTTGAAAACACCTATTTCGTTATTTGGACAACTACCACCTGGACCTTGCCTGCAAACGTTGCAATCTGTGTTGGTCCAAGCTTTGAATATTCGCTCGTTAAAAGCGGCAATGAATATTATGTTATGGCAACGGATCTTGTGGCTTCTGCCATGGAGGCAAGGGGCGTTGCGGAATCTGATTACGAAATCGTCGGCACGATTATGGGCAATGAGCTTGAATATATGAAGTGCCAACATCCGTTTATAGACAGAACTTCGCTTGTTATCGTCGGCGATCATGTAACTCTCGAATCGGGCACCGGCTGTGTTCACACCGCTCCCGGTCACGGTGTTGAGGACTTTGTAGTTTGCAAAAATTATCCGGAAATTCCGATTATCGTTCCGGTAGATGCAAAGGGCGTTCTTACCGAGGAGGCAGGTCAGTTTGCAGGGCTTACCACCGAGCAGGCAAATAAGCCGATAGCCGAGCACCTTGAAAAAACAGGCAATCTTTTTGCACTTCAAAAAATCATTCACCAATATCCTCATTGCTGGCGTTGTCATAAGCCGGTTATCTTCAGAGCAACCTCTCAGTGGTTCTGCTCCGTTGATGATTTTAAGGAGGATGCCGTTCGTGCCTCCGAGGATGTTAAGTGGTTCCCGGAATGGGGTAAGGACAGACTTCAGTCAATGGTTAAGGAACGCGCCGATTGGTGCATTTCACGCCAAAGAAAATGGGGTGTTCCGATTCCTGTTCTTTATTGCAAGCATTGCGGCAAGGAAATCATTGATAACGATATCATGATGAAGGTTTCCGAAATCTTCGGTAAAGAAGGGTCAGATGCTTGGTTTGCTCACGATGCCGAATATTTTCTTCCGGACGGATTTAAGTGCCCGCACTGCGGCGAAAACGAAGGCTTTGATAAGGAATCGGATATCATGGATGTTTGGTTCGATTCGGGTTCATCACATCAAGCCGTGCTTGCAAAAAGGCCTTATCTCGGCAGACCCGCCGATGTTTATCTTGAGGGCGCAGATCAATACAGAGGTTGGTTCCAATCCTCACTTCTCACCTCTGTTGCTCAGGGTCTCGGCGCACCGTTTAAGCAGATTATCACCCATGGCTGGACTGTTGACGGCGAGGGCAAAAAAATGTCCAAATCTCTCGGAAACGGTATCGATCCTCAGGATATCATTCAAAAATACGGCGCCGATATTCTTCGCCTTTGGGTTGCTTCTTCCGATTATCATGCCGATATCAGAATCAGCCCCGAGATTTTGAAACAGCTTTCGGATAATTACAGAAAAATCAGAAACACGGCTCGCTTCTGCCTCGGCAACCTTTATGATTTTGATCCCGATAAGGATCAGGTTGCGAACGATGAACTTGAAGAGCTTGATAAATATGCTCTTATGAAGCTGGATGAGCTTATCACCACGGTGAGAAGCAGCTTTGAAGTTTATGAGTATCACACCGCAGCGCATTCAATTCACAACTTCTGTGTTGTTGATATGAGTAATTTCTATTTCGATGTTCTTAAGGACAGGCTTTATACCTCCGTTGCCACATCGGCAACACGCCGTGCGGCTCAAACAGTGCTTTATAAAATTCTTGATGCACTCACACTTATGCTCACACCGATTCTTGCTTTCACGGCAGATGAAATTTGGAGCTTTATGCCGCACGATAAATCAAGAAATGCCGAATCTCCGCTCTTTAATGAAATTCCGCAGGCGAATTTCATTGAAACAGATCAGGCATTTATGGATAAATGGGAAAAAATCCATGCCGTTCGTGTTGATGTTCAAAAGGCTCTTGAGCTTGCAAGAAACGAAAAAATCATCGGCAAATCGCTTGAGGCTCAAATCACCCTCGGCGCATCCGGCGAACTTTATGATTTCTTAAAGGCTAATGAAGCCGCCCTTCCGGAAATTTTCATCACCTCTGCGGTTAATGTTGTTTCCGATAAGCAGGAATTTGCAGGTGATGTTGAGGGTCTTTCGGTTTCCGTTTCAAAGGCAGAGGGCGAAAAGTGCGAACGCTGCTGGAAATTCTCCTCCACGGTTGGCAATGATGCAAATCATCCTCAGCTTTGCGCTCATTGTGCCGCTGTTCTTGCTCAAATGCAGCAATAATCGGTCGGTAAATAATTAAAAAGCTTTTATCAAGGCGGGCACTTTGCAAGCTGCCCGCCTTGTGCTTTATTTCTTTACGGGAGTGATATTTTGCACAGAAAAAAGCATATTTGGTGCGCTGTTATGATTTTTCTTATCGCCGCGTTTGATCAAATAACAAAATATTTTGCCGTAAAGAATTTAAAGGGCAGCGAGCCGGTTGATTTTATAAAAGGCTTTGTTCGCTTTAATTATGCGGAAAACACGGGCATGGCGTTTTCGCTTTTCGGCGGTGCACGCTGGTTTTTTGTGGCAATCACCGTGGTTGCCTGCGCAGCTGCGCTTTGGTATGTTTTTTCAAATCGCTGCAAATCTCTATGGCTTTATTGGAGCATAGGCGTAACGGTTGCCGGCGGTATCGGCAATCTTATAGATCGCGCGCTTTACGGCTATGTGGTTGATTTTATAGAACCTGTTTTTGTTAATTTTGCCGTTTTCAACATCGCTGATTGCGCCGTAACGCTCGGTGCGGTTTCGCTTGTTGCTTATCTTGCGGTTGATTTGTTTAAGCCCAATAAGGATAATCAAAAAAAGCCCGAAAAGGGGGACATTCCCCGTGAGTGACGCTTATATTTTTAATGTTTCGCCCGAAAACGCAGGCGAAAGGCTCGATAAATTTATCAGCGACAGTGCTGCCGATATTTCCCGCTCGGCTGCGGCAAAAATTATTGATGAGGGCGGAGTAAAGGTTAATTCCTTTACGCAAAGCAAAAATTATAAGTTAAAACAGGGAGATACGGTTTCTCTTGTTATTCCCGAGCCTGTTTCGCTTGATACATTGCCGGAAAATATTCCGCTTGATATTGTTTATGAAGATTCGGATTTGCTTGTTGTTAATAAGCCGAAGGGCATGGTGGTGCATCCTGCACCGGGTAATTACAGCGGCACACTTGTTAATGCGCTTCTTTATCACTGCGGCAGCTCGCTCAGCGGCATAAACGGCGTGCTTCGCCCCGGCATAGTTCACAGAATAGATAAAGATACTTCGGGGCTTTTGATTGTTGCAAAAAACGATTTTGCCCATGCCGGGCTTGCCGAGCAGATTAAAGAGCATTCCTTTGAAAGAGCGTATGAATGTGTTGCGCACGGCAATATAACGGAAGATGTGTTTACGGTTGCTCAGCCTATAGGCAGAAATCCCAAGGATAGAAAAAAGATGGCAGTCACCTTTAAAAATTCAAAGCCTGCCGTAACCCATGTGGCGGTGATTCACCGCTTCGGCAATTTCACCCATTTGCGTTGCACTCTGGAAACTGGGCGCACTCATCAAATAAGGGTTCATCTTTCATATGTCGGTCATCCCATAGCCGGTGACGAGGTTTACGGTCCGAAAAAGCCTGTTAAGGGGCTCGGCGGTCAGTGCCTGCATGCAAAGCATATCGGTTTTGTGCATCCGCGCACGGGGCAATGGCTTGAGTTTGAAAGCAATTTGCCGGAATATTTTACTTTGTTTTTAAATAAGCTTGAAAATCACGGTATATAATATTGTTAACAGGGTCGGAATTAAATAAATGCCGGCTTTGACGGGCACGCAAAATCAAAATATTTTTAATTTTTAAGGAGAAGAATTATGGCGCAAACATTTGAAAATTGGCTTGTTGTTTCGGATATAGACGGCACCTTGAATAATAAATTCAGAACGCTGCCTAAAAGAAATTATAACGCCATAAAGAAATTCACCGAAAGCGGCGGCAATTTCACATTGGCGTCCGGCAGAATGGTTTCAAGCCTTAAAAGAAATTACGATCGCGTAACGCCCAATCAGCCTGCCGTTGTTATAAACGGCGCAGGCATTTATGACTATGAGCAGGAAAAAATGCTTTGGCGCAGCACAATCGGTCCGAAGGGCAGGGCGTTTGTTAAGGAAATATCGGAACTTTTTAATACTCACGGTCACAGCGTTGATGTGGGCATATTTTTTGACGATTATGTTTATGTTGTTAAAAATGGTATACTCTCCCGTGGGCAAATGTTTTTTGACAAAAGTCATTACGAGGTTACGGATATTGAAAATGTGCCCGAGGAGGGGTGGATGAAGGTCATTTTTTGGTCTAATCCGTTCACAATAAGTGAGCTTGAAAAATATGTAAGCCGCCATGAAAATCCCGATGCCAATTTTATGATGTCGTCTTTGTGGAGCTTTGAAATGCTGCAAAAAGATACTCATAAGGGCACGGGTGTTATGAAGCTTGCCGATAAGCTCGGTATCGAAAAAAGCCATGTTGCCGCCATCGGCGATTATTACAACGATTGGGATATGCTTAAAACGGTTGGCTTTCCTGCCTGTGCCGGTCAGGCACCGAAGCCTATCCATAAAATCTGCAAATACGAAGCATGCCATTGCAATTACGGCTGCGTGGGCGATTTGCTTGAATACATAATGAGCGGTAAGGCGGATGAGGATATTGCCGACGCTGCCGCAAAAGGAATTGATGTTAAATGATTATCGGCGCACATTTAAGCGCGTCTAAGGGCTATGTTCATATGCTCGATGAAGCTGTTTCAATAGGCGCAAACACATTTCAGTTTTTCACGCGCAATCCGCGCGGCGGCAAGGCAAAAGAACTTGATTTGGCAGATGTGGCTTCTTTTAACGAAAAAAGCAAGGCTCAGGGTGTGAATGTGATTTTGGCGCATGCGCCCTACACCCTCAATTGCTGCTCTGCAAAGCCCGATGTAAGGCAGTTTGCAATCGAAACCTTTGCCGATGATTTAAAAAGAATGGAAGCCACTCCCGGCATGCTCTATAATTTTCACCCCGGCTCGCATGTGGGGCAGGGTGCGGAAACGGGTATTTCCATGGTGGCAGATGCTTTAAACAGCGTTCTTTATGAAAATATGACCACAACCGTGCTGCTTGAAACAATGGCAGGCAAGGGCACTGAAATCGGCAAAAGCTTTGAGGAACTGCAAAGTATAATTGAGCGCGTGGAACTTTCCGACAAAATCGGCGTTTGCCTTGATACCTGTCATGTGTTTGATGCAGGTTATGATATAGTTAATGATTTAAACGGTGTGCTTGAGAATTTTGATAAAGTTATCGGCATAAACCGCCTGCGTGCCTTGCATTTGAACGACAGTAAAAATCCCTTCGCCTCGCATAAAGACCGCCACGAAAAAATCGGTGCCGGCAGCATAGGCGAAAAGGCATTTGAAAACATAGTAAATAATAAATATTTGCGTGATCTGCCGATGTTTCTTGAAACACCGAATGAGCTTTCGGGCTATAAGGCTGAAATTGCGCTTTTGCGCTCGCTTCAAAAATAAGAGGCAAGCGTGCGGTGCCGCCGCACGCTTTTTTATTATAAATTTTGTTTGGTGGTATTCGTTTGCGTGTGTTTTTTATTTTGCTCGGCTCGGCACTGCTGATTTGGTATCTTGCGCCGCTTGTTGCGGCAATATTCAATATCGGCAACGCCTGCGGCGCAGCGTTTTCCGTGTTTCTTCTGCTGCTTGGCGTTTTTTACGGTGTGCTGCCCGTGTGGGTGCGGATTTCGGGTTGCTTAATCGTGTTTGCCGCCTTTGCCGCCGCATTGCCCGTTTCGGTTAAAATGGCAAAATACTCAAATTACAAGCCGAATTGCGGTGCAAAAACGGTTGTTGTGCTCGGGTGCCGCGTAAAGGGCACAAAGCCCAGCCTTTATCTTTATAAACGATGCATGGTTGCCGCGGCTTATCTTAAAGAAAATCCTGCAGCCGTTGCAATTCTTTCCGGCGGTCAGGGCAAGGATGAGGATATCAGCGAGGCTTTATGTATGCAAAATGTATTGCTCGGCGAAGGCATAGAAAAATCGCGCCTGCTTTTGGAGGATCAATCCACAAACACGCGCGAAAATATATTTTTTTCAAGGCAAATAATCGAAAACTGCGCTCTTTCAAAATCTGTGCTGATAGTAACAAACGAATTTCACGAATATCGCGCCAAAATGCTGTGCGCCGAAGCCGGGCTTGATTTTCATTCCAAATGCAGCTATTCGGCAAAATATACTTTTTTAACCTTTTACACCCGCGAGCTTATGGGTGTTTACAGAGATTATTTTTTAAAGTTTAAAAGGAAATTCAAAAAATGAGCGAAAACATACAACTCGATTGGTGGGGAATTGGTTTATGGAACAAACGCTGAAAACAGCAAAAAGCGGCAGAACAGAACATGTTGATGTTTTAAAGGCTGTTGGTATTTTATCTGTTGTGCTCCTTCATGTTTATTCCGGCTATGATATTGCCGGCAAGCCTATTGAATATGTGCTCAGGTATTTCACATCCTTTCATATGGGGCTGTTTTTCTTCTTTTCGGGGTGGTTCTTTAAGCCCGATATCAATAATTATACAAAGCAAATAAGCAAAAAAATAAAAACACTTTTTCTGCCTTACCTGCTTTGGGACGGTATTATCGGCACCGGGGTTGAATTTGTAAGATACGCACTCGGTTCCGAGGGCGCGCAAAATTACGATTTGAAAAAAACCGTAATTGATTTTCTGCTCGGAAAATCAGCCTACACAGGCTCTTGGTTTGTGCTTACACTCTTTTTAACCTATATGTTGGAATATCTTATAACATTTATTTGCAAAAAAGTAAGGCTCTCTTACGGCAGTGTTCCGATTATGATTTTGCATGCCGCGTTAATGCCGATAAGCTTGGCACTAAATTCGGTTGCAATCGGTGATTATTTCAGATTAAAGCTGGTGTTAAGAGCAGCTGTGTTTTTCTATATAGGTTGGCTGTTTGCAAATGCCGCAAAAAAACCGAGCGTGCTTGCCGATGTTGTTATGCTTGCGGTGGGGCTGGTTTTAAGCCTTGTATTTCCCAGGACTTCGTTTTCGGAATACAGCTTCGGCAACGTGCTTTATATATTACCTGCGGCGGTTTGCACAATTTGCGCTCTTTGCGGATTGTGCGAGAGGCTTTGCAATAAAATACATTTAAAGTTTTTATCGTTTACGGGCAGATATACTATAATTATTTTCTATACTCATCTGCTGCTGATGTATTCGATTATTCGCATGCTTGAAAAGCTGCTTCATATGCAAATACACACTTTTCCGCCGCTGCCGGCATTTGTGATTATAGTTGCACTGGAATTTGCTTTGATAAAAATTATGCCTCCGTTTTTCAAACGGTTTTTCGGCATATTTGAGGATAAAAAAACAAAATAAAAAATCGTCGGATTCTTGTGTTTAAGAATCCGGCGATTTTTTTGTTTGCGAAGCAGTTATTCTTTTGCAAAATATGCCTTTTGTGATTTTGTGTTTTTTGACTTTGGCGTTTCAGCCTGTTAGGCAACGCAAACAGTCAAAGGTTGTTAAGCGGCAGAAACACAGTGCGTTAAAGCAAAATCGTGTGCGGCAAAACAGCCGAATCGTGATTTGCAAGCGATTCAACGCAGTTTTCGCTTTCGCTTTCTTTTTTTATCCATTCAAGCGATTTTCTCTGCTTTGCTTTATCCTGCGAAATACCCGATGTTATCATTTCACGCCAGGATTTTTCGGCATAGCCGCCGTCCGAAAAAAGCAAAGCGTATTTTCCGTTTTTGTTTTTGATTTTTGCGGCGCAAAGCCCTTCGCTGTGACCGGGAATGTTTATCATCTTCACAGAGCCGTCGCCGAATAAATCAAACGCTTTGCCAAACGGACCTTCACCGTCGTTCCAATCAAAACCGCAAATTTTCGTGCTGTGCCACCATTTGCTTTGAAAGCGAATTTTTGTTACGGGTGAAGTTTTTTTCAGCATGTTAAATTCCGCTTTTGAAACAAGAATTTGTTTTGCGCCTTTCACAAGTTCAAGCCCGTTTGCATGGTCGCAGTCAAGGTGGGAAAGCAGCACATAATCAAGGTCTTCGGGCACAATTTCCATTGCCGCAAGCTGCTCATTTATTGCCGCACCCTTTTCGATTTTGCCTTGGTTTATCATATAAAGCAGCGGCGAGCCGAGCGATTTTATCTGCGCCTTTTTATCGTATTTGCCGTTTGGGCTCATGTTGCGGCTCCAGCCTGTGTCAATTAAAATCAAGCCCTTTGGGTGCTCTATAAGATATGCGGAAACGGGCATCCAAATCCATTTCTTTTTAGGTGTTGTTAAACCTGAGGCTTTTATGATTCCGCATCCGTTTCCAAACGGAAGATAGGGCGATGTGCGCACTTCACCCGTGTGGAAAATATGTATTTTTATTTGTGCAGCCATGGTTATCTGCTGTCCTTTTTTAAGCTGTTTTGAAACGCACGCAGAAATTTGATTTTAGGAACGGTGGGTGTAATTCCTGCCACTGCTTTCAGAATTTTAAATCTTGCACCCGGCACAATTACCGGTTTTCCCTTTTGCATTCTCGTAAACGCGGCTTTTGCAACGGTTTCGGGCGTAAGGGAAAAGCGGCTGTCCTTTCTGCCGGCGTTTGCAGACCAATTTGTTTTAACCGGTCCGGGGCAAAGTGTGGAAATTGTTATTCCCGTGCCTTGCAGCTCGCCGAGCATAGCCTCGCCCAAATATCTTTCATATGCCTTTGTTGCGCCGTAAACATTAAGCCCGGGATCAGGAAGATATGCACTAAGCGATGCTACATTTAATATTTTGCCTGTGCCGTTTTTAACCATGTCTGCGCCTATATATTTGTTTAGCAGGGTAAAGCTTGTAACATTTAAAGTTATCAAATTCGCAAGCGTTGTATCATCTGTGTAAATTAAATCTCCGGTTTTTCCTGCACCTGCGTTATTTACAAATTGGTCGATTTTTACACCTCTGCTTTTAATTTCGTCGTAAAGTTGTTTTGCGCCGCTCGGTTGTGATAAATCCACGCAAACTGTTTGCACCGATATGCGGTGCCGTTCCTCCAATTCCCGTGCAGCGGCTTCAAGTTTTTCACTGTTTCGTGCTGCCAAAAGCAAATTAAATTTGTGCTCGGCAAAAATTTCCGCAAGCGCCCTGCCTATTCCTCCCGAACCGCCTGTTATAAGCACTGTTTTTCCTGTGCCGTCGATTTTTGCGGCTTTTGCTTTGCAAATTCCTTCTGCAATATTTTCTTTCATAAAAAACGCCTCCTTTGATTTGATTCTATCAAACGGAGGCTCGGTTGAACACTGCAAATATTTAAAATGTGTATCGAATTATAAAAATTGAGGCACCGTTTTTATAAACTTTGCAAATTCGGCGCTCAATTTTTCCAAATCCGCTTCTGCCGGGTGCTCCAAATAATAGGTGTAAAATGCTATCACGGCAGAGGCGAATATTTCAAGTTCAAGTTCGCGATTTGTTGTTTCGCTTTTAATTTGCGGGTGTGCGTCAATAAAGTGCTTTTTGATTTCGGATTTGAATTTTGAAATAAAATCGGCATTTGGGCGCACCGCCAAAAAAGCGTAAAAAACCGCCCTGTTCTTTTGAACGTAATCCAGTGTTTGCATAAAGTGAATTTGCACTTCGCTGCCGTATATTTCTGCGCACACCGCGCGTATTCCGCTCACGGTTTCATCCTCAATTTCGGATTTAACCTCGCCTAAATTATTATAATAGGAATAAAACGTTGTGCGTGCGATCGGAATTTCGGCGCAAAGCGATTTTATGGCTATTTGCGAATAATCCTTTTTTAAATAAAGCGCAATAAATCCGCGCTTTATGCTTTCTTTTGTTGTCATACTCAGCCCTCAAAAAAGCAGCAGTTGCCGAAAATCGGTTGCTGCCGCTGTTTTTAAAATATTTCCGCCGCGTTTTCAATAAGCCTGTCAAGCTCGTACCTGCCGCATTTTTTTATAATTTCCTTTGCGCCCGGTTCGTATTCCGGCGGTCGTGAGTCCATATTGTGGCAATCGCTGCCAATCAGCGTTATTCTGCCGCTTTCAAGGTATTTGAAAAGCTTTTTCTTTGTGTGGCGCGATTCATCGGCAAAGGCGTTGATGTTCACCTGTGCAATACAACCGAGCGAAATCAAATAATCAAGCTTGTCGGGCTTGTCCATAAGCGATTTGTATCTTTCTATATGTGCCAAAATCGGCGTTATGCCGTGATCACAAATCAAATCGATAAGCCTGTTGCAGGTGCGCTCGGAAAATTCCTCCGAAAAGGGATGCTCAATCAGCGCGTAATCCGTGCCCTCAATCTTAATCGGGCTTAAATCCTCGTTTGAAAAAAGATATTTGCTTATGTAAACCTCTGCGCCGAGTTTTATTTCGGGGCTGCCGGGCGGCAATGCCGCTTTAAGCTTTTCCGCAGCCGAATTTCTTCTTTTTATAAAGTCGGCAAGTGAAATGGCATCGCTGTAATAATGCGGTGTGCAAATGATTTTTTCGGCACCCTGCGCGCTGAGTTTTGCTATCATTTTAAGGCTTGTTTCCACATTTTTGGAACCGTCGTCAATGCCCGGCAAAATGTGGCAATGCGTTTCGGTAAGTCCGTTTAAAATCGTAATTGTCATCTCCCGTCATAAGAAAATCAATTTGCCGCAACCGTTTATGCTTAATAAGTGTAGTCGCCGTAGCCGTATTTTGAATATCCGTACTTGGAACCGTTGCCGTCTCCCCGTTCGTAATTCACAACAAATCCCAATATTTTGGCGTCAATGAAATTAAGCGAATTAAGTGATTTTTGCAGCTCAGGGTGGGTTGATGAATAGGCACGCACCACAAGCACAACTCCGTCCGATTCGCGGATTATCGGCAAAGCGTCCGAAACCACATTTATCGGTGGCGTGTCTATAATTATGTAGTCGTATTTCTGCGAAACATCGTTCAAAAAATCAGCCATCGGCTCGCTGCCGAGAATTTCGCCCGGGTTCGGCGGTATTGAGCCGGATGCGATAACGGATAAATTCGGATATTTCGTTGGGTGAATTATTCCGAAAAGGTCTGCCTGTTGTGCCGTGCGACTGTTTACGGAGGCACTCAGGTAGTTGGTGAGCCCCGGTGCACTCGGAATTGAAAAATAATGGTGGATTTTGGGCTTTCTTAAATCTCCGTCAATAAGCAGCACACGCTGGTCTGCCTGCGCTATAGAAACTGCCAGGTTGGCAGTGGTGGTGGTTTTGCCCTCGTTAGGAGCACAGGAGGAAACAACTATTATTTTGCATCCCTTTTTCATAACGGAAAGCATTATATTCGTTCTTATTGTTTTATATGCCTCTTCAACTCTGAATTTAAGCCCCGGGTCCATTATTGAATTCTTCAGCAGAAAACGCGATGAGTTTTCGTTGCTTTTGTTATTTCTTGCCATTGCGCTCTGCCTCCTTTTTAGGTTTTGCTAAATTAAATTCGGGAACGGAGCCCAAAATAGGAATATCGTATTTGCCGTCAAGGTCGTTGCTGCCCTTGATTCTCACATCAAGCAAATCCCTCAGCACGGCGTAAAGCCCGGCAAGGAAAATGCCCGCCACTGCGCCGATTATGCATTTTTTGGTATAATTCATGCTTTCTGCCGCGGTGGCTTTTATCGGCGGGTCTTCAACGGATGCAAGCACAAGCCCCTGGTTGGTGCTTTTCATTCTTTCAGGCACGCTTTTTTCAAGCGATTGCGCGATGTGGTAGCTTAAATCCGCGTCGTTTGTGGTGATTGTAAATTCAAACATTGCCGTGTTTTCTATATCGTCCACCTGTGTGGAATTTTTGATTACCGAAGCAGGGTAATCCGTGCCGTAGGTTTTGTTTAATTCATCTGCCACGGTTTGGTAAAATTCGTTTGTGGAAAAGATTTCGATATATGTGTCAAGCATTTTCATGGCATAGTTCATTTTGCTTGTTTGGCTAACCTGCTGCGAATTTGCGCTTTCCTGGGCAGAGGTAGCTTGCGCCGTGCCGGTGCTGTCGGCAAGCTCTTGGTCGGAATCGTTAACATATGCCAAAAATTCTATTGTGGAGGTGTAGGTAAGCGTTGTGAATTCGGTCGTTGCAATTCCGGCAACAATAGCGCCGATTATTGCAAAAACAATTATCAGTTTCCACTTTTTTAAAAGCGCGGAAAAAACCTTTTGCACATTTGCGTCTATATTCAATCAAATCCATCCTTTCGTGTAACAGGCGATTTTTTGCAACAGTGTTTATAACAATAAAATTATAGTATCAATATTAAGTTTATCTTAAAAAAATTGCTTTGTCAATAACGACATTGCCCTTTTTTCTATTGACAAATTAAAAAAAATAAATAATAATATATTAAAT
>CAVFVA010000001.1:101093-163821 GCA_963625835.1 Clostridium sp. AF37-5 | reverse complement strand
ATGTTATAATATATAAATATATAATAAAGGCGCATCGCTGCCGTGCGATACGCCTTTGTTAAAGTTTATGTCGGTTAAATCAATGCAAATTTGTGTTCTGTCCTGCAAGCGTTTTTTTCAGCACAATGCTGTTTAAAACAACCTTGGGTTCCTCGCCCGTTAAATTTGCGCTTACGGTTGGTGTTGTGCTTGTTTCGGGCACAATGTATTCCGGCTGCTGCTCGGGAATTGCGGTGTGGCTGCGCTTTGCATCCTCCGCGGCTTTTTCCTCTGCCGCAATTCTTGCTTCTTCTTCTGCCTTTTTCTGCTCAATTTGTTCATTGATTTCTTCGCAGGCATAAATATAGCCGTAAAATTTTTGACCGAAGCGGTTTGTGCCGCTTTTGAATGTGGTGGTGTCAAAATAATTGCCGCCCCAGTGCGATTGGGAAGCGGTAACGGTGTCGCCGTCAATCTCTTCAACTATTGCCACGTGGTTGCTCCAGCAGGCAATTGCGCCGATTTGAGGCTCCTGACCGTAATTGTAATATCCGTTTTTCTTATTCATGCTCCACCATTCGCTTGCACTGCCTCTTTTGATGAGCGGCTGTTCGCCGGTTATTTCGTATATTCTGCCGTAGGCGTATGCCACGCAGTTTGGCATGCCGTAGCCGGTTTGCGAATAGTAATTAAGCTGCTTGTTGTAGTAGGCGTTTGATTTGCTCGGTGCGCTGAGCCTTGGCTCAAACACACTTTCCGCCGCAACAGCGGTGGACGGGAACACGGTTAATATTATGCTCAGTGATAATATAAGCAGGGTAAACGCTCTGCAAATTTTTTTCATAAGAAAGTTCCTGTTAACCTTTCCGACCGTATAAAAATTTATCGCTCGCCCCATTACGGCCGATGGGTGCGGCGTTTTGCGGCATTGGCAGTTTCGCGGATTATTTAAGCTGCTGCCGCAAGTGGGAATAATACGAATATGCTGTTGCATATCGATTTCTCGCTTGTTTTTGATGAGCACCTGCGTAAGCAAGACTCAAGACGATATAAATTGTAACACATTTGTAACCTGTTAATCTATGTGAATTCATCACAAGCATATTGTAACCATTTTGTAATATTTATGCACCTTTAACAAAATCAGCCGAAAAGACTTGACAAATTACATTACATAATTGCAAATGTGTAAAGCTATACAATAATCAAAATAAGCTTTTTTACAATATTTTTAAGCAGGTTGCACTATTTATTTTAATCTTTTGCGGAAATAATGATAATAATCACTAAACCGGTTGAAATACACTTCGCATTTTGCTTGCCGAAATTCGTTTTGCGCATTGCTTTTTGCCGCACAGTGATTGCAAAATTTTGAAAAAGGAGCTTTAAATATGGCAAATGTTTTTAACGCATCGCTTGATATGCGCACTTATTTTGATTCGCTTCCGAAAAGCGTTCAATCCGCAATCGTGCACAGCGATGCAAACACAAATAATTTGGAGCAGCTAAAAAGGCTTGTCGAGGGATATACCCGGGATTTTATGCAGCCGAGAGAAAATAAAACCGTTTCATCCCCTCAAGGGTTGTACGAAAAGAAATATCGCCTTGAAAAAGCGATTTCAAATAAATACGGCGTCAGCATAAGCAATCCCACAGTGCAGCCGGATGCACGTACGGAGCAGGGCGCGCCGGTGCCGGATACGCAAAATGTGGAATATTCAAAAGAGTATCAGGAGGAAAACCGTCTTTAACCCCCAAATTTGCAAGAACGGTAGGGCGAACCGGATATGCCTAAACGAGGTCGTTTAGGCGCAATTGGGCGCAAAAAAGCACCGCTTCATTTGAAACGGTGCGGCTGATACATATTTAATTGTATTAAAGATGGAAAATCAAATCGTCGCTCTTTTTATTGAAGATAAATACGCCAAGACCGAGTGTTGCAAGTGCCCATGCAAGTGCGTAAAGCAGCAGCTTCCAACTCATTGGCTGGCAATAAAGCACGCATTGCCTAAAGAGCTCAAGCATTGAATAAAGGGGATTTATTTTAATAACAACCTCAATCCAATGTGTTGTGATTTGCTGAAGCGGATAGATGATCGGCACGCAATAGAAAAGCAGTGTGCAGAAAACATCCCAAATATATTCGATATCCCTGAAATAAACCTGAAGAACGGAAAGAATAAGCCCAACTCCGATAACGAAAATCAAAAGTATCGCCATGGGCACCACAAAGAGCAATGCGTAGAAATTGACCGTCAGCCCCGCGCCGCCGAGCAGTCCCGTTGCCTTAAAGAATATCCAAACGCAGATGTAGCACAAAATCGAAATTGAAAATGTTACAAAGTTTGAAAGAATGCCCGATAGGGGATACATATATTTAGGCACATAAACCTTTTTAATAATCGGGGCATTGGATCTGAAAGAACTGAGTGCCCTTTTTGAGGAAGATGTGAAAAATTCAAATAAAAGCCTGCCGGTGAAAAGGTAAACAGGGTAGCAAACAATGTGCTTTCTGTTTGCACCGAATATATTGCCGAAAACAACGGTAAGCACAATCATCGTCATCAGCGGCTGCAAAAAGCTCCAAAAAATGCCGAGCCACGAATCTCTGTATTTAAGTTTAACATTTTTTCTTGTGAGCTCGCGAAGCAAGTTCTTATATTTATCAAACATTGTGAAGAAATGTTTGACTTCTGCTTTATTATCCTTCATATTAAAACTCCGAATTTATTAAATAAAATGTATCCGTAAAGAGGATATGTGTAAAATCTGCTGTAAAAACGTTGTCATTATAGCACAACACTTCCCGATTTTCAACAATAGTTACGATTATTTAACAATTCTGTAGTTTTGTTTATTATTTCGTTTGCCGTTTCGGCAGGAGAAAAATCGCCGTTTATTGCAATGTCGCAGGAGGCGGAATATTTGCTTTTTCGCTCGTTGTAAAGCTTTTCGGCGTTGTTTTTGTTTTTGAAAAGCGGTCGCGAACTTGCGTCGGCAACACGCTTGACGATTTCAGGAAAAGAGGTGTCAATAAAAACTATGACTCCGCTTTCCTTTAAAATTTTTGTATTTTGCTCAAAGGTCACAGCACCGCCGCCGGTTGATATAACGGCGTTTTTGTGCGCTGCCGCAGCCTTGCACGCCTGTGTTTCGATTTTTCTGAATTCCGCTTCGCCGCTTTCCGCAAAGATGTCGGCAATGCTTTTGCCGGCAATTGCTACGGCAATATCGTCCGTATCTACAAATTCACGCCCTGTCAGCTTTGAAATTTCCTTGCCTATTCTTGTTTTTCCGGCTCCCATAAAGCCGCATAAAACTATATTCATCTGTTTTTCAGCTCGCTTTCGGTTATCTTCAAAACCTTTTCAATGTCTTCGTTTGTAAATTTAACGCCGTTCCAAATTTCCTGTGCGGCAGCAGCCTGCCACACAAGCATTGAAAGCCCGTTTTCACACTTTATTCCGGCTTCGCGCGCATATTTAAGAAGCAGTGTTTCGGCAGGGTTGTATATAACATCGTAAACCGCTTTTGCACTTTGCACTGTTTCTTTATCAAGCACACAGGCGTTTGTGTTTGGCAGCATGCCCACAGAGGTGCCGTTTATTATTAAATCCCAGCCTTTTTCAAGTTTTGAATATTCGCAAACGCAAACAGATTTTCCGATTTTTTCTTTTATTTCCGCCTGTAACGCCCGTGCCTTTTCAAGTCCGCTTTCGCGGCAGGCAATTGTGAGAGCGCAGCCTGCAAGCGCAGCTTCAAAGGCAATTGTTCTTGCCACTCCGCCGTTTCCGCATAAAAGCACCTTGCCGCCGAGTGTTATTCCTGCGCCATTAAGCGCACGCAAAAAGCCCAGACAATCCGTGTTAAAGCCGATGTTTTTATCGCCTGTTTTAACTGTGTTTACGGAGCCGAAAAGCGCAGCTTTTTCGTCAAGCCCGTCAAGCAGCTGAATTATGCCTATTTTATGCGGCACCGTTATGTTAAAGCCCGAAAGTTTAAAAAGGCACGCTGCTTCTTTGCCAAGCATGGCAGGCTCAATTTCGTAAAGCCTGTATTCACCCGGTGTGTTTGAAATCTTAAAAAGCTCCCTGTGAATAACAGGGGAAAGAGAATGACCGAGCGGCCAGCCCAAGAGACCGTAGCTTTTCATATTATGCTCACCTTTCGATTGCAAAAATAAAAACGCGGCAAAATCCGCCGCTCAAAGTATTGACAACTTTAAATAAATTTTATAATATGATAATAACATAATTTCTGCGGATTAACAACCGCTTAAGGAGGGTTAATTATGGTTCTTGATAAAATTAAAGAAATTCTTGCCGAGCAGCTCAGTGTTGATCCCGATAAAATCACCATGAACAGCCTTTTGGAAGAAGACCTTGATGCCGACAGCCTTGACGCTATCGATATTGTTATGAGCATCGAGGACGAATTTCAGGTGGAAGTGCCCGACGAGGTTATTGCGGATATGAAGTCGGTGGGCGATATTGTTAATTTTATTGAAAACAATCAGTAATCGCGCTTTTGAATTTTGTCGCGTTTTTGTGTCATAATCGCAATTGTGTAACGAAAAACCGCAATTGTTAATTTATATTTTATAAGTATTAAATTGACTTTGCGTGAATAAAATACTAAAATATAAGAGTAAGTATTATATAATGCTTGCTCTTTTTTGTTTTTTTACTGAAAAATATATAAAGAGGGCGGCGGTGCTTTAATCGGCGCTGCCGAAAGGGGTAAATTTATGGGTAAAAAATATGTTATGGCGCTTGATCAGGGCACAACGAGTTCGCGCGTTATTGTTTTTAACAAGCAGGGCGAAATTGTTGCTAAGGCGCAAAAGGAATTTAAACAGTACTATCCTCAAAACGGATGGGTGGAGCACAATCCGAACGAAATTCTTTTTTCGGAGCTGGAGGCTATTTTGGAGGTGCTTAGGGACGACAGAGTCAGCCCTGCCGACATTGCTTCCATAGGCATCACAAATCAGCGCGAAACCACAATTGTGTGGGATAAGGAAACGGGTCAGCCCGTTTACAACGCAATCGTGTGGCAATGCCGCCGTACTGCGGATTATTGCGAAAAATTAAAGGCGGAAGGGCTCGGCGATTATATTAAAAACACAACCGGGCTTTTAATTGACGCATATTTTTCGGGCACAAAAATCAAGTGGATTCTTGATAATGTTCCGGGTGCAAGAGAACGCGCCGAAAAAGGCGAACTCCTTTTCGGCACGGTTGATACTTGGCTGATTTGGAATTTAACCTGCGGTGCCGTGCATGTTACTGATTATTCAAATGCCTGCCGCACAATGCTTTTTGATATCGATAAGCTTCAGTGGGATCCGTTCCTTTGCGAAAAGCTCGGCATTCCTATGAGTATGCTGCCGGAGGTTAAGCCTTCAAGTTGTGTTTACGGCGAGGTTGCCAGGTTCCCGGGCATGGATCAAATCGCAGGTATTCCGATTGCAAGCTCAATCGGCGATCAGCCGGGTGCGCTTTTCGGTCAGGGGTGTTTCAATGCCGGTCAGGCGAAAAATACATACGGCACAGGCTGTTTCCTGCTTATGAACACCGGCGATAAAAGAATAGAATCTCGTTCAAATCTGCTCACGGGCATTGCCTGGGGGCTTAACGGCGAAATTACTTATGACCTTGAAGGCTCTGCATTTAATGCCGGCTCGGTCATCAAATGGCTTCGCGATGAGATGGAACTTATTAAAACAGCACCCGAATGCGATGTGCTTGCAGCTCAGGTTGAGGATTCAAATGGGCTTTATTTTGTGCCTGCGTTCACAGGGCTCGGTGCGCCGTATTGGGATATGTATGCACGCGGTTGTATGATCGGTCTCACGCGCAGCGTAAACAGAAAGCATGTTTGCCGCGCCGTGCTTGAAAGCATCACTTATCAAATGACGGATTTGTTGGAAGCTATGGTTAAGGACAGCGGCATTCTCCTCAAGGATTTGCGTGTGGACGGCGGTGCGTCCGTTTCCGATATTATGATGCAAATTCAGGCGGATATGACGGGTGTTAATGTTAACAGACCGAAAAACAGGGAAGCCACGGCTCTCGGTGCGGCTTATCTTGCCGGTTTGGCAACGGGCGTTTGGAAAGAT
The DNA here is from genome assembly GCA_963625835.1 of Clostridium sp. AF37-5. Lineage (GTDB taxonomy): Bacteria > Bacillota > Clostridia > Oscillospirales > Acutalibacteraceae > Eubacterium_R. Next base: position 157,721 of record CAVFVA010000001.1, on the reverse strand, counting down.
ACTGCCGAAATAGAGGCAAACAGGCAGGTTGATAAGGTATTTGTGCCATCTATGGAAATTGAAAAGCGCAATAAGCTTTATGATAATTGGAAGCGTGCCGTTGAACGCTCCAGAAATTGGGAAAGATAATATAAATTATATACCGTGGGCGAGTTTTACACGCCTGCGGCTTATAATATAATGTGTATATGCTGCCGGGCGAATTGCTTTGGCAGGTTTAAGCCGATTTATGCGGCAGAAGGGGTTTTGGTGATTATATGGCAAAGGTTGTTTGCCCATGGGATTTAATTTCAGATTTTGTAACGGATGCATTTGTTGGCTACGGTGTTCCGCGCGAGGATGCTTTGGTTTGCACAGATGTGCTTCTTGAGTCCGATAAAAGAGGTATTGAAAGCCATGGGTGCAACAGATTTAAACCTATTTATATAGACAGAATCAAGGCGGGAATACAAAATCCCGTAACGGAATATGAGGTGCTGCGCGAAACTGCCACCACCGCTGTTGTTGACGGGCACGATGGCATGGGTCAGGTTATTGGTGTGCGCGCAATGCAAACAGCCATCGATAAGGCAAAAAAATACGGCATGGGCATGGTTGCGGTGCGAAACAGCTGCCACTACGGCATTGCCGGCTATTATGTTACAATGGCAACGCAGGCAGGTATGATCGGAATGACGGGCACAAACGCCCGCCCATCAATTGCGCCCACTCACGGTGTTGAAAATATGCTCGGCACAAATCCTTTCACAATCGGGATGCCGACGGATGAAAAATTTCCGTTTGTATTTGATGCTGCCACTTCAATAATTCAAAGGGGCAGAATCGAATATTATGCCAGAATAGGCAAGGATTGCCCCGTCGGCACCGTTGTCGGCAGGGACGGCTCTGCCTTAACAAACAGCGAGGAAATATTAACTCAGCTCAACACGCACGAGGCTGCGCTTGCTCCGCTGGGCGGAATAGGCGAGGAACTCGGCGGCTACAAGGGCTATGATTTTGCCACGGCGGTTGAATTGCTTTCGGCTGCGCTTCAGCAGGGGCAATTTCTTTCGGCTCTTTCGGGCATCGGCGAAAACGGCAAGAAAAAGAAATATCACCTCGGTCATTGGTTTATCGCTATAGACACAGAGGCGTTTCTCGGTCTTGACTCCTTTAAAAAGACGGCAGGCGATATCTTGCGCGAATTGCGTGCCAGCCAAAAGGCACCCGGCGAAAAAAGAATTTACACGGCGGGCGAAAAGGAGTATGATATATGGAAAGAAAGGGAAAACAGCGGCGTGCCGATAAACGACGCCGTGCAAAAAGAGATTTGCGCCGTTCGCGATGAGTTAGGGCTTGATTATGTGTTCCCTTGGGAAAGCGGTTATAAGCCGTATCCGTGCAAAACAAAGCCGTTTTCGCATATAGAAAACAAACAGTGAGGTAAAAAATGGATTACAGAAAAGAATCGTTAAAGCTCCACGAGCAATGGAAAGGTAAATTAGAGGTAACGGCAAGAGCAAAGGTGAACGATAAGGATTCCCTTTCGCTGGCATATACGCCCGGCGTTGCGCAGCCCTGCCTTGAAATTCAAAAGGATTATGATAAAAGCTGGCAGCTTACCCGCCGCTGGAATATGGTTGCAGTTATAACGGACGGCTCTGCCGTTCTCGGTCTCGGCGATATCGGCCCGGAGGCAGGCATGCCGGTTATGGAGGGCAAATGCGTGCTCTTTAAAGAATTCGGCGATGTTGATGCTTTTCCGCTTTGCGTGCGCACAAAGGATGTGGATGAATTTGTGCAAACGGTTTATAATATCAGCGGTTCGTTCGGCGGCATAAATCTTGAGGATATTGCCGCACCGCGCTGCTTTGAAATTGAAAATAGACTTAAGGAAATGTGTGATATTCCGATTTTCCACGATGATCAGCACGGCACGGCGGTTGTTGTTTCAGCCGCTCTCATAAATGCCACAAAACTTACGGGAAAGCCGCTTTCACAGTGTAAAGCTGTTATAAACGGCTCAGGCGCGGCAGGCATAGCAATTGCTAAGTTGCTTAAAACTCTTGGTCTTGATGATGTTATTTTGTGCGACAGAACCGGCACTATCTATGACGGCAGAGAAAATCTGAATGCCTCAAAGCTTGAAATTGCCAAAATTTCAAACCGTGAAAAGGTTGCCGGCGGTCTTGCGGATGCGGTTAAGGGTGCAGATATTTTCATCGGCGTTTCCGCACCGGGCGTGCTCACCGCAGATATGATAAAAACAATGAATCCAAATCCCATTGTGCTTGCAATGGCAAATCCCGTGCCGGAAATTATGCCCGATGAGGCAGCTGCGGCAGGTGCTGCCATAATCGGCACCGGCCGTTCCGATTTCCCGAATCAAATCAACAATGTTGTGGCTTTCCCCGGCATTTTCAGGGGTGCGCTTGATGTGCGTGCAAGCAGCATAACGGAAAATATGAAGCTTGCGGCTGCATATGCCATCGCTTCGCTTGTTGATGAAAGTGAGCTCAGAGCAGATTATATTCTGCCTTATGCTTTTGACAGCCGTATAAAAGACACGGTTGCAAAAGCTGTTGCCGACGCTGCGATTAAGGACGGCGTGGCAAGAATTTAAATATCTTTGAAAGCAGATATTATTGTTTGCAAAAACCTAAAGGGGGGCACGGTTCATCCGTGCCCCCCCTTTAATGTTTATGCCTGTTTATAATTTATATATTATAACATTATATTATAATCATGAGTAATATAAAGCGCACTTCACGCAGCGTAAGCCGCTAAATCAGCTCTGAAATTATTGTGTTTGAAACAAGAAAGCCTTTTGGCGTAAAGCCGATTTTGCTGCCGCTGCGCTCCATAAAGCCTGCAGATATGTAAGGCTCGGTGTTTGTCTTTATCAGTGCCTCGTCAATGCCGCTTTTCATTCGCAACCCAAGCATTATTTTTTCCTCATCGTCTCCGCCGCTGCCATCGGAAATTATGTTCCATTTGCTGTCGTAATAAAATCTTTCGCCGTGCCAAAAGCTGTGTGCGCTTTTTCCTATTCCGAGATACGGCTCAAGCCGCCAATATTTTGTGTTGTGCCTGCTTTCAAAGCCCGGCTTTGAAAAATTGCTGATTTCATATTGCATTATGCCAATCTTTTCAAGGTGCTCAACCGTTTTTAAATACATTTGCGCGGTTTCATCCTCATCGGGAAGCGCAAGCTTGCTTTTAAGCTTGTAAAACGGCGTGTTTTCTTCTATTTTAAGCATGTATGCCGAAATGTGCGGCACGCCGGTCGCCTCAATAAAATCAAGGCTTTCATCAAGGCTTTTCAATGTTTGCTTCGGCACACCCAGCATCAAATCAAGGCTTATGTTTGTTATGCCGCACCGGCTTGCATAATTCAGCGTGCGCTCGATTTCTTCTTTTCCGGCAATTCTGCCCAGTGCCTGACGCTCTGCCTTAACTGCACTTTGCATGCCCAGTGAAATTCTGTTTATTCCGCCTGCGGCATAAATTTCAATGTCCTCTTTTAAATCTTTGGAAGGATTGCATTCAACCGTTATTTCCGAATTATCGGCAATCTGAAAGCTTTTTCGCGCCCCGTCAAGAATTTTTGCAATCAGCTGCGACTCCAAAATACTCGGCGTGCCGCCGCCGAAATAAACCGTGTCAAACTCCGCACCGGAATATTTGCAAAATTCGTTAATAAGCTCGTTTGCATATTTTTCCGCCGCTTCGTACGAATATTTGCCTGAATAAAAATCGCAATACGGGCATTTGCTTTTGCAAAAGGGAATGTGAATGTAAAGCCCTGCCTTTTCCATGCCGCACCTCCTTAAAGATTTTATTAAATTTTATCATATTCCGCCTGCTGTTGCAATAAAGCGGCGGTGATTGGATTTGCCTCATATAAAAAAACTCCCGTTAAAGTCAAAAGGCTTATCGGGAGCTTTTTCGTTATATTCGCTGCATATTATTTTTTGCGGCTTTCCGCTTTAAGACGCAATCCTTTATCAAGAATTGTTTTGCGCAGCCTGATTGATTTCGGGGTAACCTCAAGCAATTCGTCGTCTGCCAAAAATTCCATGCTCTGCTCAAGTGAAAGTGTGGTGGGCGGCACAAGCTTTAATGCCTCGTCTGAACCGCTTGCACGAGTGTTTGTAACATGCTTTTTCTTGCACACATTGCAAATGATGTCCTCGTTTTTGGCGCATTCGCCAACGATCATACCCTCGTAAACATCTATGCCGGGACCAATGAAAAGCTTGCCTCTGTCCTGCGTGTTCCAAAGGCCGTAGCCGGTGGAAGTGCCGGTTTCGTGGGCAACAATCGAACCGCGCGATCTTGTGGCAATGTCGCCCTTATACGGCTCATAGCCGGCGAAAAGCTGGTTCATAATGCCGTTGCCGTTTGTGTCTGTTAAAAATTCGCTTCTGTAGCCGATAAGTCCGCGAGAGGGGATTTTGATTTCAAGGTGGGTCATGCCGGTTGAACGGGTGTCCATATTTTCAACCTCGCCCTTGCGCGAGCAAAGTTTTTCCATAACCGCGCCCACATATTCTTCGGGCACTTCTATTATCGCAAGCTCCATAGGTTCAAGCGTTTTACCGGTTTCCTCGTCCTTTTTCAAAATAACCTGCGGCCGTGAAACCTGGAATTCGTAATTTTCGCGGCGCATCGTTTCAATCAAAATGGAAAGGTGCAACTCACCGCGACCGGAAACTTTAAAGGTGTCCATCGAATCGGTTTCTTCAACCCTCATCGAAACATTTGTTTCAACCTCTTTAAAAAGCCGTTCGCGAAGGTTGCGGCTCGTAACATATTTGCCTTCTCTGCCGGCGAAAGGCGAATCGTTTACCATAAAATTCATGCTGATTGTGGGTTCGTCGATTTTAACAAACGGCAATGCCTCAACACAATTTGGGTCACATGCCGTTTCGCCTATGTTAAGATCGGGAATGCCGGCAACGCACACAATATCGCCGAAGGTTGCTTCGTCGCAGGGCACTCTTTTAAGCCCTTCAAATTGATAAAGCTTTGTTATGCGAATGTTTTCGCGGCTGCCGTCCTGCTTGCAAAGCACATAGGGTGAATTGTTTTTAACCGTGCCGCGTGCAATTCTGCCAACGCCGATTCTGCCAACATAATCATCGTATTCAAGCGATGAAAACAGGATTTGAGCCGGTCCCTCCGGATCGCCTGCCGGGGATGGTATGTATTCAAGAATTGCGTCAAACAGCGGTCTCATATCGCCCTCGCGCGCATTCGGGTCAAGGCTTGTGTAGCCGTCTCTGCCCGAGGCGTAAATAACGGGGAATTCGATTTGGTCGTCGTCTGCGCCGAGTTCAATGAAAAGGTCAAGCACTTCGTCTATAACCTCTTCGGGGCGTGCACCGTCGCGGTCGATTTTATTTATAACCACAAGCGGAGTTTTGTGCAAACCGAGTGCCTTTTTAAGCACAAATCTTGTTTGCGGCATGCAGCCCTCAAATGCGTCAACAAGCAACAAAACGCCGTCAACCATTGTGAGTATGCGCTCAACCTCGCCGCCGAAATCGGCGTGACCGGGGGTGTCAACTATGTTTATTTTTGTGTCTTTGTAATGAATTGCGGTGTTTTTGGAAAGGATTGTAATGCCTCTTTCTCTTTCAAGGTCATTACTGTCCATAACACGCTCGTCAACCACTTCGTTTGTGCGGAAAGTGCCGCTTTGGCGCAGCATTTCGTCAACAAGTGTTGTTTTGCCGTGGTCAACATGGGCAATTATTGCTATGTTTTTTATGTCTTTTCTTACGCTCATATTTTCTCCCTTATTGCTTGCCCAAAGCAACTGTCGTGCGGCAGCTGCAAAAAGGTTTTATTTTATCGGCATTGCCGTTTATTTTTTTGCGTTAAAGCTGTCTCTAAGCTGCACCGTGCGGTTGAAAATCAGGTTTTCCGGACCGGAAAATTTATCGGCGCAAAAATAACCCGTTCTCATAAACTGGAATTTATCGCCCGGCTTGCAGGTTGCCAGGCTCTTTTCGCAATATGCCTCAACTGCTTTAAGCGAATCGGGGTTAAGATTGTCCTCAAAGGAGTCAACTCCCGTTTCGTCGCTTGGGTTGGGCGCATTGAAAAGTCTTTCGTAAAGGCGAACCTCGGCTTTAACATTGTCTGCCGCAGAAACCCAGTGAATTGTGCCCTTAACCTTTCTGCCGTCCGGGCTGTCGCCTCCGAGGGTTTCCGGGTCGTATGTGCAGTGCACGCAGGTTGCATTGCCGTTTTCGTCTGTGTCATATCCGGTGCAGGTAACGAAATATGCCTTGAAAAGGCGCACTTCATTGCCGGGGAACAGGCGAAAATATTTTTTGATGGGCTCTGCCATAAAGTCGCTTCTTTCAATATAAAGCTCCTTTGAAAACGGCATTTTTCTTGAGCCGTATTCGGGGTGTTCGGGGTGGTATTCTGCCTCGATTTGTTCAACCGTGTCCTCCGGATAATTGTCTATCACAAGTTTCAACGGGTCAAGCACTGCCATAGCACGCGGTGAGGTTGTGTTTAAATGTGTGCGAACACAGCTTTCAAGCAGCGCAAAATCAATAACGCTGTATGCTTTTGAAACGCCGATTCTTTCGCAAAAATCGCGAATTGCCTCTGCCGGGTAGCCTCTGCGGCGCATGCCGCTTATCGTTGCCATTCTGGGGTCGTCCCAGCCGTCCACAATGCCTTCTTTCACAAGCTTAAGGCATTTGCGCTTGGAGGTTAAGGTGTAGTTTAAATTCATTCGCGCAAATTCGATTTGGCGCGGCTTTTCGCCGTCAACGCATTCGTTCACAACCCAATCGTAAAGCGGGCGGTGGTTTTCAAATTCAAGCGAGCAAAGCGAATGCGTAACCTTTTCGCATGCGTCCGAAAGCGGATGCGCAAAGTCGTACATCGGGTAAACGCACCATTTGTCGCCTGTTCTGTGGTGACGGGCATACATGATGCGGTAAATAATCGGGTCTCTCATATTAAGATTGGGGCTTGCCATGTCTATTTTTGCGCGCAGCACGTGCGAACCCTCCGGAAATTCACCGTTGGTCATTCTTTCGAATAAATCAAGGTTTTCCTCAATGCTTCTGTTTCTGAAAGGGCTTTCCTTACCCGGCTCGGTAAGTGTGCCTCTGTATTCACGCTGTTGCTCGGGCGTGAGGTCGCACACAAATGCCTTGCCTTTTTTGATAAGCTTGATTGCGCAATCGTAAATGTAGTCAAAATAATCGGAGGCAAAATAAACATTGTTCCACTTGAAGCCGAGCCATTTAATATCGTCTTCAATGGCTTCAACATATTCCGTGTCCTCTTTAACGGGGTTGGTGTCGTCAAATCTGAGGTTGCAGGTGCCGCCGAATTTTTCTTTTGCGCCGAAATTTATGCAAATCGCCTTTGCATGACCGATATGCAAATAGCCGTTCGGCTCGGGAGGAAAACGGGTTTGTACTCTGGAATAAACGCCGTCCTCAAGGTCTTTTGCAATAAAATCATTTATGAAATTTGAAGTTTCTTTAATTTCTTCGGTGTTTTCCTTTGCCATTAAGCTTCCTCCTCGTAATGCTTCAATGCTTTGTTTAATCTTTCGGCAACCCTTTCTTTGCCCAAAAGCTTTGTTATGGAATAAAGATCCGGCGTGTTTGTGCGCCCGGTAAGTGCTACGCGAATAACGGTTGAAACATCGCCCACGTGGCCTGCAAAGGCTTCTGGATTTTGCTTATATTCCTTAACATTCGGCGTGCAGCCCACTCTCGGGCAAATCGCCTTAATGCGTTCAAACCATTGGTCTTTATCATCGTTCACATCAAATTCGTTTTCGTATATTCTAAGCACTTTTGTAGCTAAATCCGCCGTTGCGTTGCCGCAAAGTGTGTAATCGGGCTTAAAGGTTTCGTCATACATATAGCTGATATATTCGGGGATATCGCTCCACTTGGCAATGTCTTTTCTCGGCTTTTTGTTGCCGCGGTCTATGTTAAGAATTGCCGCGGCGTATTCCGGGTCTGCCTCGTAAAGCTTTGCAAGCGGCTCGCAATATTCCTTTGCCCATTTGTGCGAAAGCTCGTAAACCGTGTTGCAATCCATAAAGGATATAACGGTTTTTGAGATGTCGTCAAGCTTTGCAATGTCAAACAGTGCGCCGGAAACGCTCATTTTTTTGATGTTGAACGGGAATTTGCTTATGTCTTCGGCTTTGTTTGCCCTGCGCCAATCCTCAAAATTGGAATTTGCCAGCGTCATCATATATTCGTTAACGCTTTCGCTCGGGTAGCCCTGCTCAGAATAATAAGTAACGGCGGCTTCGGGGTCTTTGCGCTTGGAAAGCTTGCGCTTGCCCTCGCCTTCGGCTTTCATAATCGGAGCCACATGCACGAATTTCGGCGTTTTAAAGCCAAGCAATTTGTTGAGCTGCAGGTGAATGGGGCAGCTGGAAATCCATTCGTCACCCCTAACAATATGTGTGGTGCGCATTAAATGGTCGTCCACAACGCTTGCAAAATGATAGGTGGGAATTCCGTCAGATTTAAGCAGCACAATATCCTGCACATTTTCGGGCATTTCGATTTTGCCCTTAATCATATCATCAAACACGCATTTTTTGTCAATGCTGCCGGGGGATTTAAGGCGCAGTGTCCATTTTTCGCCTGCGGCGATTTTTTCTCTTATTTCTTCAAGGCTCAGGTTGCGGCAGGCGGCATATTTGCCGTAATAGCCCTTAATGTCCTCGCTCTCCTGCGACTCGCGGATTTGTTCAAGTTCTTCCTCGGAACAAAAGCATGGGTAAGCAAAACCTTCTTCAACAAGTTGCTTTGCATATGCTTGGTAAATATCTTTTCTTTCGCTTTGCTTGTACGGACCGTAGGCACCTTTTTCCTCGTTTTCTGCCACAACGCCTTCGTCGGGCTCAATTCCGTAATATGAAAGACCGCGCAGCATAACCTCAACTGCACCGTCAACCTTGCGTTTTTGATCCGTGTCCTCAACGCGCACATAAAAAATGCCGTTTGCGGATTTTGCAATTTTGTATGAAATAAGGCAGGTGAAAAGGTTTCCGAAATGCAAAAATCCCGTGGGGCTCGGTGCAAATCGTGTTACTCTTGCTCCTTCTTTAAGTTGCCTTGGGGGATACAGTGCTTCATATTCTGCCGGGGTTTTTGTGATATGCGGAAAAAGAAGCTCCGCCTGGCTTTTAGAGTCTGTCATTTACATCACCGTGTTTTAATATAATATTTAATAATATAATAATTAGTTAATATATTATTACACAAATCGCCTCAATATTCAATATTTTATTATTTATAATTTCTTGAAAAAATAAAATAATTGTGCTAATTTATATAAAAAGTGCCCGTGCAGTGCTTTTGTGCCGTACGCGGCGGAAAGGATATTCGATTTTTATGCCTTTACCAAAGGATCCGGTTTTGCTTTTAAGCGTTGTTAATATGAAACTTCGCGATTTTTATTCAAGCCTTGATGTGCTTTGCGATGATTTGGATTGCAGCAGGGCAGAGCTTGAAAACAGCCTGCGCTCAATCGGCTATGAATATGATTCCGGTGCAAATCAGTTTGTGTAAGTTTTTCAGCATGCAAATAAAAACGGTGCGATTAAATTGATTAATCGCGCCGTTTTTATCTTTTAACAAGCCTTGTGAATATGTAGTTGTTCATTTTTGAGGCAAGGGCTTTTATATCCGTGTCCGTTTTTGTATAAAGCATGGAAATAATAAATCCCGTAACGCCGTTTGCGGTAAATTCGATTGCAAAATCAACCTCATTGCTGTCCTGATAACCGAAATTTATAAACTGCGAATAAAATTCCGATGTGTATTCCATTATGCTGTTGCGCAGCAATGCTGTCATATACCCTGAAAGAGAAGAAGAAAAGCATTTGCGAAGAAACAGCTTGTTTTCGTCTATTTTTGTAAGGTAAATTATGGTTGCTTCTTCCATATTGGCGGCTTTTTTTGCGTCGTTTACACAGCCGTGTGTATATTGTTGCACGCCCCAATTGATAAGTGCCTGAATATCCGCAAAATGGTAATAAAATGTTTGCCTGCTTATGTGGCATTCCTCCACAAGCATGGTAACGGTAACTTTATCAAGCTCGTTATCCGCAAGCAGTGCAGAAAAGCTTTTCAAAATCTGCAATTTTGTTTTGCCTGCCATGATCTTCTCCTTTACAATTTATGCTTTTTATATTATAGCACATTGTTACACCGTATGCAAGTTTGTAATTACAGGGTTTATATATTTGTAAGAATTTGTGCGCCGTTTCAGCCTCGGCACCATTATTTCGATTGTTTTGCTTTGCCGTGTCGGTGCAGCTTTCGGCTTTAGATCAAAAAACGCCCTCGCTGAAAAAGGCGAAAGCGTCTCTCTTTTGAATGTTGTTATTTTTCTTCCAAAATGTGAAGATATTCTTTGTATTCAGAGCTTAAAACGCTTTGCTCTGCACTCTCTTTTGCAGCCGTATTTACTGCCACAGTGGTCTTTTTTACAGGTTGAATCGTGCCTGCACCGGCAACGCATCCGCCGGGGCAAGCCATGCCCTCAAGCAGGTAGCCGTTGTATTTTCCTGCCTTTGCGAGCTGCAGCATTTTGCGGCAATCAGGCAATCCCTCCGCTCTGGCAGTCAGCACTTCTCTGTCCGGTTCCATTTCGTGAATTGCGTTTTCAACCGCTTTTGCAACGCCGCCGCTTACGGCAAAGCCTTTGCCGTCGCCGCTGGAGCCGCTGAGGGGCTCGCCCTCCTCGCAGTCTGCAATATTTATCTCTTTTGCGTCAAGTATTGCACTGAGTTCTTCAAAGGTAAGCACAAAATCAACATAGCTCCTGATTGTGCGGCGGCTTGCCTCAAGTTTTTTAGCCGCGCACGGACCAACGAAAACAACCTTGCATTCGGGGTGCTTTTCTTTTATGAGCCTTGCGGTGAGCACCATCGGGGTGAGTGCCATTGAAATATAGGATTCAAATTCGGGGAAAAGCTTTTTAGCCATAACAGACCATGCGGGGCAGCATGATGTTGCCATAAACGGCTGCTTTGCAGGCACTTCCTCCATAAAATCCTGTGCTTCTTCTATTGTGCAAAGGTCGGCACCTATCGCAACCTCAACCACATCTTCAAAGCCGAGTTCTTTAAATGCGGTGCGGATTTTTCCGCTGCTTACATTGCCGAATTGACCTGCAAATGCAGGTGCGATTGCGGCGTAAACGGGTGTGTCGCTTTTAAGTGCGGTAATTGTTTGGTAAATCTGGCTTTTATCAATAATTGCGCCGAACGGGCAGTTAACAAGGCACATGCCGCAGGAAACACATTTGTCTGGGTCTATTTCGGCCCTGCCGAGCTCATCCGATTTAATGGCTTTCATGCCGCAAACCTTTGCGCAGGGGCGTTCCTGCTTTATGATTGCGTTGTATTCGCAGGCATTCACGCACATGCCGCATTTAACGCATTTTTCCTGGTCGATAAACGATCTGCCGTCCTTAATCGAAACTGCTTTTTTCGGGCAAACCTCCACGCAGGGGTGCTCCAGGCAGTTTTGGCAACCGTTTGTAACAAAAACCTTGTTTTCGGGGCATCTGTTGCAGGCAAATTTAATTATGTCGATAAGCGGCGGCTCGTAATATTTTTCGTCCACCAAGCTTTCGTCGATGCCCTTGCAAACAGAGTTGAAATCGTTGAAATCCCTAAGTGAAAGCCCCATCGCTGCGCGCAGCCTTTCTGCCACTACTTCTCTTTCAACGAAAACGCTGTCCCTGTATTGGGCAACATCGCCGCTGATTATTTTATAGGGCAGGTTTTCAAATTCTTTTTCGTCCCAGCCGTTGTATGCAAGCTTTGCAACTTCCGTGAAAATGGTTTTTCGTATTCGTGATTTTGATGTTTTAATTCCTCTCATAATAATACACTCTCCTGTTTGTCAATATAATAACACTTCGTTATTTTAAAATCAATAAAAGATTTATAATTTGTTCTTTTTTTAACGAAGTTTTTATTGTATAATTGTGATTGGTGATACTGAAATGGAAAATATGGAAAAATTTAAATCTGCAATATCGGGAATCGGCAGGGCAATCGAAAACGAGCTTGATTATGATTTCAGCATAAACGAAAGGTTTATCGGCACAATGGCGGAGTTTGACGAGCTTATCAAAAAGCCGTTTGAAATAAATAAGCAAAAAATATTTTACCGCGGCGAAAGGATAAACGATTTATCGCGCCCGCTTGTGCCCACACTGCTCAGAAACAAGAAAAAGCTGCTTGAAAAAGGCACGGTTATCACAAATATAAACAGTGAATTTTTGCTTGATTATTACAAATCGCTCGGCGGTTATTACGATGTGTTTAAGGCGTTTTTCGGTGAAGCTTCGGCATATCGCCTTTATGAACTTTGCGCCTTTTCGCAGCATTACATCGATGTGTCGCCGTTTATCGATTTTACAAAATCGCTTTATGTTTCGCTTTCCTTTGCGCTGAAAAACAGAACGGAATACGATGATGATATTGTGCTTTACACCGCCGAAATAGAAAATTACGATAATTACACAAAGGATCTTGTAACAGCCGAATGCTGGCTTAATTCGTATAAGGTAACGGTTTTCAATTCCGAGGAGGAACTTTTTAAGTTGCGCCCGAATGATTTTACCCCGTCTGCAATCAAAAAAACCGTGGAAGCTTATGAATCGCGTGCTCGCCAGGAATCGCCCGAGGCATTGCTTATCGATATTCCCACAAACGATTTGATGAAATATCAGCAGGGCGTTTTCCTGCTGCTCACGGATTTTTCGCTTTATTATAAATCGTATCCCACAAAGAATGTGCGCCGTGATTTCGCCATCACAAAGTATGTTATCAGCCGTGATATTTGCCCACAGTTGCTTTCAATGCTGGAGCGCGAAGCACCGTGGTACAGCTATGACTGCTTAACGGATGTTAAAACCGCAATGAAAACAATTGCAAATTCAAACAGCGAATTTTTAAAAATATTGTTGAAATAAATAAAAATATCCGCCTGAGAAATCAGACGGATAATTTTTTGTTTTAATTTGCAAAAGCCAAATCCGATAACAGATTTAGCTTTGAAAGATTAAATTCAGTCAACCTTAATTTCGTGAACCCAACCCTCGGGGCCTGCAATTTTGCCCATTTGAATGCCGGTAAGGGTGTCGTAAAGCTTTTTGGTAACGGGACCCATTTCTTCCATGCCTGCCGGGAAGCAGATCTCCTTGCCGTGGTCAACAATTTTGCCGACGGGGCTGATAACCGCAGCCGTGCCGCAAAGACCGCATTCGGCAAAATCCTTAACCTCTTCAAAAGCAACTTTTCTGTGTTCAACCTTAAGACCGAGAATTTCCTCTGCAACAACGCAAAGAGAACGCCTTGTGATGGAGGGAAGAATGGAATCGGATTTGGGGGTAACAACAGTACCGTCCTTGGTAACAAAAAGGAAGTTTGCGCCGCCGGTTTCCTCAACATATGTTCTGGTTGCGGCGTCAAGATACATATTTTCGTCGTAGCCTTGCCTGTGAGCATCCATAATCGCATAAAGGCTCATGGCATAGTTAAGACCTGCCTTAATGTTGCCGGTGCCGTGCGGTGCGGCACGGTCATAATCGCAAACGCGGATGGTAATCGGCTTTGCGCCTCCCTTGAAATAAGGACCAACCGGTGTGCAAAGGATTCTGAATTGATATTCATCTGCCGGCTTAACACCGATAACGGCGTTTGAACCGAAGATGTAGGGGCGGATATAAAGTGTTGCGCCGGAGCCGTAGGGCGGAACCCAAGCGGCGTTTGCCTTAACAACTTCTTCAACTGCTTTAATAAATCTGTCCTCCGGGAAAGGCGGAATTTCAAGCCTTTCGGCAGATTGTTTAAGGCGTTCTGCATTTAAATCGGGTCTGAAGCAAACGATTTTGCCGTCCTCCGTAGTGTATGCCTTTAAGCCTTCAAAAACGGTTTGCGCATATTGAAGCACGCCTGCGCATTCGTTGATGGTGATGTTCGGGTCGGTAATAAGCGCGCCGTCATCCCATTTGCCGTCCTTAAAGTTTGAAACATAGCGGTAATCGGTGGGCATATAGCCGAAGCCGAGGTTAGACCATTCAATGTTTTTCTTTTCCATTAAAAATTACTTCTTTCTCTAAGAGTATATTTGCTATAATTTTACTACCATTATGCAAGATTGTCAATAAATCGCGAATATTTTTTGATTTGCTCAAAAGGGTGTTTTGGCACTTGCGATTTTTGCCGCAATGATATATTATATAGATTAAATAAAAAGCATAATTCAGCAGCACAAACAATGAAAGGATTGAGAATATGAAAGAATTTTCAAAATCAATTAAATATATCGGCGCAAACGATAAGGACTTGGATCTTTTTGAAAGCCAATATATAATCCCAAACGGCGTTTCTTACAATTCATATGTTATTTTGGATGAAAAAATCGCAGTTATGGATACTGTGGATGCAAGAAAAACAAACGAATGGCTTGCAAATCTTGAAACTGCTCTCGGCGGCAGGCAGCCGGATTATCTTGTAATTTCCCATTTGGAGCCGGATCACGCCGCAAACATTAAAACCTTTACGGAAAAATATCCCACGGCGGTGCTTGTGGGTAATGCAAAAACATTTGCAATGCTGCCGCAGTTTTTTGATATTGCGCCGTCGGTTGAAAAACTCACCGTAAAGGAAGGCGATTCACTTTCACTTGGCGAGCATACGCTCAATTTCGTTATGGCTCCCATGGTGCATTGGCCCGAGGTTATGGTAACATACGAAAGCAGCGAAAAGGTGCTTTTTTCGGCAGACGGATTCGGCAAATTCGGTGCGCTTGATGTTGACGAGGATTGGGCTTGCGAGGCAAGAAGGTATTATTTCAATATCGTTGGCAAATACGGTCTTCCTGTTCAAACATTGCTTAAAAAAGCGGCTGCGCTCGATATTAAAACAATTTGCCCGCTTCACGGCCCCGTGCTCACGGAAAATTTGGAATATTACATAAATCTTTATAACACTTGGTCGTCTTACGCTCCGGAGAGCGACGGCGTTTTCATTGCCTGCGCATCCGTTTACGGCAACACAAAAAATGCCGCTCTCAAGCTCAAGGAAATTCTTGAGGCAAAGGGCTGCAAGGTTGCTTTTTCCGATATCACGCGCGACGATATTGCCGAGGCAGTTGAGGACGCGTTCAAATACGGTAAGGTTGTTTTTGCCGCTGCAAGCTACGACGGCGGTGTGTTCCCGCCGATGGAATCCTTGCTTGCCCATCTTAAAAGCAAGGCTTATCAAAACAGAAAAGTCGGCTTAATTGAAAACGGCTCCTGGGCACCCTGCGCCGCAAGGGTTATGAAAGCCACTCTTGACGGAATGAAAAATATTTCCGTTTGCGAAAACACGGTAACGATTAAATCAGCAATGAAAACTTCGGATATTTCTGCGCTTGAAGCCCTTGCCGATGAATTGCTTGCCGATTGAAAATTCGGCTCTGTATTGTAAAATAATTTTGCGGCAACCGTTTTCGGTTGCCGTGTATTTGGTTAAATATAATATGATGACGGTGAAAATAAAAAATGAAATAAAGCTTGTGTGCGTGGATTTGGACGGCACTTTGCTGAAAAATGATAAAACAATAGGTGCAAAAACGGTTGCCGCAGCAAAAAAAGCTGCCGAAAAGGGTATTGAAATCGTGCCGGTAACTGGCAGACCGCTCTCAGGCTTGCCGCAATGCGTTAAATCGCTTCCCGGTGTGCATTATGCCGTCACATCAAACGGTGCGTGTGTAACGGAAATCGCCGGCGGCAGGCAAATTTACGGTGCGCCGCTTTCAAATCAAAAATCGCTGCAAATAATGCACCTGCTTAATTCGCACGGCTATTTGTTTGAGGCTTTTGCAGACGGCGTGGGATATATCGAGTCAGTGCTGATGGAAAAATACAGGCAAAAATTCACCGGCACCCCCGTGGGCGAATATATATTCGGTTCGCGCCGTGCTGTACCCGATATATATGCGCTTTTTGAAGCGGAAAATAAATGTGCGGATGAAATTTTTATAAATTTGCCGAATGAAGCGGAGCGCGATTCGCTTGCCGATTTGCTTTCGTCGGATGAAATGCTCGGATTTTGCCGACTTGAAAAGAATTTTTTGGAGGTTTTGCACCGCGGCACGGATAAGGGCACTGCGCTTGAATTTCTGTGCTCGTATTTTAAAATCGGCAGGGAAAACACCGCCGCGTTCGGTGATAACGACAATGATTTGCCTCTGTTTGCCGCCGCAGGATTGCCTGTTGCAATGGGCAATGCCTCCGAAAAAGTTAAAAATATGGCAAAAGCGATTACCGAAACTAACGAAAATGACGGAGTTGCCGTGCTGCTTGCACAGTTTTAATGGTGGATTCTTGGTAAAGTTGCACAAAACACTGCTGTTTTGCAATGCGTTTGGGCTACTGCTTGTAGATTATTGGGTGCTTTTATTGACTTTGCGATTTTTGCATACTAATATTATAGATGTAAAGAAAAGCACTTTACCGAAAAAGATAAATAATGTATAAATATATTATTGATTATTGCGAAAGGAAATCATTATGGCTGTTAAGAAAAACACCGCAGCTGCAAAAGCAGCAAAGGAAACCACCGAAAAAGCAGTTAAGGCTGCAAAGGAAACCACTGAAAAGGCTGCAAAAGCTGCAAAAGAGGTTTCGGAAAAAGCTGTTAAAGCAGCTAAGGAAACAAAAGAAAAAGCCGCAAAATCCGCTAAGGAAACAAAGGCTAAGGCAGAAACTGCAGTAAAGGAAACAAAAGCTAAGGCTGAAAAGGCAGAAAAGGCTGTTAAGGCAAGCACCGAAAAGGCAGAAAAAGATGTTAAATCAGCAGTTAAGGCAGCCGAAAAGGAAGTTAAGTCGGCTGCAAAAAAAGCCGTAAAAGCCAAAAACGAGGTTTATTTTGAGTTCGCCGGCTTGCAGTTTAACACTGCCGATGTTGAAAAAAAGGTTCGCACGGCAAGCGGAAAAAAGGCTTCGGAAATCAAATCCCTTAAAATTTATGTCAAGGCAGAGGATTGCGCCGCATACTATATTATAAACGGCACCGAATCCGGCAAGGTTGATTTATAATAAGTATTATAAACATAATAATATATTAAAAAGCATCGGTTTGGCTTGCGCCTGCCGGTGCTTTTTATGTTGGGCTGCAAAGCCACGGCTTTCCGATATGCAGCCGCACTGTGCGCTATTGATATATTTTTACTTATGTGCTAAAATAAATTTGTCTTAAAATTTTGTGCGCCGAGTCTGCTTGGTGCGGATCTGAGGTTTTTATGAGCAATAAAAATTCAAAAGCAAAAAAATTAGGAGTTATAATTCCCGTTATTATAGCCGTGATTGTGGTGTGCGCCTTTGCCGTAAGCGGTCATATCACAAAAAATTTGGACGGTGAAACGCCGACGGCGCAAACAAGCGAAACCTCCACAACCCAGCAAACCACAAACGCCGTTTCAAAGGTTTCAATGGTGGCAGTGGGCGATAATCTGATTCACAACACACTCATCGCCGCAGGTGAGCAGGACGACGGATCTCGCGATTACACCGCATTTTATGAGCATATAAAAAGTTATATAAGCAGTGCCGATGTGGCAGTTATAAACCAGGAAACAATGCTCGGAGGCAGTGCGTTTGATTACACCGGCTATCCCATGTTTAACACTCCGTGGGAGGTGGGTGATGCTGCAATAGACGCCGGCTTTGATATTTTCACCTGCGCCACAAACCATTCGCTTGATAAGGGCTTTTCCGGCATTGAGCAGGAATGCAAATATTTCGATCAGCATCCCGAGGTTGTGCATGTTGGCACAAACGACACGGAAGAGGATTATAATTCAATAGTTTATTACGAGAAAAACGGCATAAAATTTGCGATTTTGAATTATACCTACGGCACAAACGGCATTTCGCTGCCGGAAAACAAGCAGTGGTGCGTTAATATGATGGATAAGGATAAAATCACATCCGATATAACCGCTGCAAGGCAAAATGCGGATGTTGTTATCGTGTTCCCTCATTGGGGCACTGAAAACAGCACCTCCGTTTCGGATTACCAAAAGGAATATGTAAGCCTTTTCTCCGAACTTGGAGTGGATATCATTATCGGTACTCACCCCCATGTGCTCCAGCCTGTTGAATGGGTAACGAACGAGCAAACAGGCAAAAAAATGCTGGTTTATTATTCAATCGGTAATTTCATTTCCCACCAAACCAGCTTGAAACAGCTTTGCGGCGGTATGGCTGAAATCGAAATTGAAAAGAAAAACAACGAAATCACAATCACATCTGCAAAGCTTGCTCCGGTTGTGAGCTGGTATAAAAAAACGGGTGGCAAAAAATATGAGTTTGCCGTTTACAAGCTTGCGGATTACACGGATTCTCTCGGCTCCTCCCATGCGCAGGACGGCGCAACTCCCGAATATTTCACGGAATATGCCAAGGAAATAATTCCGGAGGAATTTTTGGATTTGGATTAAATCAACCGCTTTTTCATATAAACGATTATTACAGGTTTTGCTTTTTGTGCAAAATCACACAAAAGAAGCAGCGCATTTGCGTTGAAAAAAAGCACCCCGCACAAAATTGGTAAAAGTGGGTTGACTTTGCGGCTTTTGGAGAATATACTGATGTTGTAATAAGAACAAAGGCGTTCCGAACGATTCGGAACGCCTTTATTTATTTTTACCGTTTATCGCTTTGCGATAATAGATTTTTGTTAATTAAAGGAGTAGCTGTTATGAGTAAGTTTACCAAAGAGTACATACTCAATGATGCAAGAGAGAAAAATGTAGAATTTGTAAGGCTTCAGTTCACCGATGTTTTCGGCCTTATGAAAAATGTTGCTTTAACCGTTTCACAGCTTGAAAAGGCACTTGATAACGATTGTATGTTTGACGGTTCTTCGATAGACGGTTTCGTTCGTATCGATGAATCCGATATGTATCTTCATCCCGACCTTGATTCTTGGTCAATCTTTCCGTGGAGAACTTTCGGCGGCAAAACCACCGCAAGGCTTATCTGCTCGGTTTATATGGCAGATAATAAAACCCCGTTCCTTGGCGATCCCAAAAATGTTCTTAAAAAGGTTATTGATGAGGCTGCCGAAATGGGCTTTGGCTTCAATGTAGGTCCCGAGCTTGAATTTTTCCTCTTCAAAAAGGATGAGGACGGCAATCCCACAACCGAATTTACCGATGAGGGCGGATATTTTGATTTGAACCCCAACGATGCAGGCGAAAATTGCCGCCGCGATATCTGCCTTGCCCTTGAGGATATGGGCTATGAGATTGAGGCATCTCACCATGAAGTTGCCGAATCTCAGCACGAAATCGATTTCAGATTCGACGATGTTATGACCACCGCCGACAGAGTTATGACCTTTAAGCATGTTGTTAAAACATATGCCACAAAGCACGGTCTTCATGCAACCTTTATGCCGAAGCCGGTTCATGGCATCAACGGTTCCGGCATGCACACCAATATGAGCCTTTTCAAATTGGAAGACGGCTCAAATGCATTTGACGACCCCACTGATGAACTCGGTCTTTCCAAAATCGCTTATCAGTTCATCGCAGGTATTATGAGCCATGTTAAGGGTATTGCAGTGTTCTCAAATCCGCTTGTAAACTCATATAAAAGGCTTGTTCCCGGCTATGAAGCTCCTTGCTATCTCACATGGTCTGCTTCAAACCGTTCATGCCTTGTTCGTATTCCCGCAGCAAGAGGTAAGGGTACTCGCGTTGAACTTCGTTGCCCCGATCCCACCTGCAACCCATATCTTGAAATGGCTCTTTGCCTTGCAGCAGGTCTTGACGGTATCAAAAAAGGCTTAACCGCTCCTGCACCTGTTGATTATAATGTTTTCAGCCTTGATTCCGAGCAGCTTGTAACCGAAGGTATCGATTGCCTTCCCGGCGATCTTATCACAGCCGTTCATGAGGCAGAGGCAGATCCGTTTATCAAAGAAACTCTCGGCGATCATGTTTTCAATGCTTATATTGAAGGCAAAAAGAATGAATGGGATGAATATCGCACTCAGGTTTCCGCTTGGGAAGTTGAAAGATATCTTAAAAAATAAGCCCTCTCTTTGGCAGTAATGCCTTTAATGGCCGGGGTGGCTTATCCTTAAATCACTTCGGCCGAATTTAAGCACAAAGGAGTGCATTGCGTGTCGCAATGCGCTCCTTTTTTATTCAATCTTTTATTCATTATATGCATATCGAGCCTGCCGCTTGCGGCTTTATGCGGCAGCTTTGATATATCCCGCTTCGGGAAGCGGAGGCTGCGTTTCGTTTTTTCAAAACGCACGGCTCTGCCCATAACAAAATATAGGAGAATTATTTATGAACATTTCACAACTTGTGAGTGAAGAGGTTTTCGGCGTTTGGTTTTTAATCGGCGCGGCACTCGTATTCTTTATGCAATGCGGCTTTGCCATGGTTGAAACAGGCTTCACGCGCGCCAAAAACGCAGGCAATATCATCATGAAAAATCTTATGGATTTTTGCATAGGCACACCCATGTTTTTGGTGCTCGGTTTTTCGCTTATGCTCGGTCAGGATTATGTTGCCGGCATTATCGGCGTGCCGAATCTCGGCATTTTTACGGATTATCAAAATTTTGATTGGTCCAATTTCGTATTTAATCTTGTTTTCTGCGCCACAGCAGCCACAATTGTTTCCGGCGCAATGGCAGAAAGAACAAAATTCATTTCATATTGTATTTACAGCGCGGTTATCAGTGCGGTTATCTATCCGATTGAAGCAGGCTGGATTTGGAATTCGCAGGGCTGGCTTGCAAAGCTCGGCTTCCATGATTTTGCCGGTTCGTGCGCAATTCATATGGTTGGCGGTATCACGGCGTTTATCGGCGCAATGATGGTCGGTCCCAGAATCGGCAAATATGTTGAAAATAAGAAAACAGGCAAAAAAGAGGCACGCGCTATTCCCGGTCACAGCTTAACACTCGGTGCGCTCGGCGTTTTCGTGCTTTGGTTCGGCTGGTACGGTTTTAACGGTGCGGCGGCAACAAGCATTGATTCGCTTGCTTCCATTTTTGTAACCACCACCTGCGCACCTGCGGTTGCCACATGCGTTACAATGATTTTCACCTGGATTAAAAACGGTAAGCCGGATGTTTCAATGTCGCTCAACGGCTCGTTGGCAGGTCTTGTTGCCGTAACGGCAGGGTGCGATGTTGTGGATGCACTCGGTTCGTGCATTATCGGTGCTGTTGCCGGTGTGCTTGTTGTTGTGGCAGTTGAATTTATTGATATTAAGCTTAAGGTTGACGATCCCGTCGGTGCCGTTGCGGTTCACTGCGCAAACGGAATTTGGGGCACGATTGCAGTCGGTCTTTTCAGCACCGAAACCGGTCTGTTTTACGGTGGCGGCGCAAAGCAACTCGGTTTGCAGCTGCTCGGTGTTCTTGCGGTAGGTACATGGACCGCCGTTACAATGACCGTTGTGTTCACAATAATCAAAAAAACCATCGGCTTGCGTGTTTCAAGAGAAGAGGAAATTAAAGGACTTGACGCCACAGAACATAATTTGCCCTCCGCTTATGCCGATTTCATGCCCACACTTGCATATGCCGAAGCTGCACAGGCGGAAATTCCCGTTGCAAAAGTGCCGGTTGAAAAGGCAGTTCCCGTTGAGTCTTACACCGCGGGCACGGATGAAAGCGGCAAACTCACAAATGTGGTTATGATTTTCAATCCCTCCAAATTCGAGGCAGTTAAGGAAAGCATGAACGAAATCGGTGTAACCGGCATGACGGTAACGAACGTTATGGGATGCGGCGTGCAAAAGGGTCACAGCAAAATGTACCGCGGCGTTGCGATTGAGGAAATGAATCTTAATCCGAAAATGAAACTTGAAATGGCAGTTTCCAAGGTGCCGGTTTCAACTGTTGTGGATGCAGCAAGAAAAGCCCTTTACACCGGTAATATCGGCGACGGTAAAATCTTCCTTTATGATTTGGAGGATGTGGTTAAGGTGCGCACGGGTGAACGGGGCGTTGCCGCTTTGCAAGGCGCGGAGGATTTGGCAAACGATTAGTTTTCCGCCTGTAAAATCACAGTAAATCTTATATCACCTATCACCGAAAAAATTAAGCGACGGATACGGAATGCACCCAATCGGGTTATCCTGTATTCGTCGCTTTTGCATTGCTTTGAATTGCGCTGAATGAAAATTGCCGTGCCGAATTATGCTGCGGACTCGTTTTTTCTGCGCGTATCACTTTATATAATCTGTCCGGATAATCGGTCATAATGCAGTCTGCACCGATTTCTGAAAGATATTCAAGGTCTTTTTCTTTATTCACCGTCCAATATTGCACGGCAATGTTATGCTTGTGTGCATAGTTTACAACCTTTGCCGTGCCTAAATTTGCGGCAAGGCGAAAAGGCATATTATACGGAATTTGCAGGGCAACATATTTTGCCTCAAAATCTTTTTTGTTCAGGTTTGCGGCGTTGTAAAACGCAAGCACTTCTTTGATTGTGGCACTGCGTTTGAAATCGGGGTAATTATCGTCCACATAAAAAGAAACTTCCTCGTGGAAAGAACCGAAAATAACATTTTCAAGAATGCCGTGTTCTTTGATTATGTTGTAAAGAATGTCAACGCCCTTCATTCCGAGCTCGCCGCTGTTTTTGATTTCTATTATGTAGTTATGCTCGCCCGTCGAAATCAGGTAGTCAAGCACATTTTCAAGCCTTAAAATGCGCAAATCCTCCGGCACCGAGTCGCCACTTAAATCGGCATAGGGCATATTTCCGCTTTCATCCTCGAATTTTGCACCCATGTTAAGTGTGCGCAATTCGTCGTAAGTCATTTCCTCGGGGCGCACCTCTTTGCGACCGAAAACCTCGGCACTGTTTGAAGTTCTGTCCAGCGTGTCGTCGTGCAGCAGCACAAGCACCCCGTCTTTTGTTATATGCAGGTCAAATTCAAAGGTGTCCACATGAAAATCGGGACTCTCGGCGCAATTTTTAAAAGCCATCATCGTTTCCTCGGGTGCAATTCCGCCGCCGCTTCTGTGTGCGCTGACAAGTGGGCTGTCGCCGCTCACGATATGCGGATTATCTGTTTCATATTTAACAATATTTTTTGGATTTGAATGCCAATTTACGGAAACAAGTTCGCCTATAACTAAGGCGGCAATTATTGCCGAAATTATAAGCAAAGCTTTTTTGCCTTTGCTTAATTTTTTCTTTTCGCTTTTTGTGATTTCCATAAAAAATCTCCCTCTCTTTTTTGAAAGATTTATGCACATAATTGCCCGAATATGATTTGATTATAGACAAATCAGCCTTTTTCGTCAAATAACCGTCACCGTTTTTGCGCGGATTTCATATTGAAGCAACAAATGATATTTTGTTAAAATTGCACAAGAGGCAGTGCAAAAAGTCTGCTGCGATTTTTGTTAATTTGTTAATTGTTAACATCAAAAATCGCCGAGCAAACAAAATTATTTTTATTCGGAAAATATGCTTTGCTTTCCGCAAGCACCTCTGCTTTTGCAAAAAAATCGGCAAAGTTTGTAAAAACATTTCGTTAAATATTCTATATAAAGGGCGTGCCGCAACTCTGTTTTTTTATAAAATGATGAAATTCATTTTATTTTATTGCGCGCAGGCTTTTATAATTATATAATTATGCCATAAGGCTTTTAATATTATAGGAGGAGTAATTATGCTTAAAGAAGGGCAGGTAAGAATTCCGTCCGGCTGTGCGATTGCGGCAATTATCGATCGCAAGGGCGGAAAAATCAACGGCTCCGAAATCATTAAATCCATCGCCTTGATGCACGATCGCTCAAACGGTCTCGGCGGCGGATTTGCGGCTTACGGCATATATCCGGATCATGCGGATGATTATGCTTTTCATGTTTTTTACGAAAGCCAGCACGCAAAAAGCAAGTGCGAGGATTATCTTTTTAAGCACTTCAATGTGGATGTTTCGGAAAAAATTCCTACCAAAAAAATCGAATCCATTGCAAACGGACCCGATATTTGGCGTTATTTCGCAAAGCCGAACAAGGTGCGCATGAGGGAATCGAGAATGGATGAGGAAGAATACACCGTTCAGTGCGTTATGAAAGTCAATCAAAATATTGAGGGGGCTTTTATTTTCTCCAGCGGCAAAAATATGGGCTGTTTCAAGGCGGTCGGTTATCCCGAAGATGTAGGCGAATTTTATATGCTTGATCAGTACGACGCTTATTTGTGGACTGCGCACGGCAGATTCCCCACAAACACACCCGGCTGGTGGGGCGGTTCTCATCCCTTTAACATTCTTGATTGGTCCATCGTTCACAACGGCGAAATTTCGTCTTACGATGCAAACAGAAGATATATAGAGCAGTTCGGCTATGTTTGCACCATGCAAACGGATACAGAGGTTATCACATATCTTTTTGACCACCTTATTCGCCACCACGGCTTGCCGATAGAGGTTGCCGCGGATGTGCTCACCGCTCCCGAATGGGAGGAAATAGACCGCATGCCGAAAGAAAAAAAGGAATATTTCACCACTTTACGCTCCATTTACGGCTCTGCCTTGGTAAACGGCCCGTTCTCTGTTATTCTCGGTTCAAACAAGGGCTTACTTGCGATTAACGATCGCTTAAAACTTCGTTCGCTCACCGCAGCCACAAAGGGCACAAGGGCATATTTTGCTTCCGAGGAATCGGCAATCAGAATTGTTTGTCCGGATCCTGAAAAGGTGTGGTCCGTAAGCGGTGCAAAGCCCGTTTTCGTTCCGCTTGAGCTTGATAAAAAGGAGGACGTAAAATGATTGGCTATATCCCACGCAAATTCACAATAATCAGGGATAAGGATTTGTGTATAAATTGCGGCAAATGCATCACAGAATGCTCAAACGGCTGCCATTTTTATTCCCCAAACAACGAAAAAAACGTTGTTTCAAAATCAGATACTTGCGTTGCGTGCCACAGATGTGTTTCAATGTGCCCCGTTGGCGCACTCAGAATAGAAAAATATGTGTGCGATTACCGCAACAACGAAAACTGGACTCCGCAGTATCAGCAGGAAATCTGTCGCCAGGCAAACACAGGCTCAACTCTGCTTTCGGCAATGGGCAACCCAAAGCCGTTTCCGATTTATTGGGATAAAATCCTGCTTAATGCTTCGCAGGTAACAAATCCCTCAATCGACCCTTTGCGCGAGCCTATGGAAATTCGCACTATTCTCGGCAGAAAGCCGCAGAAAATGCTTGTGGAGAAAAAAGGCAAATCACTCACGGAAATGCCGCCGCAGGTTGTGCTTGAAACTCCTATTATGTTTTCGGCAATGTCGTTTGGCTCAATCAGCCTTAACGCCCAAAAATCGCTTGCCATGGCGGCAAGGGAACTTGGCACGCTGTTTAATACGGGCGAGGGCGGTCTCCACAGCGATTTAACGGAATACGGCAGGGATGCCGTTGTTCAGGTAGCTTCCGGACGTTTCGGCGTTTATAAAGATTATCTTGAAAATTCAAGGTTTATTGAAATTAAAATCGGTCAGGGTGCAAAGCCCGGCATCGGTGGGCATCTTCCCGGCGAAAAGGTTAATGTGGAAGTGTCAAATGCCCGTATGATTCCCGTAGGCTCAGATGCTATTTCGCCTGCACCCCACCACGATATTTATTCAATCGAAGATTTGCGCCAGCTTATATGGTCGCTCAAGCAGGCAACAAACGGCGAAAAACCCGTTGCGGTTAAAATTGCGGCAGTTCACAACATTGCAGCCATTGCCTCGGGTGCCGCCCGTGCAGGCGCGGATATTGTTGTTATAGACGGCTTCAGAGGCGGCACCGGTGCCGCGCCCACAAGAATCAGAGATAATGTGGGTATTCCGATTGAGCTTGCGCTTGCAGCCGCAGATCAAAGGCTGCGTGACGAAGGCATTCGCTCAACAGTTTCTCTTGTTGCGGCAGGTTCGTTCCGCTGCTCTTCCGATATTGTTAAGGCAATTGCTCTCGGTGCAGATGCTTGCTATATTGCCACTGCTGCGCTGATTGCAATGGGCTGCCATATGTGCCAAACCTGCAACACTGGCAAATGCAATTGGGGCATTGCCACTCAAAAGCCCGAGCTCACCAAAAGGCTTAATCCGGAAATTATGTATAAAAGAGTTGCCAATCTTGTTAATGCGTGGAATCACGAAATTAAAGAGATTATGGGCGGCATGGGCATAAATTCAATTGATTCCCTTAAAGGAAACAGATTGATGCTGCGCGGAATCGGCTTAAGTGAAAAAGAGCTTGAAATTCTCGGCATTAAGCACGCAGGCGAATAAGGAGGCACGGATATGAGTATTGAAGCAGGCCTTGAAAGATATGAAAAGGTAAACGAGCTTATTAAAGAAGAGCTTGTTAAAAAGAATAAAGTAACCGTTAAAAATGTAAACGGTCAAAGATATATCGGTTGTGCGCTTGATTCGGGCAAAACCATAGAGGTGCACGGCACGCCTGGCAACGATATGGCTTGCTATTTAAACGGCGGCAGGGTTGTTGTGTTTGGAAACGGGCAAGATGCTGTTGGCAACACAATGAACGGCGGTGAAATCGTTATTCACGGTCACAGCGGCGACGCTCTCGGCTACGGTATGAGAGACGGAAATATATATATTAAGGATAATGTTGCCTGCCGCGGCGGAATACATATGAAGGAATTTGAGCAGATGAAGCCGGTTATTGTTATCGGTCAAAATGCCGGCTCGTTCCTCGGCGAATATATGGCAGGGGGCACCATAGTGCTGCTCGGCTTGGATGTTCCGCGCAGTGAAAAGCTTTTCGGCACTCATTGCGCCTCCGGTATGCACGGCGGCAAAATCATTGTCAGGGGCAAATTCCCCAAAGAAAATCTTTCGCAAAATATTGAAGTTTGCGAACTTACGCCGGATGATGAAAAAGAACTGAAAGCGTATGTTAAGCAATATTGCAAATATTTCGGTGCAAATTACGGCGAAATAATCGGCGGCGAATTTAAAAAGTTGGTTCCTGCCACTTCAAGACCGTATGCTAATCTTTACACACCCAACTAAATGTTGTATAATCATATAGCTATATAAAGCAAGGAATGTCGCCGCCGTGCCGTTCGGCTGCCGTGTGCGGCGATATTCGATAAATATTCGGCAGCCGGAAAGGCCTTTTATAAATATGTTTAACAGTCTTCACGAAGAATGCGGTGTATTCGGAATATTTGAAAATAAAACCACCTATGTGGCGCGCTCAACCTATTTGGGGCTTTATGCGCTTCAGCACAGGGGACAGGAAAGTTGCGGCATCGCCGTTAATGACGACGGCGTTTTCTCTCACTACAGGGGCGACGGCCTTGTGCCCGAGGTTTTCACAAAAGAAAAGCTTGATGGGCTCGGAAAGGGCAATATTGCAATCGGTCATGTGCGCTATTCCACCACGGGCGGCGGCGATAATCCGAACAATGTGCAGCCGCTTGTTATTCGCCATATAAAAGGTAATTTGGCATTGGCTCATAACGGAAATCTTGTTAATGCGGCAGAACTCAGAAAGGCTTTTGAGCTTGGCGGCGCGATTTTTCACGGCACTTCCGACACGGAATCAATTGCCTATGCCGTTGTGCAGGAACGCCTTGTGTGCAAAAGCACGGAGGAAGCTATTTCCAGAGTTATGAATCATCTTAAAGGCGCGTATTCGTGCGTTGTGATGACTGCCACTAAGCTTATCGGTTTTAGGGATCCTATGGGTTTTCGTCCGCTTTGCATAGGTAAAACGGATGATGGTGCTTATATCATCGCCTCGGAATCCTGCGCTCTCGATACCATCGGCGCAAAATTCATCAGGGATATTGCCCCGGGCGAGATTGTAACCGTTGGCACGGACGGCGTTTCGTCCGATACAAGCCATTGCGGTAAATGTAAGGGCGGAATGTGCGTTTTTGAATATATCTATTTTGCAAGACCGGATTCCGTTATAGAGGGCTCTTCCGTTCAGCAGGCAAGAATGCGTGCAGGCGAATTTTTGGCAAAGGAAAATCCGGTTGATGCGGATGTTGTTATCGGCGTTCCCGATTCGGGTCTTGACGCTGCACTCGGCTATTCAAAAGAAAGCGGAATACCTTACGGTGTGGGCTTTATTAAAAATAAGTATATCGGCAGAAGCTTCATTCAGCCAAGCCAAGATCAGCGTGAGGATGCCGTTCGCATTAAGCTTAATGTTGTGCGCCCGAATATAGAGGGCAAAAGGGTTATTATGATTGATGATTCAATCGTTCGCGGCACCACCTGCGCCAGAATTGTTGCCCTGCTTCGCGAAGCAGGCGCAAAGGAAGTGCATATGCGTGTTTCCTCGCCGCCGTTTAAATATCCCTGCTATTTCGGCACGGATGTAGACAGCCAGGAAAACCTAATTGCCTGCAAGTACAGCAGTGTGGATGATATCGCAAAAATAATCGGCGTTGATTCGCTCTCTTATCTTTCGATTGATGCCACTCACAAGCTTGCTGAGCAATCGCACCTTAATTATTGCGACGGTTGCTTCACCGGCAACTACCCCGTGGAGGTGCCCAAGGAGCAACCTAAGGATAAATTTGAAACCAAGCTAAACAGATTTTCTGCATATTATCAGGTTTTGGATTGATTTTGATATAAAAGTACTTGACTAATTGACGAAAATATAGTAAATTATATGGGCGGAAAAGATTCCGCCCATATATGCAGATGTGTCCGAGCTGGCCGAAGGAGCACGATTGGAAATCGTGTAAACGGCGATAACCGTTTCAAGGGTTCAAATCCCTTCATCTGCGCCAAAAAAGTCTTAAATCTCGTTGTTTTATGCGAAATTTAAGGCTTTTATTTTTTGTTCTTTATGCGGATTTTTCTTTTCTTGCAGCATCCGATAAGTCATTTTGTAGCCAACTTGTAGCCAATAATCTCGAATGATAAGCATTGCAAAAAAGGGGGGACAGTCGAAGCACCCCCCCTCGACAGTCCCCCCACAATTTGCAAGGCTTCTAAATTATGACACGCTGCATTATCTGAGCGCATTGTCAGCGTAGTGTGAGTATATATATCAGTTGTTATTTTACAGGTTGGTATAAAACGAGAGCAACAAGCGGTGTAATATCGGCAATTATGCTCTTTGCAGTGCTTTTGTGTACTTACGAACAGCGGAGGCAGCATAAACCATTACCGCAAGTTCCGTAACCGGCATAGCAAACCAAATGGCATCTGCACCGATCAAAGCGGGCAAGATTATAATCAAAATCCCACTGATTATAAGTCCGCGTGCCACCGACACGGTAAATGCCGCCTTCGGCTTCATAATTGCCTGGAAATAGTATGTTGAAAAAATATTGAACGGCAGCAGCAGAAACGAGAGCGCATAAGTGCGCACAATGGAAGGAGCCATTTCCAATATATCCGAGGTGGGAGTCATAAAAATGCGGATGTAAACATTTGGGCATGCTATACTGAGCGCAGTCCAAAACACACCGAAAAATGCAGTTGTCCAAAGTGCCGGTCGAAGTGTTTCTTTAATGCGATTGCCTTTTCCGGCACCGAAATTTGTGGAAACAATCGGCTGAGACGCTTGCCCAACGCTGTATGCACAGCATTGAACAAAGGTGCTGACCTGGATGATGGGACCGTAGATTGCCAGAGCGTTTGCACCAAGATATTTCATGATTTGGCGGTTGAACAGCACTGTGAGGATGCCCATTGCCACATCGATAAAAAAGGTGGAAAAGCCTGTGACGGTGATTTCCCACAGTTTTTGCAAAAGTTTTTCGGGTTTCACAAAGCGAAGTGAATTTTTGCGGCAGAAAAAGTGTGTCAGCATCACAAAAAACGAAATGCCGGAGCCGATGGCGGTGGCCAGCCCTGCGCCGTAGATACCCATGTTGCAGGTGAACACAAAAAAGTAATCACCGAATACATTGAAAATGCCGCCGGACAACACGCCGAGTGTGGCGAGTGCAGGCGCGCCGTCGTTGCGCAAAAATGCTGCCAGCATTTGGTTAAACAGAAACAACGGGAAAACATATTTGATGGGCTGCATATATTTTTGCGCCATCGTAAGCAACGATTCATTCGCACCGAAGAAGGTGAGAATGGGTTGCTCAAAGCAAATAACCCCAATCCATGCCAAGATGGATAAAATCGCCGCACCGATCACTGCCGACGTGAAATATTGGTTCTCATTTCCGGTGCATTTCTCGCTGCCGCGCTTTGTGCTGAAGATAACGCTGCCGCCGATTCCCATCAAAAGGCCGAGGCTGTAAATGATGTTCCAAACCGGGGCAACGACCGCCAGCGCCGCCGTTCCCTGCGGACCGTGGTACTGCCCGACCATTGCTGTGTCCACGATTGAATAGACCGATGTGATTATGGCACTGCCAAAAGCAGCCGCCAGGTATTTAAAGTATATCGGTTTGATATTGCCGTTCAGAAAGTCCATATTGTATTCCTCCTTTATGAATGAAAAAAGCCGGGCAAGAAGCAGACATCTCAGTCTGTCTCTTGTCCGGCTGCTGTTTCTCTGAACAACTTGCCCTCCGAGAAGGTGCGGTAATTGTATCACGCTTTATGAAAAATGTCAAGAGGTTTCAAATAACAGATTTGTTTTTCAGCGATTATGGCTGCCGTGTGCCGAAATATATTTTCTCTTTCGGTGTTTTCGAAAGGAGCAAAAGGTGCTTTTTGCGTTGTAATTAAATTAAATATTTAAGAAAGCGCTTTACGGCAGGTGAGGCGCTTTTTTTGCTTTTTAATGCTACTCCTAAATTGCGGTGTGCCGGCACATCAAGCGGCTTTTTCAACACATCAAATGCCGTTTTGGTTAAAATCAAATTCGGCAAAATCGATATGCCCAATCCTGCCTCAACCATGGACATTATTGCGTAATCGTCAAGCGTTGTAAATCGCACATCGGGGCTCAGTCCACATTGTTCAAAAAGCGCGGAAACATCTGATTTTGCGTCCTTTTCAAGCAGCATAAAAGGCTCGTTGCAAAATTCGCTTATCGGGAATTTTTCGGCGCCTGCCAGCGGATGATTTTGCGGTAAAACAGCCATAAGTTCATCCTGCTCCAAAAAAACGCTGTCAAAATCATCTCGGCATGGCAAACGCAAAAAGCCGCAATCCACTCTGCCGCCGGCAAGCTGACTTTCCACATCGGAATAATCGCCCACAAGCAGTTCAAATTCGATTTTCGGATAATCTGCCTGAAACCGCGAAATGATTTTCGGCAGGCGATATGTTGCAATGCTGGAAATTGTGCCTATTCTGATAATGCCTGTCTGAAGCCCGTTTAAATTTTCCGCTTCCGCCTGTAAATTGCCGTATGCCGCAAGCAGATTTTCTGCAAGCGGCAGCAGCTTTAAGCCGTCGGAGGTCAGCGAAACTCCGCTTTTGCCGCGCTCAAGCAGGGTTATACCCCAATCGGCTTCTAAATCGCCTATCATTCGGCTGATTCCCGATTGTGAATAATTAAGCTTTTCGGCTGCAGCCGAAAAGCTGCCGTATTCTACCGATTTAACAAATGCTGCATATTTTTGCAAATTCATATCCATTTGGCTCACCTATTAAAAATTGTAATGATAACTATGAAAAGTATTCGCTTTTGTTATGTGTTAAGCTATGGTACAATAATTTTTGTAAAAAATCAAGTGCCGCATTCGGCAGAATCGGCGAAAAAGGGGAATTAACGGTGATTAAAGTAAGCGAAGTAAAAACAACTGTTCCGGCGGAATTAAAAAACGAATTGCAGAAACGCGTATACGAATTGTTTGAGCAGTTTGATATTTTGTTTGAGCGTGTGGAAACGGATGAAATAGTGACAATGGAGGATTGCGCCGCTGTTGATGAACGGCTTGATATGAAAATGGTTAAAACCTTGTTTCTGTGCAACAGGCAGCAAACGCATTTTTATCTTTTTATAACCTGCGGTGATAAGCCTTTTAAGTCAAAGGATTTCAGCGCGGCACTCGGAATTGCACGCGTTTCATTTGCGTCTGCCGAGCTTATGGAAAGCATGCTCGGCACAAAAATCGGGGCTGCAACGATTTTGAGTGCGTTGCTCGATTCTGCCGCAGATGTGTGCTTTGTTATGGATAAGGCGGTTGCGTCAGAGGAATATTACGGCTGCAGCGACGGCACCACCACAAGCTATTTAAAATTAAAAACCGCAGATGTGTGCAAAAAAATCCTGCCCGCCTGCGGCAAAGAATTTTTGATCGCGGAGGTTTAATAAATGGCTGTTTACAAAAACAGAATAGTTGTGAAAGTGGGCACTTCCACAATAACAAATGAACTCGGCAACAACGATTTGCGCGCAATGGAGCAACTTTGCCGCGTGCTTTCCGATGTGCGAAATATGGGATATGAGGTGATTCTTGTTTCCTCCGGCGCAATTGCCGTGGGCGCAAATAAGCTAAATATGAAAAGCCGCCCGGCGTCAATGAAAATGAAGCAGGCTGCGGCTGCGGTGGGGCAGTGCAGTATTATGTTTTTTTATGATAAATTTTTTGGCGAATACGATAAAACCGTGGCGCAGATTCTGCTTAATGCCGAGGACATAGAGCAGGAGGAGAAAAAGCAAAATCTGATAAACACATTCAATGCTTTGCTCGAAATGGGTGTGATTCCGATTGTGAACGAAAACGATTCGGTGAGCTACACCGAAATTGAATCCGAAAGCAGATTGTTTGGCGATAACGATATGCTCTCCGCAGCCGTTGCGGCGCTTTGCAATGCAGGCAGGCTCGTTATTCTTTCCGACATAAACGGGCTGTATGACAGGGATCCGAGGCTCGATCCCGCCGCTCGCCTGATAGAGCGGGTGGAAAAAATAGATGATTCGGTGTTTGCGCTTGCGGGCGGTGCAGGCTCGCGCCGCGGCACAGGCGGAATGAAAACCAAGCTTTCCGCCGCACGTCTTGCAACTGCAAACGGAGCGGATACGGTGATTATAAACGGCAGGCACCCAGAAGCGATTTATGATGTGATAGCGGGCAAAAGCGCAGGCACGCTGTTTAAGGCGCAGATTTAAGCGAACGCCGCCCGTAAAACTAAACTTAAAAAGGCACAAAATAATGCCCTCGGAAAACCGAGGGCATTATTTTTGAAAAGGAGTAATTATTCATCGGCATATGCCGAGAGTACTTATTTTTTCTTGGGCGGCGCGCATGCTTTGCATCCGCCGCAAGCCGAGCAATTGCCGCCGCAGGAGCTTTTGCCGGATTTCTTGTCTTTAACAAGGCTTCTTATGATAAGCACCACGATTAAAACAAGAACCGCGATAATAATAATTGTTAAGTAATTAGCCTTTAAAAAGCTTAACATAAAATTCACCTTCTTGGGCAGGCGATTTCCCGCACGTGCCGTGTTAAAATATCCGTAATCTCAAATGCGGCAATCAATTATTTGTGAGCTCTTGCTTTAACCGTAAGCTCGTTGTTGTCATACTTATTCTTTCTAACAAGCATGTAAACTATTGCGGCGATTGCAGCAATTGCAACGATAAGACCGAATACATTGCCGTTGCCGATGAACATTGAGCCGATTTGGTTTACGATGAATGCAATCACATATGCAAAGCCGCACTGATAACCGATTGCAAACCAAGTCCATTTAGCGTTGTTCATTTCTCTCTTAATTGCGCCGATAGCCGCAAAGCAGGGTGCGCAAAGAAGGTTGAAGATAAGGAACGAATAACCTGTTACGCCGTTGAATACACTGCCGATTGTTGTGTAAACATTTGCATCGCCTGCGCCGTAGAGAATGCCCATTGTGCCAACGATGTTTTCTTTTGCAACAAGACCGGTGATGGAAGCAACAACTGCCTGCCAATTGCCCCAGCCGAGAGGCTTAAAGATCCAAGCGATTGCGCCGCCGATTGTGGCAAGAATTGAGGAATCAATTTGATCCTCGGTGAGCATGCCGAAGTGACCGTCAACAACGCCGAAGTAGGTTGTGAACCAAACAAAGATTGTTGAAAGGGTAATGATTGTGCCGGCTTTCTTGATGAAAGACCAGCCGCGCTCCCATGTTGAGCGAAGAACTGTGCCTACAGTGGGCAAATGGTAAGCCGGAAGCTCCATAACAAACGGAGCCGGGTCGCCGGAGAATCTTTTTGTTTTCTTAAGCATGATGCCGGAAACGATGATGGCAGCCATGCCGATAAAGTAAGCTGAGGTGGAAACGATTGCAGAGCCGCCGAAGATTGCGCCTGCGATCATTGCAATAAAGGGAACCTTGGCACCGCAGGGGATAAAGGTGGTGGTCATAATCGTCATGCGGCGATCGCGTTCGTTTTCAATTGTTCTTGAAGCCATAACACCGGGAATGCCGCAGCCCGTGCCGATAAGCATCGGGATAAAGGATTTACCGGAAAGACCGAATTTTCTGAAGATTCGGTCGAGCACGAATGCAATTCTGGACATATAGCCGCAAGCTTCAAGGAATGCAAGCATAAGGAATAAAACAAGCATTTGCGGCACGAAACCGAGAACCGCGCCCACACCGGCAACGATACCGTCAAGGATAAGTCCCGAAAGCCATTCGGGTGAGTTTGCCGTATCAAGCAAGTCGCCGAAAAGGGAAGGAATACTCGGAACCCAAATGCCGTATGTTGAAGTGTCGGGAGCACCGTAAGCTTCTTTATATTCTGTGTTTTCATATTGAGCAATGGCGTTTTCAAGATCTGCCTTTGTTGCGCCGGAATGCTCTGTTGTTTCAAGCGTTTCTTCGTCTTCCGTTTCATAAGTTACGCTTGCGTTTGCAGGAGTTGCCTCGGCAAGCTGTGCCAAAGCAGCCTGTGCGGTTGCGTCGCTGTAATCTTCGCTTTCGGTATCGATTGCGTTTGCAATATCGTCTGTGCCGTATTCGGCAATGAAAGCGTCAAGAATTTGGGCAGTGTCGCCGTAATCTTCGGAAGCTTGCTCGTATTGAGCCGTGCCCTTGCCGAAAAGGTGCCAGCCGTCGCCGAACACGCCGTCGTTTACCCAGTCCGTGCAAGCTGCGCCGACGGAAACCATTGAAATGTAGTAAACAAGGAACATAATAACGGCAAATATCGGAAGTCCGAGCCATCTGTTTGTTACGATTCTGTCGATTTTATCCGAAGTTGAAAGCTTGCCTTTAAGGTTGTTTACATAGCAGGAATCAATTATTGAAGCAATGTAGTCATAGCGTTCGTTTGTAATAATGCTTTCGCTGTCGTCGTCAAACTCCGCTTCGGCTTTCTTTACGATATCGTCAACATTCGGCAGGTTGGAAGCCATTTCACCGATTTTGTCGTCGCGCTCAAAAAGCTTAATGGCGTAAAATCTTTTTTGATTTTCGGGAACGCTGAGCTTTGCTTCAATTTCGCCGAGGTAAGCTTCAACCTTTTCGTTGAATTTGTGCTTGATAACGCTTGTTCCGTCCTGAGCGGCGGCAATAACAGCCTGGGCGGCTTCCTTAACGCCTGTGCCTTTAAGAGCCGAAATTTCAACAACATTGCAGCCGAGCTCTTCGGAAAGCTTTTTTATGTTGATTTTGCTTCCGTTTTTCTTAACAACATCCATCATGTTGATTGCAACAACAACCGGAACGCCAAGTTCAAGAGCCTGGGTTGTAAGATAAAGGTTTCTTTCAAGGTTTGTGCCGTCAACAATATTAAGAATCGCGTCGGGCTTTTCATCGAGTATGTAGTTTCTTGCAACAACTTCTTCAAGAGTGTAGGGCGAAAGGCTGTAAATACCGGGTAAGTCCGTAAGGGTAACGGATTTATCAATTCTCAATTTGCCCTCTTTTTTCTCAACCGTAACGCCCGGCCAGTTGCCGACGAATTGGTTGGAACCCGTGAGCGCATTGAAAAGCGTGGTTTTACCGCTGTTCGGGTTACCTACAAGCGCTATTTTCAAAGACATGAATTTTCCTCCTTCATAAATCGGCGGCAGGTGCTGTTAGTAAAACCTAACAAACATTAGCACTGCCTAACCGTTATGTAAAAAATAATGGTTTTTGCAGGCGAGGTTATTCAACCTCAATGCTTGCAGCGTCTTCTTTACGAAGCGAAAGCTCGTAGTTTCTGACGGTTACTTCAATCGGGTCACCGAGCGGTGCAACCTTGCGAATATAAATCTGAGCGCCTTTTGTGATGCCCATATCCATAATTCTTCTTTTCAGCGCGCCGACACCGTTTATTTTTTTAACGGTAACGGTTGAGCCGATTTTGGCTTCCTTTAAAGTCATTAAAACTCCTCCTAAATTAAAAATGATTAAACAATTATTTTATTTGCAATTGCTTTGCTTATGGCAACTCGTGTGCCTTTAACATTAACAATCAAATTTCCGTTCAGGCTTGTAACAACCTCCACATCCGTGCCCTCAACAAAGCCCAGATTTTCAAGGTGGTGGCGTTGTTCATCTCTGCCCACAACCTTTTGAATTGTTTTCTTTTCCCCGTAATCTGCCATAGAGAGAAACATATAAACATCTCCTTCAGCTTTCACTGAAACACTTTTGCACAGTTAGCAGAGGCTAACGCAAGCGCAAAAATAAAAGTTAGCGAAAACTAACTGCGTATAAAATATAACATATATATAAATGCTTGTCAACAATGTTTTTAAATTTTTATTTCGGGTTTAAGAATTTTTTTATTTTTTGACCGTAAAATAAGCCCGCGCGAAATCCGCGCAGGCTTAAATGCCGTTTGCTTGCTTATTTGGGCATATACATCAAACCCACGATTTTGTTTGCCGCGTTTTGCGGCAGTATTTTTGCAAGAAAGCAGAAAAATTTATATTTTGCACAAACCGTCACAATTACAGGTGGCTTCTTTTTTTGTGCAACCTTCATAATGGCAGTGGCTATTTCCTCGGGCTTCATACCGTGAATTTCGTCGTTTTCCATAACGGAAACACTTCTTGAAATCATGCCGCCGTAAACATCGTCGCCTGCAAAATCTTTTTGCCTTGCAGCTGTAAAGCCTGTTTTAACATCGCCCAGGCGCACGGCGCAAACGCTTATACCAAATGCTTTTAATTCGTTTGCAAGTGCGCAGGCAAGGGATTCAATTGCCGATTTCGTTGCCGAATAAAACGATTGAAAAGGAATGGAAAATATCGCTGCGGCAGAGGAAGTGAATATGATTTTGCCCTTGCTTTTGCGCAGCATCGGCAACGCAGCTTGGGTAACTGCCATGTGCGCAAAGAAATTCAGCTCGAATTGGCTTCGAATTTCGCTCATTTCCATAAATTCCGCACAGCCTGAAACGCCGAAGCCGGCATTGTTTATAAGCAAATCAATGCTTTCTATTTGTGAAAAAGCGGCATCTATATCTTTCTGTTTTGTGATATCGCAGCGAATGCTTTTAACACCTTGAATATCGCACGGGGTTCGCGAAAGGCAAATAACCTGCCAGCCGTTTTTTGCAAAAAGCCTTGCCGTTTCTTTCCCTATTCCGCTTGATGCACCCGTTATAACAGCAACCATAATAATTTTCAATCCTTTCGGCGAATATAATATATATGTTTTATATATAATATCATATTTTAATGCGCGTTAAAAGGAATTTTCCGCTAAAAAGCAAAAAAGAAAAGCGCACGAAAAATCGTGCGCTTTAATAATGCCGGTTAGGCTTCAATTACTGCTCAACGGGATAAACGGAAACCTTTTTACGGTCCTTGCCCATTTTTTCAAATCTTACGGTGCCGTCAACAAGAGCGTAAAGAGTATCGTCTGAGCCGATACCTACATTGTTGCCGGGATGAATGTGAGTTCCTCTCTGGCGGTAAAGAATGTTGCCTGCGAGAACGAACTGACCGTCTGCTCTTTTTGCGCCAAGGCGCTTTGATTCGGAATCACGGCCGTTCTTAGTTGAACCCATACCTTTTTTATGAGCAAAAAGCTGTAAATTTAACTTAAGCATTACTACACCTCCGATATAATCACTTTAATGTTTTTGGGATAATCCTTTTGAAGCTCGGTTAAGTGAAGCACCAAGCCACAAAGAATATCCTGAGCTGAAACCGGGCTTTCGCTGATTTTAAGGCTTAAATAGCCGTCATCCTCTTCGGCGTTTGCCGAAAGCTTTATAACCTCGGTTATTGTGTTTGCCGCCATAAGGCACGCACTTGAAACAAAGGCACAAATAATATCCTGCCCCGATTCGGCACTGCCGGAATGACCCGAAACACAAAATCCGGTGTATAAATCACCCGATTTAAAGAATTTTGCGTTAATCATCAATTAAGCGTTGATGGCTGTGATTTCAACCTTTGTATAGGGCTGACGATGACCCATCTTGCGCTTTTCGTTCTTCTTGGGCTTGTAAGTAAATACTGTGATTTTCTTGCCTTTGCCGTTCTTAAGAACTTTTGCGTTAACGGTAGCCTTTGCGCAATCCTTGCCTGCCTTAATGCCTTTTCCGTCATTAACGGCAACAACATTATCGAAAGTTACTTCGGCATCTGCCTCTGCGCCAAGCTTTTCAACATAAAGCACATCGCCTTCGGAAACCTTGTATTGCTTACCACCGGTTACGATAACAGCGTACATTGAATTTACCTTCCTTTATTAAGACTCGCTACAACGGGCGGCGAAATCCGCGCTTATAGGGCGATTGCTCACCACTGCCTGTAATAAGCGGCGTAAAAAGTATATAACAATTATATAATAAAGTCAAGCATTAAATCCGCATTTTGCCCAAATATTCAAATTATAAATTGATTTATGCCTGCTTTTCGTTTTGCTGCACACTGAGATGATTTATTATTTATCTGCTTAATATAAAATTTATGCTTTACAAATCCTGCTCCCTGTGTTATAATTTCCTCGCTGAATACGAATTACTCGGATTCGGGTGTAAGCGCATTGCGATTTCACCTTCCCGTTTCTGTGTTTTTCGCTAATCGGCTAATATTTTTAAAGAGGTGAATTAAATGACACAGGCTGAAAAGCAAGCTATTATGAAAGAGTATGCCACTCACGAGGGCGACACGGGTTCTCCGGAGGTTCAGATTGCCGTTCTTACCACAAGAATCAATGAGCTCACAGCTCACCTTAAGGTTCATAAGAAAGACAATCATTCCCGCAGAGGTCTGCTTAAAATGGTTGGTCACAGAAGAAATCTTCTTGCTTACCTTTATAAGTCCGATATCGAAAGATACCGTGCACTTGTTGCCAAGCTCGGCATCCGTGACACTCTGGACAGATAATGTTTTTATGCAGACGGCAGTGCGAAAATGCCGTCTGCTTTTTATCTTTAAAAACACCCCGCAAGGGCTTAATTAAACCGTAAGGAGGGGCGTAAATAGTAGTAAATTGAGCAGGCAAGCCGATTGCATGCCGAATTTATTACTATTGCACCTCCTTTGGAATATAAAGATTTAAAGTGAGGTAAATTTATGTTTTTCAAGAATTTCAAAAAATGGGAAACGGAATTTGCAGGTCGCAAATTCTCTCTTGAAACAGGCAAAATGGCAGGTCTTGCAAACGCAGCCTTCCTTGCACGCTACGGCGAAACGGAAGTGCTTTGCACGGTAACTGCATCTGCCAAGCCAAGAGAAGGCGTTGATTTCTTCCCGCTCTCTGTTGATTATGAGGAAAAAATGTATTCAGTGGGCAAAATTCCCGGCTCCTTTCTTCGCCGTGAGGGCAGAGCAGGCGAAAAGGCTATTCTTACCAGCCGCTGCATCGACAGACCCATTCGCCCCCTTTTCCCCAAGGATTTAAGAAA
The DNA here is from genome assembly GCA_963625835.1 of Clostridium sp. AF37-5. GTDB lineage: Bacteria > Bacillota > Clostridia > Oscillospirales > Acutalibacteraceae > Eubacterium_R. The sequence continues at coordinate 117,981 of CAVFVA010000001.1, read as the reverse complement.
CGATTGCTCGGTTGTTGCAACGGTTATGTCCGTTGATCCCGATTGTTCTCCCGAGGTTACGGCAGCTATCGGTGTTTCCGCAGCCATTGCAGTTTCCGATATCCCATGGGACGGCCCGATTTCTTCTGTAAATGTTGGTCTTGTTGACGGCGAAATCGTTCTTAATCCCACTCTTGAGCAAAGAGAAAAAACCGATCTTACCCTCACCGTTGCTTCCACGGCAGATCTTGTTGCCATGATTGAAGCCGGCGGTAACGAAATTCCGGATGACCTTATGTTTGACGCTATTATGGCAGGTCATGAGGAAAACAAAAAGATGGTTAAGTTCATCCAGGGCATCGTTGATGAAATCGGCAAGCCGAAGTTTGCTTATGAATCCTCCGATCCCGATCCGGAAATCCTTAAGGAAATCGAGGATTTCTGCATTGAAGATGTTAAAAAAGCACTTGACACGGATGACAAGCTTGTTCGCGACGAAGCTTTGCTTCCGATTTATGCTGCAGTTCACGAAAAGTTCGACGAAAAATTTGAAGGCTGCGAAGCTAAAATTGATGAAATTATGTATCTTGTTCAAAAGCATGTTGTTCGTGCATGGCTTAAGGACGAGCATAAGCGCGTAGACGGTCGCGGCATCGATGAAATTCGCCCGCTTAACGCAGAAATCGATTTGCTCGACAGAGTTCACGGCTCCGGTCTTTTCACAAGAGGTCAAACTCAGGTTCTTTCCATAACAACTCTCGGTCCCATGAGCGATTGTCAGCAGCTCGACGGTCTTGATGAGCAAAAGGAAAAGAGATATATTCACCACTATAATTTCCCGTCTTACAGCGTTGGTGAAACAAAACCCTCAAGAGGTCCCGGCAGAAGAGAAATCGGTCACGGTGCTCTTGCAGAAAAGGCATTGCTTCCCGTTATTCCCAGCGTTGACGAATTCCCGTATTGCATCCGCGTTGTGTCCGAAGTTCTTTCTTCAAACGGCTCCACTTCACAGGGTTCCGTTTGCGGTTCAACTCTTTCGCTTATGGCTGCCGGTGTTCCGATTAAGGCTCCCGTTGCAGGTATCAGCTGCGGTCTCATCACCGGCGATGAAGGCGTTTACGGCGATTTCATGACTATGGTTGATATCCAGGGTCTTGAGGATTTCTACGGCGATATGGACTTTAAGGTTGCCGGCACAAAAGACGGTATCACAGCAATTCAGATGGATCTTAAAGTGCACGGTCTTACTCCCGAAATCATTAAGGAAGCTTTTGCAAAAACTCACAAGGCAAGAAATTATATTCTTGATGAAATTATGCTTCCCGTTATCAGCGAGCCTCGCAAGGAACTTTCAAAATACGCTCCCAAAATGGTTACTCTTTCCATCAATCCCGATAAGATCGGCGATGTTATCGGCAAGGGCGGCAAGGTTATTCAGGAAATTCAGAATGACTTTGATGTTAAGGTTAATATTGAAGAGGACGGCCGTGTGTTTATCAGCGGCATTGATATCGACAAGTGCAACAGTGCAAGAGATGTTGTTAAGCTTATCGCAACAGATCCCGAAGTCGGTGCATTCTACAACGGCGTTGTAACAAGGCTTATGAACTTTGGCGCATTTGTTGAAATCGCTCCCGGCAAAGAGGGGCTTGTTCATATCTCCAGGCTTGATGTTAAGCGTGTTGATAAGGTTGAAGATGTTGTTAATATCGGCGATCAAATCATCGTTAAGTGCATTGAGATAGACGATCAGGGCAGAATCAATCTTTCAAGAAGAGACGCTCTTATCGAACTTGACGGTCTTACTCCCGAAAACGATATTGACGAAGCTCCCAGAAGACCTCGCAGAGACGGCAATCATCGCCGCCCTCGCAGAGACTGATTAATGCTTCTCGCCAATCAATAACAAAAAAATTCCGCATCGCTTTTGCGGTGCGGAAAATATATCCCAAAACCGTTTTTGAAACGGAGTGGATTTTTCCAAAGCTCTGCTTTGATTTTCGCCACACGGTCTTTCGGCTGTGCGGCGTTTTTTTGTGCTTAAATAAAAATTAAAAAGGTATGGTGCAAAATGAGCGAAAAAACGGAACAGTCTTATATGAAAACAGAACCCGTCACGCGTCTTGTTATAAAAATGGCACTGCCGATGACGGTTTCAATGCTTGTAAATTCACTTTATAATATTGTGGACAGCTATTTTATCGCCAAAATCAGCGAAAATGCAATGACGGCTCTTTCGCTTGTGTATCCGCTGCAAAATCTGATAATCGCAATTACTGTAGGTTTCGGTGTTGGAATAAATGCCGTTATGGCTTATTATTTGGGCGCAGGCAGGCAACGCATGGCAAACACGGCTGCCACAATGGGCATCGCTTTGAACATGCTGCACGGGCTTGTGCTTATGATTGTGTGTATTGCCGTTATGCCGTCATTTTTAAAAATGTTTACTGCGAATGCTGAAATTATTGATTTCGGAATAAAATATACAAATATAGTTTTTCTTTTCTGCGTTCCGCAGGCAGCTGCAATGAGTTTTGAAAAAATCTTTCAGGCGGCAGGCAAAATGTCTGTTTCCATGGTAAGCCTTGCGGCAGGGTGCATAATAAATATCGTTCTCGATCCTTTAATGATTTTCGGCTACGGATTCCCCGAAATGGGCATAGAGGGTGCGGCACTTGCCACCGGTATCGGGCAAGCAGCTTCACTGGTTATATATATAATTGTATATGCCGTTAAGCCTAAGGCTGTTAAAATCGGCTTTAAGGAAATGGAAAGCGTTGGCAAAATATGCCGCAAAATTTATGCAATCGGCATTCCTGCTTCGCTGAATCTTGCGCTTCCGTCGCTTATGATATCTGTTTTAAATTCAATTCTTGCCGCGTTTTCACAGGTTTATGTGCTTGTGCTCGGTGCTTATTATAAGCTGCAAACATTTCTTTATTTAACGGCAAACGGCATTGTTCAGGGCATGCGCCCCGTGCTCAGTTATAATTTCGGCGCAGGTGAAACAAAGCGTGTTAAGCAAATTTATAAGGTTTCATTGCTTCTCATCATAGGCGTAATGGCGGTTGGCACATTGCTTTGCCTTGTGATTCCGAATAAGCTTATCGGCATTTTCAGCAGCAGTGCCGAAGCCGTGCAAATCGGCACATATGCACTGCGTGTTATCGCAATCGGTTTCGTTGCTTCATCCGTCAGCGTGGCGGCAAGCGGTGCGCTTGAGGCACTCGGAAACGGTGTTGCCTCGCTTGCGATTTCGCTTTGCAGATATACGGTTATCATTTTGCCGGCGGCATTCGTGCTCGGTAAAATTTTCGGCGCAAACGGTGTTTGGAGCGCATTTTGGATAACAGAAATTTCCACGGCGGTTATTGCGTTCTTTATTTATAAATCCGCGCTTTCAAAAAAACTTGCCGCCGTTTCGGCAAACGGTGCAAATTGAAACGCATCAAAAATTCTTAGACTTAAATCCCCAAGCTTTTAACGCTTGGGGATTTTTGAGATGTTAGGTTAATTTATCCTCTTTTTTGCAAAAATACCGTTTGCTCAATAAACGGCACGGCGTTTACTGTTTGCAATTATAGCCGGCGGATAAAAATTTCCAAAAAATCACAATTGAATAATAGTATAGCAAGGGTTATTGTGTGCAAAATATAACAGAGAAAATTAGAAATTAAGGGAGAATTTTTATGAAAGCAACAGGTATAGTGCGCCGTATCGATGATTTGGGCAGAATTGTTATCCCAAAGGAAATTCGCCGTTCGTTTCGTATCCGCGAGGGCGACCCACTTGAAATATTCACGGATGCAGAGGGCGAGGTTATATTTAAAAAATATTCGCCGATAGGGGAACTTTCAAATTTTGCGGGGCAATATGCCGAGGTGCTTCATAAAAGCGGCGGCTTGCCGATTGCAATAGTTGATAACGACCATGTTATCGCGGCTTCGGGTATGAGTAAAAGAGAGGTTTTGGAACGCAGAATCACTAAAAATCTGGAGCAACTTATGGAAAACAGAGCCGTTCATATCACCACGCGCGATGTGCCGCCTATGAATGCCATTGAGGGGCTGGAACGCAAGGCAAATGTGGTTTATCCGATTGTTTACGGCGGTGATGTTTCCGGTGCGGTGGCACTTATGCAGGGTGACGAAAGCCATATGCCCACGGAAACGGAAATAAGGCTGGTGCAGGTGGCAGCGGCTTTTCTCGGCAAGCAAATGGAATGAATCATTCACAATAATAATATCACAGAAAAGACCGTTTACAAAAAAACGGTCTTTTCTTTTGTTATTTATGCCAAAAATAGCTTTGTTTATTGAGCACTTTGCACAAAATGCAAGTTCTTTGCTTTACCAATATAGCAAATATATAGAACTTCCTACAAAAATCTTGATTTTTCAAAATTACAGTATATAATAATGCTCAAAGAGGGAAAAAGAGTCGGGGGTGTCGATATATGAAGAGTTTTGCAATTGAAGCAAAAGGCTATGTTAAGGATATGTTTTCACAGCATAATATGGTGAAACGAACTGTTCTTTCTCTTGTCGGAATTCTTCTTATGGGCTTCGCTATCTCACTGTTTTCTCTTTCAAATTTCGGAGTGGATCCTTACACTTCGATGAATATGAGCGTTGCATCTGCTGTCGGAATGAGCTTTGGCACATATCAGTTAATCGTAAACACGGTTATTTTGACTTTTGCGCTGATAGTTGCTCACCGCGGCTTAATCGGTGTGGGCACGGCATTTAATATGGTGCTCGTCGGCTACACCTGTGAATTTTTTGAAAAGCTTCTCTCTCCCCTTGTCGGCGGCGCGTTTGCCGAAAGAATAGCTTTGCTTGTAATAGCAGTTATCTTAATGTGCTTCTCAAGCAGCCTCTTTTTCACGGCTAATGTAGGCGTCGGAGCTTATGACACTTTGGCATTTATGATCACGCAAAAAACCAAAGTGCCAATGAAAGTTACCCGAGTAATAACCGATGTCGGCGTTGTGCTTATCGGTCTTGCCGTAAGTGGCGGCCTTGCAGCTGTTTTCAAGGGAAACTTTTCAGAAATCAAAAATATCGGAATAGGCACCGTAATCACGGCATTCTGCACCGGACCGTTTGTTACATTTTTTAACAAGCATGTTTCCGAAAAAATACTGAATGTCAATTACGAGCGCATAGGTAAAGATGTGGCTTACTTCTTTATCAAAGGAGCACTGCTTAAAAATTCGCTTCGCCCCGTAACGGAGATTTCGGACAAAAAATAAGCCTTTCCGTTTATATATGAGCATTTTAAATGCTCTGAATTTGCCCCAAAGCAAGCAATTGCTTTACATAAATTTTTACCCCTTAGAAAAACACCGCCGGTCAAACGGCGGTGTTTTTCGTTTTGCTTTGTTGTTTTATAATCCTAAATTAGGGGCAGACGGGGAAGCTTGCCGAAAATCAGTTTTCTTCGCAGGCATTGATGTATTCCTCGGCGGTTACAATTTCGTAACTTACGGGGTCGTAATATTCGAGCTCATATTCGGTGAGTGACGCATAGATTTTGCGACCGACTCCGATTATGTAGAGATTAAGGCAGCGATTGGGATTTTTCAATTCTTCAAGAGAAAGGTCGGGCGGCACAGTTTCGCCGTTGGGCTCAATGACGGGCACCACCTGATAATAATATTTGCCTGCCACAAAATCTTCATTTTCAAAAATGAAATCGCCCGGTGCTTCCTCGTGCTCAATTATAAACAGGTCGTTATCGCCAAAACCGAGCGCACCGCCTGTTGCGCTGCGCATCCATTCGTTTGCCTTTGCGATAAATTCATTTCTGTTCATATTTTTTCAGTTGCCTTTCCCCGGGTATAATAAATCAAACTGCGGCCGCCTTTGGGCACAGTAAAACGGGTCTGCTCGTTTGCTGCCTAAACTCGCTTTTTTGCTGCGGTCAATGTATGATTATGCTTTTCATATGCAATTTTTAATCTAAAAATAGGGCACGCAAAAGCGTGCCCGTGAAGCGAAAACAGGGTGTTCGGTTTTCGCATATGTGCATGGTGTTCGTTCACCACACATATAAATTATAACATACCGGTATGTAAATTTCAGTACATATGCAAAAACACTGCAATTTAGATACAAAAAAACATCGATTTTTCACTTGCAAAGTAAAATTGATTTAAATGCCGAATTGTTTCAAACTCGGGTGAGTTTAATCAAAAACGTGCAATATTATGCATCAAACTGCTCAAATTCATGCATTTTAGCTTTAAAATAAACAACGCGAGCAATTCATTTAAGCGGAAAAATTATTCCAAATCAAAATGAATTGCGCGCGTTGCGTTAATTTGCTCTGTTGAACAGCACTGTGCATAAAAAACTGCGTTCATTTTTATCATAATGCCATTCGCACACGCCGTTGTATTTCTTTGCCGTCTTCTTAATGCTTTTTGTGCCGTAGCCGTGCATGTCGGCATCTCTTTTTGTGGTTTGCAGCGAATCGCCGATTGCTTTCGGCTCCTGTGCACAGCTGTTTTTGATTTTTAAAATCACAAAGCTTTTTTCGTTTTTAACAGAAAAATCAATGTATGCGTTTTCTGCACTTTTGGCAGATTCTGCGGCATTGTCGAGCATGTTGGAAAGCATTGCCACTAAATCGTCGTCTTCAATAAACGCAAGGTTTGAAGCCCTTACATCGGCGTTGAATTTTATGCTGTTTTCGGTGCATACAAAATCGTATTTGCTCAAAATCAAATCAAGCATTTTGTTGTTGGTTTTGCCGATGTAGCGGTATTCGTCAAGATCTGTTTGCACCTTGGAAAGATAGCTTTTGATTTCTTCGGTGCTTTCCATTCCGTTTATTGCCGAAAAATGGTGGCGCATATCGTGTACCAAAATCCGCTGTTCCTCGTTCTTCTTTTCAAGCAAATCATAAAATGTCTTGTTTATCTCGTTTCTTTGCTGCTCTGCCTGCAATGTTATCAACTCGGCTTCCTGCCTTTGAACCACGTTGTTGTAAATAAATATGAAGCAGCAAAAAGCAAGTGAAACGCAGCCCACAATCGAGCAAATTAAATTCAGCGTTTTTGAAAAATTATACTGTGTGGAGGCATAGAGAAACAGTGTAAGCGTGATTGTTACTATTATAGGATATAAAAACAGCGCGGCTTGCTGCTTGCGTGCACTTTGCGAAATCTTTTTGTAAGAAAATAAAGCGGAAACGATTTTGCACACTATCAAATACAAAATTTTGCTTATGGTGCCGATTATAAACAGTGCTGCAAGGTTGCTTTTATATGCGTCTATCGGAATTTTTAAAAGCACTGAAATTCCTGCCTCGGTTACAAGTTCGGTTAAAAACATAACGGCAAGTAAAAACGATGAGTGAAAAATGCAGCTTTTAATCGAAACTTCAAAGCACAGCGTGCCGAATAGCAGATTGACGGCAAAAAATGCCGCGTCATTTATTATATTCACATTATTGTCTAAAATATTCACCGCAAAAGCGGCAAGGTAAAGCAACGTTAAAATTGCAAAAGTTGCCGGCAGGCTTTTTTTGAGCTTGAAATTATCAAAAAAATAAACAAATGCAATAAGCGCCTCAAACAAATAAACAGCCAAAAAGAAAAATTGCATAAAATTTAAGCCTTTCTGCCGCAATCGGCAAGCAAAAATGCACCCGAGCGAAATCGGGCACGGTATAGAATCAAAAGCAGGGCAGAGAGCCCGCTTATTCGCTTATCAGCATCAAAAAACGGCGTTTAAATTCTGCCCTTTTTGAATATGCTATCGGAATTGAATATTTATCGCAAAGCATAATGCGATCTTTGCTGTAATAGGTTATATAGTTTGTATTTACGATAAAGCTGTTGTGGGGAATTATAAAATAAGATTTATTCAGCTTTTGCCGCCAGGCTTTAATATTGTCGGTTGAATCATATTCGCCGTTTCTTGTGATAACCCTTACTTTTCTGTTTTTTATTTCAACAAAAATAACATCGCGGCTGCGAACGGCGGCAATACCCTGCGATTTATCCTTTAAATAAAATTTAATTTCGGTATTATCAACTCTTGTGATTGCCTTTTCAAGCCCTTTGTAAAATCTGCCGCTGTTAATCGGCTTATCAAAAAATCTTGCAACGCCGAGATCCATTGCGTCATCCAAATAATGATTATAGGCAGTTATGTAAATCAAAACAATGTCGGGATTTTTCTTTAAGAGTTGTTTGCCGAGGTTAATGCCGTCTATATGCGGCATTTCAATATCAAGAAAGGCAATGTCAAATTCGGTGTCGCTTTCCAAAAGGTCGTTTCCGTTTTGGGTTGTGAAAAGGTTGTATGAAAGCCCGTTTTCGGCAAAGTATTGGCTTATATGCCGCTCAACATCATTTATATATTCGCAATCGTCGTCGCAAACAGCTATATTCACCATATAAACCAATTCCTCCTTATGCGATTTGCTTACAAAAAAATGCCGCAAACTCATTATACAGTTTACAGCATTTTAATCGCCGTTGCAATTTTTTTATTTGATTGAGCCGCTGTTTTTTACGGCGCAAATTTTAACAAGCTCTTTTATAACTGCCTTGTCGCTCTCTGAGCAAAGCTTTAAATTATCGGTTATGTTGGTGTCTGTGTCGTTTTTAAAATTACCAAGCAAAAAATAATCCGGCGTAACGCCGAGTGCGTTGCATAAATCCGAAAGTGTTTCAAGCGTTACATGCCGCCTTGCCGTTTCGATATTTGATAAATATTTTGATGAAATCCCTATTTGCTCTGCCAAATCTTTTTGGCTGATATTCAGCTTTCTGCGCCTCTCGCCTATGCGAAAACCGATATCCTTATGATTGATTTCCATTAGTATCACCATAATAATTTTATCATTATAAATATCGCTTATAAACTGACAAAAAAGGCTATAGTATTGCATATTGTAAGAATTATAAAACAAGCAAGCAGATAATATTTCTTTTTGTTGGCTTTTGCATTTTTATGTATGCAAAGCAATGTGTTTTTGCAAAAGCGGTTGTGATTTAAAATGCCTTTTGGTATGATTTCGGTGTGTATAAAAAAACACAGAAAGGAGGCGCAATGCCATTATGAAAAAATTTACTAAAGCGGTTCTTGATAAAGCGGTGAACAGCGCGCTTAAAACAAGTGCAAACAGCACCACCTGCTCAAATATTTATCAGCCAAAAGCACCTGCCGCGCTTAAAAAATTCAGCAAAATAGAAAAATGATAAATAATTTGGTCTTAAAAATAACCGAAAAAATGCTTAAAAGCGGCAGCATTTCCGAGCAGGAAAAGGAACTTTATATATACGGCTTGTTTATGATAATATCTCAGGCTGTGTTTTTTGCTTTTTCGTGCGCTTTGGGGCTGATTTTCGATTGCTTTGCAGAAAGTGTAATTTTCTATATTTCATTTGCGGCAATCAGAAAATTCGCCGGCGGATATCATGCGGCAACGGAGGCAAGGTGCGAAATATCCTCAGCACTGTCGCTTTTTGCGTGTACTGCGGTTATCAGGCTTTCAAAAATTTATGATTTCGGGGTGTTCCCGCTTTGTTTGGCAGCGGTTTGTGCGGTGCTGATTTTTGTTTTTTGCCCGCTGGACACACCCGAAAAGCCGCTTGATGAAAAGGAATTTAAGTATTTTCGCAAGGCTTCCCGCATTATATTGTGTGTAATTTGCGGCACAATAATTGCGGCTTTTATTTTTAAAGCGAAGCTTATTTATGTGCCGTGTTGCACCGCTCTTGCTTTGGAAGGTGTTCTTATAACCGCCGGCAAGGCTCAAAAGGTGCTGGGTGGCAAAAAAAGCGAAGCTTTTGATTCCGTTTAAAAACAAAACTCCCGATACGAAGTGCGCCGCTGTGCGGCTTGCATAATATCGGGAGTTTTTTTTATTGATATATGAATGTGTGTTTTACTTTTCATCTGTAATTACGGCGAAAAGCTGCTTAATTCTTTCAACACGGTTGCTCAAATAGAGGTAACCGAAAAGTGCTTCAATCCCTGTGGCCGTGTGGTATTCGGCGTCGGTTGCGCTTTTCGGCGAATGCCCCACCTTGGCATTTCTGCCTCGCTTGAACTGTGCCGTTTCTTCTTCGGTAAGCAGGTCTTTTATTTTGGCATATGCTTCCGTTTGTGCCTTTGCGCTCACATATTTAACACTTTCGCGGTGCAGTTCGTTAACCGGTCTGTTTGCCTCGCAAACCAGTGCCTCGCGCACAAGAATTTCATATATGCAGTCGCCTATAAAGGCCAAATTAAGCGGACTTAATTGCTTCGGCTGAATTTCGGCATCATTAAATCTCATATTTTCACCTCGCGTTAACAGTCAATATATGATACCAAATTTCGCCGTTTAATTCAATATCCAAGGCGTATTTGAGTTGGGTTTTAAATAATTATGTTTGGTGTGTCCTATAAAACGGACTGATAATACATATTTTGCAAATACGGCTACATTCTGGTGAAGAATATGTTATAATAACGATATAAAACGGTTTACACTATGAAATAAAAATATAAATATGCGTCAAAATGTTAAAAAACAAAAAAAGAGCCTTGGAAAACAAGACTCTGATTTTAATCACACACTGTGATGCTGCAAGGCAGCGGTTTCGATAAATCGTTATTTGAACTTATAGTGTAATCTCATAAGGTTCTGAGATATTTATATTCTAACACCTGTTATTTTAATTGTCAACAAAATTATTGATAAAAATTCTTAAGGGGGGATTTTTTATGGAAAATGATTATTATTTGGGGCTCGACATAGGTACAAATTCCGTGGGTTGGGCCGTGACAGACGAAAGCTATGGTATCCTGAAATTCAGGGGCAATGCGATGTGGGGAATCAGGCTTTTTGAAGAGGCGCAAACCGCCGAAACACGCCGCTCTTTCAGGCAGGGACGAAGAAGAATACAGCGAAGAAAAGATCGCCTGCTGATGCTGGAAATGCTGTTTAATGAGGAAATAAGCAAAGTTGATCCCGCATTTTATCAAAGACTGTATGAAAGTAATTTGTATTCGGAGGATAAATCGGTTGATGTGCCTTATGCCGTGTTTGCCGACGAAAATTACAATGATAAAGATTATCACCGTGATTATCCGACGATATATCATATTCGATACGAATTGATAAATAATGAGAAACCGCATGATATTAGGCTTGTTTATTTGGCTTTACACCATATTATCAAAAATCGCGGTCATTTTCTTTCGGATATGAGTTCCGATTCCGACGGAATAAATGATTTTAATTATTTGTTTGATGATTTTGCCGATTATGCCAATGAAAATATATTTTTCGCCGATGATTGCGCAAGGATTTATTTAAGCGATGAAGAGAAAAATAAGTTCTTCGAAATAATCAAGGACAGAAAACTCGGCAAAAATGCAAAAAAAGCCGAAACGGAAAAACTGTTTAATATAAACAAGAAATACGATAAGCAGCTTTGTACCATGCTATGGTTGCTTTGCGGCTCAATCGGTGAGCTTTCGGATATTTTTGCAGATGAATCTTTAAAAGGTAATAAAATTTCTTTTTCAAGCGGATTTGAAGAGCATGAAGACGATTATCGCTCTTTACTCGGTGAAAAATTTGAATTGCTTGAAAAATTGAAGGCTGTTTATGATTGGGCACTCCTTGAGGAAATTCTAAACGGGTGTGATTACCTCAGCGAGGCAAAAGTAAAAGTGTATGAAAAACACAAGAGCGATTTGAAAAAGCTGAAAGCTTATGTTAAAAAATATTTTCCGGAAAAATATAATGATATCTTTAAAAAATCCAATAAAGGAATTTGCAATTATGCCGCATATTCGGCGCATGTGAAAACAAATAACGGCAACGGTGTTGTTGAAGAAACCGCAAATCAGGAGGCTTTTTGCGCTTTCCTGAAAAAAGAGCTTGGCAAGGAATGCCTTTCTGCGGATGAAGCGGATAAGCAGATATTTGCAGAAATTGAAGACGGCATTTTTATGCCTAAACAACGAAGTGCAAGCAACGGCGTTATACCCATGCAGCTCAATGAAAAAGAGCTTAAAGCGATTTTGGATAATGCAAAAGAATATTTGCCGTTTTTAAATTCAAAAGATGAAAACGGTCTTTCCGTATATGATAAGATCATAAAGATATTTGAATATCGTATTCCTTATTATGTGGGTCCGCTTAATACCGCTTCCCCAAAAAGTTGGCTTATAAGGAAACCGGGTAAAATACATCCATGGAATATTGAAGAAAAGGTTGATTTTGATAAATCGGCGGAAGCGTTTATTAATAATTTAACAAGCAAATGCACCTATCTGCCCAAGTTTGATGTTATTCCCAAAAATTCATTGCTTTATTCAAAATTCACTGTTTTGGACGAACTTAATAATTTAAGGATTGACGGAGAAAAAATCAGTGTTGAGTTAAAGCAGGCGATTTATAATGATTGCTTTATGAAATATAAAAAAGTTTCACAAAAGAGCCTTGAAAGATATTTGCATTCAAGAAATATCGAGTACACCACACTTTCGGGTTTTGACAATGATTTTAAATCAACGCTTAAGCCTTTAACGGATTTGCAGGAGTATAAACTTTCATATACTGAAAAAGAGCAAATTATTAAGGCAATCGCTATCTTCGGCGATGATAAAAAGATGCTTCGCAAAAGGCTGAAAAAAGAATTTTCCTCAAAATTGAGCGAGGAGGAAATAAATAAAATTTCAAAGCTTAAATACAGCGGTTGGGGCAGGCTTTCAAAGGAATTTTTAACCGAGGTTTGCGCGGTAAATCGCAGCAGCGGTGAAATCGTTAATATTATTACCGCAATGTGGGAAACAAACAATAATCTTATTGAATTGCTTTATTCTCGTGATTTTTGCGCAAAGGAGGATGATAAAAAAGCCTTTGTTGATATTATAAACGATTTGAATGCTTTTGACGGTGATGATAAATCGCTTAAAAATATTGTTGAAGAAATGTATATTTCGCCAAAGGTTAAAAGACCGGTTTATCAGGCTTTGCTTATTGCCGACGAAATCGAAAAAATAATGAAGCGTCCGCCTAAAAAGATTTTTATAGAGGTGGCAAGGGAACACGACGAAAAGAAACGCACGGTTTCAAGACAGGATAAGCTTAAAGAACTTTATAAAAGCTGCAAAAAAGAATATTTATCTTATTATGCTTCACTCTTTCCGGGCGAAGAATGTGATTATGAGCAATTGTTTGATTCTCTGAAAAACGCAAAGGACAATCAGCTGCGCAGTGATAAATTGTATCTTTATTACACTCAATTCGGAAAGTGTATGTATACGGGTGAAAAAATTGATTTGGCAGAGCTTATGTCAAGCAACGGCAAATGGGATATTGATCATATATACCCTCGGTCCAAAATTAAGGACGACAGCCTTGATAACAGAGTGCTTGTTAATAAAAATTATAATGCCGGTAAAAACAACATTTATCCGATAAGCGCTTCCGTTCAAAATAAAATGCGCCCGTTTTGGAATATGCTTTTGAAAAAAGGCATGATAAGCAAAAAGAAATACGATCGCCTTATCAGAACAACGGAACTCAGCGATAATGAATTATCCGATTTCATTTCGCGCCAGCTTGTGGAAACAAGCCAGTCTGCAAAGGCTGTTGCCAATGTGCTTGAGCAGCTTTATCCCAAGCCGCAAACGGAAACAGTTTATGTTAAGGCGGCTTTGGTGTCTGAAATGCGCAATAAATACGATATGCTTAAATGCCGTGAGGTTAATGATTTTCATCATGCCAAGGATGCATATTTAAATATTGTGATAGGCAATGTTTATAATGTTAAGCTCACGCACAACAGAGCCAATTTTATCAAAAATTTGCAGTCGAATAACAAAAAATATTCGATAAAAATGGAATCTATTTTAAAATATGATATCCCGGGCGCTTGGATTGCAGATGAAACGCTTAAAACCGTTAAATCAATAATGAATAAAAACAATATTCGCTACACCCGTTATGCTTTCAGGAAACAGGGCGGATTTTGGGATCAGCAAATTTTGAAAAAGGGAAAAGGTCAGGCATCGCTTAAGCAAAATTCCAAGCGTTCGGATATATCGAAATACGGCGGCTACAATAATGTTTCGGCTGCATATTTCTCGTTGGTTGAATATATTAATGAAAAAAGCAAAAAAGTTGTTCGGTTAGTACCTGTTGATGCATACAGGGAAAGCGAATACAGAAAGAATCCGGAAAAATACATATTGGAAAACAACAAAGACGCTCAAGCTCCGATACGCATAATTGATGATTGTGTCAAATGCGGCGCATGTGTTTCTTTGGACGGATTCAGAATGTATATCAGCAGTAAAAGCGGAGGCGGACGACAAATCGTTTATAAGCCTGGTGTTCAGCCGGTGTTGGGCTATGCTTTTGAGAAATATATTAAAGGTATAGAAGCATTGCTGAATAAAGGAATGAGGCAAGATCTTATCAGAATTTATAATATAAATAATGGTAACAATTTATTGTTGTATAATTGCCTGATTGAAAAATTTTCAAAAACCGTTTTTAACAAAAAATTCTCTAATATTGCACAAATAATGGTAGACGGACAGAATAAATTCATCTCTTTGTCTCTTGAAAACCAATGCATTGTTATAAGTGAAATATTGAAAATAGTTCATTCCGATACTCGCACAGGGAATTTAAAGCTTATAGGCGGCAGTCCGACATCAGGAAAGATTTTAACCAACAGTGATATATCAAATATTAAAGATGTTAAATCTTTTAAGTTGATAAATCAATCTGTTACGGGCTTATTTGAAAACGAAGTTGAATTGCTTGGCAATTAGGAGGCGCTTATATGAGTTGGCGTGTTGTAATGATATCCAACCCGGCAAAATTGGATTATTCCATGGGCTATTTGGTTGTTCGTGATGTTGAAAAAGCCGTGAAGATTCATTTGAGTGAAATATCTGTGCTGCTTGTTGAAAACACTGCCTGTTCTATAACTGCGGCCGTTCTCAGCAAGCTTATCGAAAAAAAGATAAATGTTGTTTTTTGCGATGAAAAAAGAAATCCGTGCAGCGAACTTGTTTCGCTGTACGGAAGCCATGATTGCAGCATAAAGCTTAAAAATCAAATCGGGTGGAGTGAAACGGTCAAGCAAGAGGCTTGGACGGTGATTGTGGCGCAAAAAATAAAAAATCAGGCTGCGCTTTTGGCTCACTACAATTATGAGCAGTGTGCAATGCTTGAAACTTATCTTGAGGAATTGGAATTTAATGATGAAACAAATCGCGAAGGGCATGCCGCAAAGGTTTATTTTAACGCGATTTTCGGAAAATCATTCACGCGAAGCGATGATGTGCCGATCAATGCTGCTTTGAATTACGGCTATAGTATTATTCTTTCTTGTTTTAACAGGGAAGTGGTGGCAAGCGGGTATGTTACCCGCCTTGGGCTTTTTCACGATAATATGTTTAATCAATTTAATCTCAGCTGTGATTTGATGGAACCGTTTCGACCGATTGTTGATAATTGCGTTTTAAAAATGCAGGTCATTGATTTTACGGCAGAACATAAGCACGCGCTTGTTAATTTGCTGAACAAGGAATTTATTATTGATGATAAGGTAAACACACTTATGAATGCCATAAGAATATATGCAAAAAGTGTGTTTTGCGCAATTGAAAAAAACGATGTTTCGCTTATCAAATTTCCGGTTATGAATTATGAGTTATAGATTTATGAGGGTTTTGGTGTTTTTTGATTTGCCTGTTAAAACAAAAAAGGACAGGCGCGAATATTCACGGTTCAGAAAATTTCTGGTGAAAAACGGCTTTATAATGGTGCAGGAATCGGTTTATTCAAAGCTGGCACTTAATCAAACCGTTGCAAACGGAATAAGCGAAAATGTTAAAAAGAACAAGCCTTCCGTAGGGCTTGTGCAAATGCTTGTAATAACCGAAAAGCAATATTCAAAAATGGAAATAATAGTCGGCTCGCGCAGCAGCGAAGTGGTTTCAAGTGACGAAAGGCTTTTAATATTATGATTATGGTCCTGTTTAAATCCCTGAATCTGGAAATCAGATTCAATGATGGTAAATTTCCTGTTTTGGTTTTGGAAAATAAAGCAATATTTCGCAGTGCGTTAGCGGCATTTTTGAATGATTGCAGTGAAGATGCTTTTGTATTTTCGCGCGATTTCACTTCGTTTGATTTTTCAAAAAAAGGCATGTTTATTTTGGACCCCGTGAATCCGGATGTTAATAACAGAAAAGTTATTTCAAAAATAAACGATTATTTGTGTTCGGCGGTTGTTGATCAATTCTCGCAAGAAGCGGCAAATATCAATTCGGATATTTTTGATTTGGCGGAAAAACTTTTGGCGTTTTCTTCATTTGAATTGGCATATGATTCGTGTGAAATTGATGCTTTGTCAATTATAAAAATGCTTTCGTTTCATATGTATTGCGATAATCAATCGCCGTGTGAACTTTTTGTTTCATATGTGCGGCTGCTTGCCCAATACTTAAATTGCAGCCTTTTTGTTGCAGCGAATTTGCATGTCTATTTTACTCTTGAGGAAATTGATAAAATTTATGAAACTCTTAATTTGAATCATATAAAGCTGCTCGTAATTGAGCAAAATATTCCGTGTTGCTCGAAGTATGAGGAATTATATATAATTGATAAAGATCTTTGCCTGATTGACAAGGCAGATGTTTAATATTATACTTATATTGTTAATAAGGCTCCTTGTGAAATGCCCTGTGCCGTATAGTGGGTGCAGTTTATTTGAGGTTTGAGAATAGTGTAATTTCATAAGGTAGTAAAACGAATCGCAGTAATAAGATTGGCAAGAGGGGCGTTTGAGAATAGTGTAATTTCATAAGGTAGTAAAACCCGAGTGGCGTATATGCTTTATTGGCGTTGTTTGAGAATAGTGTAATTT
>CAVFVA010000001.1:94470-101083 GCA_963625835.1 Clostridium sp. AF37-5 | reverse complement strand
GTGTAATTTCATAAGGTAGTAAAACGGAAGTTTGCAAGTGCGGTATGCACTTTTGGTTTGAGAATAGTGTAATTTCATAAGGTAGTAAAACGCTCCGCATCTGCTCATTGCAGGACAAACCGTTTGAGAATAGTGTAATTTCATAAGGTAGTAAAACCAATATCAAGAGTATAAAAGTTGGTTTTGTGTTTGAGAATAGTGTAATTTCATAAGGTAGTAAAACAAATATACTGAAACTTGGTATGATGATCACGTTTGAGAATAGTGTAATTTCATAAGGTAGTAAAACGACGAAGAATTTTTTAATTATGTGCGAAAAGTTTGAGAATAGTGTAATTTCATAAGGTAGTAAAACCGATGACAAGGCGAGGAAAAAGCCCGGGGGGTTTGAGAATAGTGTAATTTCATAAGGTAGTAAAACAAAAATCCACGTCATAGCCGTTTGAATAGCGTTTGAGAATAGTGTAATTTCATAAGGTAGTAAAACTAAGATATCCGGGGCAATGGCCTGATAAGTTGTTTGAGAATAGTGTAATTTCATAAGGTAGTAAAACTCTTGGCGGTGGTCTTATTCTCGCTGGCGTGTTTGAGAATAGTGTAATTTCATAAGGTAGTAAAACAAAGACCCCGAGCCTAAACATTATGCTCTTGTTTGAGAATAGTGTAATTTCATAAGGTAGTAAAACAATAGCAGTAATCAGGTTAGCGAGCGGAGCGTTTGAGAATAGTGTAATTTCATAAGGTAGTAAAACTGTTGCCCTTGTTATGGCTGCTGTGTTCCTGTTTGAGAATAGTGTAATTTCATAAGGTAGTAAAACCAGCACAACGCTAACTATGAACTGTGATAAGTTTGAGAATAGTGTAATTTCATAAGGTAGTAAAACAGTCCTTATAATAAGGTTTGCGCCAGAACAGTTTGAGAATAGTGTAATTTCATAAGGTAGTAAAACAACGCCCCCTTACAAGGGATATCACAAAGGCGTTTGAGAATAGTGTAATTTCATAAGGTAGTAAAACCAATTGTGAATTTACGACAGTGGACGGAATGTTTGAGAATAGTGTAATTTCATAAGGTAGTAAAACAAAGCAGTACAGCTCCATTCAAGGGCACTGGTTTGAGAATAGTGTAATTTCATAAGGTAGTAAAACTTCGTGCCAATATTCGTGGCGTGGCATACCGTTTGAGAATAGTGTAATTTCATAAGGTAGTAAAACGCCGCGCCCCATACAGTATTATTTTTATTCGTTTGAGAATAGTGTAATTTCATAAGGTAGTAAAACGTTGATATGCTTGAAGTGCTGAAAGCGTTAGTTTGAGAATAGTGTAATTTCATAAGGTAGTAAAACTATTCGATTTTGAGCGATTTTGTTTTTTGGTTTGAGGGCTTTGCCAATGCGGTTTATAAAGCTACAAGTAAAGAATACAGAATGGATATTACAGCGTGCCCCTTATGCGAATATTGCGAGGGCGAAGACTGTTCTGAGCTTACTCATATCTTTTGTGATAACGATGTATATGCTTACGGTTATCTTGACGGAATACGCTTTACAAGAACAGAAACCCTCGGAACAGGCGGAAATAAATGCGATTTCCGGCTGGCGAGAGAAAATTATAAGGGAAATGAATAATGAATATATGTGTTTACGGCTCGGCCGATGTGCCGAGTGAAAAATGCCTGCAAGCAGCGAAAACTCTTGGCAGTTTTATAGGAAAGAATGGGCATAATCTTGTGTTTGGAGGCTTTGGCGACGGCTTGCTTGGAGCGGTTGCAGATGAAGCCTATAAAAACGGAGCAAAAGTAATATCCGTACTGCCTGAAAAGCCACGCAAAGGACATTCGGAATTTCCGCACTCCGAGAAGATATTCAGAGACAGTGATAAAAGAATGCGAAAGAAATTGCAGGCGGAAAATGCCGATGTTTTTGTTATTATGCCTGAGGGCTTGGGAGTGTTGGATGAGTTGTTTGAGGTGTTGCTTTTAAAGCAGTACGGCGAACACAATAAGCCGATTTATATAGTAAATGTTGAGCATAAATACGATCTCCTTGTTTCACTGTTGGAGGAGCAGGGCTGCAAAGAATTATTTACTGCAATATCGGAATATGAATTCGATAAAATAGGCACGAACTAAAAAAAGGCGGAGGCAGAATATAAAAACCGAGCATATTGCAATGTATGCCATGATTTAGAGAAAACAAGGAAATTTTGTAAATTTTGTATTCAACAGCATTTTCGAATTCCTGTTGGTGTGTCCCGAAAAATATTTGCGTTAATATACCTGGCTGTGCTAAAGATTATGCAACAAAAAGCAAGCGGAATTTTGCCGTAATATTGAACTGAAGCTAAGACAAAAGCGTTGGAGAAATCAAATCTCCAACGCTTTTTGTGATGATTATTTATTGTTTTAAATTCAGTGTTTTTTTTATCAATTTGGGATAGATGTTTTGCTTGAACCACGGCTCATTTGATTTTGAAATTGCCTCGTCAAAGGTCAGCCAAGCCACATTGCTGTTTTCATCTTCTTTGATACGCAGGGTATCGTCTTCGTCGGCAACAATCAGATATGTAAAGTTAAGGTGTAGGTGAGAGGAAACATATTCGCCGTTTTTGATATGCCCGTCAACCGTTAAAGTTTCTATTGAAAAGATATCGTCACAGGCGATTTTTGCATGCCGTATTCCGCTTTCCTCCGAGGCTTCCTTTAGTGCAACCGTTTTCAAATCTGCTTCGCCGTCGGCATGACCTCCCAGCCAAGCCCAGGAATTATAGATGTTGTGATATGCCATCAGCACTTTGTTATAAGACTGATTTACGACCCAGGCAGACACGGTGATGTGCTCGTTCAGACTGCTTCTGTAAAGAATTTTATTGTCTTTAAGCTCAGATAAAATCAAAGCTTTATCCTTTTTCTCCTGCTCGTTAAACGGTATGTAGTTTTCAAGTGAATTTTTTATATTTGCAATACTCATTTTAATTGCCAAAGCCTTTCATGCAACAGTTATTTATTAAAAATCACCTAATTAACCTGTGTTGCCCGAACAGGCGCAAACGGCGATTTCTGCCATCTTAAAATTATGACAGTGTGGCTTTTTATACTATCATCTGCTTGTAATAATTCCCAAAGTCTGCAAGCGCATCAATAATCGGCAGCATTTGCATTCCTAATTCGGTAAGCCCGTATTCTACTTTTGGCGGTATTTCGCGGTAATCGCGGCGGTAAACAAGCCCGTCATCTGCCATTTGCCTTAAACTGTCGGTCAGTACTTTTTGAGAAATTCCGTCCAAATCCCTTTGAAGCTCATTGAATCGCCATGGGCGCATTCTTAAATTTCGCAAAATAAGGAGCTTCCATTTTCCGCCGATAAGTGATACTGCCGTTGCAACCGGGCAAGCCGGCAATTCTTCTTTTGTTTTCATAATCCGCCTCCGTATTTTATGGTGATATTATATCACATTTAAAATTGAATGTACAGTTATAAAAAAGTGCGTACTTGTTTATGCTGCGGAGTGTATGTAAAATGAAATCAGCGATAAGAAATCGCAAGTAAATATTACGGAGGTAATCATATGCCTAATTACACAAAAATAAATGTTGCAAACGAGGGAAGATGCGAGCTTCACGACAAACTGTTTTTAACAGGTGCCGAAATCAGCATCAATAATTTACCGGCCGGAGCGGGAGTTCCGTTTATTCATTCTCATAAAAATAATGAGGAAATTTATGCAGTGCTTTCCGGGTCGGGAAAGGCTGTTGTTGACGGAGAAGAAATTGTTCTTGCCGCCGGCGATTGGCTCAGAATTGCACCGCCTGCAAAGCGTCAATTTTCCGCAGCCAAGGATAGCGGCATTACTTTTATTTGCATTCAGGTTAAAGAAAATTCGCTTGAGGGCTTTACTGCGGACGATGCCGTTGTGTTATAAAACACAGGCAGTATGGTTGATATTGAAAAGGGGCTGCCTCACAAAAAATCGCGAGGCAGCCCCTTTTATCTTTTGGTCTAAAATCAAATTCCAAACATATTTTTGCAAATTTCTTTGCCGCAGGCAGTTTTAAAAATTTTGTCATATGCGTTTTGAACCGCCGATTTTGAAACGCCGTCTTCAAACATATTAACAATAAAATCCGCTTCAACAAGTATTTGCCAGTCAATTTTATCTATATTATCATAGGTGTGGTGGTGAGCTATCAAAAACTGCACTCTTTCTGACACCTTACCGTCAAATCCTAATTTTTCAAGCAGATTTTTTGCGATTGCGGGTCCTTCCTCTTCCTGCAGTTTTCCGCTGCAACTGCCGTATTTTTCCTCGCATGCGTGTATGCCTATGTCGTGCGTGAGTGCAGCCGCTTCTATTATAAATAAAGTTATGCCGTCAACCTTTTCCGTTTCCGCTATCAGCTTTGCATAGCTGTGAACCTTGCAAAAATGCTGAATTCTTTTTGCATCGCCGCTGTACAAATCAATCATTGCCGAATGTAATCTGTTAATCATCTTAAATACCTCTGTGATTTTGTTAAATTAAAGCATTCAATAAGGCTTTGCAGCACTTATAAATGTCATTATAGCATTTGTCAAAATCGCGTGTGTACCAAGGATCGGAAATGTCGTCGTCACTGTTTGTGTATTCCGTCAGCTTGTGAATTTTGCTCTTGCCGCTTTCACCCAAAATATGCTTCATGTTTTGGATGTTTGCACTGTCCATACCAATGAACAAATCGTATTTTTCACAGTCGTTTTTCCTTAATTGAACAGCGCGCTTTTCATCTGGGTAGATTCCGTGATTTTCGAGTACGGCTCTTGCAGGTGCATAAACAGGATTGCCGACACCGTTGCGAATTTCCTCAGTGCTTGTCGCACAGGAACATATGATGAAATTATCTTGCAGCCCCTTTTGTTTTACCATATCCTTCAGTATAAATTCAGCCATCGGCGAGCGACAAATATTGCCGTGGCACACAAACATTATCTTTATCATTTTCCGACCTTCCTTTTATGAAAAAAAATAACCGCCAAACTCTCAAAAAGTCAGCGGTTATTTATTAAACCAAAAACCTGGGCTAACCGTCTGTCGGACAGTTTCTCATTAATTAACAGTATAATCTTGATTTTTAAATCTGTCAAGTTTATATATTACAATGACACATTTAAAGGAATCAATGTCGGTATTACAATTTCAGCGAGTCGGATTTTGTGCGGCCCGGTAAGGTGTTGTTTGTAAACGGCAGGCGGTTAGTCATCATCTCTGAAGGCAATGCAAATGAGTGAACTTTTAATTTACATAACATCGGTTATGATAATCGTTATTGTTCTTTTTATGGCAAAAAAATAACCGCCCTGCAGTTTGCGAAATTCGGACGATTATTTAAACCTCACCTCTGAGGATGTCCCTCTAATCTTAATTAGGGGGCGATGCTATGGAATATCTTGTAATATTTGCATTTATTCTTATTGCAGCCACAGGCTATGTGCTAAGCATAAAAAACAACCGCCCCAATGACCTAAGGATGCGATTACTTCTTAACAACATTTAAGGCTAACTGCCCGCCGGACAGCGCTTTTGTTTCAGCACTAATCCTTGTAAATGCAAACTCCCAATCTGTGTGATTAGGAGCTTGCTTGGTGGGAGAGAGTGGATTCGAACCACTGAAGTCAGTGACGACAGATTTACAGTCTGTTCCCTTTGGCCGCTCGGGAACTCTCCCATATTTATTGGTATCCCGTATTAAGAAATGCGGCATACCAAATTTTGGAGCTGGTGAACGGACTTGAACCCCTGACCTGCTGATTACAAATCATGGATTTAAGTTTTCTGAAAATCAAAAATATATCTTTTATGTTAAAATTGAATAAATAATATTAAGAAGCGAAAACCTCAGATTTTATATCTGAGGCTTTTTTATTATGTCTTATAGAAACAGAAGCACAACTAAATGCAATAATCCTAACTGCATATGCTGGAATTGCAGGTATAAAATGAACACCAGCTTAACCAAATGTGCATACGGAAATTGCAGGTATTGCGATAGGGAATTTCCTAACGATGTTAGGAAATGCGAATATTTTGAGGATTCAGGGAGGCGAAAATAGTGGATAACAACGGTAAATTTCGCAAAAAATGCGGCTATGCAACCGTAAGTTTATGCGCTTTGCGTGACGAGAATTTGTCATTGAAAGCCAAAGGTCTTTATTCCGTCATCGAAAGTTATATCAGAATTCCCGATTTCGTTTTATGGAAAAATACCCTTATAAAATGTTCAACAGACGGAATTCGCTCATTCAATACTGCTTGGGACGAACTAAAAAAAGCCGGTTATTTAAAGCAGTACCGTATTCGCATAGAAAAAGGTTGGAAATATGAATATGAGCTTTTAGACGAGCCCGATACTTCAACACCGGCAACAATTGATGTCAATATGGCCGGAGAGATTATCAAGCCGCAAGCTGAGTGTGTTGATGCGCAACCGCAAGTTGAAAACGATGCGAGCACCATAGTACAAGATAAAAAGCAAGATACGGAAATACCCGAAAAAGAAAGAAAACCAAAGTCAACAAAGCTTGAGTATTCAAAAGTTCTTAAAGCAGTTAACGAACGCCTCGATTATGACCTGTATAT
>CAVFVA010000001.1:82797-94460 GCA_963625835.1 Clostridium sp. AF37-5 | reverse complement strand
ACGAGATATTGTTGTTGAAATTTTGCTGTCGGAAGATAAATCAATAATAATAGGCGGCAAGCTCAAAAATGGCGACGAAGTTCGTGCAACATTTAATCGTTTCAATTATGAAATGCTGACTGAATTGATGACCTCATTGTCGGATTATTATAACTACAGTGTAGATTATGTTCATAATCCAAAGGCGTTTATAACAACTTGTATTTACAATCAAGTAAAAACAAACGCAATGAACAGCTTTTTATGAGAGGAGCAATGCTGAATGATTAGACAAGGAACAGGCATAGATTACATCGACAAAGACGGCTTTTATCGGCATGGAAATTGTGACCGAATAATTATGCGTGTTGATGATGATGCCAATATTTCAGGACTGTATTGTTACTGCCGCAGCTGCAAAAAGGAATTTAGAATTGCCAATATCGAAAACGGTCAAATTGCAAACAAGATAATTAAGCTGAAAAAACGGGAGGAAAACGGTGAATTGCTCAAAAAGTTATTTTGATTTTAAAGTTACCGAAATTAAAGGTACATATCCGGACGGTTGTGTTGTGAGAATGTGTGCCAACGACACGAATATAAAAAACGGCGCAACCGGAATTGTTGATTTTGTTGACGATGTTGGGCAAGTGTTTGTTTGTTGGGAGGACGGGCAAAACACTGTTGTGGTTCCTGCGAAAAATCAAATCGAAAAAATAAGGAGTGAAACTTAATGAAAAATTTTAAGAAATTATATATCCGTGATGCTCGATTGTTAATCGAGCAGACATCCAACGATGAAACGCAATTTAAATATCGTACCTTAAAGAAAAAAAGCAAAGATTATCAAATTTTATCAAGAAAATCATTTGATAAGTATTGCGATGAGCACGACGATGTGCGCATTGTCGGTAAAATACGAAAGCGGCAAATCAAATATACCGACTATGCTTCGGATGACGAGCTAATCAGAGAAAAACAAAAAAAGAAAATAACAGGCCAAGTCATTTTGGATGTTCCGGATAGCGAACCTAAAAAATATGACCTGAAAAAGGACAAGCATTGCCATACATACGGTTATGCGTGGGTTGGCGATTATAATTTTGTTAGGGTTGTTACACTAAATCCGCTTTTTATAATTCTTCCATTATTAGTAGCTGCGCTCATTGTTGCGGGCGTTGTTTTGTGGCCGCAGGCACCGCAATCTCCGTTTGTGCCTGCTAACGGCAGCGAGATAACGGATCAGGCTAACGAACCGGTGGCAACTGAGCAACTTCCTAATTGTGATTATCTGCTATTCGACGAAACCGTAACCCTCAACAAGAATAACCAATCAATTAAGTTATGTAATTTAAGCAGTAACGAGGGACTTTGGTACATCTCATATCAAGTGTACATTGACGATGAACCGTTAATGGATATTAACGCTCCCGACAAAATATACGAAACCGGCGCTATCGAACCCGGATATCAGGTTGACGGCGCTCATGATGCTAACCTTAATCTGTATCATCGATTGCCGGCCGGTCAATACAAGCTCATGGCCAGAGCTACGCAATATCAGTATGAGGCCAACGAAAATGGCGAACATCTAAAAACGAGCGTGGTGCAAAACATTACTACCACGCTTGTGATAGATAAATAAATATGTTGGGCGAAAACATAAAGCGCAGAAAGGAAAAATTTATATGAACAAATTAGTACAAAAAATTATTGCTGGCGTTATAACTGTTGCCACAGTTGTTTCAATGTCAAGCATGACGGCACTCGCATCAACAAGCTATATTAACTCTGTAGGCTCAAATACAGACGATATTAAAATAGTTGATGACAGCGGTTACTCTGTTGCCGGTAATGACAACACACAAAGCAAGAAGAGCACTTACTCTAATATTACGCTTGCAGACGAAAGCGTAACTTCACCTTGCGAGGTTTACGCAACGGTTGCCGAGGGCTCCAAAGTGTATGATCCGTCAAACCCTAAAGCCGACGACAGCGGTTTTGTTGACGGCTCGGTTGTTGTTTCACTTCCCACAACTCTTATACTCTCCGGCACGCCTGACAGCAATGGTTATTATATCGGCTCAGGCGTTGTTAAAGCTAAAGGTAATATCGCAGGTACATCCGTTATCAATGTTGTTCCGGATTCAACAGTTACACTAAGCTCAACAGGTAAAGATGATATAACAGCAAGCATTACAACAGAGTATACGCGTTTCGTTCTGCCGACTTCAACCGTAACCGGTGACAAAGTGAACAAGAACCTTGATTATGTATTTAATGACAATTGTCAGTCAATTATAACGGTTAAAACAAATCAAGCCTCGGCCGGATCGTGGAGCGGCTCATATAACAATACGGTATCATTAACAACCGCAGCTTAATTGCATACATTTGCGGAGGGCGGTTGCTCTCCGCTCTTGAAAGGAGATTGAAATGAACAAGAAAGTAATTGCTTTATGCACGGCGGCAATAATGGCAATAAGTGCAGTTCCGATTTCTGCGTATGCAAGCTCAACCGGCAGTACATCGGCCAACACGAGCATAGGCGAGGACAAAGCTCAAAATGCCAAAACACAATATTCGGAAATAAACGAGGCCGCACAAACAGCCGTTTATCTCACGGTTGATGACAGTGATCTTATTGTTTCACTTCCAACAACCGTTATTGTCAGCGGCACACCCGATAGCAGCGGTAATTACACTGGAAATTACTCCGTTGGTGTTAAAGGCAACATGTCCGGCGCAAAGCAGGTTGATATAGTCCCGGATGAAAATGTTTCGCTTACCCAAAAAGGAAAAGACAATAAAGAAGCAGCGATTACACAGCAGCAAACCGTTTTTACAACGGATGATTTTAAAAACGGTACCGTGACTAACGGCACGATTACTGCCGAGGGCTTAACAGCTGGCAGCTGGAACGGAAAGTTTAATTTTAACATTTCTTATTCAACGCCGATTGAGCTTCCCGAACTCGCAGACTGTGCAAAAACGGCATTGGTTAATAACAAGTACACACGAAGCGAAAGTTCATATTATTTAATAAGTAAGTCATATTTTCTTATCCCTGTTACACCGGGTGCAACAATAAGTGTGAGCAATAACAATCAAGATGATAATATTTTATTCTCAGCTGATGTAATACGCAATTGGGATTACGATATCGGCAAGTCATCCGGTTGGTTGTCAAGCGGTCAATCATCATCTTACGAAGTACCGAGCAACGGTGTGTATCTGTATTTATATTTCAAACACAGTGACGGTAGTGCGATAAGTGCCGATGAAATCAACCTTGAAGATTATATTGTTACATCAAGTGATACAGGAGAAAACCTTGTTGATAAGTTCCCCAGTATGGTTTACTCATACAATCATTCACATCTAAAAAATTATGATGCAAAATCATTATCCGATTGTATAAATCAAAACACACTGCTTGCTCACGCCGCCGGAAGCGAAAGTAACAGGGACACTATAAGTGCGCTTAATGCAACGATTGCAGCCGGAAAATTTAAAAATGCCGAATTTGATGTACAACTAACAAAAGATAAAGTATTTATTCTTAATCATAATGACAGCGTTACCGGTATGTCTGCTTTGATTAAAAATTGTACTTATGAAGAAATTCTTGCGGTAAATGACAGTGTTCCGAAATTATCGGATATTCTTGCAATTTGTAAAACAAATAATATTTTTGCATACCTTGATTGCAAGTTCGGAGATATAACACAAGAAGATGTTGATGCGTTATGCAATCTTATAACCGATGCAGGAATGCAGGATCAATTCTCGTTTTGTGAATTGTCCGATGCCACGGTGTCTAAATTGCCAGACGAATTTAAGACAATATCAAGAGTAGTGTATAATTGGACAGCAAATTCATTAACAGAACCGAGAAATGTTTATTACTCATTTCCTGTAAATCAGTTTGGTCCGGAGGGGGCATATAAAAGGCGATTGCTGTTAAAAAATGTTGTTAGCAACATTACTCAAGGTTGCAAGTATTATTCGTTGTGGGACGCAAGTGATATCTCATTAAAATCTGATGCAAGCACATCAAACTTTAATAAGGAAGAACGCACATTTACTGCAACAGCTATATATTTATTCAGTCAGTACGGTGCAACAGGAACATATTGTTTTTATTCGTATTACATTCCGGATTTCTCAGATATCACTGAAAGAGATATCATTGATTTTGTGCCGCAAGATGTTTGGGAGCAGACTAATGTTATAGAGTTTGAATAAAAGACTCAAATGAAATTTTTTCTTACCGGTAAAAAGAAAAAAGCCGCCGAACACTTTTGAAGTGTTCGGCGATACAAATAATCGGACGGCTATTTTATTTTTTTATGATTTGCCTGCCGTTTTATGCGAAATCTCTTGTAAAATACAATTTGATATATTATAATCTCAACAGGACGGCATTCACGCAGTCCTGCAAGGAGTTGTCTATAAACGGTAGGCGGTTAGCCCTCATAAAAGAGGGCGATGCCCTCTAATTTTAATGATAGGGGGTGATGCTATGGAATATCTTGTAATATTTGCAGTTATTCTTATTGCAGCCACAGGCTACATATTAAGCATAAAAAAATAACCGCCAAACCCTCGAAAAGTTAGCGGTTATTCTTTTAACCAAAAACCCGGGCTAACCGTCTATCGGATAGTTCCTTGTTCACTTATAGTATAATCTCAAATTTAAAATCTGTCAAGTTTTTATATATTAAAATTGACAACACTTGCAAAAAACAATACTGTGTATTATAATCTCAACAGGGCGGCATTCACGCAGTCCTGCAAGGAGTTGTCTATAAACGGTAGGCGGTTAGCCCTCATAAAAGAGGGCGATGCCCTCTAATCTTAATTAGGGGGTGATGCTAATGAACGAACTTTTAATTTACATAACATCGGTTATGATAATCATTATTGTTCTTTTTATGGCAAAAAAATAACCGCCCTAGACCCTGGAAAAGTTAGGACGATTATTTAATCCAAATTCCGGGCTAACCGTCTATCGGATAGCTCCTTGTTCACTTATAGTATAATCTCAATTTTCAAATCTGTCAAGTCTTTATATATCATATTAAAAAGAATTGCGGATTGACAAAATCACAGCTTTATGCTATCCTGAAGTTACAGCCAAACACTTGGAATAAAAAGTAAATAAACAGAGCCCTTGAGCCAATAGAACTATGCGCGAAATGCGGATGGTTTTATTGGCTTATTTTTTTTTGCCGATTTACTTTTATAAAAAACACCGTAAAAAGGAAGGAGGTTGAAAAACTGTGCCGAAAACTTATTTTGCCGCTAAAATCGGCAGATGAGTACAACTTTAAGGACTGTACATAACAAATTTAAATAAATTTGTTGCAGAGGTAGATAATTTATATATAATAAAGATGACAGACTTCCAAAAAATTGAAATATGTCAAGTTTTTTATATCATGTGCAAAGGAGTAATGAAATATGAAAAAGCAAATCAAATCCATAATCGCAATTGTTGTTGCGGTGCTGATGATAACAACAATATTTTCCGCTTGCTCAAAGAAAAAAGCGGCGGTTGCGGAAACAACAAGTGCGCCGAGTTCAACTGTAGCGACCACGCAGACAACAACCGAAGCTACAACCAAAGAACAGACGGAAGCCGAAGAGGCGGATGCTGAAGACAACGGTTCTGCTTCCGGCAGTGCTAACAGCAACAGTAGCTCCGGCAGCAGCTCAGGCAAGAGCAGCGGCGGTTCGTCAAGCTCCAAAAGCTCCGGAAGCTCGGGAAGTAAGTCATCCGGCAGCAGTTCGGGCGGCAATAGTTCTAATAATTCAAACAGCTCAAATAACACGCCTAAAAAAGAAACAACAACTCAAGAAAAAACCACAAAGGAAGAAACAACCGTTAAGAATGTGTCCGCAAAGGATGTGCAGAAAGAAGTGAATGCATATATCAAGTCTAAAGGCATCTCGGTAGATACTTCGATGACCCCGGACAATGCAAGTTGGAGCGCCGAAGTATCCGGAGCACAAGAGGATTTAAATAGTGGGTATTCATTAAGCAGATGCAAACAGGGTATTAATAGTATAATAGTCGACTATAAGCGCTGTAATGACAGGGATCCTATGAGTATGTATTGCTATTTTGATGGTGAGTTCTTTTATTTACTTTGGTGGTAACAAAATATTTTTCGAAGATGCTGCTTGACAAGATTTTTGTGCCGTGTTAAAGTAGCATTAACAACCGAGAAATCGGTGTAACAATTAAACAGCAGAGCCTTTGAGCCAATAGAACTATGCGCGAAATGCGGATAGTTTTATTGGCTTATTTTTTTGCTGTTAAATTCAAAAAAGAAAGGAAAATTCATATGAAAAAAACATTATCCAAAACAATAGCAATATTGCTTGCGGTGCTTACGCTCTTTTCCGCTTTTCAGGCGTTTGCTTTAACAGAGGGCAACGAGTACAGCTACAGCGAGCGATATATCAATGCGTATTACAACACCGGGCGGTGGAAAACCGACGACGGCGATGTGCACGACAATTACGGACAAGTGGCGTTGAGAAATCTATCCAACGGTGAGCCGCTCTATTGCATTCAGATATATAAGCATTGCAACGGCAGTGATGTGACGGCAGAGGATATTAAATATACAGATTTGTGGAGATATGAACTGTCCTATGACCAACAAGAAAATATAAAGTTCGTTTCAATCCACGGCTTCCCGAATTTCAAATACGGTTATTCCGATGATGAAGCACAGCTTGCCACACAAGTATTGCTTTGGGAAATCGAAACGGGTGCCCGTGATGACTGGAGCACAGGCTGCGACAGTTGGGCTTCGTCAATATTCAATAATTATCCGGACGCACTTGGGGCGTATAACGCAATTGTGTCGGCGTGCGCAGACCATCGCAAAACGCCTGACTTTAACACCACTTCCATTCAGCTCGAGGATGTAGGCAAAGAAAATGCCGTAACGCTTCACGATCGAAACGGCGTGCTTGAGAATTTCCGCGTTTCAAGTACCAACAGTGCAATTAAGGTTGAACAAGACGGTGATTTTTTGAAGATTTGGAGCACCTCATACGACGAACTTACCGGTGTCATTCAGATGACAAAGAACAAGACGGATATCAATTCAGCATTTGCTTTAACCGGAGCTAATCAAACACTATTCTACGGCACATTGGCAGACCCTGTTAACGCAAGAATAACCGTTAAGAGCGTTGCCAAAAAGGGCAGTGCCGAATTTGTTAAAACAGACGAAGAAACGGGTCAGCCCGTTCAGGCGACAGACGGCGTGTTTGAAATTCAAGAATGGAGTTATTCACAAGATAAATATATAGACCACTCACAGATGAAATACGATGCCGCAAAGGGCAAGTATGTGTCCGAAACGCTCAAAGTCACATCTGCCAACGGCGGTTGGTTCAGGTGTGTTGAAGTTAAGGCGCCGAGCGGATATGTGACCGACAACACCAAGATATATGAATTCAGAATTACGCAAAACGGACAGGTAATCGATATAAATAACGGCGCCGTTACCAATGCCATTCAAAAAGGCCGAATTCAGATATACAAAGAGGGCGAAGTGCTTGATAACTTTGATTTCGTGCAAACCGAATACGGATTAAAATATTCGCCAATTTATCGCAATGCCAATCTTGCAGGCTCCGAATGGACGATTACTGCCACAGAAGATATTTATGCAAACGGCAAGTTCATAGCTTCAGCCGGTGATGTTGTGCAAACTCTTACAACAACAGAAAACGGCGCGTTAAGCGATTTGCTTTATCCCGGTAAATATACGGTTACGGAAGTAACAGCGCCCACCGGCTACAATATCGGAGACAATAGCTTTGATGTAACGATTAAGCCTGACGACGACAAAACACAAGTTGTTACAGAAACCGTAACGGGCGAAAATGACAGGCAAACATTTGAAGTTTCATTACAAAAAGCACTTGAACAAAACGAATATTATCCAAACATCGAAGCTTATCAAAGCGTTCTTTTCGGTGTTTATGCTGCGCAGAACATAACAGACAGCAACGGCAATGTCATCCTTGAAAAAGACAGTCTGGTTGACTGCATGGCCATTGACGAAAACGGTATCGGTAAAACCACCTGTGATTTTCCTGCCGGGTTCAGTTGGTATGTTAAAGAGCTTCAGACTGCCGAGGGTTATGTTATGGATGATAACATTTACGGTTTCAGCACCACACCGGGTGAACAGGTCGAAACACAAATCAATATTGATTTGAACGACGGCGCCGCAATCGATAACGCACTGATTCACGGCTCGATTAAAGGGATTAAAAAAGACAATCGCGGCAACAAGCTTGAGGGTGCAACAATAGGCTTATTTAAAGACGGCGAAACCGTATTTACTACTGATACCGCATTGCAGACTTGCATTACGAATAAAAACGGCGAATTTTCGTTCAATAATCTTCCGTACGGAAAATACATTGTTAAAGAAATTGCCGCACCGACAGGTTATGACCTGGACGATACACCATACACGGCAGACATAGACGAAAACGGCAAAGTAATCGAATTAACTATAATCGATACAATGCGCATCGGCAGAATGGAACTTACAACGGACAATAAAATTTCGCCATACACAGGCAATGCTTTTTCACTTCTCGGCGGCGCCGTTATGGCAATAATGAGCTTAGGTGCCGGCATAGTGTTAGTAAATAAGCGAAAGGACGAAAACGAACAATGAAAAAAATAACGGCATTTATTTTTTCTTTAGTGGTGGTTTTCAGCTGCGTTACCGTTACGGCTCAAGCTGCCGAAACGGAAGTAACCGAGAACATAAGCATAACTAAAGCCGAGTACGAAAGTTACACACCTGAAAAAGAAAGAAAGACAGACGGTAAAAAATACAAGCTTAAAGATGTTAAAAACGCAGGCGAAACAAACAGCACTTTTGTCGTTGTAACCGAGCACTTGCAAAACGATGATTTTGAAGCTCAGAACAGTGCAGTAAATCCAAAAAACGACAAACAAACAGGAGTTTTATATGATTTTCGCATTGAAGAAACACCGGTGACAGAGCGCTCTGCCGTAGTTACCAAATCCGTCGGTTACACGGCAGTTCCGCTTGATTACAATATTCCCGATTCTTATACAACGGATTATACCGATACGGACACAGGCTCAACAATAACCGCTTCTATCAAGCTAAAAAGCAATAAAACGGACAAGCAATATTGGCAATCGGTTAATGATTTGAGCGGAAGCGTAACCGGCTATGATGCGCTGTATTACACGCTGAAAAACAGCAACACGGAAATACCGAAAAACGAAGCTGCACCCGTTTACAAAGGCTATGAAAAAGCCATTTTAAACAGCTTGAATTTAAGCCCCGACAATTACCGTATCACCGGTGCACAGTGGAAAGGCGAGGCTTACACATCCGGCAACACAGTATGCCGAGACTGCACATATACCGTTGAAGCTCTTGTGTGCGATATATCGGCTGTGTACGAGAGCGAAATCACACTTCCGGACAAAATCGAATATACCGCGACGGCAACATATCTTAACGAAAAGGACAGCAAGGTTAATCTTGTGCTGACATACGAAAAAGATAATACCGCTGTTACCGTTATTGTAAGCACGGCTATAGGTCTTGTTATATTAGCGTTGCTTATCGCCGTTATTCTGTTTTACATATCAAAACGAAAGAACGGCGAAATAAAGAACAAGGAGGTGGGAATGAATGGAACAGATAGCTCAAAACTTTTATGATGCATGCGCCAAAATAGCCGATTACGGCCAATTAATTACAATGGGCGTGCTTATTGTCGTGATTCTTGTTATCGGCTTAAGTTTGATTGTGAATAAGGAAGCAAGGGAAAACGCCAAGAAGTGGATTCCGTGGGTGCTTATCGGCACGGCTGTTGCGCTTTGCCCGGTTGTCATAGCAGAAGCTGTTGCCAACATGGCGCAATTTTAAAAAACTGCGGGGAGTGAAAATGTTTTTGCTCCCTGCAAAGGAGGAAATTGTATGAAAGACAAACTGTTCAGACCGCCTGCCGAACGAAAAAACCGGCGAAAAAACAAAAACAATAAAGCAACGGACAAATCTATATTATTCAGATTTAATCTTTTCATCTCTAATAAAATCACACTCACGGTTATATATTTCTTGATTTTATTCTTATCATTTACTCTGACAAATTACGCTATAAATATTATTTTTTCCTTTTTCGGTAATTTAAGAAACATTCTGAATCGCGCTGTCGGTTTAGACTTAATTTTCAACTTAAAGAACATGTTTGTTTTCAGCCTGCAAAACAAACTTATATACATTCTGATTTTTATAATCCTCGCGATAATCGATGCCGTTTTTGTTGTGAAAATTTGGATATCATATAAAGATTTCGATGTCGGTCAAAAAGGCAGCGACCGCTGGGCTGCAATTGAAGAATTAAGGCAACAGTACAAATCCATACCACTAAAAGAGAAAGAGTGGGAAAGTAAAAGAGGCGGAATAATCGTTTCGCGCGACGGCGACAATTACTTAGTTGACGAAGAACCCGGCCACAATCTTATCGTCGGAACAACTCGCTCCGGTAAAGGTGAAATGTTTGTACTTCCTACAATTGAAACATTATCCAGGTGCAGCTGCAAGCCGTCCATAATAGCCACCGACCCCAAACTGGACTTAACTAAAGGCTGTTATCGAATGCTTAGAGGGCGAGGATATGAGGTAATTGTTCTTAACCTTATAAATAAAAACGAGGGCGATTGCTTTAATCCTTTGAGCCGAATTGTTGAATTATATAAATCCGGCGATTATGAGGGAGCTTATCAAGAAAGCCGAGCATTTGCCTATTCAATATTCTGCAGTGATTCGGATTCTAAGCGAGAAGACGCAGAGTTTTGGGGCAACACCGCAACCGATTTGTTGTCGGCAGATATAATCGGAAACATCGAAGATTGTTTGCAACTTGACGAGGCGGAAAGAATCGAAGCCGAATATGATTTTAACTGTAAAAAAATGCGCGGAGAAATTCCGGAGGGTACCGTATTTAATTTTGAACCGAGGCATGAAAAGGAAATCAATATGTTTTCGGTTTTCAACTCCTTCAGGCTTATGGCAGAAAATGTGGACGAATCAGGCCGCACGGCGCTTGATAAATACTTCATGAGTAGACCGCTTATGGATAGAGCAAGAATTTTCTATTCGTCAATTAACATATCCGGCTATCGAACAAAAACATCAATATACTCGAATATGATTACAAAGCTTACCGCTTACTCTTATGACAGCTTGGCAAGAATGACATCAAAATCGTCTTTTGAAATTAAGGATATCGGTTTTGGCGATAAGCCTCTTGCCGTATTTCTTGCTGTTCCGGACTTTAGCCAGTCCGAGCATTTCTTTATCACAACTTTTGTGCGCCAGGTATATTATGTGCTGTCGGCAGAAGCTGCTAACACAGCCAACGGCAAATGCAGCCGACCGGTATGGAACATCCTTGACGAATTTACAAACATGCCCGCGCTAGAGAATGTTGAACAAATGGTATCTGTAGGCGCAGGTCGTAACATTTTTTATAATTTCATAATTCAAGATTTCGCACAGCTCGACAATAAATATAATCCGAGCATTGCAAAAATCATCCGCAATAATTGCCAAAACCAAATATTCATTAAATCTAATGAATATGAC
>CAVFVA010000001.1:0-82787 GCA_963625835.1 Clostridium sp. AF37-5 | reverse complement strand
ACGGCAGATCAATTTTCGAAGTTGCTGGGAACAGAAACGATCACCAACATTGACAGAATCGGAAGCAGATTTGCCGTTGATAAAACGTTCACCGAGCGAAAAGATGAAGTGCCGCTTCTGAGGGCAACGGATTTAATGGGCTTGCTTGAGGGCGAATGTGTTGTAAAACGAGTAATGAAGCGAAAAACGCTCAAAGGCAAGGATACGATTCCTTATCCGATTTTTAATACCGGCAAGAACAAAATGCCGTTTGCGCACACATTTCTGCAAAATATTATTCAATACAATGTTAAATGGACGGATATCAGAACAGATTTTCCGGAAAAACAAGACATTGAAAGTTTTACTTTTGATATTGTCTCATTCTACAACTATTATGTTGCGGACAGCGTTAATTACCGCCAACAGATTCGGGCACTTCCGCACTATGAGCAATTGGTTGAGATGCTTATAAGCGACAACTTAGACATCGGTACCGACTCTCTCGGAACACGGTGGATAGTTCAGTTGGCCGAGGCAATCAAGAAAAGCGATTTACCTCAAAAAAGAAAAAACGAATATTCCGAATTTATCAAAAGCGAAATTCAGACAATTAAAAACAACAATCGCGAAATAATTTTTAAATAGGAGTTAGAAGTGAAAAATGGACTACATAGCAGCAACAGTGAATGCGAACTCGGATTTCTATGAGAAGTGGGCTGACATCTTGTCCAACGAAAGCATATTCAAAACGATTGGCCGCACTTTTCTTTGGGGACTGGCAAAGCTTTTAGCTTGG
Source organism: Clostridium sp. AF37-5 (assembly GCA_963625835.1). Classification (GTDB taxonomy): domain Bacteria; phylum Bacillota; class Clostridia; order Oscillospirales; family Acutalibacteraceae; genus Eubacterium_R. Next base: position 82,009 of record CAVFVA010000001.1, on the reverse strand, counting down.
ATTTGCAATGCTTGTGAAAATCTTTTATATCTTGCAAATAAGACATTGGGCTTCATTTATTCCGACGCCGTTACTCAATTCATCTCAGAATGGCGGCTTGTCATTATAGGTGTCTTGATAGTTGCGATTTTGGTGTTCGGTATAACGATGATAACTCAGCATAATCAAGACCGTTCAAAGATGTTATCTAACATTGCAATTGCAGCATGCGTTCTTATAGGAATAACAACAATTATACCTCAATTGAGCACACGGACGGCCGATTGGTCGCAATCGCTGCTCGATTCGTATTCATCGTCAGCGGAAACGATTATTCAAGGCGCCACAACAGATTTGTACTACATGGATGCGAACGATTTTTCGGATGAGGCCGCCGAAAAGAAGAACAACTTATCTGCAGACCAAATTATGAATATAAATCCGGCGGAAGTTATATCGGCAAGCGACGATGTTATAAATAAAGATGTTTTTTCTTATCGGCTCAACTATGACAAAGACGGCACTCCGATTATTGATGATATTGACGATTCCGGATTCAGTTGGAACAACGATTGCTATTATCGATATTCAATTGATTACATAACGATATATGTAACTCTGATTGCAACCGCAGTTGTTATGATTTTTACGGCTTTTAAAGTTGTAAAAATATCATTTGATATTATTGTTCATCAGATATTGGCAACTATCATGGCTGCAGGTGATTGGGCTAACGGACAAAAGCTCAAGGAAGTTATTAAATCACTTCTTGCCTTATTCTTTTCGGTATTTATGTGTTCGGTAATGATGAAACTGTATTTCATGTTTTCCGCCTGGACAAGCACAAATATCGGCAACGGTATCGGGCGTGCGTTTTTGCTTATTTTTGCCGCTTTTGCCGTAATTGACGGCCCGAATATTGTTGAAAAGCTTTTTGGTGTGGATGCAGGCTTATCGAGTGTATTCAGAAGCGTATCAACTCTGTTCTTTGCAACAAGGGGCGCGGCTGCTATGGCGCACGGTGCTCACAATCTTGTTAACGGTGCCGCCCGTGCCGCAACGCACGGAATCGGCGGCATATATGGCTTTGCTCATGAATACAACAATCCCGATAATGCAGATATCGCAAATGATGTTGCAAACAACAATGAAGAAAATGCACCGAGAAACAGAAACAACAATCCCGGTAATCCTAATACGCCGGATAATGCAAATAATACAAACGGCTCACAGCCGAGAAACAATCATAATACGGACGGCGGTGGGGGACAAAGCGGAGGTAATCCGGGTCAAATATCCGAAGAAGCTGCGGCGCGGCACGATGCCGGAAATATCGATACTGCGCAACCTAATAACAACGGCAATGAAAACACAATTGCAAATCAAGCTCAAAACCGACCGAATAACGATTTTGCAGACAGTTATTTAGCCCGCAAATACCGAGAGCCGAGATCGATTATCGGCGCAGAAAGGCGCGGTAATGAATTAGGCTCGGCAATCGGCAATGCTGCGGCTCGCAGAAGAAACAGGCGACATGCCGAACACGACAATATGAGGGGTGAGCAAAATAATGGTAATGATTAAAGAACTGCGATCGGATATTAAAATCGGAAAATTCTACATCAAAGACATAGCCTTTGTTGGCGGTTATTTTTTGTTTTTTTACTTCTTGAGGAGTTTTGTTTCGAGCGCTGTTTTGATTCCGTATCTTATATTTAATTTTTTTGTTGCGGTGTTGCTTGTAATGCCGTCGGTTTGGAATCCTGGCAAGCGAATGTGGCAATCTATTCTTTTTGCTTTTCAAAAAGACCGGCGAATATACAAACCGATTTGTATTGATGAAAGGAGCGATGATTTTGAATAATACCAAAAAAGAAGAAAAAGCGGAAAGAAAGGCAATAAAAAAATATTCAAAAGAACATGTTAAAACACCTGATCTATTGCCTTTTGCCTACTATGAGGGTGATTGTTTTAAGCTGAGAAACGGCAAATATATAGATTTGCTTAAAATCATATGCAAAGATATTTCGTCTATGTCTGAGGAAGAAGCGGCCGAAATCAATTACACATTTGAAAAATTTTATCGTACCTATTCACCCGATATTAAGATAATCGGAATCAATATGCCGGTTGATACAACGCATAATCAAAAATTCATAACTCACAAAATTCAAAACTGTAAGAATCCAACACAGCGTGAATTGCTTGAAACAGAACTTGCCGAGCAAGAATATGTACAGAAAATTCTAACTCAAAAAAGTTTTTTTATAATGTTCTTTTTTGAAAGCCTTGAGCAGCGGAACGAAAGCATTGCTCGGTGCTTGAAAACGCTGGGCGAGCATGTGCTTGTTGACAATCTAAGCCGGCAAGAAAAAGAAACCGTTATCTTTAAGCTTTGCAACAAAAATACGCCCATTGATGTCGAAACGCAGCTCTATCAGAACAGGCTGCCGAAAGAAGAAACAGTCAAAAAATATGTTGATGATATCGGATATGACCCATATTTAATATCTCGAATTCAACCTCAAGGCGGCATTCACTTCAAAGACGACCGATTTATAACTACCGGCACAGGGTTTGAAGCCTGCGTTCACATTTACGACTATAAAATCAGCATTGATAACTATTGGCTTAATCCGCTGCTCAATATCAACAATGTTGTTGCTGTTATGGATGTTTCGACTGAGAATACGGATGTGGCAAATAAGAACCTGAACAAATCAATGGACGAGCAGGAAAGCCGTTATTATTCCGCTATGGATAACCAACAGAAGCACGATGCCCGGAATAGATACAACGAGCTTGAGGCGTTGTTGAACGAAATCAATAACTTTGAAGAAATAATAAAGCTCATACACATCAGATTGTATGTCAGCGGACAATCCAAAGCCGAACTTGACAAGAATGTGTCCGATGTCATAACCGTACTCAGAAACAAAGGCTACAGAGGCACCATATTCCTTGGCGAGAACGAAGCCGAATGGCGTTCGATGTTCCAAACATACGGCGAACAAAGCAAAAATCAGTATGCACGGTACGGCCAGGTTGTGCCGGCGCACAATTTGGCATTCGGCAATCCTTTTATATTCAGCTCGCTGAATGATAAATACGGTCTGTATCTCGGTACAACCCGTAACAGTAACGGCATATTCAATTTTGACCCATGGGCAATAACTCAATATCGAACGCACTACAACGGTTTAGTTGCCGGAGTAATGGGAATGGGAAAGTCTACCACGCTCAAGCAGCTTATAACGACCACTTATTCTCTCGGTACATATATCCGCGGCTTCGATGTTAAAGATGAATACGGTACGCTTGTTGATGCACTCGGCGGTAAAATGATCTATCTTGACGGCACAGGCGGAATAATCAACTTACTTGATATTCTTGCAACCGAAAGCACGGAATACGGAAGTTACACAAAGCATATCAGCAAGCTCAGAACGATCTATCAGTTTTTTAAGCGTTCGGCATCTGATAATGAACTCTCAACATTTACAGATATGCTCAACAAATTATATGAAACATGGAATTTACGAGGCGACAACGGCGAACAAATAACCGGGCTTCCTGCAGAACAATATCCAACTATGAGTGATTTGCTTAATGTTATCAACGGCGAAATTAACAAATTAGATACTGCTGCCGATACAATTCAGCAGCAAATCGAAATCGAACGCCGAAAGCAGATGCTGAATGTCCAAACAACGATAAAAGAAATTGTTAACAGCTTCGGCAAAATTTTCGACGGCCACACAACAATTACAAACATATTCAGTGAACAGGTTGTGTTTTTCAATATCTCTAAGCTCAAGGATTATGATAAATCTGTTTTTGCGGCGCAGGTATTTAACGCAATATCTATGTGTTGGGAAAACTGCATCCGTATTCAAACGCCGATGAAAGAGGGCTTGAACAACAATTCCATAGCGTGGGAGGATATCCACCGTTATATGATTGTTATTGACGAAGCTCACCGAATAATTAACGCCGAAAATGATTTTGCGCTCACGCCGATAACAAATTATGTGCGTGAAGCACGACACCTTTTTGCCGGGCTGTGGTTTGCAACACAAAACACAAGCGACTTTGTGCCGGAGGGTTCATCTGCCGTCGGCGTTCAAAAGCTGCAAACGCTTTTTGAGCTTTGCCAATACAAATTCATAATGAAGCAGGACAGTAACACTTTACCGCTGTTAACCAAAATATTTAAACAGCAGATGACCGACAGCGAAGTTTCGATTATTCCGCGCCTGGGCAAGGGGCAAGGCATTCTCTCTATTTCCGGTGATACAAATATTGTAGTTAATATCGATATCTCGGATGAGCGGCTTAATCTGTTTAACGGTGGTGCATAAAATATGAAGCTCAAAATTAAATTGATTGCTTTGGCGGCCGCTATTATTCTCATTTTCTGTATCGGCCTCAGCTCGGTAGCTTTGGCCGTTACGGAAATAGTCGAGGAAGAATCTTACCAAGAAGAAAAAACAACGGATTTGTATAACGATGAAGTGGAATTTTATCGTGATATTGTTACAACATATTGCTCAACATATGCCATTCCCGATTATGTAGAAATCGTTATGAGAATGCTGAGTGTGTACAGTGCAATACATACAACGGATATTCTGAATTCGTCATATTCGGAATACAATACGAAATACCCTCATCGATACGAGGGCATTTCCGATGCCGATTATTCAATAAGAACAGGCATTATTCAATTAAGCGAATGGGCTGCTCTTTTTGATTCACCGCCGATTGACAATAATAACGAGCTTAAAATATTGCTTGAAGCTTACGAACTTCAAAATAAAGAATATATAAATTATGCTCACTCTAACGGCGGTTACACTGCGCAAAATGCCGCAGAGTTTGCAAACAATTCTGCCGGCGAAAAAGATGCAACGACAATTAACTATTCGTTCGCAATGCAGGTGATGAGCATTATTAACATCGATTTGGAATCGACCGATGAAGCTATGAAAAAAGTGGTTGAGCTTGCACTTGACACGAACAACTACTCGGCAAACGGAATACGGGCGCAAGGGCGTTACTGTCTGCGGTTCACCAATGATGTTTATGCAGCAGCCGGATTAAGCATAGGCAGAACGGATTGTGCACGGTGCGCCGGTGCCGCTTACGGTGTCAGCAATGATTTTACCAATGTACCAGTAGGCGCTCAAATCTATTGTTTAGCATCGCAGCAATACGGCCATGTCGGAATTTACATCGGCAACGGATATGTTGTGCACTGCACAAATTATAAAAATAAAAATGCAACCGTGCTCAAAACAGTTAAAGACGGTTACATTCTAAAGCAATCATTATCGGATTTTATTTCGTCATATAAGGCGGCCTGTTGGGGATTTGCCGGCGCCAAGTCTAACGAATACCTGCCCAATCCCGGGGCATATATGACCGCATTACATTAAGGAGTTAAAAATGAATTTTGAATTTGATAAAAGCAAAGCATTGGAGCTTGACTTTACAAAAACAACGGAAACAATCGAAGTCGAAATTCGGCGAGAAATTATAAGTGCCGATATAAATGCCGACGACGGCAAAATAGACGGCCAAATCAATAAGCACCATAAGCAACAGCATAATAAACGGTTGCTCGATTTTGTCGGCGATTTGGAAAGGTGATAAATATGACCGAGAAAAAGAAAAATATTCTGATTGCTTTTTTGATTGTGTTTTCATTAGCGCTGATTTTGGCGTTAGTTATAACACTCAAACAAACTGACAGCATTAAATCTCAAGCAGAAGCGAACTATACAAAGCAGATTGAAACTGCACAAAGTACGGAAAGCGGTAAAGATGACAATACTTTAAAAATCAACGCCGGCAGTGGATTTTTGAAAGCGTATTACAATATCGCAACCGGCACATCACAGGTTGCTGATGTTTCCGCTTATACGCCGTATTGCACGGAATCATTGGCTTCGGCGTTGGCGCCGCCTGCAAGCGACGATGAATTTGTCGAAAGCGAAATCAATATTAAGTATTCGTCCGGAATCATTATTAAGGATGTTTATTTAAATTCGGAAAATTCAAACGAGCTTGTATATAACTGCACAATCGAAAAACAGGTTAACGGAAACAAGAGCCGACAAGCATATTACATTGCGGTTAATGTGGTGAGCGAAAACGGCAGTTATCTTGTCAGCTCATTCGATTTGGTGCCGGTGCAAAGGAGCTGAAAATATGAAAAATAAAATAAAACCGTCATCGATTCAAAATCCGAAAAATCGAATAACAACTATTGTTATCATTCTTATTTTTATCTTTGGCGGGTATGCCTTTTTCTTTAATTCCGGCAAAATTATCGGCGTTAAGTATGATTATACACCGGCCGAAATCGGCTCAACAGAGCAATTTGAGCATGATAAGAAAATAACTTTAACCCGTGCCGATTATGACGAGAATAAGTGCCTGGCTGAATTTGAGTTTGCAATTGATGATAATTCTTACGGCGAAGCCGAATATTCGGTCGCAATGAAAGCCGCGTCAAAAAAAGGCCGTATAACACAGCTTAAAACAGAAGTGGTTAACGACGATTTAGATGTTTATGTCGTTCGTGCAACACTTCCGAAAAATTCAAATGTGGTACTAACACAAATTACCCTTAAAGAAAAAGATAAAACGGCAACAGTTAAGTTTTATGAAGATGTCAATACGCTTTATGCGACAAGCATTGATGAAAACGCAAATTCCCGTGTTGATTTTATCCGTATCGATACCGAAAGAAACATCGAAAATCTTAATTCGCAGATTGAAAAATTGCAAAGCGATAACACGGAACTACAAAACAAAATCAGCAACATTGATGATAATATACAAAAGTCCAAAGGGAAACTTGCATATCTTGCAGGTGGCGAGCTGCAATCTGAACAGGCAAAAATATCATCGATGCTTAATGACAGAAATGCCGCATTAACTGAAATTGACGGTAACAATCGCAAAATCGAAGAATACAAAAATAATATTCTTGAACTGCAGGAAAGACTGGAGGCTTCATGATGAATTACAATAATCAAAATTCCGAAATATGCCAACGAATTCGCGAAAGCATACCTATTCAGGACTATGCTGCGACAAGAGGGTTTAAAATTGTTCGTAAAGGCAGTTATTACGGAATTGAAGGCGCCAAAGGAAAAGCCGATTTTTCATCCGTGATGATTAAACCGAGCACTAATCGTTATTGTCGCTATTCCGTTCATAATCGTTGGCATTCGATAATTGATTTTGTGTGCGAATTGGACAACTGTTCCGAGGCCGAGGCAATTAACACCTTAAAGCCGTATATAGAATCATATGATGTCGGTCGCGCCGAAATCGGAAAAACAAAAATTCAAAGAAATAACCCGGAAAGAGAAAAAATATCAATGAATAATTTACCTGAACGCGCAGACACGCTGAAGCATGCAAAAGCTTATTTACTTCAATCGCGGCATATAAATAAAAATATTGTGGACGATTTTATTTATAACGGCAATCTGTATGAGGACGAACACAAAAACTGTGTTTTTGTAAATTACAACCGAGCAGGCGAGCCTACCTATTGCAACAAGCGCGGTACTAATACATATGTAAAAAACGGTTTTAAATGGGAGCATCCCGGCAATGATTACAAGCACTGCTTTTACATCGATAACGGCGCCGATACATTGATTGTTTCCGAAGCGGTAATTGATACGATGTCTGTTATGTCAATTATGGAAGATGTCGGTCGAAAAATAAATGCCTATGATTATGTTGCTCTCGGCGGCACAGGCAAATGGGAAGCCGTCGGTAATATTCTTAACGAACGGCCAACCATTCACAATGTTGTGCTATGCTGCGATAATGACGAATCCGGATTTGCTGCAATGGATAATATAAAAACCGATATATTAAAAAATCATCCAAATATTTCTTGCACGGAATTTTTGCCGAAGACCGAGAATGATTGGAACGCTCAGCTGCAAATGATACACGAAAACAGAATTTCCTCCGCTCAATACTTGCATCTAAGTTCCGAAGAATTGCTTCAAAAGGCGGCACAACAGCCGATTCACGAATTAAACCGCGAACAAGGCATGATATTTGAATTAACGAAAGGCGGTGTTTAAAATGATTCTTTTTGTCGGCGACGATGATAAAACACTGTTTATAAAGGAGGCGATACCCGGTGAAGCAATCGAAAGTACGGGCTATATCGAGCTTAATTCCGTAAAAATGACAACCACTGCCAAAGATTACAACTGCATTGTCATCAATGTTTCAATGTGGAGTGAAAAAGTTGAAGATATAACGGCGGCTATAGTTTCCGCTGCATCGGCGCTTCGCTGTAAATTCATAATATACGCTGCGGGTATAAATCCGGGTTCGATTATTTGCCAAAGCTTATTCAAAGCCGGGCTCAGTCAAATTATAACGGCAACAAATTTGTCGCAAATCAAAGAAGAATTTCTGATCTTTTTAAATTCCGATGAAACGGTCAAACCTACAATATCAAATGCCGCACCGGCAATCGATACGGTGGCAAAAGCAAAAACGATAGCCGTTGCCGGAGCACAGCATCGCATCGGCACAACTACGCTGTGCTTTCAAATAGTAAAATATCTAAATTCTAAGGGGTATAAGGCTGCATATCTTGAATTTAACCGTTCCGGATATTTGGCAAATTTGCAAAAGATTTTTGGGCTTCAGCGTGATTTTTTCTCTTTTGAGGGTATTGATCTGCTGACGGCAGATAAAATTAACTTTGCCTTGACCGAATACGATTATGTTATTTATGACTGGGGCTGTATTTCAGATCCGGAATTTAATAAGTTTTCGCTTCTCGAAAAAGGCCAAAAAATAATCGTTTGTGGGGCGAAAGCAAACGAAATTGATTATTCCACGCAAGCATTGGTCGAGTTTCAAAATGACGATGTAAGCTTTGTATATGAATTTGTTGCTATGCAAGACCAAGAAGATCTTAGGGAACTAATGGGCGGCGTTACAACATATTTCAGCCCTTTAATTCCGGATATATTCTCGGTGCATCAGCCAATGGAGGTTTTATTGACCGAAATGTTAAAGGTATCAGCAGCCAACACCTCAAAAAAGAAAAAAAGAAAATTCTGTTGGAGGAAATAATAAATGGGCAGATATAAAAATGCAACGATTTTAAATGCCGAAATTGAAGAACTAAATCATCAAACGAAGCTCAGGCAAAAGCATAATATTAACAACAATAATGTTGTGGTGGTGGAAAAAAGCAACACTTTTAAATTTATTGTTCGAGTGCTGATTCTCATAATCAAGGTTGCTGCCGGAACAGCGCTTATAACGCTGACCGCAATCGGGATTTACACTTTGGCCGAGCCTGAGCTGCGCGCTCTGTTTATTCAATTTTTAAATCAAATAATTTCAAAAATTTAGGAGGTATATATAATGAACGAAAAAATTAACTTTTGGAATGAAGTTGTCTTGATTTATAACAAATATTCAATCGTTCATGACGAATGGGGGAATCTTTATTATGTTGACAACGGCGGCAACGAAAGCGCTTATCCGTTAGGTGATACAGTGGCAAGTGAAGATTTAACCTTGCTTGACGAATTGCCGAAAAACATTGCTGAAGCTATCCTGGAGGCGCTGGAAAATGAAGAAGTATAATGCCGAAGAATGGAAAACCAAACAAGAAGAAACAAAAGAAAAACTCAAAACTCAGGTTGCGGATATCGTTACAAACTTTGAAAATGACCCCGAAGATATCCTTGAGTTTTTGCATTTTAGTTCTCAATTTTATCAATATTCAACGAACAATAAAATGCTGATTTACAGGCAAAATCCGGGTGCCCGTTTTTGTGCCTCATACAATAAGCTTAAGGAAATGGGATATCAGGTGCAGCGAGGCCAAAAAGGAATGGAAATCCTCGTTCCTGCGGCAGTTACATATTGGTATGACGACAATACAAGCCAATGGAAACGGTTATCCGAAGCCAAAAAAGAAGAAAAGGCAAAAATCAAAGCCGGTGAAATAGAAACGAAAAAAATAACCGTTTTTAAAATCGGCCACACTTTTGATATCGGGCAAACCGACTGCCCTGTTGCCGAATATCCCAAGCTGTTCGGAATGGGCTATTCTTCCGAAAAACACGATGAATTGTTCAATGCGGTGAAATCGTATTGTGAGGAAAGGAGAATTCCGGTATATATCGAAAATTTTCCGTCTATAAGTATGCGCGGTTATTTTCAGCCTGCAGATAACACAATTCATTTATCGGACAAGCTCAATGATTCGATGAAATTATCCGTTCTTACCCACGAACTCGGTCACGCCGTTATGCACGCCGCTTACGACCCGGATATGTCTGTTGAACAGAAAGAAATCGAAGCGGACAGTTTGAGTCTGATGCTGCGTGAGCACCTCGGCGTTTCAGAAATCGAAAATGCGCGAAAAGCACATCTTGCCGATTCGTATCGAAATTATCTTGAATATAAAGAATTAAACTCCGACAGAATCAAGTGCCCTGAATTGCCTGAAATTCTTGACAGAGTTAATACTGCATACGGCGATATGATAACCGGATTTAACGGCGCTATCGAAAGCTATTTGCACCGGGAAAAAGAAGAAATTAAAGAGCTTAATCCTGCATTGACTGCTGAAAGCAATAAAAAAATAGCCAATGAAATAACTCGCTCTATAGGGCGCCCATTGCCCAAAGAGGAATCACTCATTGACTACGATAATAGTATATGTTATTCTCCGCGAAATGTCAATACCGAAAAAGAAAAAATAAAGCTGTTAAATCCAAGTGCCGAACAAATAAGTTTAGTTGCCGCATATGAAGAAGCATACAATGTTCCAAGCGATGAGCGATTAACCGTGTATTCCGGGGATTATATGATTTACGAAACGGCAGAACACGCAAGTGCCGAGAAGTTCAATTCGGCAGTATCAACAGCATTGGAAAAGCTCGGATTATCGGAAACGGAATTTGAGGCAGCTGATTATTCAAAAAAACAGCTCGCCGGATTTTTCAAAAAGATAATCGAGAATGAAAAAGAAAACGAACAGTTTAAGTCGGATTTGATTAAGTGGCAGAACGGCGAATATCCCGCAACCGAAGTAATTAAAGTGTGCTCAACACCTTATGTAATGCAGGCTTGCGGAATCGAAGCTCACGATATAGTGATTAAAAACAATACTTTAAGAAAAATTACAAGTGATGATAAGGAAGAATTCATACACGCCCACAATATGAATATAGGGGAACTATATCAGATTCCTAACGCTATTCGTAACCCCGACTTTATACTGAAAGGAAGTCATCAAAATTCTGTGGTTTTCATATCAAATGAATTTAATTCAAATGGCGAAAGGATAATTATACCATGTACATTAAATTCTGTAGGAAAAAATTGCACAGTACACAGAATAATGAGTGTTTATGGCAAAGAAAACTTTGAAATTTATTTAAAAAAAGAAATAGAAAAGAATTCCCTGATGGCATATAATAAAAAAGTAGCCAACGAAATAACTCGCTCTATAGGGCTCTACTTGCCCAAAGAGGAATCACTCATTGACTACAACGATAGTATATGCTATTCTCCGCGAAATGTCAATACCGAAAAAGAAAAAATAAAGCTGTTAAATCCAAGTGCCGAACAAATAAGTTTAGTTGCCGCATATGAAGAAGCATACAATGTTCCAAGCGATGAGCGATTAACCGTGTATTCCGGGGATTATATGATTTACGAAACGGCAGAACACGCAAGTGCCGAGAAGTTCAATTCGGCAGTATCAACAGCATTGGAAAAGCTCGGATTATCGGAAACGGAATTTGAGGCAGCTGATTATTCAAAAAAACAGCTCGCCGGATTTTTCAAAAAGATAATCGAGAATGAAAAAGAAAACGAACAGTTTAAGTCGGATTTGATTAAGTGGCAGAACGGCGATTATCCCGCAACCGAAATGCTAAAAGTATCTTCAACACCTTATGTAATGCAGGCTTGCGGAATCGAAGCTCACGATATTTATATAAAACAAAATACACTAAAAAAGGTGATGAGTAATAATAAAGAAGAATTTCCCCATGCCCATAATGTTAGTATGAAAGAATTATATCAGATTCCGAATATTATTCGTAATCCGGTTATGATTTTAAAAGGAGAACATCCAAATGCAGTGATTTTTGTTTCTAATATGTTCGATTCTGACAATCATAGAATAATTATTCCTTGCACATTAAATATAGATGTTAAACGCTATACGGCACATAGAATAATGAGTATTTACGGAAAAAATCACTTAAACAATTATCTTAAAAACAAAATTAACAAGGGGGCTGTGTTGGCTTATAATAAAAAAATAGCCAGTGAAATGATTCAGTCTATAGGGCACCCATTGCCCAAAGAGGAATCACTCATTGACTACGATAATAGTATATGTTATTCTCCGCGAAATGTCAACACCGAAAAAGAAAAAAGATTGATTAAAGATTTAAAACAGATGATACTCAGGGACGAAACTTCACCTGAGGCTGTGTTAAGCGACCGTTCGGCGCAGAATTGGTATTCTTTTACTTGCCAGGCATCGGGCACGGACGATATTAAAAACAGCTTAAAACGCCTTGTGACCGACGAAATGAAAATCGTTGCTGTGCAAGATTTCGATGCGGGTTCAAAAACGGTGCAGCTAACGCCGGATTTTCAACTTCAGTTTATCGGCACCGGATATTCAAATCACCGGGAAGCACTTTCGGCGGTTCTCGGTGATAGCTCCGTGGCAAAAATCGTCGATTACGACATGCTAAAAAACGCGGCTGAAAATCACGATTTTAAAATCATAAGCGAAGCTGAAAATATTAAATATCCTTATGTTATTTTTGAAAATTCAAATTCAGAAATTCGCAGGATGCCGATTCGGGACGCGTTAAAAGAGCTGGAGGAGAAAAACATTGTTGCTGTCGAAAAACAATCATATGAAGCTGTTGACATCTCAATCGTGGCAGACAGAGACAATGTTTATTCAATGCAAGCAGAGCTCGGAACACCTCGAAGCGTAACAGAACAGATACAAGCCTATTGTGATGACTTGAGGGTTGACGGTCTCGGCCGAGAAACTGCATTGCAAAAATACATAAATAACAATCACGCCGCCGAAATGAATTTCTCGGCACGCGACCAAATAATGTTTGACGGCTTTGATATAGGTCGATGATTTAAGGGCGGAATTTTTCCGCTCTTTTTTCTTTTTTCGGTAAACAGCGGCGGAGCCGCTGCCCTTTTTCGTTGTGTTTTGCGCAGAGCGGCAACACTTTAAAAACGAAATTCAAAGCGAAACCGCCTGAAAATGATGCCTTTTTCTCGGTAAAAGGGCATTGTTTTTTATCCTGCGCGAGGATAAAAAAGAGCATAAGGGAAAACTGCAATCACTTTCAGTGATTGAGCAGGCAAAGCCTGCTGTTTTCGGCACTTTTTGCTCCAAAAAAGTGCTTGCACCAAAAAGGCACTTTGTTATACATCTGTTATACATTTTTTCTTAAAATGCTTGATTTTGTTATACATTTGTTATACAATATAAGCAAATCAAATAACAGAGCCATTGAGCCAATAAGACTATGCGCGATATGCGGATAGTTTTATTGGCTTATTTTTTTATCTGTTTTTACCGGAAAGGAGAAAAATGAAAACAATTTATATTAGAAATGTTGATGAAAGTGTGGTGGCAAAAATTGATGCACTCGCTCATCAAAAGCATTTAAGCCGCAACAAGCTTGTTAATATCATTTTGGAAACGTATGCGTTATCAGATCGCATTAAGGAAACCGAAAACAATTATTCCGAGCTTGTTAATATAATGGCTGCGGCAATCAAAAACAACACAACAACACTAAAACGGCTTGAAGCCGAAATAAAGGAGATAAAAAAATGAAAACTTATGCTTTTTTAAACATCAAAGGCGGTGTTGGGAAAACCACTTCCGCAACAACCGTTGCGCACATTTTGGCAAGTGAACACAAAAAGCGTGTATTGCTGATTGATTTGGATGCGCAGGCAAACAGCAGCTCGCTGTTCTCTCAAAGAGAAATAAATTTTGCCGAAGCTTTGGAAAGCGTTTTGAAAAACGGCGATTTGTCGCCGCTCAAGGAATACGATTACACTGTCGGCGATATTCTTGTTAATCCGGGAATAGAGCCTGAAAAAGTAATCTATAAAACGCAATACGACAATCTTCACTTAATCCCGTCCTTTATAGATTTATCCGAAATTGAAAGTGCGCTTAAAAACGACATGATAAATCCGCAGCAATTTAAGCTGCGCACATTTTTGGAACGCATAAATAAAAACTATGATTATTGTATTATGGATTGTTCGCCTGCGGTCAATTTAATCAATATTAACGGTTTGGCGGTCGCCGATTATGTGTTTTGCCCGCTTAACAGTGACATGTGGGGCTTTGCCGGTTATTGCATAGCTCAAGGACTTGTAAACAGTGTAAGAGATTATAACTTCAAGCTAAGAGATATCAAATGTTTTCTAACGCAGTATGACAATCGCACCGCAATATCAAAGCAGATAAGAGAAATTCTTTTCGGCGCTTTGAAAGAAAATTTTATAGATGTACAAATCAGAAAATGCGTGCGCGCGGAAGAAATCGGATACGCACACAAAGCGTTAACAGATTATGCGCCTAATTCAACAACGGCAGAAGATTATAAAACACTAACCGAATACATCATTAAGAATTATTAAATATCAAAGGAGTAATAACAATGGGAAGATATGCAAGCGTAGATTTAAAAAACTTAGGATTTTTAAATGAGGCATCAAAGGCGGAAAAACAAAAGAAATTTGAGATTTCGGATATACATATAGACGATATTGTGCCCAACGCAATGAATCAATATTCTGTGGATTCTATCGAAGAACTTAAATTCAGTATTTTACATAACGGGTTGAAACAGAATTTGGAAGTGTATAAAATACCGGGCGGAAAATATCGGCTTCTGACCGGCGAGCGCCGTTATACCGCCCTCGGAGAATTGGTAAAAGAAGGACATCACGAATTTGAACTTGTTCCGTGCCTTGTTACCGATTTATCGGATAATGAATTGCCGTTATCCGAAAAAAGTAAAGAACTGTATGCGTTAGTCACTACCAATTCGGAAGCAAGAGAATTGACGGACGGAGACCGAATGTTTCAGGTTAATTCTTTAAAGTCGATTTACAAAGAATTAAAAGAAAACGGTGTTAAGCTCACCGGCAACATGAATGATTTAATTGCCGAGCAGTTAAACATATCGCCTCGCCAGGTTAAGCGCTTTAATTACGTTGAGGAACACGGCACGGAAAAAGTCAAAGAAAAATTGGCGAACAACGAAATATCATTGAATACAGCCGAAAATGTAGCTCACTTATCTCCGGCGCAACAAACTAAAATAATAGCCGGCGAAGCTGCCGCCGTAACACCTGCCAAAGTTGAAAAGCTAAAGGAGCAGGCAGCGAAGAAAAAAGAGAACAGAACCAAATCGAAAATTTCACCGAGCGATGCCGATATAAAGGGTTATTATATTCCGAGCCTCAAAAGCAAAGCGGAATATATTGCCCAAAAAGCAGCTGATATTTCTTTGCCGGAAAACGAAAATAAAAAGCTGCTTAAAGCACTTGAAGCGACCGAAAATATGCTCGATAAAATCATCAAAATTATTGAAAAATAAAAATGGGCCAACTGGCCCATAAATCCCGCAGCCCTTGTGCCGCAAGGGTTTCGGGGCTTGCGTGTTCCAAAGCGGGCCAAAAACGGACCGAAAAATCAGGGAGAAAAAATATGCCGAATGAAAGAAAACAAACAGCGTTTCGCTTAACCCCGGAAAACATTGAATATCTTAAAAAATATCAATCCGAGCACGGTTTGAAATCACTCACTGCCGCAGTTGAGCTTATCATAAGCAATGACCGAGAAAAAGAAAAAAATCAAAGCGAGAATTTGGCAAAAGAGATTGTAAATGTGCTTGAAGAAAAATACAAAAACACATTTACGCGGATCAGACTGGCAAGCCGAACAGCGGATATAAATTCACAGGTGATATTGGAAATTCTTAATTCAATGCTATATTCACCGTCAATGTCGGCAACCAATTTTGTTTCAACCGATATTTTGAAAAACGAAATTGTAGAACAAGCCGAAAATCACACCAAAGCGAAAATCGCCTATTTCAAACAACTTAAAGACAATAAGAAAAACGGAAAGGAAAAATAACCAATGGTAGGATGCATCGTTAAAACTAAATTTGTTACTGCCGACAGCGATATTTTTTCCGGCTATATTGATTATATCGACCGCGAAAACGCCGTGCGAAACGAGCATATATCGTCGTTCAGCGTATATTCAAATTATATGGATAATCCGAGGAAAACAACCGATTTGTTTACGGCATCGTCAAATCATCTAACGGTTAATGAAAAAGCCGAATTAAAACAGGTATATGAAAAAGCACAAAAAAACGGTTCGCTGATGTGGCAAACCGTTATATCTTTTGATAACCGTTGGCTTGAGGCAAACGGGCTTTGGGACAGCAAAACTCATATGCTCGATAAAAGCAAGCTTATGAATTATTGCCGAAGCAGTGTTAATGCAATGCTCAAAGCTGAAAATCTTGAAAATGCCGTGTGGAGTGCGGCTATTCATTATAATACCGATAATATTCATATCCACATTGCCACCGTTGAGCCGACACCCACAAGGCATAAAATGATTGTTGACGGCAAAGAAGAATTGCGCGGAAAGTTTAAGCTGTCATCAATTGAAGCGTGCAAATCACGAATGGTGAACCAAATTGTTGAGCACAGTCTCGAAAACCAAAAAATTAACGAGATAATGCGTGAATCGATCATTAACTCAATCCGGGATGATGTCTTACTTGAAAACAAGGATATCGTTACGCAGTATTTGTCTGTTTACAACAAGCTTCCGAGTGATAAAAGAGCATGGAAATACGGCATGAACAAAATTGCCGCCCTGCGACCTGAAATAGACAAAATAACAGATTTATACATCCAGAAATATCACGGTGAAGAATATAAGCAGCTTAGGGAACTGTTGGCGAATCAAAACGGTATATATTCCGAAGCTTACGGCGGCGAAACCAACACAGAATATATAGATAACAAAATAAAGGATTTATATAAGCACTGCGGAAATCGTATTTTGGTATCGATGAAGAAGTTTGCTTTTTCGGATTTAAAAGAAGAAGAAAATTCATCATATATTGAGGCGGAAATAAACGAGGCCGCACAAACCGACGAGCCTTTGGATTTTGACGGAAAAATCCAAACCGAAAAAAGCACCGGGAAAAGAAAAATACATATTCTGTCAAAAAAATGGTGGAGCAAAGATTACAAGTCGATAAAGGTGCTGTTATCGGAAGCTCTTACATATGAAGAAGCGGACGAAAAGCTAACAGCGCTGTCTGATATAGAAGCAAAGTTTATTGAGCAGTCGCACACCGGAAACTGTGTTGCATCATTCGAGCTTGGCCGCATGTACGAAAACGGCACCTTTGGCGATGTTGATAATGTGAAAGCTCAAGAATATTATGCCGCCGCTCTTAAAGGATTTATTTCCGCTTACCCTGAAGCACAGGGCAACGCATGGTTGCAGGATTACATCAATTATAAAATAGGCAGAATGTATATTGACGGCAAAGGCTGCAAGGCTGATATTCAGTCGGGAATTGAATATCTGCAAAAGAGCGGTTCGCCGTTTGCAAGCTACACCTTAGGTTGCCTGTATTATAAAGGCGACGAAATCGAAGCGGATCCGCAGAAAGCGTACGATTATTTTTCTTATGCCGCCGAACCTGGAGGCAATTATAAATCAATGCCTTTTGCGGAATATAATATGGCGCAAATGCTTGAAAAAGGCGTTGTTAAAGATGACGACAATGAAGCGGATAAATTGTATCGTTCGGCGTTCAATTTATTTAAGGCATCCGAAAAAAGCAATCCCAATGACTTAAACGAATACCGAATCGCAGTTATGCTTTTGGACGGCAAGGGTTGTGATTGCAACCCTGAAGAAGCCGAAAAATATCTTAAAGCATCTGCCGAATTTGGGAACACATATGCGCAAACTAAATTAGCTCAACTGTATCTGAGCGGGGAAAACCCGGAAAAAGCAGAAGAGGCAATAAAGCTTTTAATTAAGGCGGCCAAAGCCGAAAATGTAACTGCTCGGTATCAACTCGGCAAAATTTACACCGACAAAGAAAGTAAATATTTTAATGCCGAAAAAGGTTTGAAGCTGCTCGAAAGTGCCGCCGGACAAGGCAACAGTTTTGCGCTTCATCAATTGGGCAAGATTTACTGTGACGGCGAAGTTGCTGACAAGAATATGAACCGCGCAATAAAATATTTCACAAGAGCGTCCGAGCTTAACAATGAATTTTCGCAATTCCGCCTCGGCAGTATTTATATGCAAGACGAATATAAAAACATTTCAAAAGCAATAGACGAATTTACAAAATCGGCAGAACAGGGCAATCAATTTGCGCAGTATCAACTGGGTAATATATATTTAAGCGGGAATGTGACGGAACGAGATGTTGATTTGGCTATACGCTATTTAAACGAATCGGCAGAGCAAGGGAACGAGTTCGCACGGTATCGGCTCGGTACAATATATATTGACGACGAACTCGGTCATAAAAATATATATCAAGCTTTGAATTGTTTTACTGCCGCGGCAGAGCAGGGTAATCAATTTGCGCAGTATCAGCTCGGTTTAATATATTTAAAGGGCGATGAAATTGCTCAAAATCCTGATTTGGCAATTCGATATTTTGACGAATCGGCAGAACAGGGCAACCGGTTCGCTCAATATCAACTCGGCAATATATACCTGAAAGGAAAAATAACGGAGAAAAATGAGCGAGAGGCAGTTCATTATTTGGAGCAGTCGGCAGAACAAGGCAATCAGTTTGCACAATATCAGCTGGGCAAACTTTTTCTCTTTGGCGGCGATGAAATTGCTGCGGACAGAATAAGAGCAACCGAATATCTGCGCGCATCGGCGGCTCAAGGAAACGAATATGCCGAAGCTCTATTGAACTGGCGACCGCAGCGTAGCAATTATGTTGCTCAAAAGCCGTTCGACGATTCTTTGATGTCACTGTCCGATAACATGAGGATGTTGTTTTCCCGCCTTGCCGACGAACATGCTCATATGCTTAATCAACAGGTGTTTCGGCAGCTGGAACAAACCAAGAAAAAAGAAGAAAAAGGGCAAGAAAAATAGCCGCATTTTTTTGCCTTTTTGGAACATGGAAACCTCGCAGCCCTTGCGGCACAAGGGCTGCGGGATTTGTGGGCCAGTTGGCCCATTTTTTTATGCCTGCTCAAAAATGCTCATTTGGGCAAATAAATACTCGTTAAAAACAGTGGTATAACGCAGCATTGTAAAGGCAGGGGACGAGTGACCCATAATTTTAGACAGTGCGTTTATTTCCATGCCTTTTTCGAGTGCGCGTGTTGCGAATGTGTGTCGGCAGATATGATTTGTGAATGCTTCTATGTTCAGTTCCGAACGCAGTTTGGTGTTGAAACGCTTCATTTGAGTTTGGCTTAATTGAGTGCCTGATAAAGTCGTGAAAACATATTCGTTTATATGCGGCTGGCGTTGGATTATTTTAATGGCTTCCGAATTAAGAGGAACACATCGTATTCCGTTTTTCGTCTTACTCTTGCGAATTTCCATATATGTATATTTTGCAATTGTTTTAATATCGCACCACCTCAAATTAAACAGCTCGCCGATGCGCAATCCTGTGTTGAGGATAAAAAGAATAACATCACCGTATTTTTGATTTTTCGGATTGTGGCAATATGCCTCTACTCTTATCTGTGTTTTAATATCTAAAGCATCAACTGTTTTTGTGGGTGCACTTTTCGGCACAAAAAGCTTAAACAGCGGCAACGTGTCAAGCCATTTAATTCGCACGGCATATTCTGTAATATTGTTTAGCACCAATCGGCATTTAGACACCGTGGAATTGGCGTATCCGGCGTTTGTGATTTTATTGATGATGATTTGCATGTTTTCCTCGTTGATGGCTTTAATCGGCATGTCGGCGGTGTGGGCTTTTATCCTGCGTATTGTATCGCTGTACATACGGCATGTGTTCGGTGTTAATCTGCCTGAAATGTTGTGCAGATACCACAAATCCATAATCCTGTACAAGCTTCTTTCCTTTTCCGGTATTTCTGACAGTAATTTCATAATTTAAACCTCCGTTTAATTTTAATTACTATCATATTACGCATAAACGCAGTTTCAATCATTATCATATCAATCTTATCATTTCAACAAAGGCTTCAACATTTTTAAAAATGTTGCCGCCGATATGATAGATAGATATAAATATAACTATATTTCAATATAATTTTATATCATTTTAATTATGCATACACGTTTTGTTACAATCACAAAATGTGATAATCACAAAACGTACTTTTCACAAAGTGCACAATTTCAACATTGATTTTTTGTGCAAGTTGTGAAACATACGAAATGTATATATCACGATAACAGACCTCAAAAAAAGAAAAAGACGGAAAAATTCCGCCTTTTTTTGAAAAAAATTATTGACAACTTACAAATTAACTATTAAGATTAGTCTTAGAAATAAAAAAGACAACCTCATATATATTCAACCGCTGCAACGGTTGAATATATCCCAGAATATGTTACCAAAACTAACATGCCCGGTTTTCAGTTGCCGTTTTTTCTGTATTATGGATTAAATGCGTTCAATTGTCAAGCCATATGTTATTTTATGTAGCATATTCGGCTTGGCTTTTTTATTTTACAAGTAAATATAATAATCTGAGGATCAAATTCTTTTCTAACATTGAGATTGAATCTAATATTTGATTTTGCACTAATCCTTGTAAATGCAAACTCCCAATCTGTGTGATTAGGAGCTTGCTTGGTGGGAGAGAGTGGATTCGAACCACTGAAGTCAGTGACGACAGATTTACAGTCTGTTCCCTTTGGCCGCTCGGGAACTCTCCCATATTTATTGGTATCCCGTATTAAGAAATGCGGCATACCAAATTTTGGAGCTGGTGAACGGACTTGAACCCCTGACCTGCTGATTACAAATCAGCTGCTCTACCAACTGAGCTACACCAGCGTTTCTTAACGCCTTAATAATATAGCATATGGAAACCCGATAGTCAATACTTTTTTTAAATTTAGTGACGAAAAATTTAAGCGGGCATAATATAACGGTGAAGTTATATATGAGGTGATACCATGTGCGGAATTGCAGGAATGTTATCGGAAGAGATTGATTTAAGGCAGCGCAGGGCACTTGCCGCGGAAATAGGCAACAGCCTTCGACTTCGCGGTCCGGACGGTGCCGGATATTTTACAAAGCCTTACATTTCGCTTATTCACAGGCGACTTGCCGTGATCGACCCGGAAAACGGCGCGCAGCCGATGAGCTTCGGCAAATATACAATAACATACAACGGCGAAATTTATAACACGGATGAAATCCGAAATGAGCTTAAAAACATAGGCTATTCGTTTGACACAAA
Source organism: Clostridium sp. AF37-5 (assembly GCA_963625835.1). GTDB lineage: Bacteria > Bacillota > Clostridia > Oscillospirales > Acutalibacteraceae > Eubacterium_R. The sequence continues at coordinate 60,442 of CAVFVA010000001.1, read as the reverse complement.
TTGCGATACGGAAGTGATTTTAAAAGCATACGATTGCTGGAAAGAGGAAAGCTGCAAAAAGCTTAACGGAATTTTTGCCTACGCAGTGTGGGACGACGAGAAAAGGAAGCTTTTTCTTTGCCGCGACAGAATTGGGGTGAAGCCGCTTTTTTATGCGCAAAAGCGCACTTTATTTGCATTTGCAAGCCGCATAAAAAGCCTGCTGCTGATACCTGAAATTTCGTCCGATGTGGATGAAACCGGGCTAAATGAGATATTTATGCTCGGTCCTGCCAAGCCGATAGGCTCTGCCGTTTTTAAAGACATAAATGAGCTTCCGCCGGCGTGCTTTATGACCGTTTGCAAAGGTAAAACAGAAATTTGTAAATATTGGCGTATTACGGCTGCGGAGCATACGGAAACAGAAGCCGAAACAGTTGAACACACTCGTTATCTTGTTTCAAATGCAATTAAAAGGCAACTTGTTTCCGATGTGCCGCTGTGTACTTTTTTAAGCGGCGGTCTTGATTCTTCAATAATCAGCCGCATAGCATCGGATGGGGCGAAAACACTTGGAAATCGGCTTTGCACATATTCTGTTGATTACACGGATAACGATAAATTCTTTAAAGCAAGCCTTTTTCAGCCGAACAAGGACAGCGATTATATTTCGCTGATTTCTGAATATATCGGCAGCAAGCATAAAAATATTATGCTCGATAACAAAGCCGTGGCGCATGCGCTGGAGGAAAGCACTCAGGCGCGCAGCCTGCCGGGATTTACCGATGTGGATTCGTCGCTTTTGCTGTTTTGCCGTGAGGTGCAAAAAGAGCAAACCGTGGCTCTTTCGGGTGAATGCGCAGATGAAATATTCGGCGGCTATCCGTGGTATCACAACAAAGATATTCTGTTTGAAGAAACATTTCCGTGGAGTCGCTCAACCGATGTTCGCCAAAGTATATTGAAACCTGGCTTGCTGAAAAACGGCAGTGAGTTTGTGCGCGAAAAATATCTTAAAACGGTTAAATCTGCATCGTATCTTGACGGTGAGTCAAAAACGGAACGCAGAATGCGCGAAATGTTTATGCTCAATATGGAATGGTTTATGCAAACGCTGCTTATGCGCAAGGATATGATGAGTATGCATTGCTCGCTTGAGGTCAGAGTGCCGTTTTGCGACTATCGCATAGTTGAATATGCCTACAATATGCCGTGGAAGTTTAAATCGCCGGGCGGCAGGGAAAAGGGCGTGCTTCGTAAGGCGTTTGAAAACGAACTCCCGTATGAAATCGCGTGGCGCAAAAAAAGTCCCTATCCCAAAACGCATAATCCCATATATTTTGAAGAGGTTTGCAAAATGGCAAATGCCGTGCTTGCCGACAAAAATACGCCTTTATATGAAATGCTTAACGAGGCAAAAATTCGAGAACTTATGCAAAATCCCGATGCTTTACCCGAGCCCTGGTACGGGCAGCTTATGCGCGGCCCGCAGGTGTTGGCATATATTGTGCAGATTTATTATTGGATAAAAGATTGTAAGGTGAATTTTATTTAGGCGGATAACGCCGGGTCGGCAACAGGCGAATATGAAAGTGCGCAGAATTTTATAATTTGACCTTTAGAAGCACCGCAAATTCATTGCGGTGCTTTATATATTATTTTATTGATTTTAAAGGGTTTATTTATTATAATTAAAGCAAGAGGGTGAAATTTTATGAATACGATTGAATTAAATGCAAACGGCTGCGTTTTTCAGGGACTTGAATTTGAAAAGCGCACGGAATTTCGCGGCATAAGATACGCAACTGCCGAGCGATGGGAATATCCGCAGCTGTGTGAATACACAAGCGGCAGCTATAACGCTTGCGAATTCGGAAATTGCTCGCCTCAGCACAGGGCGTTCGAGGACGATGCCACCGTAAATTCCTTTTATCACAAGGAGTTTCGCAGAAACAGCAGCTTTACCTACGGCGAGGACTGTCTTTTTCTTAATATTTATGCGCCGAAAGCGGCTGAAAAAGCCCCCGTACTGATTTATATACACGGCGGCAGTTTCACCGGCGGCAGTGCAAACGAAGAACACATAAACGGTGAAAAATATGCCGAAAATGGAATAGTTTTCGTCAGCCTCAACTACAGGCTCGGTGCATTCGGCTTTTGCGCACACCCCGATGTTGCAAGGGACGGCGCTTGCGGCAACTTTGGGCTTTACGACCAGCTTGCAGCAATTAAGTGGGTTAAAAAATACATACCGTATTTCGGCGGCGACGGTGAAAATATTACTCTTTCGGGTCAAAGTGCCGGTGCGATGAGTGTGGATATACTTATTTCAAGCCCGTTGTGTAAGGGACTTGCCCAAAAAGCAATTTTGCTCAGTGCGGCAGGTCTTCAGCGCAAAATCGCACGCCCCGTTAAGCCAAGCTCGGTAAAGGGATTTTGGGAAAAGATAATGGAAAATGCCGGTGCGAAATCAATGGCGCAGCTTAAGGAAATCGATGCCGAAAAGCTTTATTTCGCATGGAAAAAAGGTTGCAAAGAGGAAAAACTCAGCATGCTTTACACCTTGCCGGTTTATGACGGCAAATTGCTTACCAAAGAAACGTTTAATATGCACTCAATCCCTCGGATGCCGAAAATAATAGGAATCACAACGGAGGATATGGTGCCTGCCGTTTTGCAAATTCTTGCGAAAAAGTGGATGAAAAACGACAAAAGCGATTGCTATCTTTATTGCTTTGCCCATCGCCTGCCGGGTGATGAAAACGGCGCATGGCACGCAAGCGATTTGCTTTATACTTTCGGCACGCTGAAAAACAGTTGGCGCCCGTTTGACGAAATCGATTACAAAATATCCGGCGAAATGATAAGTTCGTTTTGCGAATTTGCAAAAAGTGGAAATCCGAATTGTGCCGAGCTGCCCAAGTGGGAGCCCGGGTATAAAAAAGCAATGAAATTCTGCGAAAACACGCAATTCACAAAACTTCCCGGCAAATTGCTGTGGAAAAACACATTGTTTAACAGAGGACCCAAGGAATGAAATTTAATCATAATTTTAAGCGCAGCGAGTTTAATGAATCGCACCGCGAATATAAATGCGGCAATATAAACGCTGCCGTTGATTTTATCGGCGAAAGCGCAATGCGTGTGGCAATTTATAAGGAAGGTTGCAAAATGCTGCCAACATTTACCGTTAATCCCGGTAATGAATTTATGCTCGGCGGCAGGGATAAGCTTTCAACCGCCGATTTTGTACCGGGCTGTCCGAAAGTGCAAACAGGCGATGATGTTGATTGCTTTACACTTGATTGCGGAGTGACGGCAGAACTTGATTTGCACAATTTCCTGCTTAAATACACATCGCCAGGCGAAAAAGTTATATTTGAGGATCGTGCACCCCTGGCTTATAACTTTGAGGGCGAATTCGGCGAAGGAACATATCATTATATTTCGCGCGAAAAAGGAGAGCATATTTACGGCCTCGGCGATAAAAGCGGCAAACTCAATAAGGCAGGCAAAGCCTATCGCATAGAAACATCGGACAGTATGGGCTACAATGCCGAAACATCCGATCCGCTTTACAAGCATGTTCCGTTTTACATTTGCGAAAACTCGGCAGGGTGCTACGGAATTTATTATGACACGAGCGACACTTCTTTTGTTGATCTCGGGCGCGAAATAAACAATTATTACGAGCCTTTTAAATTCTTTAAAACGAACGACGATTGCCTTGTTTATTACATCTTTTTCGGCACAAAGCTTTCGGTGTTGCAACAATACGCAAGGCTTTGCGGCAGGCAGGCATTTCCGCCGAAATGGAGCTTTGATTACTGCGCCAGCACAATGGCATACACCGATGCGCCCGATGCGGAAAATCAAATGAATTTATTTCTTAAAAAGCTTGGCGAACTCGGGCTTGCATGCGAAGGATTTTATCTTTCCTCGGGCTACACTTCGATCGGTAATCAACGCTGCGTTTTCAATTGGAATCGCGAAAAGTTCCACAATCCGCAGGCGTTTATAGAGCATTTTGCGCAAAACGGAATTCATTTGATTCCGAATATCAAGCCGGCTTTTTTAACGGATCATCCCATGTATTCGGAAATAGCCGAAAAGGGGCTTTTTGTTAAGGATAAAAGCGGCAAGCCGTTTATCACCCAATTTTGGGATGGACTCGGCAGTTATATAGATTTCACAAATCCGGAAGCGTTTGATTTTTGGAGCAGGCAGGTAACGGAAAAACTGCTTGATTTCGGTATAGACGCCACTTGGAACGATAATAACGAATTTGATATTAAGGATACGGACGCCATGGCTTTGGGCTTTGGCAGCGGAGAAATTTCGGCAAGCCGAATCAGACCGATACTAACATATCTTATGGCAGCTTCCTCTTACACTGCTCAAATCAAAAAGCGACCGAACGAACGCCCGTTCCTTTCCACCAGAAGCGGCAGCAGCGCATTAAGGCGGCTTGCCCAAACATGGAGCGGAGATAATTTTACATCGTTTAACGATTTAAAATATTGCCATTATGTGGGGCTTACGATGAGCCTTTCGGGCTTTTTCATCTACGGTCACGATTTGGGCGGCTTTTCCGGTGATATGCCAAGCGAGGAGTTGCTGCTGCGCTGGATGCAGCACGGTGTTTTTGAACCGAGATTTACTATTCATTCATGGAACGGCGACGGCTCTGCCACAATGCCGTGGAGTTATCCCGAAGCGATTGACGCAGCCAAGGAAATTCTTGCCGAGCGTCATCGCCTGGTGCCTTATCTTTACAGCAGTGCTTATGATTGCGTGCAAAACGAAGTGCCGATGAATGCGCCGCTTTTACTTTACTATGACGATGAAGAAATCGATGAAAACAGCCATTCAATGATGGTTGGCAGGGATATTTTGGCAACCTTTATTTTGGATGAGGGTGAGCGAATTGCAAAAACATATTTGCCCAAGGGCGAAATTTGGTATCTTAACGGTCGCGCATATGCGGGCGGTCAAACCGTGGAAACGGATATTCCTGCAAAGGGAGCGGTGCCTTATTTCGTAAGAGGCGGCAGTGTTATTGCCGAAAACATCGGCGAGTATGGCTTTAAAAAAGAAGAAAAGCTTGCCTTTACGGTGTATCCGCTTGAAAACGGCAGCTTTAAAAGCAGTTTCTTTACGGACGACGGCAAAAGCTTCGGTTATCTGCACGGTGATTGCGTGCTGCTGGAATTTGCCGTTGAATGCGATGAAGTACAGGTCGCGGTAACCTGCAAAAACCTCGGCAACACTCCTTTTGAGCCCGAGCTGAGGCTTACGCCGGGTGACGGTCGTAAGCTTGTTGTTCGCAGGCAATAATTCGATTTTGTTAAGGCAATCGGAGTTGCGCAAAAAATATTAAAATAACTGCCGCAAGGCAAAAAGAAACCCCGTCTTGGTTTTCAAGACGGGGCATTTTGTTATTTATAATGCTGAATCACAGCGTGGATTATGCAGCCTTATGAGCTTCTGCCGCTCTTTCAAGAGCAGCTTTGTAATCCTTTTGATCCGTAAAGATTTCGTTCTTATACGGATTCTTGTGCTGAGCCTTGGAACGCTTAATGATTGCAGCAAGAACGCAAACATTGATTGCGATTGCAAGGATGGCGATAACAGCCTGGACCTTCGGGTTTGCGGATGTGGGGGCAATGCCGTCCATCATCATTGAGGGGGTGTAGCCCTCCGGATAAACCGTGGTGAGCACACCGAACGGCTCTGTATCCTGGAACAGCGGGAATACCTGAGCAAACATGCACCAAATTGCAAGTGTGTTTGCGCGGTTTTGAATCCAGCCGCCCTTGTTCCAAAACGCATTTGCGAATGTGGGAGCAAGCAGCAGAGCAAGACCGCAATACCAAGAATGTGAAGGCAGGTTAAGATAAGTGTATTCAAAGTTCCAAACATCATATGCAAGGATATAGCACCAGGTCATATCGGGCCAAAGCATATCCTGCTGGTTTTTTGAGGAATAAATTCCCCACCAACCCGTCATGCAAAGAATGTTGATTAAGCCGGCAATACCGTTGAGCCAGTTCCACCAGCCGCCGTAGATGTAAACGCCCTCCGAAGAAAGCCACCAGCCGCCTGTGAAGCCGCCCTTAATTGCGGATTCAAAATCGGATGCAACCGCAATAAGAATGTTAATTGCAACGATAACAAACGGGAAAACCTTAAACCAATCCTTTTTTCCGATGCTCCATTTGTATTTAAGCATCATAAAGCCTATGCAGCCTGCCGTTGCGGCATAAAGCTTTGCATAGTGGAACCAACCGTTCATATAAAGATATGTTTGGTTGTTTACAGCCCATTCCGCGCCGTTTTTGGCTGCCACGGCAACAACGATGAAATATACCGAAAGAGCCGCGGGAACAGCAAGGAATAAAGCTATTCCGCCCGCCTTGGAGCGGCGTGCGATTTCATTGAGAACAATGAGGCCGACGAAAACAAGCACCCAGCCCAGAAGCTGATAAAATGAATGTTCGCCGTAAATTTGGAACAACATAGTTTCCTCTCCCTATAAAATATATTTTTAGGTTCAAAAAGTGAGCCTTAGCTTGCTAAAGAGCCTCTATTTCCTTAATGTTTATCTCATTTCCGGAAACGAGGTAGGTGTTTTCCGAGCCGCACAGCGGGCAGGTTTTGCCATGCTTCACCGTTTCGTAGGTGCCTTTGCAATCCTCGCAAAAGGTTACGGCGGGAATAACCTCGATTTGCAGCTTTGCGCCGCTCATCAATTCGTTTTTTGCGCACGCCCAGTTCCAGCAATCATCAAGATAATTGTGGAGCACTCCCGAAACTTCGCCGAGCTCGATCGTGACCGCGTTTACCTTTTTTAACTGATTTTCGACGGCAACGCCTTCAACGCTTTTTATAATGTGAAAAACAATTCCCAATTCGTGCATTGTTATTTTTCCTTGTTTGCACGCTTAATTTTAATGTTTCTTTTAATCATATATGGCAAAATGGCCTTCATCTTGTCATCCGAATTAACCATGTTGCTGCATTCGGGGTGATCGCGGTGAAGCTTAATTGCGTCAAATTCGCACTTGGTGGTGCATATGCCGCAGCCTATGCATTTGTTTTCATCCACAACTGAAGCGCCGCAGCCGAGGCAACGGGCGGTTTCAATTTTAACCTGAGCCTCCGTGAGTGGCTTATGTGCGTCACGGAAAGACTTTTTACGGTCTATGCTGCTGTCCGTGCCCGGAATTTGGCGAGAAGAATTATCGTAGCTTTCGATTTTGATGTCGCTTTTATCAAGCTCAATGAAATCGCGCCTGTTTCTGCCGATTGTAAGGCTTGCATTGTAATGCACAAAGCGGTGAATGGATTCTGCGCCCTCCTTGCCTGCGGCAATCGCATCAATGGCAAATTTGGGACCGGTGTAAACATCGCCGCCAACGAAAATGTCCTCCTGCGCTGTTTGGTAGGTGAGCTTGTCGGCAACGGGGCCGTTACCTCTGCCGAGTTCAACCTTTTCGTTTTTAAGCATATCGCCCCAAACAATGCTTTGACCGATGGAAAGGTAAATATCATCGCAATCAAGTTGCATTGTGTCATTTTCATCATACTGCGGATTAAATCTGCCGCTTTCATCCTTAACAGCGGTGCATCTTTTAAGAACAACGCCGCAAACCTTGCCGGAATTTGTGAGAATTTCTTTAAGTCCCCAGCCGTTGTTGATTGTAATGCCCTCGTCCTCGGTTTCAAACACTTCTTCGTCGGAAGCAGGCATTTCTTCTCTGCTTTCAAGGCAATACATGCCGATAACATCGGCACCGCAGCGTTTTGAAGAGCGCGCAACATCAACGGCAACATTGCCGCCGCCGATAACGACTGTTTTTCTGCCGCTGAGATCAAGCTCGTGATTTTCGGAAATTTTGTGCAGAATATCAACCGCACTCATAACGCCCTCGGCATCCTCGCCCGAAACGCCTGCCTTGCGGCTTCCCTGGCAACCGATTGCAATGTAAAATGCTTCGTAACCTTGAGCGCGAAGCTCATCAAGCGTGATATCTTTGCCAACTTCAACGCCGCATTTGATTTCAACGCCGAGTGCACGAATAATATCGATTTCTGCCTCAACAACATCCTTTTCAAGCTTGTAGGAGGGAATGCCGTAGGTCAGCATGCCGCCGGGCTTTTCGTTCTTTTCAAAAACGGTGGGTCTGTAGCCGGTGGTGGCAAGATAATATGCACAGGAAAGACCTGCCGGGCCGCCGCCGATAATTGCGATTTTATTGCTGAATTCGCCTCTGTTTGAGGGGATAACTTTTTTGGGGATATATCTGGTGTCGGCATCAAGATCCTGCTGAGCGATAAAACGCTTAACTTCGTCGATGGCAACGGCTTCGTCAACAGTGCCTCTTGTGCAGGCGTCCTCACAACGCCTGTTGCATATTCTGCCGCAAACGGCAGGGAAGGGGTTTTCCTTTTTAATAAGCGCAAGCGCGTCTGTGTATCTGCCCTGTGCTGCCATCTTAAGATAACCCTGAACGGCAATGTGAGCCGGGCAAGCAGTTTTGCAGGGCGCAGTGCCGGTGTCGTAGCAATTTATTCTGTTTTTATCTCTGTAATCGGGGCTCCATTTTTCCTTGCCCCATTTAACGGCATCCGGAAGCTCCTGCTTAGGATATGTAACCTTGGAACCGTCTTTCTTGCAAAGCTTTTGACCAAGTTTAACCGCACCTGCAGGGCAATATTCAACACATCTGCCGCAGGCAACGCAATCCTTTGCCTCAACTCTTGCCACATATGCCGAACGGCTCATGTTGGGCGTGTTGAAAAGCTGTGATGTGCGAAGCGCGTTGCAAACCTTAACTTGGCAGTTGCAGATTGCAAAAATTTTGTTTTCGCCGTCTATATTTGTGATTTGGTGAACAAAGCCGTTGTCTTCCGCTCTTTGCAGAATTTCCATAACCTTTTCACGGGTGATGTAGTGTCCCTTGTTTGTTTCAACAAGGTAATCCGCCATATCGCCAACGCCGATGCACCAATCCTCGGGGTCGTCGGCGCAGCCCTCGCCCAAAACGGAGCGTGAATAGCGGCACGAGCACGGGCCTGCGGCGTATTTGCCGTCATATTTGTCAAGCCAGTGCGAAATATGCTCTATCGGCACGGATTTGTTTTCCATGTCAATTGCTTTTTCAACGGGAATAACATGCATGCCTATTCCTGCGCCTCCGGGAGGCACCATGGGTGTAATCTTTTCAAGCGGCAGCTGGGTCATTCTTTCAAAAAAACTTGCCACCTCGGGATGCTCGCAAAGATTTTCCCATTTCATGTTGAAAAATTCGGCACTGCCGGGCACAAACATCGGCAGCACATATTGTTTTTCGTGTTGCGGGTTTTCCCAATTGTATTCAATAAGACCCACCTGAGCCATATCGTCAAGAATTTTTGCAAGATATGTTTCGTCCTTGCCCGTGGCTTTAATCATTTGGGGCATTGTCATGCCCTTGTGTACTTTCATTTTAAGCGCAACCTCAGCCATTTCGTCCGTTACAACGGAGGCAAGTCCCCAATATTCGGGGTCATTAACCGTCAGCTTTTCGCCCACCTTGGGCATCCACGGCATTTTATAAAGCACACGATCCGTGATTTTTGTGCCGAGCTTTATAATAAGTTCTCTCGGGGGCTCGGTGCTGTGATTTTCATAATAATGCATCACACGCTCCGCACTCGGATATGATTTGCCCTCCGGTTTCATTTCGTCAAATTTGTATTCATACATAAAACACACTCTCCCTCGCCTTATGCCTTATTTCTGCCACTCGTGAACTTCGTTAAGCAGCCAGTTTGCCCATTCGTCTATGCCCTCGCCCGTTTTTGCGCAGATGAGGAAAACTTTTGCATTCGGATTCCTTTTTTTAATGTATTCCTTGCATTTTTCAACATCAAAGTCAAAATACGGCAGCACATCGGTTTTGTTTATCAGCACAACATCGCTGATTGAAAACATAAGCGGATATTTAAGCGGCTTATCGTCGCCCTCCGGCACGGAAAGAATCATGGCGTTTTTAACCGCGCCCGTGTCAAATTCCGCCGGGCACACAAGATTGCCCACGTTTTCAAGAATTGCAAGCTCCACATCGTCTGTGTTGAGCCCTTCAAGCCCCTGCCTTGTCATTTCGGCGTCAAGGTGGCACATGCCGCCCGTGTGAAGCTGAATTGATTTAACGCCTGTTTCGGCAATCTTTTTAGCATCCACATCGCTGTCTATATCGGCTTCCATAACGCCGATTTTAACCTTATCTTTAAGCGCACCTATTGTGGCTTTTAAGGTGGTGGTTTTGCCTGAGCCCGGAGAGGACATTAAATTCAGCAAAAACACGCCTCTTTCCTTTAAGCTTTTGCGAAGCGCAGCGGCTTCGTCGTCGTTGTTTTTAAACACGCTTTGCTTAATTTCAAGAATTTTAACTTCATCCATTAACTTTCACTGCTCCGTTAAACTTTTATCAAACCTCATTTTACAATTTGTTCATACATATTGTCAATAACAAGTCGATTTATTTTACATTTTTGTTAGATTTATCAAAAAGCCTACAACTTTTTTGTTGTAACGCACAATATTTTTATTCGTTTTAACATTGACAATAAAATTTTGTTCGTATAATATATAAGCGTATACACAAAACTTACGCCGTGCACACGCACGGCTTTTGCAAGAGGGAGGATTTTATAATGGCATGTTTTGTTGTTCCCGTTGCAGAGGCAATCGTTGTTTCCGCTGCGGTAAAAATTGCACAAAAAAAGGAAGAAAAGGCTTACACTTTGCCCGAGGGCGCAGTTAAGCACACAGAAATCGGCAAGCCAGGCGGCATTGCTTTTTCAAAAAAGCTTTCATGGCTCAGGAATTTGCTTTGGGGCGGCACGATTTTGCTTGCGTTCGAGCATTTGTGGCACGGTGAAATTTCGCCGTTTTTCCCGTTCTTAACGGCGGCTTCAAATCCGCAGGATGCAGCTGTTATGCTGCATGAAATGGCAACCGTGGGCGTTTCAATGACGGTGGCTGTAACCGCAATATGGGGTGTAATGCTTTTGGCGGCAAAAATCAAGGAATCAAAAATCGAAAAAGCCGAAAGGGTTAAGGAATAATGACTTTGCTTATCTCAACCACGGCTGCAATCGCGGCAACCCTTGTGTGGTATTTTTGCAAAAGGCGATCCGAATTTAAACTTTCGCTTCTTTGCTTTATGTTTTGGGGCGCATCGATAATGTGGTTTGTGGATTTGATTTATGAATATGCCGATGAAGGCGCGGCAATATTTAATCCGGTAGCCTCGGATATGCTTAATGATGCATTTCTCGGCACGGCGGTTGTGGTTTTGGCACTTGTGATTTGGCTTGCGGCACTTTTGATAAAAGACCCAAACGGCGTTTTAACCGATTTGTTTAAAAATAAAAACCGTAATGCCGATAATAAGAATGATAAATAATTATTAAATAAAGCAGCAAGCTTTTAAAACAGGGCAGCGAAATCCGTTGCCCTGTTTTCTTATATGCCCGGCTTTGTGCGTGCGCAATTTGATTTGTTTTTTTGCGGCGAATTTGATATAATGAATATATAACAGCCGTTAACTCGGCAAGTAAAAGTAAAAAAGCGAACTCCTGCGAATTAAATATAAATAAATAAAACAAGAAAGCAAGATGAAAATATGCCGCTTCAAATAGTAAGAAACGATATAACAAAAATAAAATGCGACGCAATAGTTAACGCTGCCAATTCAACATTACTTGGCGGCGGAGGGGTGGATGGGGCTATCCACAGTGCTGCCGGAAAAGGCTTGTTGTTTGAATGTATTAAGCTCGGCGGCTGTAAAACGGGGCAGGCAAAAATCACAAAGGGCTATAATTTGCCATGCAAATATGTGATTCACACGGTGGGACCAATATGGCGCGGCGGAAATTCAGGCGAGCGTGAACAGCTTGAATCCTGCTACCGCGAATCGCTCAAATTAGCATTTGATAATAAATGCGAGATAGTTGCTTTTCCTTTGATTTCATCGGGTGTATACGGCTACCCGAAAGAAGAAGCCTTACGGGTGGCGGTAAATGAAATCGGCAAGTTCCTGCTCGGTCACGATATGCTTGTATACATAGTGGTGTTTGACAAGGATTGCTTTCAGGTAAGCAAAAAGCTGATTGCCGATATCACCGAATACATAGACGAATACTATGTCGAAACGCATTATGTCGGAAGAAGCACAACGCTTCTCACCTATCCGCTTTGTGAAGAAACTGTGGCGTTGCCAAATACGGAAATGCCAAGGGAAGCGGATTCTTTCAGCCTTGATGATGCGGTGAATGCGTTGGACGAAAGCTTTTCGCAAATGCTGCTCAGAAAGATTGATGAAAAGGGCTTGTCCGATGCCGAAGTATATAAAAAAGCCAATGTTGACCGCAGGCTGTTTTCCAAAATTCGCTCCGATGTGAATTATAAGACGAGCAAACCGACGGCTATCGCCTTTGCGATTGCCTTGGAATTGAACCTTGACGAAACGAAAGACTTTTTGATGAAGGCAGGCTTTGCATTTTCCCACAGCAATAAATTTGATGTGATAATCGAGTATTTTATAAAGAACGGCAATTATGATGTTTTTGAGATCAACGAAGCACTGTTCGAGTTTGACCAACAGCTGCTCGGTTCCTGATATGTCGCCTGCGATGCGACCAAACAGATCCTCTGCATGATTATAATGTGATTGTAAGGCTTAAGAAGCCGAGCAATCACATTTTTTCGGAGGTAATCAAAATGGAAAAGGTTAAAAACAATATCACGGAGCTTGTATTTATTTTGGATCGCAGCGGCTCAATGGCAGGGCTTGAGAGCGATACAATCGGCGGCTTTAATTCGCTTATCAAAAAACAGAAAATGCAGCCGGGCGAATGCTTTGTTTCAACTGTTTTATTTGATAACGAAAGCACTGTTTTGCACGACAGAATCAAGCTTTCGCAGGTGAATGAAATGACGGAACGGGATTACGTTCCATGCGGCTCAACCGCATTGACAGATGCCATCGGCGGCGCGATTCACCACATCGGAAATATTCATAAGTACGCCCGTTCCGAAGATGTTCCGGAGCATACGATGTTTGTGATTATTACGGACGGTTATGAAAATTCAAGCCATATTTATTCAAGCAACAGAGTTAAGGCAATGATTGAAAACGAAAAAGAAAAATACGGCTGGGAATTTCTTTTTATCGGTGCGAATATAAACGCCGTTGAAACCGCAAGGCATTTCGGAATAAGCGAGGACCGTGCTGTTGATTATTGCGCGGACGGGCAGGGAACAGCGGTTCTTTACGATACTGTTTCAGACACCGTATGCGATATGCGCGCCGCAATGCCGATATGCGATGATTGGAGTAAAAAAATAAAAAAAGATTTTAAGGGACGCATTAAGTAAAAATTAAACCGTATTTTTTACGAGGGTGTGCCACAAGAAAAGAAAATAATTTTTTGCCGTAAGCCTTTTGTGCACCGTGTCGGCACACTCTTATTGACACGGGCACTTTTTATATGGTAAAATAATTTTGTAAATTCGGTAAAAAGCCGGTGAAAAATTGGAAAAAATCTATTTGCCCTCCAAAAAAAGCAGGGTAAAATATTTTGCAATTGCTGCACTTTGCGCTTTTGCGTTTTTGGCATTTTATCATTGCCCAATCAAATTATTAACAGGCGTTGATTGCCCCGGCTGCGGAATGACCCGTGCCTTTATGTGCATAATCCTCGGCGATCCTGCGGCAGCATATTATTATAATCCGCTTGCGCCTGCGCTTTTTGTGCAGCTTGCGGTTTTGCTTTATTTTCAATCAGTTGCAAAAAAGCAAATTCCGCAGGGTGTAATAATCACTTTGGCGACGGTTAATGCAGCACTGCTTTTTGCCGTGTGGCTGATTAAAATTATTTAAAACAAAATTTGCGCTTGCGTGCGGATTTCGCTTTGCAGGCTGCGCTTTAAAAGAAAGGTTGAAAAATTATGGCAGATTCGGTTATGTTTAATGTCGGTCCGAACTTTGATTTTAATGTGTTTGCCGACAGAATTGCTCAAACTTATTCGGCTCAGGGCTTTGCCGTAAGCGTTGCAGATATAAACAATCAAAAAATCGTTAAGTTTGATAAAAACACAGGAGGAATAAATACATTGCTCGGGCTCGGGCTCGGTATCACCGCCACTTTCACTCTTTATAACGGCGTGCTTCAAATCAATTTCAGCGACGCAGAATGGACGGGTAAAATCATCGGTCTTGCAGTCGGCTGGATTATTTGCCTTATTCCGTTTATTACGGCAGTTATCGGCGCTATAAATCAGTTTGATTTGCCGAAGAAAATCGGTAAAGACGCAGGCTTTATCATCACTCAAATGGGCTGATTTTTCACGGCAATTCATTTAAAATATTTATAAATTCAGCACTGTCAAAGCAAAACGCACCCATCGGTATCCAACCGGTAGGTGCGTTTTTTTGTTAAATTATAATTTTGTGAATCCGAACTTATTCCACGGTAACGGATTTTGCAAGGTTACGCGGTTTGTCTATCGGCAAGCCGTTTGCATCCGCCACATAATATGCCATAAGCTGAAGCGGAATAACCTCTATAAAAGGCGTTAAAAACGGGATTGAGTCGGGGTAGGTGATCACTGTTTCAAACTGCGCCAAATTTTCTTTAAGGCTCTCGGGTGCAAACACAATAACCTTTGCGCCGCGTGCAATTACTTCAATAAGATTTGAAACCGTTTTCGGCAGCAAATCCTTGTTGCTGATAAGTCCAAAGCAAACCGTGCCCTTTTCTATCAGGCTTATTGTGCCGTGCTTAAGCTCGCTTGCCGGGCAGCCGACACAGTCTATATAGCTTATTTCTTTAAGCTTCAGTGCGCCCTCAAGCGAAACTCCGTAGTCTGCGTTACGCCCAAGGAAAAAGCACTTGTTCATATTTTTGATGTCTGCCGCAAGCGCTTTAAGCGTATCGCCTTTTTGCAGCACACGCTCGATTTTTTTTGGCAAAAGGGTGCTCATATTAACGGCAATTTCGCTGAAAACCTCCGTGCAGGCATCCCGTGCTCTTGCTATATAAAGGCAAAGCATGTTCAGCATTGCAAGCTGGCATGAAAATGCCTTTGTGGTGGCAACGGCAATCTCTGCGCCCGCTTTTGTGAGCAGGTTGTAATCGCTCATTTTGGCAATGGAACTTTCGGGCACATTAACAATGCTTATTGTTTTTGCGCCGCTTTCCTTTGCCTGTTTTAATGCGGCAAGGCTGTCTGCCGTTTCGCCGCTTTGGCTCATTATTATAACAAGGCAATTTTCGTCTATAACAGGGTCTTCATATCTGAATTCACCGGCATATTCGGCAAAGGTGGGTACGCCTGCGATTTTTTCAAAATTGTATTTTGCAATAAGTCCCACATGGTATGCCGAGCCGCAGCCAACTATATAGATGCGATTTATGCTCTTTATATTTTCGCTCGTAAAGGGGATGTTTTCCAGTACCACATCGCCGTCACGCGTAACGGAATTTATAGTTTCGCGCACAACGGCAGGCTCTTCAAAAATTTCTTTAAGCATAAAGTGCGGAAAATCACCCTTGCTTGCAGCTCTTTTTGCAAGCTCAATCGTTTTTGCCTCTTTGGTGATTTCGGCAAAATTTTCGTCATAAACGTTGATTTCGTTTTTTGTGATTTTTGCGGTTTCGCCGTCTTCAAGATAAATTGCGGTTTTTGTGTGTGCCAAAAGGGGATTGATGTCCGATGCGATAAAGTTTTCACTTTCGCCCTTGCCTATTATAAGCGGCGAGCCTTTTTTTGCGCAATAAAGCGTGTTCTCATCGTCTGTGCAGATTATGCCAAGGGCATACGAACCCTCCAAAAGGCGCAGAGTTTTCTTTACAGCGTCCAAAACATCTCCGGAATAATTAAGTTCAAGCAGCTTTGGCACAACTTCCGTGTCCGTATCGCTTGAAAACGAAACGCCGCTCATTTCAAGACTTTCTTTAATTTCTTTGTAATTTTCTATAATTCCGTTATGCACCACGGCAAAATGCTTGCTGCAATGCGGATGGGCATTTGTTTCGTTTGCCTTGCCGTGCGTTGCCCATCTTGTGTGACCTATGCCGAGTTTGCCCGTCGGCGGCTCTTTTTTTATTTTGGTTTCCAAATTTTTGATTTCGCCCTTGGCTTTTACAACTTTAAGTTTGTGCATATCCAGCACGGCAATCCCGCCGCTGTCGTAGCCTCTGTATTCAAGCCCTTTAAGCCCTTTGATTAAAATTCCGGTTGCATCGCTTTCGCCGATATAGCCTATAATTCCGCACATATCAAACACCTCAAATTTTATTATGTAAAATGTGAATATCGTCATAAAATATGTCAATATAGCCTAAGTATAACTAAGACGGCAAAAAAAGTCAAGCGCGATTTAAATTTTGCCGCTATTACTACGAAAAGCGGTGCAGTCTTGCGGCGATAACACTCATATCGTCTTCTTTCATATCTTTTGTTATGTTCAGTGCTTCGTGCATCACTGCATCTGCTGTTTCCTGCGCCGTCATATCCTCGCAGCCCGTCAATAAAGCGGCAAGCCATTCCGTGCCGGGGTCTGTTATTCCGTCACTAACCATCAGCAACAAATCGCCCTCGCCGAGCACGGCTGTGCGCTTTGCAAATTCAATTCCGCGTAAAATGCCTGCCGGCATGGAGGATAATTCGCATTTTGTTACTTTGCCGTTTTTTGCTATGTATGTGGGCGGTGCTCCGGCTTTAAAAATATCCGTTTTGCCCGTAAAAAGGTCTATGCATGAGCAGTCAAGCGTTGCCAGGCTTTCGTCGTTTGATTTCACAAGCAGCGCGGAATTAACCACTTTTAATGCGCTGTCAAATCCGAAGCCTGCCGTAAGCAACCTTGAAAGCAACCCGGCACCCATTGCGCTGTCTAAAGCCGCTCTGCTGCCCTTGCCCATGCCGTCGCTGATTATAAGTACGCTGCGACCCTTGCCGTCATTCACGGCTTTAATGCAGTCGCCGCAAAGGCTGCCCTCGGCACTGTGTCGGGCAAATCCGGTTTCAAGGCTGAAATTAGGCTTTTCCGTAAATGTTATCATTGAATATTCGCTGAAATGCGTTGCCGTGCATTTGGAAAAATATCTTCCGCAAGCCTTTGAAATTGCCGTGTGCAATGCCTTGCTTTTGAATTTGCTTTCGCCGCCGGCCGTTAAAATCTCTATTCGTGTTCTGCCGAACTTGTCCTCAATAACGGATATATTGCGCGGATATATTTCGTATTCGCTCAAAATCCTCCTGATTTTTCCTGCGGCAATATTGTCAAAATGCTCGGCTTCGTCAAATTCTGTTGCCAAATCGGCAAGCATATCGGAAATTGAAAAGAATTGATCCGCTGCCACACGGCGAATTTCGTTTGTTTTTTCGTTTATTATTTCGCGTGTTCTGTATTCTTCCGCAGTAAAATCGGCACGCCTTGCCTGTGAATCGCGCTCGCTTATGTCGTTTATTCTTTCGCGCACCTCGTTTACGCTTTCGCTTATGCAGCTCATTGCGCCGGATGCAAACCGAAGCCGCATAACCAGGCTTTGGCGCAGGGAACCATCGGGCGTTATGTCGGCTCCGTCGTGGAAAAATTTGTGTATTTTTTCGCTGAAAAAGTTTGGCAGCAAAGCAATTGTGCCGCAGCCTATTGCAGTCTCGGCAAAATAAGCGGCGTCTGCTCCGAAAGCCACATTGAAAAGCGCAAACGAAAGCGTGAATGCAAACGCTGTCGCGGGTGTTCCGAACTGCCGAAAAAGGCATCCCAAAAGGGCAGAAAAGCCGTATGCACCGGTTAAAAACAGCGAATTTTCGCTTTGAAGTGAAAGTGCAAAGCCTGTGGCAAGCGACATCATCAAGCCGGAAAGCTCGGAATCATAGCGCACCGCAATCAGAACTGCTGCCGCGGCAAGCGCACGCGCAGGGGATATGCCGAAAATCTTCGATTGCGAAAGGTTCATCAGCAGCACAGCCGCGGAAATCACTATGCACACGGTGTCCGAAACGGGCAGTGCTTTAAATCTAAGTCGGTTTAAATTGCAATTTAGCGCGCGGAAAAAGAAAAACGCGCCGCCGGCTCCTAAAACGCTTTCTGCTGCGGTAAGCGCAAAATCCGCCGTGCCGCCGCCTGTTTTAATATCAGTAACGAACCCGGTGGCAAGCAGAGCAAAAAAACTTATCGCCATCGGCAAAATCGGCTTGCTTTTCGCTTCGGCAAAATCAAGCGCAAGTGTGCCCAAAAATACAATAACCGCAGCTGCAGCATATCTTGCAAAGCATTGGGGCATAAACAGCAGGCAACCGATTGCCGCGCCTGCCGCACTGTAAAAATAGTTTTTTCGCCTTGAAACGGCTATCAGCGATATTGCAAAAGGCACCGTTCCGCCGAGCACTCGGCTTCTTGCAAGCAAAAGTGCCGCGCCGAAATAAAGCACCGCTTCCAAACCTTTGCGCACGACCGGCAGGCGAAATGCATCCTTTGCCTCGCTTATTGTTTTTTTGCCGCTTTTTTTGATTTTTTCAGCCGGTTTTGTTTTCATGATTTACACTTCCGTCTATAATAGATTCGCTGCAAGTATAATATAAACGAAAGAAAAATTTTGTCATAAATTAAAACCGAACTGCGAAAAGACATAAAAAAGCTGTGCATTGGGGCACGCTCCTTTTCGGAATGCCCGTCTTTTGCACAGCCGTAATTTGTAATTTAATGTGTCGGTTTTGTTATTTTGCTTTTTTCTTTTTGTTTCTCAAAATTATCATAAATATCATTCCTGCAATGCCGCCGGCGGCATTCATCATCATATCCGTCATTGTGTCCACCAAGCCGATATAGCCGTATTCGCCGTGGTATTTTGATAAATCAAACATCGCCGTTTCCGGTCCCTCCTTTGCAAGCTGCAAATTTGTGCCGTGAAGCGTATCCATTAAAAATTCGTAAAATTCCCAGCCCACCGCTATGGAAAGTGCAAACATCAGCCCAAACATTGCTGCAAGTGTGGCTGCACATTTGCCCTTTTTGCGCTGAATGATGCAGGCAAAATCATATCCGAACGAAGCACAAACAAAGCCGGAAAGAATGTGCATAAAATTATCAAACCAAGATATTTTGTCAAACAAGCCCATATACGAGCCGAAAACGATGCCGATGAAAATAATAATATCAAGCAAGGTTTGCGAAAGCGGCGGCACATCCTCGATAAATGAGCCGTTGCCGAATGTTTGAAACATATCCCAAAGGTGGGTAAAAATAAAGCAAAAAACAGATTCAAAGCCCATAACGAGGTCGCCGTTAATAAAGGAATAAGCGGCGCACCCAAGCAGGGCAATTCTTGTTATAATCCAAAATGCAAGCTGAGCCTTGGGTACGGCTTTAACTGATAATTTTTTGATTTTGTATGCCATTTTTCAGCCCTCTTAAAATGTAATAAACAAGAATATAATAAAACGGCTGCGTGTAAAAGTCAAACCAAATATTGTGAATAATTTATTATGCACTTTTTATTAGCCTGTGAAGTTCTTAACAAAGAATAAAAATTGAAAAAATCGCTTGAAAATAAGCTCTTTTATTTGTTATAATGCAAACTAATATCACAGAAATGAGGAATCCGCGTATATTATGGAATACACATCAAAGTATAATGTAAGAACCACAATGTATCAGCAGTTTGAAAACGCTGCGGCAGAAAGAACTTCAAATCCGTGCCTTTATTATTACAATAGCACATTGAGTTGGAATCAAACCTCCGAACTTGTCGATAAATGTGCGGCGGCACTTGTTGCAAACGGTGTTAAAAAGGGCGACAGAGTAATCGTTTGCCTTCCGAATATGCCTCAGTGCGTTGCGGCTGTTTATGCAATCAATAAAATCGGTGCAATTGCTTCAATGCTTCATCCACTTTCCGTTAAATCAGAGGCGGATTATGCAATCAATCTTGTAGATGCAAAATTTGCGTTTTGCTTTGATGTTTCGGAAAAATCATTCCAAAATCATCCCGAACTCACGGTTGTTATGTGCAGAACGGCGCAGTATTTCCCGAAAACGGTTTACGGTCTTGCCGCAAATATGATGTATAAAAAGAAAATCAAGGGCAAAACAGGTCCTGCCCAAAATGTTAAAAAGCTTATTGATTGGGCAGATTTTCTTAAAGAGGGCAGCGCTTATATTTCCGAAAACGGCGTTCCCGAAACTGCAACGGATTATACTGCCACCGCAGCTATTATGATGACGGGCGGCACAACAGGTAATCCCAAGGGCGTTATGCTTTCCTCTGAAAATATCAACAATCTTTCCTATGAGCTTGTGGATGTTGTTGAGGACACCCTCGGCATGGCAATCGATAAGGATAACGACGGTATGCTCACCGCTCTTCCTGTGTTCCACGGCTTCGGTTTTGCACTTTGCATGCATGTTTCAATGTGCGTAGGTATGGCTCAGGCTCTGTTTCCGGCGTTTGACGCAAAAATGTGCTCTCAGGCAATCAAAAAATATCACCTCAATTATATTTTCGGCGTGCCCGATTTCTTTGAAAAGGTGTTTAAGGCAGGTTATCTTGAGGGCATCGATATGAGCACGATGAAGCTTATCGGTTCCGGCGGCGATGTTGTTCCTTATTCGCTCACCGAAAAAATGGATAGGCTCCTTAAAGAAAACGGCGCAAAATGCCATTTCGTTTCCGGCTACGGCTTAACGGAATGCGTAACCGTTTGCACCTTCACCGATCCGCGCCGCGAGGCTCCTCAGGGCTGCATCGGTGTGCCTACATATAATATTCAGGTGATGACGGTTAAACCCGGCACCACCGAGGAATGTAAAGGCGAGGACGGCGAGCTTTGCATTTACGGTCCCACAATTATGCAGGGTTATTGGAACGATCCCGAGGAAACAGCCAAGGTGCTCGTTAAGCATGAGGACGGCAAGGTTTGGCTCCACAGCGGCGACATGTGCCATATCGACGATCAAGGGGATATCTATTATCGCCAGCGCCTTAAAAGAGTTTATAAAATCAGCGGCTATCTTGTTTATCCCTCGTTTATCGAGGAAACCTACAGGTCCATGGCGGAAATTTATGATTGCTGCGTAATCGGTAAGGAGGACGGAGGCAAAACCATGCTTAAGCTTTTTGTTGTTAAAAATAAAAAGTATGCCAAGGATGACGAAGAAGCCCTCACCGAAAAAATCAAGCAATTCGGCAATCAAAATCTTTCAAAATGGTCTTTACCGAGAGAGATTGTATATATAGATGAGCTGCCGCGCACAAAAGTCGGCAAAGTTGATTTTAAGGTGCTTAATTGATTTAATTTAATATGCAAATATTTTCCGCCGTGCATTTTAGTTCGGCGGATTTTTTGTGTGAAAAAGCAAAATTTAAACCGCTTCTCTTGCATATGCGCTGCTTGAATGATATACTCTTTAATATAAAACAATTTAAGAATCGGTGATATTATGAAAGAAATAACAATCAGGGAATTAAAAGAAAACCCCGTTAAGCTTATCAGCGAGGATTGGGCGTTGCTCACCGCCAAGGATTCCGATAAAGGGTCCTGCAACCCGATGACGGTTTCATGGGGCGGAGTAGGCGAACTTTGGGGCGCCGATACGGCAACGGTTTACGTGCGCGAAAGCAGATACACAAAAGCCTTGATGGATAAGGAAGATTATTTTTCGCTCTGCTTTTTCGGTGCCGAGCAAAAGGAAGCACTTCGCTTTTGCGGATCAAAAAGCGGCAGGGATTATGATAAAATCAGGGAAACAGGGCTTACACCCGTTTATGACGAGGCTGCGCCGTATTTCAAAGAGGCAAAAATCGTGATTGTTTGCCGCAAAAAAGCAAGAATTTATCTTGACGAAGCAGGTTTTCTTGATGAAAATATCATGAAAAAATGGTATTCCGATCATGATATGCATTATATCTATTTCGGAGAAATAGAAAAGGTATTGATTTCGGAGTAAATATAGTATATAATATACAGGCAATTAAGTCGGCGGCAGTGTTCGCCGTGCGCTGATAAATCGGCGGTTGCATTTTCAGCGTAGCGTATGGGCCCTGTGCGACGGGATGCTACGAACCTTGTCAGGCGGGGAACCGAGCAGCAATAAGTGGATTATTCTGTGCGCCGCAGACAAGTCTGTACGCTACGCCGAGGATGTAACCGCTTTTAATTTTTTGTAAAGGAGGAGATTATATGTATCAGGTTTTATACAGAAAATACAGACCAAAGGTTTTTGCCGATGTTTATGGGCAGGAACATATAACCTCCACCCTTATAAACGAAATTAAAGAGGGGCGCGTTTCCCATGCCTATCTTTTCACCGGCTCAAGGGGAACGGGCAAAACCACCTGCGCCAAAATTTTGGCAAAGGCAGTTAATTGCGAGCACAACGAAAACGGCGAGCCGTGCAACGAATGCGAAATTTGCCGCGGTCTTGACGACGGCACAATTTATGATGTTGTTGAAATAGATGCCGCTTCAAACAACGGTGTTGATAATATCCGCGATTTGCGCGAGGAGGCAAATTACACACCTTCACGCGGAAAATACCGCGTTTTTATTATTGACGAGGTGCACATGCTTTCAACGGGCGCTTTCAATGCGCTGCTTAAAACGCTGGAGGAACCGCCCGAACATGTTATATTCATTCTTGCCACCACTGAGGTGCACAAGCTGCCGGCAACGATTCTTTCGCGCTGCCAAAGATTTGATTTTAAGCGTATTCAGCCGGAAACAATGGCAATCCGTTTAAAGCAGGTGGCAGGCTTTGAAAATATGCAGCTTTCGGATGAAGCTGCAATACTCATTGCCAGAATTGCAGACGGCGGTATGCGCGACGCGCTTTCAATTCTCGATCAATGCGCCGGCAGAAGTAAAAATATCGATGAAAAGCTTGTTTCCGAGGTTGCAGGCATTGCCGGCAGGGAAGCACTTTATGAACTTTCAAAAGCCGTTTCGGCAAAAAGCAGCGGCACGGCACTTGATGTTATAGCGCGCCTTCATGAAAACAGCTATGATATGGAACGCCTTTGCGTTGAAATGATAAATCATTACCGCAATTTTCTTATTGTTAAAACGGTTAAGAAAAACCGTGGCTTAATCATTTGCACGGATGATGAATATAATTCGATTTTATCCGGCGCGCAGGATTACACCCTGCCGCAGATTATATATGCGCTTGATGTTTTTCAGGACACTCTTGTTAAAATCAAGGACGGCGCAAATTCAAGAATAGAAATGGAAATGAGCTTTATTAAGCTTTGCGAGCCAAAGCTTGATACATCGCTTGATTCAGTCCTTTCAAGGCTTTCGCATGTGGAAAATGCGGTTCGCCGAGGTGTTTCGTCAGCAGTAGCGTCGCCTAAAAGCACGCAGGCTGAGGAAAATAATTTCGCACCGCAGGTACAGGCACAGACCGTGCAAGCAAAATCCCAAAAGCAAGCCGAACAAAAAGAAAACAGTCAAGCCGAGAATAATGCGCAGTCCGAGGATTTGCCGTGGAAAACAGATTCCGAGCCTGCTCCTGAAAAAACGGCAATCGAAGAAAGCGAAGCACCGTCCGCTTCCGCAAATGAGGATTTGCAGCAGGACAATGCCGCAGCAGAGGAGTCTGCTCCTTTGCCCGAAGCTTCGCCTCAAAAAGCAGAACCGGCACCGCAGGCACAAAATCAAACTCCTGCGCAAAACAGTGAGCAGGTTGTTTTTGACGGCTGGGCAGATTTTATGGATGAAATCTATAAAAAGGATATCGCGATTTACGGTGTGCTCAACGGCTCGCGCGGATATATTCGCGGCGAGTATTTCCTGATAGATTCAAAAAATCCAACGCTCAGGCAGTTTATAAAAATCCCCACGCATTCAAAGGCTATAAAGCAGGCTCTTTTTGATGTTACCGGGGTTAATTACAAACTTGGATTAATCAAAAACAATGCCGAGAATAAGCCTAAAAGGGATCCGCTCGAGGATTTGATTTCAAAGGCGCAGGGCAATGTTAATATTGAAATAGATTGATAAATGCGAGCAATCGCAGCGCACGGGCATTGCAGGCTGCAGCAATCCGCTCAATAAATTTTTTGCAGCAGGAAAGGTAAAATTATGAAAGCAAGACTTCCCAAAGGAATGGGCGGCGGTCCCCAAAATATGCAAGCCATGCTTAAGCAGGCTCAGCAAATGCAGGCAAATATCGAAACGAAAAAAGCCGAGCTTGAAGAAAAGGAATATGTTGTTTCTTCAGGCGGCGGAATGATAGAAGTTACCGTAACAGGTAAAAGAGAAATTAAGGCAATCGGTATCAATCCGGAGGTTGTGGATCCCGAGGATGTTGAAATGCTTGAGGATCTTTTGATTGCGGCTCTTAATGAGGCTATGAGAAAGATTGATGAGGAAGAGGAAAGAGAACTTTCCTCCGTAACAGGCGGTCTTAATATTCCGGGACTTTAATCCCACGCCGCTTTGCGGTTTATAAAATCAAAAAAATTCGGCAATAATTCAGGTAATAAGGTGTAAAAATGGCGTATAATCTTGCTCCTCTTCAAAATTTAATAGAGCAGTTTGAGCGCATGCAGGGTATTGGGCATAAAACCGCTCAGCGAATGGCATTTTATGTGCTTGATTTAAGCGACGAGGAAGCAAAACAATTTGCGCAGGCAATCACGGATGCACACACAAAAATCAGGCAATGCAAAATTTGCTGTGATTTGGCGGATGACGAGCTTTGCCCGATTTGTAAAAGCGAAACGCGCGATAAAAGCATTATCTGCGTGGTGGAGGATCCGCGTGATGTTGCCGCAATTGAACGCACCCATGAATATAACGGCACCTATCATGTGCTTCACGGCGCAATTTCGCCGATGAATAACATTGGCCCCGATCAAATCAAAATAAAGGAATTGCTTGCCCGCCTTAACGACGGCACTGTTGAGGAGGTTATTATGGCAACCAATCCTACCGTTGAGGGCGAGGCAACTGCAATGTATATCGGCAGGCTGCTCAAGCCGATGGGAATCACTGTTTCAAGGCTTGCCTACGGAGTGCCCGTGGGTGCAGATCTTGAATATGCCGATGAAGTTACGCTTTCGCGCGCACTTGAAGGGCGCAGCCTGATTTAATGAAACGGCAGTATTTTAATTGCGATATGTAAAATTTTTGCGTAAAATGCGCAATTTTGTTAGGTTAAAGAAAAGGAGCAACGGCAGTGGAAAAACAAAACAGCGGCTTTCTGCCCATAGCTTCAAACAGAAAGGCGTATCACGATTATTTCGTTCTTGAAACATATGAGGCAGGAATAGAACTTTACGGCACGGAGATTAAATCCATCCGCGGCGGCAAGGTTAATCTTAAGGATTCGTTTTGCAGCGTTGATAACGGGGAAATGTTTGTTATCGGCATGCATATTTCGCCCTATGAGCACGGCAATATTTTTAATCGCGACCCAATGCGCAAAAAAAAGCTTTTAATGCACAAAAAAGAAATTATTAAGCTTTATTCGCAAAATCAGCAGCAGGGCTTAAGCATAATTCCGCTGAAGCTTTATATAAAAAAAGGTCGTGCAAAGCTTGAAATCGGGCTTTGCAAAGGCAAAAAGCTGCACGACAAGCGCGATGTTGCCGCTAAAAAAGAGGCAAATCGCAGCATAGAACGCGCGCTTAAGGAGCGCAGCAAATATTAGTTAAATCAAATATGGGGATGAAAGGATTTCGACGGGGTTGTTGAACCTTGGTCAGCGAGTAGCGGAGTTGCACCGCTTTAAAAGTAACACTTTAAAATTAACTGACAATAACAGATCAGTAGCTCTTGCTGCTTAATTAGCGGCTTGCGTTCCGCCGGGAAGTGCCACGGTCCCGTTCGGAGCGTCGATTCAGTGGCGAACATGAATGAAAGAGTGCCTTGGCTTTCATCAGGTATAAAAGGCTACCGAAGCCGATAGGCTGTTTGTTGCCGCTCGGTGTGGGGAATCCCAAATAACAAACTACACTCGTAGAACCCTCGGCAAGGCAGTTTCGGACGCGGTTTCGATTACCGCCATCTCCACCAAAACAAAAGAGCACCCGCGCGGTGCTCTTTTGTTATAAAATTGTAATCATAACCGCGGGAAAACTTTGCTTGCAAATGTTTTCAACCATAATATGAAGTAATAGGCACTCCGAGCGCAAGGCGCGATTACGGAGTGCGATTACCGCCATCTCCACCAAATATTAAAGACCCGCATAACATCTTGTTTTGCGGGTCTTTTCTGTGGCGACGAATGATGCTTTACTTGATTTGTCTTTTTACTCAATCGGAACAAGATTTTTGAGGCTCACATCCATAATCGGAGCAGAGTGGGTAAGTGCGCCGCAGGAAACGAAGTCAACTCCCGTGGCTGCTATTTCTTTGAGCCTTTCTTTTGTAACGTTTCCGCTGCATTCCGTTTGTGCTCTGCCGTTTATAAACTTAACGCATTCTGCCATTTGCTCGGTGCTCATGTTATCAAGCATAATGATATCTGCGCCGGCTTCGACCGCTTCGCGAACCTGATCGAATGTTTCGGTTTCGATTTCGATTTTTCTGACGAACGGCGCATATTCTTTGGCGGATTTGATCGCTTTTGTTACGCTGCCTGCCGCGCCGATGTGGTTGTCTTTAAGCAAAACACCGTCAGAAAGATTATAGCGGTGGTTTTTACCGCCGCCAACGGTTACGGCATATTTTTCAAATGGGCGCATATTGGGTGTGGTTTTGCGTGTGTCAAGTAAAACCGTGTTCGTGCCCTCAAGTTCCTTTGCGTATTCCTTTGTGATTGTTGCAATTCCGCTCATGCGTTGCAGATAGTTAAGCGCGGTGCGCTCACCGGAAAGAAGAGCTCTTATGTCGCCGTAAATAACGCCGAGCAACATGCCTTTTTCAACAAAATCACCGTCTTTTACGCTTGTTTCAAACCTTGCATTTTCATCCAGAAGGGTGAAAGTGCGCTCAAAAACGCTGAGTCCGCAGATTATGCCGCTGCTTTTGCAGATAAGCTCTGCCTTGCCCTGCTTGCTTTCGGGCATAACGGCGTTAGTGGAAACGTCCTCGCTTGTTATATCTTCTTTAAGCGTGTTGACAATATAATCATCAACATTAATTTTCATCGTTACACCATTTATCATAAAATTCAGGATCCTTTCGTTTGATTTCTGCCATGATAATATCTTTAAATTCCTTTTCACGCTCTGCTTTCGGCGGAAGTGCATCAAAATCAATTTGCGGCTCGAAGTCATCTTTCCGTGAAGCGTCTCCGGCAATCAAATCCGCTGCGCGTTTTGAAAAAACGAGGCTTTCAAGCAGGCTGTTTGAAGCAAGGCGGTTTCTGCCGTGAACGCCGTTGCAGGCGGTTTCGCCGGCGGCATAAAGATGGCGCATGGATGTGCAGCCGTTGATGTCTGTTTTAATGCCGCCCATCATATAGTGCTGACCCGGTGTTACGGGCACCTTGTCCTTCGTTATATCATAGCCCTCTTCCATGCATTCCTCAAAGATATTCGGAAAACGTTTCGCGGCTTCTTCACTCGTCATCGTGGGGAGAGTGATGTAAACATGATCTGTGCCGAACTTTTCCATTTCCTTGCATATGGCATTTGTTACCACGTCACGCGGTTGAAGCTCATCCGTGAATCTCTCACCGTTTTCGTTAAGCAGAATTGCGCCCTCGCCCCTGACGCTTTCGCTGATAAGAAAACGCCTGCCGCTTTTTTTGCTGTAAAGCGTGGTGGGGTGGATTTGGATATAGTTTATATCTTTAAGTTCGATATTGTGCTTGATTGCGATTGCAAAGGCGTCGCCTGTTATGTGTGGGAAATTCGTTGAATTTTTAAACAGCCCGCCTATGCCGCCCGTTGCCAAAATAACATCGCGTGCAAAAATTGCGCCGTGTTCGCCGTTTATGTCTTCAACAACTATGCCGTAGCAGGTGTTGTTATTCTCTATAATGTCCGTCATCGTCGTGTTTGTAACGAAGGTGATGTTTTTCTTTGTTTTTGCTATTGCAAGCAGGGTGGCAGTGATTTCCTTGCCGGTTTCGTCTTTGTGGTGCAAAATTCTGTTTTGCCTGTGGGCGCCCTCTCTTGTGTAGTTGAAATCGCCGCCGTTGTTGGTGTCAAAATCAACGCCGAGTTTAACGAGTGTGCCGATAACATCGGGCGATGATTCAATCATAACCTTAACGCTTTCCGGGTCGTTTTCATAGTGACCGGCTTTCATTGTGTCTTCAAAATAGCAATCGAAATCGTCTATGTTTTTGAGCACGCAAACTCCGCCCTGAGCCAAGTAGGAGTCGCATTCTTTAAGGTCCTCTTTGGTGATAACAAGAGCCTTTTTATCCTCAGGCAGGCAAAGTGCGGCAAAAACACCGGCAACTCCGCTTCCCACTATTACAACATCGGTTTTAATGCATTTGTTCATTTCCAAATTACCGTTTCGGCAGTTAAGCCGCAAAATCAAAACCGGCATACGGCACGGCAAATTTTGCGCACTCGGGCTGCCGCCCTTTATTTAAATATACTTATTCTAATATATATGTACTTTGACAATATGTCAAGTTTTGATAAAAAATTAACGCAGTTGAAATTAGTGTAGCCGTGACGGTTTTTGGAACTCTTTTAAATTTATTGTTTGTTTTTTTATTTTATCGTTGATTTTGCATTGCAAGTTTGCTACTATGTAAAATGTGGGTGCAGTTTTACTTTTTTGTTAAAATTCTCATAGATTTCACTTTGATTTGAAAAACAGGCTCTATTATTATGAATGTTAATGTTTACGATTTTGACAACACAATATATGACGGCGAAACGCTTGTGGATTTTATTCTTTATTTCGTTCGCCGTGATATAAAAATTTGGCGATATATTCCTAAATTGATTGTAATTGCAATTAAAGACGGGCTTCACCTTTTTACTGTTGAAGAGGCGATAGAGGCATATGCCTCCTTTTTGGAGGGATATTATGTGAATATCGGCGATATTTCCGCAGCTGTTGTTGATTTTTGGAATAAAAACGAGCATAAAATCAAGCCTTGGTATAAAAAAGTGCAAAAGGAAAGCGATATTATTGTTTCCGGTTCAACCGATTTTTTGCTTGATGAAATAGCGAAAAGAATCGGCATAAAGCATTATGTGGGTTCCAGCATCGATAAGGAAACGGGCAAGTTTAAGCGGCTTTGCTTCCTTGAAAACAAGGTTAAAATCTTTAATGAGGTTTTTCCCGGAATGCATATAGAAAATTTTTACACGGATTCCATGAACGATAAGGCAATGATGGATATTGCCGATAATGTTTATTTCGTGAAAAAAGACAAAATCACCAAAATTAAGTAAGAAGTTTGTGTGCCGTTGTTTTGCTGCATGGCAAAGTAAGGGTCGCGTTCTTAATGATTTCACGCCGCGCAGGCTGCGCACGGTGTGCAAATTCAAAATTACAGCAGCACGAAAGGCAAGGAAAAATCAATGGGCAAAGTAAATGATTTTCTGAACAGTAAAATTATTAAAAAGGATGTTGGCGAGGAAACATATTTAACCTGGCGCGAAACGCTTTCATATGCCGTCGGTCGCGGCGCACAGGGCATGAACACCAGTATGACCTCGTCAAAATACATAAACTTCTTTTTAACAAATGTGCTTTTCAAAAAGCTTAAAGACCCAATGAGCGTTGCGGCGCAAATCAGGCTTTATTGCGGTATTTTTGATGCGATAAACGACCCGATTATGGGCGTCATAGTTGATAAAACCAGAACCAAGGACGGGCAAATGCGCCCGTATATCAAATGGGCACCGTTTTTTGTTTCGCTTGTAATGATCTTGTTTTTCATCGGCAGCGCTGACGCCTCGCCGCTGTTTAACATTATTTACACCACCGTGCTTTTTGTCGGTCTTGATGTAACCTACACCGCGTTTGATATTCCGATGGGCGCACTTGCATTTTCAATCACACCGAGCGGAATCGAACGCACCAAGCTGTTTGGCGTAAGCTCAATTGTTCGCTCTGTTTTGGGCGCACTGCCTCAGGTTTTCGTCGCCGGCGCGGCTCTGTTGCCTTATTTTAAGGATCACACACCGCAGGCTTATCTCACATCTGCCATAATTTCGGCAATCGGCATTGTGTTTTTAACAAGGCTTACCTATAAAAACACAAAGGAAAGGGCAGAGCACAAGGAAGATGTGCCTGCCGTTAAGGATTGCTTTGCGCTGCTGTTTAAAAACAGACCGTTGCTTATGCTTTTTATCGGAAACATATTCTTTGTTATCTGCAAAATCGCAGAGCAGGTTTCATTTTATTTCGTTGCCGATCTTATGTTTAACAGAAAATATAATATTTTTATTGATGTTGTTAAGTTTCCCGGTTTCCTTTTTGCCGGAATTATTGTTCCGAAAATCATTGAAACCCTCGGCAGAAAGGCAGACAGTAAAAAATTCTATCAAGGCTGCTGCATAGTGGCAATAATTTTGCATGTGCTTTTTGCCGTAACCTGCTACAACGGGCTTTTGAATAAGGAAGAGGGCTCAAGCGTTTCGCTTTTCGTGGGCATTCTCGTTGTGCTTTTCACCGGACTTACGGCAATTCCGCTTGAATTTAAAAATCTTATCCAAAAGGAAATGGAAGCGGAAACGGTTGATTATATCGAATGGAAAACAGGCACCCGTGTTGAGGGCATTATGCTTTCAATAATGAGCTTTACGGGCAAAATTGAAAATACGTTTTCATCTTCAATCGGTCTTGCAATTTTGGGCTTCACCGGTTATATGCAGCACACTGAGGGCTCTATGGTGCAAAATTCGCAAACGAATATGGCGCTGTTTTTGCTCACCACCCTTGTGCCGGCAATCGGCTATCTGCTTATGCTTGTTCCGATGCATTTCTACAACATCACGGGCGACGGACATCGCCAAATGATGAAAGAAATTATGGAAAGGCGCGCGCAGCTTAAAGCCGAAAAAGCCGAGACTTCTGAAGCCGCTGCGGTAAATGACTGATTTGATATTCGGCGGGCAGGTAATGCACCTCCCGCCGTTTTCTGTTTATTTAAAGATATTCTGAATGCAAAAATGCTTTGATTTGCATTTTGCCGATTCGGCTTTATATGTTAAAAAGACGGTGGTTTTATGAAAATAACTTTTATTGCAGACACTCATTATTATTCCAAATCCCTTGGCATCTGCGGCAAGGCTTATGAGCTGCGCTCCGGCTCGGATCAAAAATGCCTGGGTGAAACAGAGGAAATCACAGACGCAGCATTTGCCGATATCGCGAAGTCGGATACGGACGCCGTGTTCATACTCGGCGATGTTTCAAATGACGGGGAAACGGTTTCACATATCGAATTTCGCGAAAAGCTCTATAAGCTCAAAAAAAGCAAGCCTGTATATTTGATAACGGCAACGCACGATTGGTGTTGCGACGAAAATCCGCGCCGTTTTGACGGTGATAAGGTTTATCATGATGTGCCTGTTATGAAAAGCAGTGATTTGCCTGAATTTTATGCCGATTTCGGTCCGAATCAGGCAATAAGTACATTTACAACGCAAATAGGCACAGTTTGCTTTGTTATTGCTCTTTCGGAAAAGGTGCGTGTGCTGTGCCTTAATGATGATAAAAACGAAAATGACCACGCCGGATTTACCGCGGATTGCCGCCGCTGGATAATTGAGCAAATCAACGATGCCGAAAAATGCGGCTGCACGCTTATCGGCATAGAGCATCATTTGCTTGTGCCTCATATTTCACCGCTGATTACGGGTGGCTCCACCTGCGTTGAAAACCGTGAAGAGGTTGCTTCATTCTTTGCGGATGCCGGGCTTAAATATATGTTTGTGGGTCACAGCCACATTCAGCATACGGATTCATTCACAAGCTCTGCCGGAAATAAAATCACGGAGGTTAATGTGGGTGCGCTCAGCGGCTATCCCGCGCCGATTGTTGATGTGCTTGTGCTTGAGGACGGCAGGCTTGAATATAATGTTCGCCATTTAAAATCGTTTTTTGTGAATGGGCAACAGGTTGACGCTGAGCGTTATCTTGCCGGGCACGCTGCCGATTTGCTATTCAGAATAACGGAATGCAGGGATAAAATGCAATTTGCCGAAAGAATCGAGGCTCTCGGAATAAATTCCGAAAAGCTGTTGCCGTTTTGGGCGGTTGTTAAGCCGTTGCTTAAAAAGATCGATACGGCACTTGTTTGGGACGCGTATAAACTGCTTAAAGCAGCGCATTTGCAAGGCAATATTACCCGTGACCAAGCACTTGAATACCGCTATAAACCGCTTCGTGAGATGATTGGTGAAATTTGGCTTTCCGCGCTTGACGGCTCCGTAAATATTCACCCTCGCGGCAGCGCATATTATAATCTTGTTTTGGCAGCGGTTTCCGCGCCCTTAAAAATAGTTAAGGGTAATGCGGATTTAAAGCAGCTTGTTTCGGCTGCGGATAATATTTTAACCGGCGGCAGATATAACAATCAGCATGATATAATATGATTTTGCGATTGCCGCGTGTGCGGTGCAAAAATAAACGGCAGATGATTTTTCATCTGCCGTTTATGTTATTCCGATTCTTTTTTATCTTTGTTTTCCGCGTCTTCCTCGCCGATTTTTTCTTCGGCTTTTTGTGGATTTTCCTTGCATACCACCGCGGTTTGTACCTGGTGATTTTTAACGCTCAAAACCTTTATCACAAGCCCTGCGGTTTCGATTTCAAAGGGCTTATTGCCGTCGTCCGGCACGGAGCCGAGCGCGTCAAACACAAGACCGCTGAAAGTGTCGCACTCTTCACTTTTAAGCGAAATGCAAAGTGCGTCCTCAATATCGTCTATATTGGGATTGCCCGTGATTTTCCAAGTTTTTGAATCAAGCCTTTCGATTGATTCTTCGGGCTTTTCTTCATTTTCGTCGTAATCAAAATCGCCGACAAGCTTTTCAATCAAGTCATTAATCGTTATGATTCCCGTTGTGCCGCCGTATTCGTCAAGCACAATTGCAAAATTGTGGCGGCTTTTTTTCATGTTTTTAAAGAGCACATCAAGCTTAACGCTTTCGGGCACAAAGTAGGGCGGTCGCACCGCTTTTTTCATAACCGTTTCGCGGTTTTTCGTGTTAAGTCTGAAATAATCTTTTGCGTTTAAAAGCCCAACAACGTTATCAACCGTTTCATCGCAAATCGGGTAAATTTTGTGCCTGCTGCCGTGAATTGTTTTATCCCATTCCTCGGGGCTTTCGTCAAGCCAAAGCAGGGAAACCTCTGTTCTGTGCACGGCGGCTTCGCCTGCCGTTAAATCGTCAAACTCAAACACATTTTGGATAAATTCCTGCTCTGTTTTATCTATTGCACCGCTTTCGCTGCCCACATCAACCATCATTCGGATATCTTCTTCGCTAACATCCTCTTCGGTTTCGTTTGGGTCTATTTTGAACATGCGCAGCACCAAATTGGTGGATGCCATAAGCAGCCAAACAACCGGTTTGAATATTATTGAAATGAAATAAATCAGCCCCGAAATACCGAGAGCTACCTTTTCCGCCTTGCGCATTGCAATTCGCTTGGGCACAAGCTCGCCGAAAATAATGGTGAAAAATGAAAGCAGCAGAGTGATTAAAATAACAACTATGCTGTTGAGCGTGCCAGCCGGAATATTTACTCCTGTTTTTAAAATTGCATCCACAATCGGGCTTGCAAAATTATCTGCGGCAAATGCCGAGCCCAAAAAGCCGGCAAGCGTTATGGCAATCTGAATGGTTGCCAAAAAGTTTGATGGCTGTGCGGTGAGTTTTACAAGAATTTTCGCCTTCTTGTTGCCCTCCTTTGCAAGCTTTGTCATTTTATTGTCGTTCACGCTCACTATTGCGATTTCCGCTGCCGCAAAAATTGCGTTCAGCGCAATCAAAGCCACCTGCAACAATAGCAGTGGCCATATGGAACCGTCCAAAATCAATCCTCCGATAAAAAAATATATTTATATAATATAATACTATAAAGCGTATGCTTTGTCAATATGCCTCAAACCGGCGCGGCAAACTTTGCGACGCACGGTTTAAAGCAAAAATCATAAATCAAAACCGGTGACAAAAAATAAAAATTCACGCTGCTTTTTCTGCTGATAAACCGGTTCTGTTTTCAAATAATATTTAACGGCGGCAAAAGCAATCGCGTGCGGCGATATGCGGGCTGTTTTAATTCGTCAAAATTGCCAAAAACAATTGTTACAATTTTGTAATTTTCGGAAAAATGCAGAATTTGAAAAAAATTCAAAATCGCGCAAATCCCACCATTTAGGCGCGGTTTGAAGCTGCTGACCATATATGTTGTTGTTTTTTGCTCGAATTTATATATTACAAAAGAGTATCGAATTATTAAAAGCCCTTTATTTTTTGATTGTGTTCTGCTATAATATGCAAGGTTTATAAGAATATCGCTTACGCGCGGTGTTTTTTATTATGCTTCTAAATGATTACTATCGTTTTTTTATATATTTCTGCGGTTAAGCAGGCGTGAATCGAACACAATATGGTTTAAAGCAACCGATTTCCGCGTGAGCTGTGTTAAAATACTCGTTAATCCGAAAGGATTAACTGCGTTTTATGCCTTGCCCACACAAAAATCGGTTTGCTTTAAACTGCCGGCACCTAAAACGGTGTCGGCGTGGATGGATTTTTGCTTTTGAGAACGCAGTCGTGCTAACGCACGGCAAGGACGAAAATGCGAAAAGCCGCCGCGCCGCCCCATTTTAGGCATATTGTGTTCGACTCACGACTGCTTATGCAGTATTCCGGTTTTAAAGAGGGAAGAACTTTGGAAAATTTCGTTATTAACGGCGGCAAAGAGCTGTTTGGTGAAGTTAATATAAGCGGCGCAAAAAATGCAGCCGTTGCAATTATTCCTGCCGCGATTTTGGCTGATGATGTTGTAAAAATCGAAAACATACCCAATATTTCCGATGTTTCGCTCATTATCAAAATTCTTGATCAAATGGGTGCGGATATTAAGGTTGTTAATAAAGATACTATTGAAATAGATACGCGTGTGCTTCGCTGCACCCCGGTGCCTTATGAATTGGCATCTCATTTCAGAGCAAGCTATTATCTTATCGGTGCAATGCTCGGCAGGTTTAAAAAGGCGGATGTTGCTCTCCCGGGCGGTTGCGATTTCGGCGACAGACCTATTGATCAGCACATTAAGGGCTTTAAAATGCTCGGTGCCGATGTTAATATAGTAAACGGCATGGTTTGTGCCGAAGCCGAAAAGCTTGTGGGCACATCGATTTATATGGATGTTGTTTCCGTTGGAGCCACAATAAATGTTATGCTTGCGGCAGTGCTCGCAAGGGGACTTACGGTTATTGAAAACGCCGCAAAAGAGCCTCATATTGTTGATCTTGCGAATTTTCTTAATTCAATGGGTGCCGATGTTAGGGGTGCGGGCACGGATGTTATAAAAATCCGCGGTGTTGAAAAGCTTCACGGCTGCACTTATTCGGTTATTCCCGATCAAATTGAAGCAGGCACATATATGGTTGCGGCAGCAGCATGCGGCGGCGATGTGCTTATTAAAAATGTTATCCCAAAGCACCTTGAATCCATCAGTGCAAAGCTTGAGGAAGCCGGTGCGGAAATCATAGAGTATGACGATGCCGTTCGTGTAACGCGCTTTAAGCCGCTCACGAAATGCAATGTTAAAACAATGCCCCATCCGGGCTTCCCAACCGATATGCAGCCGCAAATGGCGGTTTTGCTTTCAATTGCAAAGGGCACTTCAATCCTTTCCGAATCTGTTTGGGATAATCGCTTTCAATATGTGGGTCAGCTTTTAAGAATGGGCGCAAATATTCAGGTGGACGGTAAAATCGCCGTTATCGAGGGCGTGGAGCATTTAACCGGCGTTAAGGTTAAAGCCACCGATTTGCGTGCAGGCGCGGCAATGATTATTGCCGGTCTTGTGGCTCAGGGTCAAACTGTTGTCGAAAAAACCCAGTATGTTGACAGGGGCTATGAAAACATAGTCGAAAAGCTTTCCGAGCTTGGCGCAGATATTCGCAGAGTGCCGGCAGATCCGTCGGAAACGGTTGCAAACGCAGGCTGATAATTTTGGTTTTAAGGGAGCATTTTTGCTCCCTTTTTTAGTGAAAAGATTTATTTAAAGAAAGAGTAATTTTATGGCAAAGGTATGTCAGCTGTTTTCGGGCAGCAGCGGCAATTCAATATATATAGGCACAAATTCGGGCGGCGTGCTCGTTGACATAGGCGTTTCTGCAAAAAGGTGCGAGGCGGCTCTTAAAAATTTGGGCATAGCACCCGAAAGTATTAAAGCCGTGCTTGTAACTCACGAGCATAAGGACCATATTTCCGGCGTGCGTGTGTTTGCTTCAAGGTATAAAACGCCGGTGTATGCCTCTCCTGCCACTCTTGCGGAAATGCAAAAAAGCGGCATTGTAAACGGCAGCTTTAATTCGTTTGAAATAAACGGTGCGCTTGATTTCGGCGATATGTGTGCCGAAGCTTTTCATAATTCGCATGATTCTGTGGATTGCGTCGGTTATGAATTTGCCGTTTCGGGCGGTCGCAAAATCTCCGTTTGCACGGATACGGGTTATGTTACTGATGATGCAAAGCTTCATCTTGCCGGCTCCGACCTTGTTTTTCTTGAATCAAATCACGAAATATCAATGCTGGAAAACGGCGCATATCCCTATGTGCTGAAAAAACGGATTTTATCCGACAAAGGGCATCTTTCAAACACGGCGGCAGATGAGTTTGCAAAGGATTTGCTTCAAAGCGGCACCACGAGATTTGTGCTTTCTCATTTAAGCCGCGAAAATAATTTGCCGGAAATTGCCGGTCAATCGATGATTGCGGCTCTTTCCGAACTCGGCGCAAAGGAAAACGAGGACTATCGCCTTTGTGTTTCAAAGCCGGTGAATGACGGAGGCTTTATTGTGCTATGATGAATGTGTGTATTATATGTGTGGGCAAACTCAAAGAAAGCTATCTCAGAGACGGTTGCGCCGAATACATAAAGCGGCTCGGTGCATTTGCAAAAGTCAGCGTTGTTGAAGTAGCAGAGGAACGCTGCGGTGATTCGCCGTCCGCTTCCGAAACAGAAAAAGTGCTTCAAAAAGAGGGCGAACGGATAATTGCCAAAATTCCGAAGGGTGCCGAGGTTGTGCCGCTGTGTATAGAGGGCAACGAATATTCGTCACCTCAGTTGGCACAAAAAATCGCGCAAATCGGCATGAATAATTCCTCTGTTGCGTTTGTTATCGGCGGTTCATTTGGGCTTTCGCCGCAGGTTAAGCAGCTCGGCAAAATAAAACTTTCTTTCGGTAAAATGACCCTGCCGCACCAATTGGCAAGACTTGTGTTGCTTGAGCAGATTTACAGGGCTTTTTCAATAAATAACAATTCAAAATATCATAAATAGCAGCCTTTGGCAAAATGTTGACTTTGCCGTGCCGCTATATTAAAATATCATTATTGTGATAAGAATGCTTTGATTGCGGCTTTTGCCTTTATTACGCCGCAATATGTGTGATGAAATAAAAAGAAAAGAGTAGTGATGAAATGGAAATTACGGAAGATCATTCAATGATGAATATGCGCTTTATACGCAAACTTCCCGTGCCCAAGGAAGTTAAGGAACTTTACCCCCTCAGCGAAAAGGGTGCTGCTGCCAAGGCAGCAAGAGATGCGGAAATAGCAAAGGTGTTTAAGGGCGAAAGCGATAAGTTTTTGCTTGTTGTCGGTCCCTGCTCGGCGGACAGGGAAGAAAGTGTGCTCGATTATGTTCATCGCCTTGCAAGAGTGCAGGAACAGGTTGAAGATAAGATTATAATTGTCCCCAGAATTTACACTGGTAAGCCGCGAACAACCGGCGCAGGCTATAAGGGCATGATGCACCAGCCCGATCCGGACGGCGTGCCCGATATGTATGCAGGTATTCTTGCCGTGCGCTCCATTCATTCAAAGGCGATTGAGGAAACAGGGCTTTCCGCTGCGGATGAAATGCTTTATCCGGCAAATTACAGGTATCTTTCCGATTTGCTCTCCTATGTGGCGGTCGGCGCGCGCAGCGTTGAAAATCAGGATCACCGCCTTGCCGCAAGCGGTATGGATGTGCCCTGCGGAATGAAAAACGGCACAAGCGGCGATTATTCCGTTATGCTTAATGCTATCACGGCAGCACAGGGCGGTCACACATTTATTTATCGCGGCTGGGAGGTTGAAACAAAGGGTAACGAGCTTGCCCATGCAATTCTTCGCGGCGGTGTGGATAAGCACGGTATTGCGCATCCTAATTATCATTACGAGGATTTGATTACCCTTTATAATATGTATGCCGCAAAGCCGGGATTTAATAATCCTGCCGTTATTGTGGACACCAATCATTCAAACAGCGGAAAAAAATATATGGAGCAAATCCGAATTGCAAACGAGGTGCTTCATTCAATGCGCCACAGCGGCGATATCAAGCGATTTGTTAAAGGTTTTATGATTGAATCTTATATTGAGGACGGTAATCAAAAAATCGAGGACGGTGTTTACGGCAAATCAATCACGGATCCGTGCCTTGGCTGGGATAAAACGCGCGATTTGATTTTAAGCATTGCCGATCAGCTTGAATAATCGGCAAATGGGGGGTTGCGGCACGGTCGCAATCAGCTTGTGCTTTGCGCGTCGCAGCGCATTGACTGCCGGCTTTGTGTTAAATTCGCACAAATTGCGATGTAATAATTTGTTCATATTTACAAAAAGGCTTCAAACAGTGTTATTTTGTTTGACAGCCTTTTTATTTTGTGCTATTATAATAAAAAAACACTTTATCGCCTAAAAGCTTTAAAGCGTCAACGCGATAAAAGAATAATGATTAAGGAGAATCGTTATGAAAAAATCAATTAAGCGAATTATTGCCGTTTGCCTTGCAGTGTTGCTTGTTGCATCTGCATTTGCAGGCTGTTCAAACAGCGGCGGTTCAAAGAAATACAAGATAGGCATCTGCCAGCTTGTGCAGCACGATGCTCTTGATGCGGCAACAAAGGGCTTTAAGGAAGCACTTATAGAAAAACTCGGCGAAGAAAATGTTGAGTTTGAAGAGCAAAATGCCGGCGGCGATTCGGCAACCTGCTCCACCATCACAAACGGCTTTGTTTCCGAGGGCGTGGATCTTATCTTTGCAAATGCCACTCCCGCGCTTCAGGCTGCAATGCAGTCCACAACCACAATTCCGATTGTGGGCACTTCAATCACCGATTATGCCACTGCACTCGATATCGATCAAAGCAGCTGGACGGGTAAAACAGGCATAAATGTTACCGGCTCTTCAGACCTTGCTCCTCTTGCAGATCAGGCTGCCATGTTTAAAGAACTTTGCCCCGATGCAAAAACTATCGGTATTCTTTACTGTTCTGCAGAGGCAAATTCAAAGTACCAGTCGGACGTTGTTTCGGAAGAACTCACAAAGCTCGGCTACACGGTTAAGGTTTACACCGTGGCAGACACAAATGAAATCACTTCCGTAACCACAACCGCTTGCTCCGAGGTTGATGCTCTTTATATTCCCACGGATAACACAATTGCTTCGGCAACTGCTGCGGTAAATGAAATCGCAGAGCCTGCAGGAATTCCGATTATTGCAGGTGAAGAGGGCATATGCAAAGGCTGCGGCGTAGCAACTCTTTCAATCAGCTATGAAAACCTTGGTCAAATCGCCGGCGAAATGGCTGCCGATATTCTTCAAAACGGCACCGATCCCGCAAATATGGAAATCAAAACCGCAACAAATCTTACAAAGAAATATTCTGCCGAGCGCGCTCAAAAACTTGGCATCACCGTTCCTTCGGATTATGTTGCAATCGATGAATAATCAATTTTGATAAGTACAAAATAAGCAATTATTAAAAGGCGGTGAGTCTTTACGCTCACCGCTTTTTATGCATACGGAGGATTTTTATTATGATGTCTTTTCTTTCTGCGCTTCCGGGCGCAGCGGCTCAGGGCATTATCTGGGGCATTATGGCTATCGGTGTTTATATCACCTTTCGCGTTCTTGATATTGCCGATTTAACTGTTGACGGCTCTTTCGGCACAGGCGGAGCCGTTCTTGTTATGTGCACAATCAGCGGAATGAATATTTATCTTGCAATGGTGCTTGCGTTTCTTGCAGGGTGCCTTGCGGGGCTTGCCACGGGCATATTCCACACGGTGTTCGGAATCCCGGCAATCCTTTCGGGCATTTTAACTCAGCTGGCGCTTTATTCAATCAATCTGCGCATCCTGGGCGGTAAAGCCAATCAAACCGTCAGCGCAAGGAATTACAAGCTGATTGTTTCGCTTGGCGAAATCAATAAGTCTTTAATCGTGGGTCTTGTTTTTTCGGTTGTTATAATTGCGATTTTGTATTGGTTTTTCGGCACTGAGCTCGGTCATTCAATTCGCGCAACGGGCAACAACCAGGCAATGGCACGTGCAAACGGTATAAACACCAATATAAATAAAATCATCGGTCTTGTGCTTTCAAACGGTCTTGTGGCACTTGCCGGAGCATTGCTTTCACAGTATCAAGGCTTTGCCGATGTAAATATGGGCAGAGGCGCAATTGTTATCGGGCTTGCTGCTGTTATTATCGGCGAGGTTGTGTTCGGTAAAATCTTTAAGAATTTTGCGCTCAGACTTTTTGCGTGCGTTGTCGGCGGTGTTATTTATTATATCGTTATTACCGCAGTGCTTCGCCTTGGTCTTAACGCAAATGATCTTAAACTGTTCTCCGCACTTGTTGTTGCAATGTTCCTCGGTATTCCGTATTGGAAAAGCAAGGTTTCCGCAAAAAAGGTAAAAAGAACCGGAGGTGCCGAAAATGCTTGAAATTAAAAATGTTTATAAAACCTTCAATCCCGGCACGGTCAATGAAAAGCATGCCTTAAACGGCATAAATCTTGTGCTTAACGAAGGCGATTTCGTAACGGTTATCGGCGGCAACGGTGCCGGCAAATCTACAATGCTTAATATGATTGCAGGCGTTTATCCAGTTGATTGCGGTAATATTATTATTGACGGGAAAGATGTTACAAAGCTACCCGAATATAAAAGGGCAAAATTCCTCGGCCGAGTGTTCCAAGATCCTATGACGGGCACTGCGGCAGATATGCAGATTTTGGAAAATCTTGCCCTTGCTTCGCGCCGCGGAAAATTAAGAACCCTTGCTCCCGGTGTTTCCAAAAAGGAAAAGGATGAATACAAGGAACTTCTTAAATCCCTTGATCTTGGGCTTGAAACAAGGCTCACTTCAAAAGTCGGTTTGCTTTCGGGCGGTCAAAGGCAGGCGATAACCTTGCTTATGGCAACTCTTAAAAAGCCGAAGCTGCTCTTGCTTGATGAGCATACGGCGGCTCTTGACCCGAAAACGGCTCACAAGGTTTTGAAGCTCACAACGGATATAGTTGCCGAGCACAATTTAACCACTCTTATGATAACGCATAATATGAAGGATGCCATCGCAATCGGCAACAGGCTGATTATGATGAACGAGGGCAAAATCATTTATGATGTTTCGGGCGAGGAAAAGAAAAAACTTACCACAGCCGATTTGCTTGAAAAATTTAAGATAACAAGCGGCGAGGAGCTTGATAACGACAGAATGATTCTCTCCGAATAACGAAAAAATCAAGGCAGTTCAGTACGAACTGCCTTGATTTTTTGCCGCATTGTGTGCAAAGTATTTATCATTTATTAAAGCGGTAGCCCTTGCCCCAAACGGTGTGAATGAAATCAAGCTTGGGGTCTATTTCTTTGATTTTATCCCTGATTCGGTTTACATGAACCGTTATGGTGGAGGTTTCGCCTATTGAATCGTAGTGCCAAATTTCATCAAAAAGCTTTTCCTTGCTGTAAACCGTGTCGGGGCTTGCGGCAAGAAAATAAAGCAAATCAAATTCTTTGTTGGTAAGGTTTAATTCTGTGTCGTTTACAAAGGCACGCCTTGCCTTGCCGTCCAATTTAAGACCGCTGATTTCGATTGTTTCACCTTTATCGTTTATATCCTCTGATTTTGAAGTGAGCCTTTCGTATCTGTTTGTGTGCGCAATAACCCTTGCCACAAGCTCGCCGGGCGAAAAAGGCTTAACTATGTAATCGTCTGCGCCGAAGCCGAGCCCTTTGATTTTGTCAAGATCATCGCGCTTTGCGCTGACCAAAATAATCGGAATATCCTTTTTTTCACGCAATCTTTTGCAAACTTCAAGTCCGTCCATTCCGGGCAGCATAATATCAAGCAGCACCAAATCAAAATCATCGTTCAGCGCAAGTGAAAGACCGCTTATGCCGTTTGCTGCAGTTTTAACCTCAAATGAATTTGCTTCAAGATAATCCTGCTCAAGTGTTGAAATATTACTGTCGTCCTCAATAATCAAAATCTTTTTCATATAATCGTTCCTTTCGGTTGATTTGATATGTGCCGTTTCGGCAGTTCAATGCTTTTAGGTAAAGTGTAATTGCTTAATTTCTCGGTGTGTCTTTTTCCTCCTGCGTCGGTAGGGAAATAAATATCGAAAGTCCGCCGTCGGAATTGTTCTGCGCCCAAATTAAGCCGCCGTGCTGCTGCACGATTTGGCGGCAAACCGCAAGACCGAGTCCGCTGCCGTTGCTGACATTGCTCCTGGCTTTGTCAGCCCTGTAAAGCGTGTCAAATATTCTGCCGAGGTTCTCGTGCTCAACGCCCATTCCGTTGTCGGCAATTTCGAAAATAACGCTGTGCTTATATTCGGAAATGCTCAGTGTTATTTTGCCCTTAACATCCTTGCGCCTGTATTTTATACTGTTTGAAATAATATTATCTATAACCCTTGCAAATCTGTCCGTATCAATGCTCAGCTGCGGATTGCCGCGGCAGCTGTTGATTATTTCGTAATCAAAATCCGCCTCCTGCAAATCGCGCCCCAGTTCTTCTGCATATTGCATAAAATCGTTTATATAAACGTTTTCGGGGTGCAGCGTTACCGTGCCGAGCTCAAGCTTAGAAATTGTAAGTAAATCGTTGAGCATGTTTTCCATTGAATTTGCCGAATCGTAAATCGTGTTAAAATACCGTGCTTGCTTTTCGGGCGTGTTTGCAACACCGTCCCTTATCCCCTCCAAATATCCTTTAATGGATGTGAGCGGTGTGCGCAAATCGTGCGCAATTCCGGCAATCATTTCTTTTTGCTGTTGGTCGGATTTGTTTTTCTGCTCAATGGAATCTTTCACCTTAAGGCGCATGTCATTAAATCTTTCGGCAAGCCGCCCAAGTTCGTTTGTGGATTTGTAATCTATTTCGTAATCAAGGTTGCCCCTTGCGATTTCATCTGCTCCGTGGGCGATTTTTTCAATCGGTCCCACAATTGTTTTGGATGTTATAAGCGATATGGTTATTATTGCAATTATAAATATCGCAATGCAAAGGCTGAAAATAACAACGGTGTTGTTTGCAAGCTTTATAATAATATTTTGCGGTGCGGAGGATGTTGTAGTGTTCGGCACCTCGTAATCTCCGTTTGCAATAACGATTAAATAGTGCTCGCTTTCGTTTTCTGCGTGCGCAACCACGGAAACACCGTTTTCGCCGTAGTAATACGAATTTTTTGAAAGATCCGTTTTTGCTATTTTTTCGGCTTTTTCAAAAATTTCTTCTTTGCTTCCCGTTGAATAATATTCGTTTCCGTTTTGTTCAATGTAAATCATTGTGCCGAGCTTTTCAAGCGGCTGAACCGATTTTTTTAAATCCGAAAGCTTGCGGTCGGAACTTTTGTCGTTCACAAGATTGGAAGAAATTTCGTTAACCGTTTGGCTCCACTGAATTTGGTTTATTATTGTGTAGCTTTTTGCGGTAACGGATGTGAAATCGTATTTATCCTTTGATGTGTAAAAAAATATGCTTGCCGCTGCCGATATTATAATCACGGGAATAATAATAGCCAAAACGGATGTTATCATTATTCGCGTGTTTATTTTAAAGTTTTTTGTGTGTTCCGGTATGGTGTCTTTGCTTATTTTTGCCATTTTTAAGCACGCAACTTTCCTTAATATACCTTATTTTAACATATTTTCGGGCGTTGTTCAACTTTGTATATTTTGCTATTATTTAATTGTAAACCTGTTACGAAATAAAGGTTGACAATTATACAAATATGTATTATAAATATATAGAAATAATTTTTAGAATCTGGAGATTTGTTATGCAGGAAAAGGCTAAAAATGCTCAGACTTCCGCGGAAAATTCCGCACCGAAAAAGAGCAAATTCAAAACGGTTGATGTGGTTTATATCGGCGTGTTTGCGGCACTGATTGCCGTTTGCTCGTGGATTCAGATTCCCCTCACAATTCC
This sequence comes from Clostridium sp. AF37-5, assembly GCA_963625835.1. Classification (GTDB taxonomy): domain Bacteria; phylum Bacillota; class Clostridia; order Oscillospirales; family Acutalibacteraceae; genus Eubacterium_R. The sequence goes on along the minus strand of CAVFVA010000001.1, from coordinate 16,071 downwards.
GATCACCTTGCAAACCATGGGTGTTTGCATTGCCTCCGCTCTTTTGGGAACAAAAAAGGGCACATTATCAGTTGTGATTTATATTTTGCTCGGTCTTATCGGCGTGCCCGTCTATGCCGGCTTTTCCGCAGGTCCCGGCGTGCTTTTCGGTTTAACGGGCGGCTACATTATCGGTTTTGTTTTCACTGCGCTCATTGTTGGCGGCGCAATAAAGCTTTTTGGAAAAAAAACCTGGGTTTATGCTGCTTCAATGATAGTCGGCATCCTTGTTTGCTACGCTTTTGGTACGGCTTGGTTTATGGTTGTTTACACCAAAACCAAAGGCGCAATTTCACTCGGCGCGGCTCTTTCTGCATGCGTTGTGCCATTCCTTATTCCGGACCTTGTTAAAATTATCGTTGCCACGGTTCTTTGCAAAGCACTTGATAAGCATGTTAAGGCTTAGATATCATCATCTTAATTGCATTCCGCGATTTCGGGGCAAGGGATACAGCCCGGAATTTTGCAAAAATATGGCGACTGTAAAAGAACGAATAGATTCCGGCGAGGAATATGAACTCGTGCTTTGCGCAGACGATGTTTGCCGCGCCTGCCCGAATTTGCAAGGCGGTATTTGCATAAACGAGGATAAGGTTTTAAAATATGATTTAAAAACGAAAGAAATCGGTGCAGGCAATCCGAATCGAGTTTGTGCGGATTGTATGTGGTTTGGCATTTGCAAAAATATTTAGCTCCGTGCACGGCGAAAAATTCGCCGTGCTTTTGCTTTTGCAGGGCAAAAAGTAAAAAATAGGCAATAATTCGCTTTTTGTTCTTGTAAAATTTTTCTTGATTTAGTATAATAAGTTTGTAATGTATATTATTTTGTACGATGTTATGTACGGAGGTAAATTTTATGTCAAATTGTTGGCTTAGCGGAAAAACCTGTATTGTAACGGGCGCTTCCGGCGGTATGGGTGCAGGTATCGCAGCCACACTCATCAAAAAGCACGGCTGTAAGGTTATCGGCGTTGCAAGAAGCGAGCCGAAAATGAAAAAGTTTATCGAAGAACTCGGTCCCGCTTATGCAGAGCAGTTTTCTTATAAGCTTTTCGATGTTTCCAAAAACGAAAATTGGATTGAATTTGCTCAGGAACTCAAGGACAACGGTGTTCATATCGATGTGCTTGTAAACAATGCGGGCATTCTTCCCAAGTTCAAAAGATTTGATCGTTATGAAATGGACGAAATCGAAAAGGCAATAAATATCAATTTCTATTCTTGCGTTTATTCCACCAAAGCTTTGCTTCCGATGCTTATGGAAAGCAGTGATCCCGGAATTATCAATATCGATTCTTCGGCTGCGCTTATGAGCCTTGCCGGCACAAGCATGTATTCTGCTTCAAAGGCTGCTCTTAAAGGTTTTACCGAGGCACTTCGCGAGGAATTTCGCGGCAAGATTTATGTGGGTCTTGTTTGCCCCGGCTTCACCAAAACCGATATTTTCCGAGATCAAAAGAACGACGGCGGAAAAGGTCAAAAGATTATGGATATGATTTCCACCGATTGCGATCTTATGGTTAAGATGATTATGTTTGGCATTGAGCACAAGCAGGCACTTCAAATTCACGGTATGGATGCGCATGCAATGAGCGTTTTCGGCAAGCTTTTGCCGGTAAACGGTTCGCGCCTTTTCAGCGCAATTATGAAAGCCGCCGATATTGATTTGTTTAACGATGTTTTCAGAGATTGAGTATAAAGCAGGCAAATTCGGCTTTGCAATCTAAAAGGCAGCAATCCGAACAGGGATTGCCGGTATTTTAAATTAAGTGCGGAACAACACAATGGCGTGTTGTTTCCGCTCTTTTGCGTTTTAAGCAAATTTATTCATTCTGTTTATATTAAAAGGAGCATTTTTATGGCAAAAAACACAGCTGCGCCATCCAATGCCGGCGCAACATCAAAAAAATATATGAGCTTTAAAGAAATCGCAGCTTATTCACTCGGTCTGTTCGGATTTCAGGCAATAGTGGGGCTTTTAAATTCTTATCAGGCAGAGTTTGACGGCTCTATTCTCGGTGCAAATGTCAGCGTGGTTGCCATCTTGATTCTTGTGGCAAAAATCGTTTCTGCTGTTGCAGATCCCGTTGTCGGCAATTTGATAGACCGTTCAAAAAGCAAAATGGGCAAATTCAAATCCATGATTGTTTATTCAATTGTGCCGCTGCTTGTGTTCACAGCGATTGTGTTTGTTAAAGTGCCGTTTAAAGGTTTTGGACTTTATGTTTGGATTTTCCTCACCTATCTTGTTTGGAGCATTGCAATGACAATGGGTGATGTTCCCTCGCAGGGCATTGCTTCTGCGCTCACTCCCAATCCTACAGAGCGCACAAATGTGGTTTCCGTTTCAAACACATTTAAGCAAATCGGTTTTTCGGCATGCGTTGTTATCGTGCCGATTGTTTGCCTTATAATTCCCGGCGGCTCAAAAGTGTTTGTTAAAAGCGGTGAAACCGATGTGCCGATGATCAGCACCGAATATTTCTTTACCGCACTCCTCACGGCTATTTTCGGTTGCGTGCTTTTTGCCCTTATTCCCATTATAAATAAGGAAAGGGTAACGAACACTTCACAGGAAAAAACCACCTTTAAGGATATGCTTGCCGCGCTTAAAAACAATAAGCCTTTCCAGCTTGTTATAATTTCGTATTTCCTCGGCTTTGGCAGGCAGATGGCAATGGGCATTCAGGTGCAATCCGCAACCGTTATTCTCGGCAGTCAAAACCTTGTTGCCGTGCTCGGCATCGTAACGGCGGTTGGCTCCATGATAAGCATGGCTCTTTGCCCGCTGCTCATTAAAAAGCTGAATGAAAGAAATGCCTATATTCTGCTTTCTGTTTATGGCTTTGTCGCTTCGATATTCTCGTTTGTTATCGGTCATTTCTGGTTCCAAAATCCGGAAAGCACCGTGCTCACCGTGCTTTTCTACGCTTCGTTGTTCCTTATCGGTCTTCAATTCGGCGCAGTAACGCTTATGCCTATGATTATGACGGCAGATACGGTTGACTATTATGAATATGAAACCGGCAAAAGAATGGAGGGTGCATGCTATTCCATTCTAACCCTTACCATCAAGGTTTGCCTTGCGCTCGGCACGGCAGTGGGTCTCATATTCGTTCAGAAATCCGGATATTATGAAGCTTTAAGCTCCGGCAATTTCTCAAACGGCACAAAAGATATTATCTTCTTTGCTTACACTGCATTGCCCGGCATTCTTGCGCTGCTTTCGATTATTCCTATGTTTAAATATGATATCGTGGGTCAAAAGAAAGCCGATATTTCAAATGCACTTGCCGCACGCAGAAACGCCGATTAAAAATCAACTTAATAATTAAATAGGGTTTTAATTTGCCGATGCCTCGGTCGGTGCTTTAATGCACGGCTTTGGCGTCGGCATATTTATTTAAATTTAAATCATTGCACTAAACCCCTTTATTTTAATTTTGTTTTATGATAATATAATAAAAAATAAGCGAAAGGCTTCGGTTTTATTATGAAAGCAAAAATCACAATCGCCAAGGAATTTAAAATCGGTGAAATCGATAAAAGAATATACGGCTCTTTTATAGAGCATTTGGGCAGGGCTGTTTACGGCGGCATTTATGAGCCCGGTCACCCCACCGCAGATGAAAACGGCTTCAGGCAGGATGTTATAGAGCTTGTTAAAAAGCTGAATGTGCCAATCGTGCGCTATCCCGGCGGCAACTTCGTTTCAGGCTATAATTGGGAGGATGGCATCGGTCCCGTTGAAAACAGACCCAAAAGGCTTGATCTTGCTTGGGGCACAACTGAGCCGAACACATTTGGCACAAATGAATTTATGAAGTGGTGCAAAAAGGCAAATACTGATTGCATGATGGCTGTAAATCTCGGCACACGCGGCGCAGATGCGGCAAGAAATCTTGTGGAATATTGCAACCACAAGGGCGGCACATATTGGTCGGATCTCAGAAAAAGTCACGGCGTGCAGGACCCTTACGGCATAAAGCTGTGGTGCCTCGGCAATGAAATGGACGGTGCTTGGCAAATGGGTGCAAAAACCGCTGTTGAATACGGTCGTGCAGCTTTGGAAGCCTCTAAGGTTATGAAGTGGACCGATCCCGAAATCGAAACGGTTTTGTGCGGCTCTTCAAGCAGAAATTCAAAAACCTTCGGCAAGTGGGAAGAGGAAAGCCTCGATATTGCTTACGACAGCATTGATTATGTTTCGCTTCATCAATATTATGACAATAAAACGGATGATGTTCAAAGCTTTCTGGCAAAAACGCTGGAGCTTGATGAGTTTATATATTCGGTTATCTGCACCTGCGATTATGTTAAGGCAAAAAAACGCTCCAAAAAAACGATAAATCTTTCGTTTGACGAATGGAACGTTTGGTATCATTCAAATAATGCGCCGTTTGAAAAATGGAGCATGGCTCCTGCGCTTTTGGAGGATATTTATAATTTTGAAGACGCACTTATGATAGGTTCAATGCTCATCACTCTGCTTCGCCATTGCGACAGAATTAAAATCGCATGCCTGGCGCAGCTTGTTAATGTTATTGCGCCGATATTCACCAAAACGGGCGGCGGTGTTTTTGAGCAAACAATTTTTTATCCTTTTATGCATCTTTCAAATTACGGCAGGGGCGCAGCACTTCGTCCGCTCATCGATTGCCCGAAATACGATTGCAAAGAATTTACTGATGTGCCTTATCTTGAGGCTATTGCCACATATGATGAGGAAAAGGAAGAAGCGGTTATCTTTTGCGTGAACAAAAGCCTCGACGAAAGCGCATTGCTGACGGTTAATATGCTGGATTTTGACGGCTATAAGCCCGTTGAATTTATTTCAATGGACGGCTATAACAAAAAAGCCGAAAACGGATTTGACGCCGTAACCGTTAAGCCGCATAAAAACGGGCTTCCCGTTTCGGACGGAAAAACAGTTACAGCCGAGCTTAAGCCGTTCAGCTGGAATGTTATCAGGCTTGCAAAGTGATTTTCAATTATAAACTAATTATAAAATATCGGGTGATTATGCCGAATTTCGGCACTTTTTAAAAGACAATTTCACCTAAAAACGCGCCGCCTTAAATGAGTATTTCGTGCAAATATTCAGAAAAGGCGGCTTGCTTATTGTAAAAAATATTTGCATATAATATAATTTGTGTAATTGAGTTTAAAACATTTTTTCATTATGTAATGAAAATGAGAGAGGGCAGAGTTTAATGTATAAAATTCTCGGCAAAGAAGAATTGAACAGCACCGTAACCAAAATGCTTATCGAGGCTCCGTTTGTGGCAAAAAAGGCAGAGCCCGGTCAGTTTATTATTCTTCGTGTTGATAAGGACGGCGAAAGAGTGCCGCTCACAATTGCGGATTTTGACAGGGAAAAAGAAACCGTAACGATTATTTTCCAAATCGTGGGTGCGGAAACAACACGCCTTAATATGAAAAATGCAGGCGATTATATAGAGGATTTTGTGGGCCCGCTCGGCAATCCCACAAAAACAGAGGGTTATAAAAAGGTTGCCGTTGTCGGCGGCGGCGTAGGCACGGCGATTGCATATCCCGTTGCCAAAAAGTTCGCAGCGTGCGGTGCAACCGTTCATTCGATAGTTGGTTTCAGAAATAAAGATCTTGTTATTCTTCAAAATGAATTTGAATCCGTTTCGGATAAATATGTGCTTGTGAGCGACGACGGCTCCACAGGAACCAAAGGCTTTGTAACCGATGCGCTTAAATCGCTTATCGATTCGGGCGAAAATTATGATCTTGTTATGGCAATCGGACCGCTTCCGATGATGAAGTTTGTTTCAAAGCTCACGAAGGAATACGGAATTAAAACAGTTGTTTCAATGAATCCGATTATGATAGACGGCACAGGAATGTGCGGAGGCTGCAGGCTCACCGTCGGCGGCGAAACAAAATTTGCCTGCGTTGACGGACCCGAGTTTGACGGCCATCTTGTTGATTATGATGAAGCTATGGAGCGCGGCGCAATGTATAAAAAATTTGAGCGCGAGGAAGAATGCAATCTTTTAAAGCAGGAGGTGCAACAGTGATGAATAACAGCGACAGACACCCGATGCCTTGCCAGGAGCCTTTGGTAAGAAACAGAAATTTTAAAGAGGTTGCACTTGGCTATGATGCCGAAACAGCAATTGAAGAGGCAAAAAGATGCTTAAATTGCAAGCATCATCCCTGCGTTTCAGGCTGCCCCGTTAATATTTCCATTCCCGAATTTATTGCGCTTGTGGCAGAGGGCAGGTTTGAAGAGGCTTATCAAGTTATTGCAAAAACATCTGCTTTGCCGGCTGTTTGCGGCAGAGTTTGCCCTCAGGAAAGGCAGTGCGAATCAAAATGTGTGCGCGGTATAAAGGGAGAATCCGTTGCTATCGGCAGGCTTGAAAGATTTGTTGCCGATTATCACAACGAACATTCCGAAATAGAACCCGTAAACATCCCTAAAAACGGCAAAAAGGTTGCCGTGATAGGCTCCGGTCCCAGCTCACTCACCTGTGCAGGTGATTTGGCACAGCTCGGTTATTCCGTCACGATTTTTGAGGCACTTCATGTTGCCGGCGGCGTGCTTGTTTACGGCATTCCCGAATTCAGGCTCCCCAAGGCAATCGTTGCAAAAGAGGTTGAGGGCTTAAAGGCTCTCGGCGTTGACATAGAAACAAATGTTGTTATCGGTCGCAGTATATCGGTTGATGATATTCTTGCAAAGTATGATGCTGTTTTCATCGGCTCGGGCGCAGGCTTGCCAAGGTTTATGGGTATTGAGGGTGAAAATCTTAAAGGCGTTTATTCTGCAAACGAATTTCTTACCCGTATAAATCTTATGAAGGCTTATAAGGATGACAGCCGTACTCCCGTTCAGCACGGCAAGCAGGTGGCTGTTGTGGGCGGAGGAAATGTTGCCATGGATGCCGCAAGGTGTGCCATGAGGCTCGGCGCCGAAAAGGTTTATGTTATTTACCGCCGCTCTATGGAAGAACTTCCCGCCAGGCTGGAAGAAGTTGAAAATGCCGAGGAAGAACTTATTGAATTTAAAACGCTCACAAATCCCGTTCGTATTCTCGGGGACGAGGATCATAATGTTTGCGGCATTGAATGCGTCGATATGCAGCTCGGTGAGCCGGATGAATCCGGCAGAAGACGCCCCGAAACTGTTGAGGGCAGCAATCATGTTATTGATGTGGACAGTGTTATAATTGCAATCGGCACTTCACCGAATCCGCTTATCAAAACCACCACTATGGGTCTTGAGGTTGATAAACGCGGCTGCATAGTTGCGGATGAAAACGGCAAAACCTCCAGAGCAGGCGTTTTTGCCGGCGGCGACACCGTAACCGGTGCGGCAACAGTCATCAAAGCTATGGGAGCAGGTAAAAAATCCGCCGCGGCGATAGATGAATATCTTTCCGGCAGCAATAAAGCTGAGTGATTTTTAAAATTTAATAGTATTTTAAGCGTGTGCGTTCTTTTGAATGCACACGCTTTTTTGCGTATAATTAGATCTTTTGATTGTATCAATATTAAAACAAACGATAATTTTGCAAAATCAGAAAAATATATTTGACTGTTTTTCTAACGGAATTGAAGAAACAGGCAAAATCGGTCAAAAATAAAGCCTTTTATTGTGCAAAAAGGTACGAAATCGCGGCTGCAACTGTTCAAATGAACGAAAATGATTGAAATGTATTGACGGATTGTGCACGAATTGATAAAATGAAGCTGTAATCGGGAAAACCCGAGGAGGATTTACAAATGCTGCATCAAGAAAGAAAAGACAGAATTTTGCAAATAATTCAGGAACGCGGCGCTGTCAGTGTTTCGGAATTAACGCAAATTTTGGATGCTTCGGAATCAACCGTAAGGCGGGATTTGATAGAACTTTCAAAAAAGGGAAATATAAATAAGGTGCACGGCGGCGCAACGCTTAATAAGCAACAGTTTATTTCGCAGGAAGAAAATGTAAACGCAAAAAAAGCCGAGCATTCTGATGAAAAGCGCAGAATTGCAAAATATTGCGCAGCGCAAATTCAGGGTGATGATTTTATTTATATGGACGCCGGCACAACCACTCTTTATATGATTGATTATATCGACGAGGGTTGCACGGCAAGCTTTGTTACAAACGGTATAAGCCACGCAAAAAAAATGTGCCGCAAGGGGCTGAATGTTTATGTGCTCGGCGGCAAGTTAAAGCAAACCACGGAGGCAATCGTGGGTTTGATGGCGGCACGCAGCATTCATAATTTCAATTTCACAAAGGCTTTTTTGGGTGCTAACGGTGTTTCGCTTTCAAGTGGATTTACCACTCCGGACACGGAGGAGGCATTTGTTAAGGCAGCGGCAATGGAAAATTCGTTTGTTTCCTATATTTTGGCGGATTCATCAAAATTCGGAAAAACTTCATCCGTTCGCTTTGCAACGCTTGACACGGCATGCATTATAACGGATGCGGAACCCGAAAAGGCATATAAAAACAAAACCGTTATTAAGGTTGTTGATTAAATCGGAGGCGATATATATGATTTACACGGTAACCTTTAACCCTGCGCTTGATTATGTGATGAAGGTTGAAAAACTGCGCTTTGACGATATCAACCGCACATACGGCGAGGAACTCAGCTACGGCGGAAAGGGCATAAATGTTTCTGTTTTGCTCTCAAGGCTTGGAAAGGAAAGCGTTGCGCTTGGCTTTAAAGCGGGTTTCACGGGTGAAAAACTGGAGGAAATGCTGGAGAAAGACGGCATTCACACAAAATTTATAAAGCTTAAAGAGGGCAACACAAGAATAAATGTTAAGGTTCGTTCTGAAACGGAGCTTGATATAAACGCAGGCGGACCGCCCGTCGGCGAAAGTGAGGTTGCTGAGCTGATCGATATCATTAAAACGCTCGGCAGCGGCGATGTGCTTGTGCTTGCAGGCAGCGTTCCCGGAACCTTGCCGGCAGATATGTATGAAAAAATACTTTCAATCACTTCCAAAAAGGGAGTGGAAGCCGTGGTGGATGCCACCGGCGATTTGCTTTTGAATGTGCTTAAATATAAGCCGTTTTTAATAAAACCTAATAATTTTGAGCTCGGCGATCTTTTTGGGGTAACAATAAGAAACGAGCAGGAAATTATAAATTATGCCCAAAAGCTTCAAAAAATGGGCGCACGTAATGTGCTTGTTTCAAGAGGCAAGGACGGCGCAATTTTAATCGCCGAAAACGGCGAAATAAAATCAATCGGAATCATTCCCGGCAAGCCGCTTAATTCGGTTGGCTGCGGCGATTCCATGGTGGCAGGCTTCGTTGCCGGCTATATGGATAAAAAAGATTATTCATATGCCTTAAAACTCGGCTCTGCCTGCTCGAATGCAACGGCATTCAGCTACACACTTGCGGACTCAAAAGGCATTGAAGATGCCTTTAAAAAGCTTTAGATCCCAAAATAAATTAAGGAGGGAAATTTATGAGGATCATCGATTTACTGAAGCCTGAGGCAATCACGCTGGGACTTGACATTTCAAGCAAGGACGATGCAATAAATGCTTTGATAGGTCTTCATGCAGCTGCCGACAATCTTAAGGATAAGGACGCTTATAAGGCTGCAATTCTTGCAAGGGAGGAGCAGGGCTCAACCGCTATCGGAGACGGAATTGCCGTTCCCCACGCAAAAACAAGCGCGGTTAAAGCTCCGGCACTTTCGGCAATCACGGTTAAAGGCGGTGTTGATTACGGCGCACCGGACGGTAAACCGTCCGATCTGCTGTTTATGATAGCTGCCACGGAAAACGGCGATGTGCATCTTGAAATTCTTTCGCGCCTTATGGTTATGCTTATGGATCCGGATTTCACGGAAAAGCTTAGGGCAGCGCAAAGCGCAGATGAATTTTTGCAGATAATCGATGCGCAGGAAAAAATCAAATATCCCGATGAGGAAGTTAAGCCTGCCGAAACAGAAGCTCCGAAGGGCTACAGAATTTTGGGTGTAACGGCTTGCCCCACGGGTATTGCTCACACGTATATGGCTGCCGAGGCACTTGAGAAAAAAGCCAAGGAAATGGGCTACACAATCAAGGTTGAAACAGACGGCTCCGGCGGTGCAAAAAATGTGCTCACCAAAAAAGAAATCGAGGAGTGCGACGGCATTATCGTTGCAGCCGATAAAAATGTTGAAATGGCAAGGTTTGACGGCAAAAAGGTTCTTAAAACCTCTGTTTCATCGGGCATTAACAAACCCGGCGAGTTGATTCAAAGGGTTGTGGACGGTAAAGTGCCCACCTATCACAGCGACGGCAGCGAAGAACCGTCATCCTCGGAATATGACGATGAAAAAGAAAGCTTCGGTCGCAGGCTTTATAAGCATCTTATGAACGGCGTTTCACATATGCTTCCGTTCGTAGTAGGCGGCGGTGTGCTTATCGCACTTGGCTTCCTTATTGATACGATTGCAGGCAATGCCGATGTGGGCGACACATTCGGCTTCACAAACCCGGTTGCATCTGCCGTGTTCTGGATCGGTAAAGCAGCATTTTCGTTTATGCTTCCGATTCTTGCAGGTTTTATTGCGCAGTCAATCGCAGACCGTCCCGGTCTTTTGCCCGGTATCGTAGGCGGTATGTTTGCCGCAAACGGCTTCACATTTAAGGCATTTATTGCAAATCAGGGCCTTGTTGGTGACGATTCGGCAGTTTCCGGTTTCCTCGGTGCGCTCCTTGCAGGCTTTATCGCCGGTGTTCTTGTAAACGGACTCAAAAAGGCGTTCTCATGGCTTCCGAAATCTATGGACGGTATTAAACCCGTATTCATCTATCCGCTTCTCGGCACTTTCCTTATCGGTGTTGTTATGTGCCTGATAAATCCGATTGTCGGTGTTGTAAACACGGCACTTTCAAACGGTCTTTCAAGCCTCGGCGAAACAAGCCGCGTGCTTCTTTCAATTGTGCTTGCCGCTATGATGGCTATTGATATGGGCGGTCCGTTCAACAAGGCTGCATATGTTTTCGGCACGGCTGCAATTGCAGACGGAAACACTTGGATTATGGCTGCCGTTATGATTGGCGGCATGGTTCCCCCGATTGCAATCGCACTTGCAACAACCTTCTTTAAAAACAGATGGACTAAGGAAGAACTCAAGAGCGGTCCCGTAAACTATCTTATGGGTCTTTGCTTCATCACAGAGGGTGCAATTCCTTATGCAGCTTCAGATCCGCTTCGCGTAATTCCTTCTTGCATGGTTGGTTCTGCCGTTGCAGGTCTTATCACTTCGCTTTTCGACTGTGCATGCCCGGCTCCTCACGGCGGTATCTTCACATTTATTGTTGTTGATAATCCTTTAGGCTATATCATTGCATTGGTTGCAGGCTCCGTAGTCGGTGCGCTTATGCTTGCATTGCTTAAGAAAAAAAGAGTAAATGAATAATTAAATTGTAAATATAAGAGAGGCATAATAATTATGGTTAGCAAAAAAGTTACTGTTGTTGATAAAATGGGTTTTCATATGAGACCGGCAAATGTGTTCGTTACCGAAATGGCAAAATTTAAGTCAGAGGTAACGCTTGTTGCAGGCGATAAATCAATAAACGGAAAAAGCATTATGAATATCATGGCAGCGTGCATTAAATACGGCACGGAAATCACGGTTGAATGCAGCGGACCTGATGAAAACGAAATGCTTGAAAAGGCTGTTTCACTGATTGAAAACGGAATGGATTGATATGATTAACGAAAAGTGCTTTAAAGGAATAGGCGTGTCAGAGGGCTACGGCATCGGCAAGGCTGTTGTGATAAAGGAACTTAATCTTGATTATTCCGGCAAAAGCTTCACGGATGCCGAAACGGAAGCGGCACGCCTTGACGGCGCAGTGGAAAAATTCACTGCCGAAACAAATGCTCTTATTTCGGAACTTTCCGCTAATGCCGGCGAAAAAAATGCCGAAATATTGCAGGGTCATCTTGCAATGCTTGCCGATCCCTTTATGATAGGTCAAATGAAGGACACCATTACCGGCGGCGTGATTGCCGAGCAAGCGGTTGATAATGTTTGCACCATGTTTCACCAAATTTTCTCTGCGGCGGATGATGAACTCACCCGCCAAAGGGCAACCGATGTGAACGATATCAAAACCGGGCTTTTAAAAATCTTGCTCGGGTGCGATGAAACGGATATTTCAAAGGTTGAAAAGGGCACGGTTCTTGTGGCTTGCGATTTTACACCGAGTATGACTTCAAAGATAAATCCGCAAAATGTGGAGGCAGTTATCGGCGAAATCGGCGGCGTAACCTCGCACAGTGCAATTATTGCGCGCGCTCTCGGCATTCCTTGCGTTTTAGGTGTTAAGGATGCGGCAAGCGTTATAAAAACCGGCGATGAATTGATTGCCGACGCTGTTCGCGGCGAAATAATCCTTTCGCCGTCTGCCGAGGATGTTGCAAAGTATTCGGATTTGAAAGAGCAGGAGCAAAAGGAAAGGCTTATGCTCAAGGAATATATAAACAAGCCCACCGTTACAAAGGGCGGAGTTAAAAAAGCCGTTTATGCTAATATCGCCAAGGCTGAGGATGTTCACGGTGCCGTTGTGAACGGAGCAGAGGGCATCGGTCTTTTCAGAACAGAGTTTCTTTATATGGACAGAACTCAGGCTCCGGGCGAGGAAGAACAGTTTGAGGCTTACAGCGCAGTTGCAAAGGCAATGGGCGGCAAGGAGGTTATTATTCGCACACTTGATGTGGGCGGTGATAAAAACATTCCTTATCTTCAAATCGAAAAAGAGGAAAATCCGTTTATGGGCTTGCGTGCCATAAGATATTGCCTTAAAAACACGGCTCTTTTTAAGGTGCAGCTTCGCGCTTTACTTCGTGCCGCCTGCTACGGAAACATTAAGATAATGCTTCCCCTTGTTTGCAGCGAGGAGGAGGTTATTAAAGCAAAAGCTCTGCTTGAAGAATGCAAGGCTGAATTATCTGCCGAGGGCAGGGAATATAAGCGTGATATCAAGCTCGGCATTATGGTGGAAACACCGGCTGCCGTTTTTGTTGCAGACAGGCTTGCCGCAGTTGCAGATTTCTTCAGCATAGGCACAAATGATTTAACCGGCTACACAATGGCTGCGGATCGCGGTAACAACGAGGTTTCTTATCTTTATAATTCAAGCGACCCGGCCGTTTTAAAGGCAATTGAAATCACAATCAAAAGTGCCAAAAAGGCAGGAATCCCCGTCGGTATGTGCGGAGAGGCTGCAGCGGATTCAAAAATGATTCCGCGCCTCATCGAATGGGGGCTTGATGAATTTTCCGTTTCTGCTTCAAGAATTTTAAAAACACGCAAATTGATTTGCGATTGCGAATAATCTCTGTTTATTTAATATAAGTCATTAAAGGCGAAAAAAAGCGAGCCCCGCGGGGCTCGCTTTTTCATTTATATGTATATGCAGCGATGTGATTTTTAATAATAGCTGCCGAGAGATGCGCCTGTTGCGGTGAGGATTGCCAATATGATAAGCCAAATCACCAAACCGATAATCCAAAGGATAATACTTGCTTTAATATAGTTCTTCTTATTCTTATTTGTGTTTGAAGAACAAAGCCAAACTATCCAGCAAATAATGTTAACAATCGGAATCGCACTTAAAATAAACATGCCAACATATTGACCGACGCTCATAACCTGAGTTGTGGGGTCATAAGGCGGATAAAATGGCTGCTGTACGGGCGGCTGATTGTAAACAGGCTGCTGAGGCTGATTTGCGTAAAATTGCTGTGACGGATCTGCATATTGCCCGCTTTGTGTATTTTGCGGCTCGGATTGAGGGGTATATTGCCCGCTCGGTTGCTGGTTAAAATTATTTTCGTCCATAAAGAACGCCTCCTTTTTTAAGCAGTTGTTCTGCTTATCGTTAATTTTAGAATATCACATTGTTAAATGAATGTCAATATTCATAAAGTAAATATTAAAGGAAATTTAAATTTAACGCACGTGTTTGTATGCGATTCTGCGGCGGATTTTTCGAATCATCACAAAAATCAATCCGCCGAGCAGTCCTCCGAGGGTGTTGTAAAAAAGATCTGATATTTGAAATGTGCCTATTTTAAACACAAGCTGAGTTGTTTCAATAATAAGCGAGGTTGCCAAAGCAATCAGCGTGCTCAGCCAAATGCAGGTGATGCTGTGTACTTTTTTGCCGCGCACATTTTTTGCGTAAAAATATATTGTTGTGCCTATCGGAATAAAGGCAATGGTGTTCCATGTTTGGTTTAAATCACCGGTAAACGGATTCCAGCCTGCCCAAAGATATGCAAGCGGATGAGTGATGTTGTAAACGCCTATTCGGCTGAATAAAGTGGCGTTGAGCACAACTGCAAAGGGCAAAATCAGTGCCATAATGCTTAAATATTTTTTTTCGTTCCCCGGTGTGCTTGCAAAGTCAAAAAAATTCAGCGAATTATGCCTTTTTCGAAAATCCCGTATAAGAATTATAAGCATAATCACGCAAACAACAAGCACGGACCAAAGCATATATTGCTTAACCAGCATAGTGCCGCTGTTTACCAATTTATTAAAAAAATCTGTAGTACTCACTATATACCCCCTCCGAAACGGCGGTTTGTTTTAAGCTGTTGTTATTCCTGCACAAAGGAAAATAAAATCCTGAATGCTCCGTTTGATTCGGTTTTTAATTTAATGAATCTGAAAATCAAAATCACCAAAAGTTCAATCAAAATAATTAAAATCAAAATAATCAAGCTTGTAAAAAAGTTGCTTTGCAAAAATTGAATGCTGAGCGATTTGCCGAGCTTTGCGGTTATTATTTCCGCCAATTTAAGCAAAATTCGCTTGATCGGCTCATGCGTTGCAAAAAGAATAATTGTGTATCTGCCCAGGTATTCAAGTGGGGCAAATTTCGTAAGCAAATATTTGCAAAGCATAATTAAAGCAACCGAGCCGCATGCGGCTTCGAGAATATAAAGCAATATATTTTTGCCGAAAAGCGAGCTGTAGAGCGAAATGCTGCCGTTTATTATGCTTATAACGGTTGTGATTGCAAGCAGCGCGCAAATAATAACAACGGCATACTCCTTTTTGATTTTAAGATTTTTGCCTATGTATCCCGCCAAAACGCCGAAATTATACCAACCGGCGGCATCAATTCCTATCATTATGCTTTTGCCGAATACATTATTATCGAACCCTGCCTTTTTCAGCCATGCCAAGGCGGCGAAAAGGGCAATAAAAGCTACTGTATTAAATATGGGATTTTGCTTTTTGCAAATAAAATAAGAAATAATTTCCGCGGCAAAGAGAGCGGGCAAAAACCAAATCGGTCCCATATCAAGTTCACGGAAGCGGCGCTCGGCAATCAGCCACCAAACAACCAAAATCAGCCTGAAAAAGATGAATGGCACAATAAGCGATTTCAGCCGCTTAATAAGAAACTCCTTAAAAGGGATGTTCTTCTTTATTTCAAATGTGGCGTAAATCAGCCCCGAAAGTGCAAAGAAAAGCGCCACGGGCACCGAATAAATCCACGGCACGGATTTGGTTTGGCTGTTTATATGCCCCATCATTATTAAAATTATTCCAATTCCCTTGAGAACATCTATCCAATGCTCTCTCGGCTTTAACGCAGTGCTTTTTTTCATGATCCCTCCGCAGCGAAAAGTTTATTTTTTCAGCTTTCTTTTAATCATGTTTTTAACATTAAAAATAATTTTTTTCGGCGTAAGCTTGCGCCTGTTTGCCCAAATACTTTTAGCATAATATGCCGCGGCGGGGTTTTTCGCAAGCTTTTTAACCGTTTTAACATCGATTTCGCCGTTAAAATCCTTAACGCAATCGGGATAAATTATATATCTTGCATCATCGCCGTAATTCTTTTGCAAATATTTCATCGGGCGGCAAAAGAAATGGATATACATAAATTCTTCCGTAAAAAGCTTGCCGCCGTGAACATAATGCCTCAGCAAAGCGCCGTTTTTCCATTCAAAAATTTGGCATTCATTTTTGTATTCTTCGCTTTTGTCAACATGCCCCATAGAAAATCTG